>JBFWPT010000001.1:0-253914 GCA_050249835.1 Thermoleophilia bacterium
TCGCCGGCAACATCACCGTCGGCCTCGCCGGGAGCGCCGTCCGGGACGCCCTCGGCGGCGTCGGGCTCGGCGACCTCAAGGGCACCCGCCTCACCGAGACCCCGGCCGCCCCGACCGACCCCATCCCACTCGAGTTCAGCAGGAACACCCCCACCGACGTCTGGGTCGCGGTCACCTGGGGGGCGCCGGCCTGACCTCGACGGGCGGCCCGCCCGTCGGTCAGGTCGCGGGTCGCGCCGGAACGACCATCTGCACGGGGCGCCGGAGGCTCGCCCGGTTGCCGGCCGCGTCGGTGCACCGCCGCAGCTTCCGCACCAGGAACGCCGCCCGCGAGGGGTCTTCCGCTGGATCGAGGGCTGGTACAACCGGCGCCGCCGCCACTCCGCCCTCGGCTACCTGTCACCCGCCGGCACGAGGCGGGAGGCCGTCGCGGCGACGGCCTTCACGGTGGTCGAGTTGAGTTCGCGCAGGCGGTCGACATCTTGGAGTTCGCGCATTGGGCGACTCGGGGCCTGATCGTCAAGCCAGCTTGTAGCCCGACTCCTCTGTTGACTCTCGACGGGGCCCGCTTGCGTCTTCGAAAGCGGAACCGGGGCGCCTCGACGAGGCCCGTGCCTTCGCTCGCCAGGCTTCCCAATCCAGAAAGCCTCAGGCGGTGTGGCCGCATCTCCGGTCAGAGGAGCTTCGGCTCGTCAGCCAAACGCTCGGCCTTCTCCATCAGTGCTTCGAGAACGAGCGGAATTCGTCCGAGCTCTCGCATCCTGGCCGCGGCCGCTGCGAGGACTGCAACCTCTTTGCCAGCACCGTACTCGGCCCGCACGTGGGTCCAATAGCCCCCGTCGCGGGGGCGGTCGAGGCCGTACGCGCGCTGAGCCTCCGCGTGGCCGGGCCACTCGGGGAAAGACTCTCGCAGAACCTCGTCATCGAGCAGGTCGAACATGTCGGGGGCGTCCAGCGGCAAGGGCGCGATGTCGCGTTCCACTCGGTCGGCGGCGTCGAGAAGCTGCGCCATGTTCTTGCACTCCGTACTCCCACGCTGTGCGTACGCCTTGCGCCGGAAGACCAGATCGTTCCTGAGTTGCTCGACGCACTTGGCACTCAGGGAGTCGAACGCGACCGCGGCTCGGGTCGCGCAATAGCGCAGCAGGACGTCGCCCTCGACGATGACCGGATGGTTCTTCGTGCCCGAGATGGGGACCACCACGATGCCCGAGCGTCGGAGACGAGGGCCAAAGAGCTCTTCTAGGACAGCGCGATCCCCGAGCCCCTCGACGAAGAGCAGGAGCCGCGTGAGCCCCAGCAGTTCGCCGTGGTCCAGACCCAACGACTGCGCGATATCGGTCATCGCATTCAGCTCATCCGGACTGAAGGGCCTGAGCGACGCCCAGTCTGCGCCGCGCTCCACGAGCGTGTAGCTCGTGTCCGGGCCCGCCGCGAGGAACGCAACCGCGTGGGAAACCACGATCGCCTGTGAGCGGTGTTCGCCCAGCCACCGTTCGAGCCAACGCGCTGCCTCTCGGGCGAGCCTCGGGTTGAGGTGGCGCTCGGGCTCATCGACGAGGTAGAGCGGAGGCCTTACCGCTCTGTATGCCCGCGCGGCGACGGAGCCAGATCGCGTGCTCACGGCCGCGGTCCACCACGCGAGACGTTCCTCCAGCGGTAACGGTCGAGTGTCCCCGAGCCAGCTTGGAAGAGACCTCGTGACTTTGAGCTCCTCGATCAACTGGAAGACGTCGCTGCCCATTTCGAGGACCTCGCTGTCAACCCCCTCAAAGACGTCGCCAGCCGCAATCCCGAGGGTGTTGAGCAGGTGCGAGGTCGTCGTGCGCAGCGCGTCCAGCCCTTCGGCTACCGCCAACTGGGCCCACAGCCGAAGGCCGTCCGCCGCGTCAGCGAGTGGAAACGGCCTGACTCCAACGCCGCGTGCCTCACCCTCGGTCGGCGGCTCGTGGGGGAGCAGGGAGATCTCGAGCGGTGGTCGGCGCCCCCATGCCCCGAGCGGCGCGGGCTGCACGGACAGCCCGTAGCGCTGTTCGAGGAAGGGGGCGCGCGCGGCGTTCGCGGCCCGCGTGATCAGCTCGAGAGCCAGGAGTGCGTCGCCCCTGACGCACGCCGAATGCGGCCCTGGGTCGTCCAACCAGAGCTCAGCAGGATCTGGCCGCTCCTCGAGGTATCGCAATGCGTGTCCATCTTCGATCATCCGGGCGAGGTCTCGGTCGCCCGCCTGCAGGCGGTCGAAGAGAAGCATGACCGTCAGGAATTGAGAGACCGCCTCCTCCGCCTGCTCAAGTAGGAGCGTCTCATCGACCGGCAGGCGGACGGGCGCTGGCAGGAGCGGCGCCTCGATCTCACCGATGCGAATAACAATGGTCGGGGCCTGGGGATCCAGATCTCCATCTGGCGGGGTGTCCTCACGAACAAAGCGCTGGACCGCTGTCCGGAGGTCCGGGTCCAGCTCGGCCAGCGGGGGCGCGCACCAGTGGAGCAGCAGGCCGGGGCGCGAACCCCCGGGGGTCGTGATCGCAGTCGGCTCAACGGCGACCGTGCGCGAGTCCTCGAGGAGACGCAGGGTCTCTGTCGCTCCCGGATGGGATCCGAACCGATCGCGAGCGTCGTCGAGCAGCGCGAGCTTGTTCGGGTACTCGTTGAGATCAGGGCCGCGCCCAGGCGCGTCCTCGTTCACAACGGCTTCGAACACCGAGGTGAATTCGTCCGGCTCCATCTCGACAAAGAGGAGCGCGTTTGGTGGTGAAGACCCCTCGCTGAGCGCCTCAAGGGCGTCGAGATCTCCCTCAAGGCGACGGAGCAGGCGGGACTTGCCCACGTCGTTCGCGCCCATGAGAACCGTCAGGTCACCGAGCGCGAGCCATCCATGATCGACGGGTCCGGAGCCGCTGGGTCCGAACCAGTATCCGAGCCATTGCATGCGCCGGACTCTAGGTCTCGGGTCCTCGCGACGCGAGTATGCCCTGGGCATCGGGCCGGGCGATGCCGCTCGTCCGGTGACAGCTCTGGCCGGAAGTGCGTCGCGCGCCTCGTGCGGCTGTTCGAGCGGTGCGACTATTGCGAGATCGACGAGCCGCGAGCCGAGGTCGGGGATTCGCCCGCGCAGAGCCGCGTTCTTCGGGTCGTCGAGGGTTGACGCACAGCCGAGTCTGCAGCCCGTGCTGCCACGCGTCGCCCGTCCGCGATTCGGGCGCGGCGATGGGCGGCGTCATTGGGCGCTGCGCCTGAGTTGGTCCACGAGGGAGAGAAGTCACTCGGCGGCAAGGCTTCGCGCCGCCGCCGCCGCCGGACACGGCGCTCCAGATCGCCTCGGTCTCAAGAAACGCACGATAGCCCCGGGGCCCTCACGGTACGTGCACCAACGGAGCCCGCGGGGACGAAGCGCTCGCCCCATTTCCGCGTGGCTCGAGCCGTCCTTCCTGCTAGCGACGACCACCAGCGGGTCGGGCCGGCCGCGGAGGTTGTAGCGACCCCGCGAGGGGAGATATGGGGCCAGAGTTGCGCCACTTCGTCGGGAAGCGGGACGTCGACGTAGCTGCCGACGTAGTCCGCTCTGCGCTGAAGCCCCGAATGGCGGGGCGCGAGCCCGGCGCCCGCGAGGCGTCCTCGGAGGGACTCGAGGAGCCTAGCTCCCCGATCGAGAAGCGCGCTGACCTCGGCCGGCGGGGGGAGCACATCGGCGAGCACAACCCTCTCGCGCAGGATCTCACACAGATCCCGGGTAGTTGCGACGATGGTGGGGGCGAGCATCCCCCCGGTCGCCCGTCGCTCCAGGAGATGACGACCGCTCGCCACTCCACGTCGGGGGCACGGCGGACCGGCAGGCCGGTGAGCAGATCGTCCAGTTGGGCGGGGCGCCGCGGCACCGGGACATCTCGCGGACCTGCGCGTGACCTGGGCGGTCCGATGGTCCCGGACCGGCTCAGAGCCCGACGGACGTTCACGCGGCGGGGGTTGATGTCTCGCCATCGCAGCGCCAACGCCTCGCCAGTCCGCAGTCCCGTCGCCGCTACGATCGACGGGTACGGCGTCCCCAACGGTGGACGCTCGAGATGGCGGACGGCGTGCGCGCGGAACTCTGGGAGCCCGCCACCGGATGGCTGGGCGCGGACTTCCGCCGCCGGACCATCGGCGATCGCGCCGCGACCTCAGAGAAGAACTGCCGCCACGACGCGGCGGACGGTCCTATCGATCCTGCTGTTGACCCCTACGTGCGTTGTGCCCCGAGAAAGGGAAGCCGACGCGGGGACTCGAACCCCGGACCCCTTGATTACGAGGGACTCCGGACGGCGGAACGAACGATCACGGCGAGGCATGACGGGCCATGCCCTTCCCTGCACACGCCGCGATTTCGAAAGCCGCGCCGTGCACCGCCGCTGAGCCTCGCGCACGGGCCGATGTACCCGTTTGGTACCTCGCCCGGCCGCCTCCCATCGCCGCTCCCCCCGACTCTGTGACTCGAGAAGGAGCGACGATGCGTATTCCGATCGACACCACCACCCTGACCTTCATCGCTGGCAGCGACCCGCGGCCGGTGCTCGACATGGAGGGCCGCCCGCGCGCCGACAAGGCCACCGGCGAGGTGCTCTACGCCGTGGACGTGGTCGCCCTGGGCGGTGAGGAGGGCGCCGAGGTCTGGCCCATCCGTATCCCCGGCGAGCCGAAGGGCATCCGCCAGGGCCAGCCGATCCGGGTCTCCGGCCTGACGGCGGCGCCCTGGTCGATGGACAACCGCCACGGCATCACCTTCCGTGCGAGCGCCATCGAGCCGCTGGCGGCCCCCAAGGCCGCGGCCGCGTAGCCGGCCGTGAACCGCGACCTGTCCACCACCGGCCCCCGTCGCATCGCGGCGGGGGCGCTCCTCCTGGCGATCGTCTGCGCCGTCCTCAGCGAGTTCCCCTGGGTTCCCATCCTGATCGCGCTCGCCGCCAGCGTCTTCGCGCTCGCGGTGCTCTACGAGGGCGGACGAGGCTGGGCCGCTCCGGCGCCTCGGTACTCGTCCGCACCGCACGAGAGCGTCGTCGTGATCGAGACCGGCCACGTCACCGTCCGCGTCTTCGACTCTGGCGCCCCACCGGCGCTCGTCGGCCGCCAGGTCAACGAGCCCGAGCCGGGCTGGCTCCGCCTCCCTGGTGAGGGCGATGCAGTCCTCAACGACGGGGAGGGCTGAGGTGTGCAGGGCGATCCCCGCGGCCCTCGTTCCCACTCGATCGAGGACACGATCGCCGAGTTCCTCGAGTCGGTCATCGGCGTCGTGCTGAGGATCGTCTGGGGCATCGCGCGGCGGCCGATGCTGAGCGTGCCGATGGCCGGCACGGCGGCGCTCTTGTGGTGGACGAGCCCCGAGCAGGCGACCGGCTGGGCGATCCTCGTCGCCATCGGCCTGCTGGTCTGGCGCCTCGCCCCCCGGCGCTCCTTCTCATGGGCGATCGGCCGGCGCGCCCGCACCGGCTGGCGGCGCCTCTGGATCTACGAGCTTCGCTGGCGGGCGGTAATGACGATGTTCGGCCTCGCAAGCGCTACCGCGATTCGGAGGCCGTTCCCCGGCTTCGCAAGGTCGTCAGCACCCCCTGGTGCGACCGCGTCCTCATCCGGCTCCGGGTCGGCCAGTGCACCGAGGACGTCGAGCGGGTGGCGCCCGAGCTGGCGCACTCCTTCGGTGCCCGCGACTGCCGCGTCCACGAGCACCGGCCCGGCTGGCTCTGGCTGGAGCTGCCGACCCGCGATCCGTTGACCGCGGTTGTGCCCGCCCTGTCGGTGCCCGAGTTTGCCGATCCCTCGGCGGTCGCCGTGGGGCTGCGCGAGGACGGCGAGCCCTGGACCTTGCGTGTCCTCGGCACGCATCTGCTGATCGCCGGGGCGACCGGCTCGGGCAAGGGCTCCGTGCTCTGGTCGCTCCTTCGGGGCCTCGCGCCCGGCATTCGTGACGGCTGGGTCGCGGTCTGGGCGATCGACCCCAAGGGCGGCATGGAGCTGGGACCCGGCCGGGCGCTGTTCGCCCGTTTCTGCGGCGAGGACTTCCTCGCCATGGCCGATCTGCTCGACGAGCCGGTCGCGGTGATGCAGGACCGCGCTCGCCGGCTCGCCGGGGTCACCCGCCTGCACGAGCCCACTCCCGAGGAGCCGTTCATCCTGGTGGTGGTGGACGAGGTGGCGACGCTCTCGGCCTACCTGCCCGATCGCAAGCTCCGGGAGCGGACGGCGAACGCCCTCGGGCTGCTGCTGACGCAAGGGAGGGCCGTCGGCGTGTCGGTGATCGCCGCCCTCCAGGACCCCCGCAAGGAGGTGCTGACGCTCCGGAACCTCATCCCGGCGCGCGTCGCCCTGCGCCTCGACGAACCGGGACAGTCGGACATGGTCCTCGGTGACGGGGCCCGCGGTCGTGGCGCCCGCTGCGACCGTATCCCTGATGCGCTTCCCGGCGTCGGCTACGTGCGACTCGACGGCGTTCGCGAGCCCTCGCGGGTCCGGGCTGCTTACGTCACCGACCATGACATCGCCGCGATGGCAGCGGAGTACGCGCCGACCCGACCGCAGGCCGTCGCTGAAAAGCAGGCGGCGTGATTCACCCGACCGCCATCTCACTGCCTGACCGTGCCACGATCGCGGGCCTCGTTGCCCGAGTCTCCGATCCTGGCCGTGAGCGGTGGCTCGAGCAGGTCGAGCGGACCGGGGGATGCCGCCGGCCGATCCGGCTCCGCGGTCGGGTGATGCGCGGGGGCCGGCTCACGTACTCCACGGCCGACGAGCCCGACGGGGTCCTCATGGTCCGCTGCCGGAATCGTCGTGAGGCCTGCTGTCCTTCGTGCGCCCACGAGTACCGCGGCGACATGTGGCAGCTCGTCTACGCGGGCCTGGCCGGCGGGCGGAAGGGCGTCCCCGAGACCGTTCGCTCGCACCCGCAGGCCTTCGTGACCCTCACCGCTCCATCGTTCGGCGCCGTTCACACCCGCCGGGACGACGGGCGCCCCTGCGGCTGCGGCGTCCTGCATACCGCGGACGACCCTCTCCTCGGCGCGCCGCTTGATCCCGACGACTACGACTACGAGGGCGCGGTGCTCTGGAACTGGCACGCGCCCGAGCTCTGGCGCCGCTTCGTCATCGATCTCGCTCGAGTGCTGGCCCGCCAAGCAGGGCTGACGGAGAACGAACTGCGCGACCGCCTCCGCATCAGCTACGTGAAGGTCGCGGAGTTCCAGGCGAGGGGGCTGGTCCATCTCCACGCGATCATCCTGCTCGACGGGCCGGAGGGGCCCGGGTTGTCCGCGCCGCTTCCGGTGTCGCCCGACGCGCTCTGTAGAGCCATCGAGCACGCCGCCCGTCGTGCGCATGCCGCGGTGCCCGGCGCCAACGGCGAGATGGTCACCGCCCGCTTCGGGGCCCAGGTGCACGTACGTGCGCTCGGCAATGGAGACGCCGAGACCGTGTGCCCCGAGGCCGTGGCGGCCTACATCGCCAAGTACTCCTCGAAGTGCTCACACGAAGCGATCACGACCCGTCGGACCGCTCCCGACTACCTCCGCGACGGCGGCGTCCCGGAGCACCTCGTCCAGATGGTGACGGCCGCGCTCCGACTCTCCGGACGGCCGGCGTTCGCGGCATTGGGTCGGTGGGCCACCAACCTCGGGTTTCGCGGCCACTTCGTCACGAAGTCGCGCCAGTATTCGATCACTCTGTCGCAGCTCCGCGCGGAGCGCGCCGACTACCGTGCAGCCCAAGATGCCGCCGGTCCATGCAAAGGTGAATCAACTGCCGTTGTCGCCACCTGGGAGTACCTGGGGTCCGGTTACGCGGGTCCGGGTGACGCGCTGCTCGCGGCAGCGGTGGAGGCCAGTCTCCGCGAACGGCACGACGCTGCGCTCAGCGAGCGGCGCGGCTTGGCGTGCGCCCCACCGGAGCGGTGATGCATCGATGAGTTCGTCGGCGATCGTGAACCATCCTCGCTGCCGAGGCTCGGCTCCAGCGATGCTCCTTGCCCTATTCGCGGGCGGGAAGGAGCCGGTGGGCCGCGACGCCGGCCCCGAAGCGAAGCGCAGGGGTAAAGGCGTCCGAAGGCAGCGGGCCGCCGGCGCTTACGCCGCACGCCTTGAAGGAGTAGAGAAAGTTCTCACGCGGCGCCCTTCGAATCGCTCGGCGAAGATGATGCTGGCAGGTCCCCCCGCCGCCGTCACCGAATCTCACTCACTACTCCTGGAACGGGCCCGGAGGCTCCTCCGCGATGATGAGCCGACTACGGCCGTCCGTCGTTCGCTCGAGGACCGCGTAGTGCTCGGTCAAATCGTTTGCGCGCAAGAAGTGGCCGAACTCTCCCCAGACCAACTCGGTGGTGCGATTGTTCTGACCCGAGTCGTAGTCCGGCGTGTGACGGATGGTGAATACCTCGCTGCCGTGCGACTTGCCAAGGACTTCGATCTCGCATTCTATTTCGGCGACTTCGCGTGCGCGTCCCGATCGGCTCGCAGCTACCTCCCACGAAGCGTCGCCAAAGAACACATCCCTGAAGTAGCTGTCGGTGGGAACCGGATGGCCGGCGGCCACGAGCGTCATGGTGTTCGAGGGGTGGCCGCCGACGAGTTGCTGCGCATCAGCCGCGCGAAGCTTCTTGAACCACCTGCGTGCCATCCGGCCAGGGCTGTTGGCCGACGACCCCCTCGGTGCGCCCTGAGTCGTGGTGGCCCCCAATGGCACCTCGGACGGAAGCCGCTGTGCGGCCGCTCTTGCGGGACCGACGCCCAGGGACCGCTGCGAAGCACCGAAAAGCTCCGCGCCCGTGCCGCTAGGGTCCGGCGGCGGGCGATCCCAGCGGGTCCCGCCCTCCGCAGATTCGTCGGCCAAGGGGTAACGACCGCTGCTGATCAGCTCCTCGAGAAAATGAGCATCGAGCTTGCGGCACACCGCCGAGTCTTCGGTAAGGCCATCGATGAACTCTCGGAGCGATGCATAGAACGCTGCGTCCGCTTGGGCGCTGAGATCAAGCTCGGCCACGACCCCAGCCTCGAAGTTAGTCATTGTGCCGCCACGGGTCAGATTGTGAGATCCGATCAGGGCAAGTGCCCATTCGTCTCCGGTCGCCAGGTAGACCTTTGGATGGAAGGTTCGCCCTGGGAGGTGGAAGACGAACCCGTCGGTCGCCATCTCGATGATGTCCTCAAGACCTTGCCGGCTCGTCCCCCCCAAGCTGATCCCGGCGATCACACGGACAACGCCACCGCGTTCGCGAAAGGCATCGATCGCGGGTCGGACCACGCTGACCCCAGAGTGGAGAACCCACGCCACAACCATCTCGAACTGAGAACATCGCGCATCCCGCGTTGCGAGAGCGACGAAGTCCTGCAGACGGAGGCCCTCCGAGTACGGCTGGGTGACGAGGCGCACGTCCACGCGGGGCCAGCCTTCCACGCCTGGGGGGTGCGCACAAGGAACCGGGCCCCCGGATGCACCGGAGTGGCCGGCAACGCTACCCGCCGCATCCTCGTGCCCGAAACCGTCCGAGTGCGCGGGTAGGTTGTCCTCCAGCGCCCGAGGACGCCGCTGCCCAACCCGAGAGCCGCCCGCGATGCCGCCTGAGTTCTTGAGGTCCCGCCCACGTGCCCACAGTTTCAGCCAACAAAGGCTGACGGGCGCCTTCTATACCCCCAGCACAGCGGCCGACTACATGGCGGCGTGGGCCGTGCGAACGGGTCGAGAGCGTGTGCTCGAACCAAGCATGGGTGACGGCAACTTCATAGTCGCCGTGAATCAACGCGTTTCCCAGAATCACGACCCTCATCTCCAGGCCTGGGGGGTCGAGCTAGAGGCGGCTGCTCTTGAACTCGCGTTGGCCGCCGAGCTACTCCCTCCGGGCCGGGCCATCAATCGCGATTTCTTGACGGTCAGGCCATTCGAGGTGGACGTCATCATCGGCAACCCGCCGTACGTTCGACTCCGCCACCTCCAGGCCACGGCAAGGGATGCCGCTCTTTCGGCGGCGAAAGCGGTCCTAGGGCAGGACATGGACCCAAGTGGAAGCGTCTGGATGCCCTTTGTTCTCCATGCCACGCGTTTCCTCGCGCCCAGCGGCCGACTCGCGCTGGTCCTCCCCTTTGACTTCACCTATGTGCGCTATGCGCGCAGCCTCTGGTCGCACCTTGGCGCACACTTCGAATCTCTGCGGCTGGTGCGGGTATTCGACCGCCTGTTCCCCGAGCTGTCTCAGGATGTAGTCCTCTTGCTTGCTGACGGATGGGGGGACAGGACCGACACGGTGGAGTTTGAGACCTACGCGTCAGCCAGCAAGCTCAATCTGGACAGTGCCGAAACCCGTACGTCGGTCCCGATCCGGTCGATCCTGAGTGGTGAGAAGCCCTTTGCAGAAGCCGTCCTTCCGAGGCCTCTCCGGCGACTTCTTCCAAGGTTGGTCGCCGAGACGGTGGAGGCCCGAGAGGTCGTCCGCTGGAACATTGGCTACGTCTGTGGCGACAAGGGCTATTTCCATCCCGACGCCGCTGTCGCGGAGCACTATCGTCTCCCTGGTACGAGCCTGATGCCTACGATCGCTACGGCGCGCCGTTTCCGGGGTGCAGGCATTCTCACTTCAGCACTTCCCGAGTGCGGGGCGGAGCATCTCTTCCTGCCAGGCGACTCGCTGACTTCTGGGGAGCAGCGGTATATCGCGCTTGGCGAGCGGCAGGGTGTTGCGGAGCGCTATAAGTGTCGCGTGCGCGATCCTTGGTATGTGACCCCGGGTGTGCGCGTTCCTGACGTGCTCTTGCCTGTCTTTAGCGAGCGCCCCGGCCTCGCCCTGAACGACGCTGGCCTTGTCGCTTCGAACAGCATGTTGTGTGGCTATCTGCTGAGCGGGACCGGCGCCGAACTGGTCTCGGCCTGGTACACATCGCTGACGCTACTCTGGCTTGAACTCGAGGTGCACTCGCTCGGGGGCGGAGTCATGGTCTTGGTGCCGAATGAGGCCGGGCGGGTGCGCGTTCCGAGAGTGCGCAGCGCGCCACCTGGACACGTTGCCGCGATTCACGAGCTGAGTCGCCAAGGCCTCGCCGAGGAAGCGTTCCGTGTGGGTGACCGCTCCGTTCTCGAGAGCGCGATGGGGCTCGATCGAACGGAGATCGAGTTGGTTCGGGAGGGCGTCGCGCAGCTACGTCGCTGGCGGACGTCGATGCGAGGTGAAGGACCCTCGGCGGAGGTCCGGCTTTCTGCCTAGAGGAAGATGTCCCAGAACAGCATGCGCGCCTTGAAGGTGGCGACGAGTCGGTCAGCGAACGTAGAGATCGAAAGATCGTGGTCCACCGCCCCTTTGTATACGTGGTCCGCGAGTTCGGGGGGGTGTGTGGTGAAGTCCACAACCATGTACGCGAACTCATCGTAAACACCTCGGATGTTCTTGTAGTCCTGCCCGGTTCGACCGGTGACAGCGTCGTACATGCGGGCGTACCGCCGGTGGTCGATCGTCTCCTTCTCGCGGCCTAACTTGATTGGCTTCAACGGCATGAGGTAGACGTAGCCGATCGTGGACATGGGGAAGCGATCCTGGATGCTGATGCACTCGCCGACGATTCCCTCGTAGTAGTTGAGCGCGTTCTTGCCGACCGAACTCATCTGGCTACGGACTCCGATCATGACCAGAGGACCGTTATCGGGGTGCATGACGGCGAGGTCCACGTCCTTCGGCTTGTGGGAGCCCAGGATGGTCACCTCCGGACGCACGGTGATCCCTCGACGATGCGCTTCCGGGGACAGGCGCCTCCGGAGTTCGCTGATCAGGTAGCCGTGGAGAATGGTGATGAAGCCTTGACCGCGGACCGCCTTCACGGGATCGGCGCGGTAGATCTTGCCCATGTCGGTGAGGGCTTCGTGGAGCTCCAATACGGCCAGCCCCTGAGAGTGTGGGTTGTCAGGATGCAGCGCGACTAGTATCGCAGCGGGGCGAAGAGCGAGCTTGAGTCGGGGGACCGGAACCGCAATCATCCGGCGCGTGCCAAGGAGCGACCTAACCGTGAAGGATCTCCTGGGGGCCGGGGTTCTGGAGACGGGACAGCGCCTCGTCGGCAGGAGAGCAGGAGCGGTGGGAAAGGTCTGCGACGACGGTTCGATCGCCGTCGAGGGCGTTGGCGTCTTCCGGTCGCCCTCCCTCGCCGCGATGGCGGTCCTGGGCAGGAACCAGAACGGGTGGACGTTCTGGGAGGCTGAGATAGGCGGCGACCGAGTGCCCCTCTCTCGTCTACGGGAAGGGCTGCGGACCGCCTAGTAGGCGACTCGCTTCACGAACCGTCGCGATGTAGAGACGCGTTGAGTCGGAGGGGTTCGAAGCTCGCCAGTCTGGACAGGTCGGGAACCAGGCGCGAGATCCGCTCTAAGACCTCGGCGTCGTTGCGTCCGTCAACGGCGACTTCTGCGAACGCATCCGCGCTGAGGCCGAGGCGGTCGAGGCAGTCTCGGTCGATGGGACAGGGGTACCGGTAGTAGGGCCCGAGCGTCGCCGCCCTGGAGGCCCGGGCCTTGTCGATCATTCTGGGTAGCCACGGGTATCCGTCGAGCACGGCGTCCATGGGGCGCGGGTCCTCCCGAGAGAGGTCCTTCACACGGCCGCCGGGCTCGTCGGTCTGCCGGGTCACGCCTCGACCAGGTAGTCGACTTCGAAGCGATCCGAGCGGCCGACGAAGGTGAAGGCCGAAATTGGGGGGCCAGTAGTTCTGGATATGCGCTGCACCTCGAGAACTGGATCGGACGGAAGGAAGCCGAGGTCTCGGGTCTCACGTTCCGAGGGCTGGCGAGCGCGGATGGTCTCGCGGTAGCCGACGATCCGGCGCCCGAAGGCGGCCTCGAGGTCGTCGTAGGTGATCTCCCCCGAGGCAAGCAGCAGCCTGCGCGAGTCCTCCGAAAGAGCCTCGGCTGGGTAGGAGGAGGCGCCGGCGCCCCATACCTCCTTCCCGTCGTCGGATCCCAGACGGCTGGTCCGCACGACGACCGACGCGCCAACCGCAATCTCTAAGGCCTCGGCAACATTGGGCGGAGCTGCGTCCTCGCGGACGGAGTCGATCTCGACGGTCCAGGGTTCCGTCGACAGCAGCCGAAGCCGGCTGATCCAAGGGATGCGCGGACCGAGGACAAGGTAGCCGCGGGGGTAGGCCGACATGATCCAGCCGTCGCGCGTCAGGGCGGCCAGGGCCTGACGGACGACGGACCGAGCGCAGTCGAAGTCCTCCTGGAGCTGCCTCTCCGCGGGCAGGCGGTCGCCGGGACGAAGCTCGCCGGCGGTGATCTTGTGAGCGAGCGCCTCCCGGACCTCGCGGTGTCGGACCTGCCTGCTTGACATGGTACGGACCATAGCCTACCTTGGTCCGCAGCGTGGTACGGACCATCTTCGGGCGGTCAGGCATTGACCGATCTCGGCGATTCGGACACGAGGGAGGGGAGATGCTGAGGAGCGACGGCGAGCCTCCGGGACCGGGCTCCACTCCATTCGACCGCGCCCGGCTTCAGGTCCTTCTCGACGGCGTTGGCCCGCGGTATCTGACCGTCGCTGACGCGGCGCGAATCGCGGGCTTCTCGCGGCGCGCGGTGTACCGCTCCATCGAGCGCGGCGAGCTGAACGCAAGCCTCGTCTGCTCGCGCCTTCGTATCCACCCGGACGACTTCCTCGTGTGGATTGAGGGTGCGCCTGCGCTCGTGCGCGGTGTGCCCGCTCCCGTCGCCGTCTCGGTCGTCCGGCAAGCCGCCGCCGCCGCCGAGGGCCTCCGCTCGATGCTCGCTCGCCAGGACACCGCCGCATGAGCATCGAGCGACTCGATCGGCAGGGCGGGACCGTGTGGCGGGTCCGGTGGCGCCAGGGTGGTCAGAACCGCGCTCGGGTCCTCGGTCGCAAGCGCGACGCCGAGGCCTTCGACGCGGAGATCCGCCGTCGCAAGCGCGCCGGCGAGCTGCTCGAATCCGCCGGGGCGCGGATGACGCTCGCCGAGTTCGCCCGAGAGTGGTGGCGGCTGTACGGCGAGCCGAACCTCGCGCGCTCCACGTTGGAGGGCTACGCGATCCTTTGGGATCGGCACGTTCTCCCGCGCATCGGTGGCGTCCGGCTTCGTGACCTCACGCCTCAGGTGCTCGAGCGCTTCCGCGGCGAGCTGTCGGCCGCGGGCGTCGGGCCCGCGGCGCAGCGCAAGACGCTCGTGATCCTTCAGGGCATCCTCCAGCGCGCGGCCGAGTGGGGCTACATCGCGGGCAACCCGGCGAAGGTCGTCCGCAAGCCGGCGCAGCGGCGCGCGCGCCGTCCGACCGCTGGCACCGTCCGCCGTCGAGCGGCTCCGCGCCCACCTTCTCGCCGACCGCGACCTGCCGGGCGCCACACTCGTCTCCGTCCTCGCGTACGCGGGCCTCCGCCCCGGCGAGGCGCTCGGGCTCACCTGGGACCATGTCCGCGACCGCACGATCCTCGTCGAGCGATCCGTCTCGCTCGGGGAGGTGAAGGAGACCAAGACCGGCCGGCTTCGATCGGTTCGGCTCCTCGCTCCGCTTGCCGCCGACCTCACCGAGTGGCGTCTCGCCTCAGGGCGGCCGACGGATGACGCCCTGGTATTCCCGGCGGCTACGGGCGGCCCCTGGGCGCGCGACGACTGGCGCAACTGGGCGCGCCGCCGATTCCGTCCCGCGGCGCTCGCGGCCGGTGCCGTCGGCGCGCGGCCCTACGACCTCCGTCACAGCTTCTGCTCGCTGCTGCTCTACGAAGGTCGGACCATCGTGGAGGTCGCCCGGCAGGCCGGGCACGCGCCGTCGATGAGCCTCGACACGTACCAGCACGTCATGGACGAACTGGAGGGCGTCGAGCGGGTACCGGCCGAGGAGCAGATCCGGCGGGCGCGTGCGGCTCTTGTACCTGTTTCGTACCCGGCGACCGCTGAGCGCGAGGCGACCTCTACCCGGGATCGCGCTGGTCAAGGGAAGCCGACGCGGGGACTCGAACCCCGGACCCCTTCATTACGAGTGAAGTGCTCTACCAGCTGAGCTACGTCGGCCCGGGCCCCTGGGGGCCGCGCACGGCAGGATAGCCCACCGCGGCCCAACCCTCAGGGGCCCGGGGACGACCCGGTCCCGCCGGGTCCGGGTGCCCCGTGGTGGCCGAGCGTCCACCTCCGGGCGCGTTGCTCGGTGGCCGGGGCGTTCTCGAACTGCGGCCGGACGTCGAGGGGATGCGCCGCCCACCAGCGCGCGTACCGCGCCGCCAGCGGGGCGGCCGTGATGCCGTGGAGGAGGACGGACAGCGCGATGGTGACGAGGATCGTCGTCATCAGGGTGGGCTCGTTCTCGAGCGCGGCCTCGTCGACGAGGATCACCGCGAACACGATCGAGGCGAGGCCGCGCGGGCCGAACCAGCCGAGGAAGGCGACCGTCGGGAGCCGGGCGCCGCTGCCGAGCATCGCCACGGCCACGGGGAGCATCCGGACCACGGTGAGGCTGAGGAGCGCGTAGACGACGACCTCGACGGTGATCTCGTCGAGCACGGGGACGAGCATCACGGCGCCGAAGAGGATGAAGGTGACGGCGCCGAGGACGTTGCCCGCCTCCTCCAGCAGGTCGGTCGCCTCCTCGCCGCCGTAGCGCCGCAGGCCGCCGAACACGGCGCCCCCGACGAAGGCCGCGATGAACCCGCTGCCGCCCATCCAGTCGGCGACGCCGTAGGCGATGACGGCGCCGGCGACGGGCACGGTGCGGAGCCAGAGCGAATCGACGAAGCCGCGGGGGACGCACAGCCGGACCACGGCCGCCGCGGCCAGCCCCGCGATGACGCCGCCGAGCACCCCGTAGCCGATCTGCTCGGCCACGAGCCGCGCGGCGGCGCCGGCCCCCGTCGCGCCCTCCTCCGCCCGGGCGACCGCGATCGCGATCAGCAGCAGGGGGACGCAGATGCCGTCGTTGAGGCCGCTCTCGACGTTGAGCCCCTGGCGGACGCGGGAGGGGATGCGCTCGTCCGTCACGACGGCCTGGCCGAGGGCCGCGTCCGTCGGGGCGAGCACGATCGCGAGGGCGATCGCCTCGATGAGCAGCAGCTCGCCGAGCACCGCGACGCCGGCGAGGGCGCCGGCGACGATGGTCAGTGGCAGCCCGATCGCCAGCAGCCGCACCGGCACCGCGTACTCGCGCCGCAGGGTGCCGAAGTCGATCCGCGAGGCGTCGGAGAAGAGGACGAAGGTGAGCGTCGCCTCCGCCACCAGGCGCACCGACTCGCTCTCGATGCCCGGGTCGAGCCAGCCCAGCGCCTCGTCGCTCACGAGGATCCCGAGGACGACGAAGACGATGGCCGGCGTCACCGGGGAGCCCGTCAGGCGCCGCGAGACCGCCGCGTACAGCAGCAGGAGCAGCGCGATCGCAACGAGCCCGGAGTCGCCCATCGCCGCGAGCCTCGCACGGACGGTCCCGCCCGGCCTCGGCCGAGCGGGACGAAGTCCGCCGTCAGGTCAGCAGGTGATCGAGGTGTACTTCGTCCCGAACCACTTGGGCAGGAACGCCGCCGGGAACTGGCCGTAGCCCCCGGAGACGATCGAGCTGAACAGGGTGTTCATCTGCCCGGCCGGCGGGCTCGACGGGAACTCGCTGAAGTACGTGTCGTCCCCCGGCAGCGCGGCGCCCCGCTGGGCGGCGACCACCGGCAGCATCGTCACCGAGCTCGACCCGGCCACCGGGGTCTGGAGCTGCGCCACCGTCACCGGGTTCAGCGATCCGAACGGGTGGTAGTAGACGACCTCCGGGTTGTAGGCGCTGTCCTGCGAGCACTGGTAGGTCGCGGGGTTCGACGGGTTCGGGTTGAGCTTGCCCGGCTGGAGGATGTCCAGCTGGTAGCCCATGGGCATGAGCTGCCCCCACACGTACCCCGACACGGCGGCCGACGACATCGTCACCGTCTGGTTCTGGGTGCGCGTGCTCACCGGTGAGAAGACGGGGTTGGTGCTCGCGGCGCTCAGCTTGCCCCAGTCGCTCACGATGATGTCCACGATGTGGGCGAGGCCGTCGTCGGCGGCCTGGTAGTAGGCGTCCATCTCGGTGCCGAGGTCCTTCGCGCGCACCTGGATCCGCTCGTTGAGCGGCAGGCCGGTCGTCGCGTCCTGGGCCGAGGTGGCGGACACCTGGAGCAGGGTCGCCAGGGCCTTCGCGATGTTCGCGCCCGCACCGCCGCCGATGGCGTAGGACAGGCCGTTGAGGACGTCCGCGAGGACCGTGCTCATGTTGGCGCCCACGCTGCCGTCGGACTCCACGTCGGAGACCACTTGCTGGACGATCGTGTTGAGGTCGACCTGGGCGCCCTGGGACTCCCGGCCGAGCACCTTCTCCATCTGGGCGGTCGAGGAGTAGAGGTTCGCGACGTAGGTGAACTCCGTGTTCAGCTGGTTCTGGACGGCGGTGAACTGCTCGCTGGTGTACGCCGGCGTCGTCTCGTAGCTGAGCTGGTTGAGGCTGATGCGCTGGTTCGTCCAGTTCTCGTCGCTGCAGTAGAGGCCGCGGGGCCCGGGGGGCGCCGGGAGCTCGCATGAGTTGGAGGCGTCCGGGACCAGGCCGAGGCGCGTGGCGATGTCGTTCTGGGCCGCGATGTGGGCCGGGGTCTGCGAGAGGGGCCACGGCGTGGGCGCCTGGTAGGCGATGCCCGGCGCCATCGGCACCGGCGTCCCGCCGGGAGAGCCGAGCGACGGGGCGTAGGTCCACGCCTTCGTGTGCCGCATCAGCCCGGACACGCGCCCGGGGCCGCCCGTGAGGGCGGCGCTGGCCTCGACCCCGCCGCCCGGGCCTGCGCCGGGGACGCCGGCGAGCGCGTAGGGCTGGCTCGCCGAGCCGCCGGCGTTCCAGAAGACCTCCGCCGTGCCCCCGAGCGTCGCGATGATCCCGGCGAGCCGCGCCCACTGGACGCCGCCGGCCGCGGAGACGTCCCGCGGGGCCCCGATGCTCTGCAGCAGCACAACCGACGGGGCGAAGTAGTCCTGGATCGGCAGGCTCGCCAGGTTCGAGCCGAGGATGACCTGCTGGTTCGCGTCGTCAGGACACCCGGCGGTCGCGGTCGTCTTGTTGAGCTGCACCTCCATCGTCAGGGAGGACACGATGAGCATCTGGAAACCGCCCGTCGCGCACGACGGCATCGGATCCGACGGGTACTCGGTCCCGTTGATCGTCATCGTGTTCGACAGCGTCCCCGTGCTTGACGAGGTGTCGAACGACGGGTAGTCCCCCGGCGCGAAGAGGTAGTCGACCCCGTTCGAGGCCACCTGCAGGTAGCCGTCGATGGCGGGCGGATAGGTCGTGCCGGCGGGCGGGAAGAGCGCGTAGGCGTTGCCGGCGTCGCCCACGGTCCCGATCACGGCGAAGCCGGTCGTGCTGCCCGACGTGAAGTACGTCGCCGGGGCCGTCCCGCCGGCGTAGGTCACCACCTTGCCCCAGTTCTTGTCCGTGAGCGCCTGGCCCGGGACGTTCACCAGCACCACCAGGGCGCTGCCCGTCTTCGGCGCGGCGTTCTTCATGTCGGACAGCGCCTGGGAGGCCTCGTTCGCCGCGTAGCTCGTCGTCGGCATGAGCTGCTGGAGCGTGCCCCGGTCGAGGGCGAGGGCGATGACGGCGTCGCCCGACCCGAGGGCGTAGGCGTCGCCCCCGACGGTGACCGCGGGCGCGCCGCCGGAGGTCGCGCCGGTGTCGAGGGGGATGCCGATCGGCGGGGTGGTGGGACCGGAGGTCACGGTCACCAGGTCGCTCGTCGTGGCGCCGGCGTTCGGGCCGCTCGTCTGGGTTGCGGTCATCCGGAGCACGTAGCGCCCGACGGCCGGCGGGGAGAACGTGAGGCTCGGCGAGTCCGGCTGCTGCAGGGTGAGCAGGGCCGGCGGGGCGGACACCACCGTCCAGCGGTAGGCCACCTCGCCGCCGCCGCGCGCGGGGCGCGTGCGGGCGGCCGTGAGCGTCACCGGCGCGTTGCCGCGGGTCACCCGGTCGGGCCCGGCGGCCGCGATCGGCAGCCGCGCCGCCACGCGGAAGGAGCGGGTCTGCACGTCCTCGCGCCCCCGCCGGTCGATGAGGGACACGCGCACGACGTTGCGGCCGTGGCGGACCCCCTCGCCGGCGCCCATGCGCAGGCGCAGCTCCGGTCCCGGCTGCCCGTCGAACAGGCGGTCGATGCGCTTGCCGTTGAGGGTGACCACGAAGCGGAACTGCCCGTCCCGGGGGACCCGGCTACGGATGACCAGCCATCCCCCGACCCTGCGGGGCACGCGCACCGAGACCAGGCCCGGGCTGCGCCGCACCATCTCGAACACCGTGCCGTCGCGCCCGGCGGGCCGCCCGGCGGCCTTCGCCCCGACGGCGATCACGTTCGCGCCGGGCCGCAGCCCCTGCGCGCGGGTGACGCGCATCCTGCAGACGCCCCGGACGCACGGGGTGGCGCCGGCGTGGCGCCGGTTCACGCGCACCCGCACGCGGGCGACGGCCGCCGGGACGCGGGCGACCACGGTCACGGCCGGGGTCCGCACGACGGCGTCCGCGGCAGGCGAGGTGACCCGGACCGGGGTGGGGGGGGCCGCTCCGGCGGCGGCGGCTGCGGGGAGGAGGACAGCGGCGCAGCCCAGCGCCAGGACGGTCCACCGCGCGCGCGTGCCCACCACCGTACCCCCGGAATCGCTCACCTGGCCTCGGAGGGCAAACCTACACTTCCCCCAATGGGTGTATACAACTGGACGAGCGGGTGGGAAGGGTCGTGGACGGGGTTGACCGCGGGGCCGGAAGGGTCCATGGTCGACGCACAGGGCGTGAGCGTGGCCGCGCCATCCGGAGCCTCGCTTGCACGTCCCAACCGTGGGAAACGGGAGTGGACGGGATGCACCGGCAGCAGCAGGCCGACCGCACAGGAACCGTCACCCACCGGGCCACCGGCCCGGAGATCGTGATGCGAGCGCCGCTCGGCGCCTCGCGGCCGGCCGGAGCGCGACTCCGGTTCGGCGTCCCGCCCGAGTCCCTGCTCCCAACGCGCGCCGGCATGCGGCGTACCTGGAACGGACCACCGCGAGCACGTGGCCGGATCACGGCCTGGACGGGCCCATGGCCGCGGGGAGGTGACGGCCTCTGGACACGGCGATAGAGGGCGGCCTCCCGTCCGCCGCTCCGAGCCGGGGCGGGGGGCCGTCCGTCTCCACCAGGTAGGCGCAACCGCCGGGGTGCGCCGCGGGCTGTGACCCCGGGGAGTGCGCCGCGTACGCCTCACACCTTCGGGGCCGCGACGGCAGACACGCGTCGCGGCCCCGCCGGCGTTCTCAGCGCGGCGAGTGCGGGCTCACCACTCCATCCGCCCCGGCCGCGCCAGGCGGCCCCGGGCGCCGTGGCGCGCCTCGTCCAGGCGCACGAGCAGGGCCTCCGCCGCCAGCTCCACCTTGGGGTTGAGCTGCAGCTCGGACCGCGAGAGCTGGATCTCCTCGGCGGCCCGCTCCAGGAAGGGCAGCCGCTCCGGCACCCCCACGGGGCGCAGGGCCTCCAGCCGGTCCGTGTTGCGCACGGCTCCCTCCGCGCCGACAGCGAGGGCGACCGCGTCCGCGGCCACCGCGGCGGCCGAGTCGAGCACCCGCGTCCAGCCGTCGGTCACCAGGCGCCGGCGCTCGCGCTTCTCCTGATCCTCGGCGCGCTTCACGGCCGTGCGCTCGCCGCGCTTGCCGGCGAGCGCCTCGGCCTCGGACCGCAGGCGCACGAGCTCGGGCGACGGGTTGCCGTCGGCGGCCGCCTCCATCCGCGCCTGGGCGCCCGCGACCAGCGCGCCGGGCGACTCCACCCCGCCCGTCAGCGCCGCCACGGCGAGGTCGCCGCCGATGCGGTGCATCTCGGTGTCGAAGGCGTCGAGCCGCGCGATGCCCTGCGCCCAGCCGAGGGCCCGGAACGGCACCGGCAGGCAGCGGGAGCGGATCGTGTCCAGCAGGTCGTCCGGGTGGTCGGTCACCAGGATGATGTGGGAGAGCGCGGGCGGCTCCTCCAGCGTCTTCAGCAGCCGGCTCTCCTGCTCGCGCAGGCGCTCGATGTCGAGCACCACCATCACCCGCCGCCGCATCACGGTGGGCCGCGCGGCGATCTGGGACAGGGCACGCGCCAGGTCGGCGAGCAGGATCTGCTGGCCGGTCGCCTCCACCACCGTCAGGTCCAGGGCGCCCGCGGTGCGCGGGTGCGCGCCGCCCGGGTCCATCAGGGCCCACGCCGCGTCGATCGCGGCCTGGCGTTTGCCGGTGCCGGCGGGGCCGCTCAGCAGGAGCTGCTGCGGCGGGTCGTCGCGCGTGAGCGCGGCCCGCAGCACCCGCTGGGCGAGGGGCTGGCCGGGGACCTCGATCACGCCGGCACCAGCGCGGCCACCGCGTCGAGCACGCGCGCGTGGACCTCGTCCGGCGTGCCGCGGCCGTCCACCAGGCGCATGCGGCCCGGGTTGTCCGCCACCAGGTCGCGGTAGCCCTCCGCCACGCGGGCGTGGAAGCCGGGGCCCTCGGCCTCGATGCGGTCGGGCGCGGCGGCGCGCCGGCTCCCGGCGATCTCCAGCGGTACGTCGATGACGACGGCGAGGTCCGGCAGGCAGCCGTCCACCGCCGCCCGGTTGGCCTCCCACACCGCCTCCACGCCGATGCCGCGGCCCGCGCCCTGGAAGGCCAGCGAGGAGTCGACGAAGCGGTCGCTCACCACCCAGGTCCCCTCGGTCAGCGCCGGGCGGATGACCGTCCGCACGTGCTCGGCGCGGGAGGCGGCGAACAGGTGGACCTCCGTGAGCAGCGTCATCGACAGGGACGGCGCGGCCAGCACCACGTCGCGGATGAGCTCGCCCACCGGCGTGCCGCCCGGCTCCCGGGTGCGCAGCACCGGGACGCCCCGCCGCTCCAGGGCGTCGGCCAGCATGCGCGCCTGCGTCGTCTTACCGCTGCCGTCCACGCCCTCCAGGGCGATGAACCGCCCGCTCACCAGGGGTGCACCTCGAGCGCCGCCACCACCACCCCGGCCGCGATCGCCAGGCAGATGCCGGCGCCCGCCCAGCGGATCCAGCGCGGCGGGCTCAGCACCGCCCGGTGGGTGGCGGCCTCCTCGGCGAGCCGCGCGTAGACGCCGGGGCGCCGGGGCTCGTCGTCCGGGACCGTCACGACGCGACCGTAGCAGCGCCCGGCCGCCCCACCCACTGGTGCACTAGCATCGCCCCCCGTGACCTGGCTGCTCACCGGCGGCGCCGGATACATCGGCTCGCACATCGCCCTCGCGTTCCGCGACGCCGGCACCGACGTGGTCGTGCTCGACGACCTCTCCACCGGGTACCGCTCCTACGTGCCCGACGGGGTGCCGTTCGTCGAGGGCTCGGTGGAGGACCCGGCGGCCGTCGCCCGGGCGCTCGACGGGCACGACGTCGACGGCGTCGTCCACCTGGCCGGGCTGAAGTACGCCGGGGTGTCGGTCGACGAGCCGCTGGCCTTCTACGCCGCCAATGTCACCGGCATCCAGACCCTGCTGGCGGCGGTGCGCGAACGTGGCATCCCGCGCTTCCTGCTCTCGTCGAGTTCGTCCTGGTACGGCACGCCCGACGCCGAGATCGTGGGGGAGGACACCCCGCCGCGGCCGGAGAGCCCCTACGGCGAGACCAAGGTGGTCAGCGAGTGGCTCCTGCGCGACGTCGCGCGCATCACGCCGGGCCTGCGCCAGACCTCGCTGCGCTACTTCAACGTCTGCGGCTCCGGCCCGCCGGACCTGGCCGACCACAGCCCGCACAACCTGTTCCCCAAGGTCTTCCGGGCGATGTCGCGCGGCGAGG
The DNA here is from genome assembly GCA_050249835.1 of Thermoleophilia bacterium. Taxonomy (GTDB): domain Bacteria; phylum Actinomycetota; class Thermoleophilia; order Miltoncostaeales; family Miltoncostaeaceae; genus Miltoncostaea. The sequence continues at coordinate 22,772 of JBFWPT010000001.1, forward strand.
CGCCCCTGGTGAACGGGAACGACTACCCGACGCCCGACGGCACCTGCGTCCGCGACTACATCCACGTCGTCGACCTGGCCGACGCCCACCTGCAGGCGGCGCTCCACCTCGCCGGGGACGCCCCGGTGGCCGAGGCGTACAACGTGGGGCGCGGCGTCGGGTCCTCGGTGCTCGAGGTGATCGACGCGATGCGGCGGCTCACGGGCATCGACCTGCCGCCCGAGATCCGCGGCCGCCGCGCCGGCGACCCGGCCCGCATCGTGGGCGCGGTCGACCGCATCCGCGCCGACCTCGGCTGGGAGGCGCGGTACGACCTGGACGACATGGTGCGCAGCGCCTGGGCGGCGTGGCAGCACCAGCTCGCCGTGCACGGCGGGCCGCCCGCCGACGGCGGGCGCCTGCACGCCTCGACCTGAGGGTCTAGCGGGCCCGCCCCGCCGGGGGCCGCGACCCGATGCGCGGCGGCCGCACCGGCCCCCCGGACAGGATCGCCTCCGGCCCCTCGCGCACCATCCACGACAGCGTCTGCGGGTGCGCGTCGATGCCGTCGGCGGCGGCCTGCAGCCCCGGCTCGATCTCGGGCGGCCGCCACGGCCCCGCCGAGTGGGCGTCGGATGCGAGCAGGTGCGCGGCGCCGCCGGCAAGCAGCATCAGGGCGGTGCGGCGGGCCGCCGGCCCGTGGTCGCCCAGGAACGACCCGGCGGTGAGCTGCACCAGGGCGCCCCGGCCGATGAGGTCGCGCATCCGGTCGGGCTGGCGCTGCACGGCCTCGGCGCGCTCGGGGTGGGCCAGGATGACCTGGTAGCCCCGGATCTCCAGGTCGCGCAGGATCTCGGGCAGGCCGATCGGCCACCCGGCGAAGGGCATCTCCAGCAGCAGCCAGCGGCCGGCCCCGCCGATGCTCGCCATCGCGAGGTCGGCGTCGCTCATGCGGGGCAGCCAGTCGAGCGAGATCTCCGCTCCCGGCACGACCGCCAGGCCGATCCCCGCGTCCTCCAGGGCGGCCCGGAGCGCGTGGACCCCCTCGTGCACCTGGGCGGGGTCGGTCGGGTAGTGGTCGATCATGTGGGGCGTGCAGACCACGGTCCGCGTGCCGTGCTCCCAGGCCACGCGGGCCATCTCCACGGCCTCGCCCATCGTGGCGGGGCCGTCGTCGAGGCCGGGGAGGATGTGGGTGTGCAGATCGATCACTCCCCGGAGGGTAGCGACGGGGTCCGCCGTCGCCCCTCCCGGGGCTGAAACGAGTGCGGCCGCGCGATACAGTGTCCGGCGCCCCGGGGGGATTAGCTCAGTTGGGAGAGCGCCTGGATCGCACCCAGGAGGTCAGCGGTTCGAATCCGCTATCCTCCACTCCGGTTGACGAAAGCCCTGCATCCGCAGGGCTTTCGTCGTCTCGGGACCCCCTCCTGCCACCGATGCCGCGCAGGGACCGCGCGCGCCGGGTAGGCTTCGCGGCCACCGCCGGGCCGACGCGCTCGAGCCGTTTCCGGCAGAACCCGAGCGATCGTCCTTCGTCCTGGCACACACCCGCCCGTCGAGGCCTGTCCTTTCGTGCGTTGACGGGCCGCGAAGCCGTACGGTAGAAACCCCCACCCTCGTCAGCGTCCCGGGACTCCATAACTGTGTCGACCAGCTCTTCACCCGCCCCGTCGAACGGGGCTGACTCCTCGCGCGCGCCGCTCACGATCGGCGTGCCGAGGGAAACCCTCGACGGGGAGCGCCGCGTGGCGCTCACCCCCGCCGTCGTACCCACGCTCCAGAAACTGGGCGCGGAGGTGCTCGTCGAGTCCGGCGCGGGCGTCGCGTCCGGGTTCGCGGACGCCGAGTACGAGGAGAAGGGGGCGAAGCTCGTCTCCCGCGACGAGGCGCTCGGCGCCGACGTCGTCACCGTCGTACGCGTGCTGGACGGCGACCCCGCCAGCGGCGACCTGGCCAGGCTGCGCGCGGGCCAGACGCTCGTCGGCATGGCCGCCCCGTTCGCCGCGCCGCAGGTGTCGGCCGCGCTCGCCGAAAAGGGGGTGACCCTCCACTCGCTCGAGCTCGTCCCGCGGACGACGCGCGCGCAGTCGATGGACGTCCTCTCGTCCCAGGCCAACATCGCCGGCTTCAAGGCCGTGATCATGGCCGCGACCGCGCTGCCGAAGGTGTTCCCGCTCATGACGACCGCCGCCGGCACGATGGCGCCCGCGCGCGTCTTCATCGTCGGGGCGGGCGTCGCCGGCCTGTCGGCCATCGCCACCGCGCGCCGCCTCGGCGCCGTCGTCGAGGCCTACGACGTCCGCGACGCGGCCAAGGAGGAGGTCAAGTCCCTCGGCGCCCGGTTCGTCGAGTTCGACCTCGACACCGGCCAGGAGGCCGGCGGCTCCGGCGCCTACGCCACCAAGATGAGCGACGAGCAGATCGCGAAGCAGCAGGAGGCGATGCTCAAGGTCGTCGCCCGCGCCGACGTGGTCATCACCACCGCCCAGGTGCAGGGCGCCAAGGCGCCCGTGCTCATCACCGAGGCGATGGTCAAGGCGATGTCCCCCGGCTCCGTGGTGGTGGACCTCGCCGCCGAGCAGGGCGGCAACGTGGAGCCCAGCAAGCCGGGCGAGACGGTCGTGGTCGACGGCGTCAGCGTCATCGGCCCGGTCAACGTGCCGTCGGAGGCGCCGAACCACGCCAGCCTCATGTACGGCAAGAACGTCGCGAACTTCCTCGCGCTGCTCGTCAAGGACGGCGCCTTGGCGCCGGACCCCGAGGACGACATCGTCAACCAGAGCACGGTCACCCGCGACGGGAAGATCGTCAACGAGCGGGTGCAGTCCGCCCTCGGCGCCGGGGAGGGCGTCACGTCATGAGCACCGACGTCATCATCATCAACCTCTTCATCTTCAGCCTGGCGGCCTTCGTCGGGTTCGAGGTGATCAGGCGGATCCCCAAGCTGCTCCACACGCCGCTGATGGCGCTCACCAACGCGCTGTCCGCCATCGCGCTGGTGCTCTCCATCGTGATCCTCGGCCAGGGTGAGACCACCTACGCCCAGATCCTCGGCTTCATCGCCGTGGTGGCCTCGTCCATCAACATGGTCGGCGGGTTCATCATCACCGACCGCATGCTCAAGATGTTCAAGCCGCGCGAGAAGGCGAAGCCCGCCGCCGCCGAGGAGGGCCCCGCCTGATGGACAGGATGAACTGGATCCAGCTCGCGTATCTGGTCGCGGGCCTCTCGTTCGCGTTCTCCCTCAAGTGGATGTCGCAGGCGTCGACCGCGCGACGGGGTGTCCTCGCGGGTGAGATCGGCTTCGGCATCGCCATCGTCGCGACGCTCTTCTGGCCGGACATCAGCGGCGAGGGCTACATGCTCATCGCCGTGGCCCTGCTGATCGGCTCCGCCATCGGCGTGCCGCTCGGCCTCATGGTGCCGATGACCGCGATGCCCCAGCGGATCGCGCTCTCCCACGCCTTCGGTGGCCTCGCGGCCGGCCTCATCGGCTGCGCCCACTTCTACCTGGAGCGCTCGCACTTCTCGAAGTTCGACCTGATGGTGATCGGCATCGAGATCGCCCTCGGTTTCCTCGTCTTCACGGGGTCCCTGATGGCGGCGGGCAAGCTGCAGGAGTGGCTGCCGCAGCGGCCGATCGTCTACCCGATGCAGAACTTCGTGAACGCGGCGGTCCTCGCCGCGGCGCTCGGGCTGGTGATCTTCCAGATGTTCAACCCGGACCAGAACTGGGCGATCCCGGTCATCGCCGCCCTGGCCCTCGCGTTCGGCGTGTTCCTCATCATCCCGATCGGCGGCGCCGACATGCCGACGGTCATCGCGCTCCTCAACGCGTACGCCGGCCTCTCCGCCGCGGCCCTCGGCCTCGTGCTGGACAGCCAGCTCCTGATCGTGGCCGGTGCCCTCGACGGCGCCTCCGGCCTGATCCTGGCGATCATCATGTGCCGCGCCATGAACCGCTCGTTCTCGAACGTGCTGTTCGGTGCCTTCGGCGCGACCGACGCGGTCGGCGCGGGCGACGGCCAGGACCAGGGCACGTACCGCTCCGCCCCGGTCGACGAGGCCGCGGACCTCATGAAGATGGCCTCCTCGGTCGTCATCGTCCCCGGCTACGGCATGGCGGTGGCGCAGGCGCAGCACAAGGTGAGGGAGCTCGCCGACGCGCTCGAGAAGGAGGGCGTCGAGGTCCGGTTCGCCATCCACCCGGTGGCGGGCCGCATGCCCGGTCACATGAACGTGCTGCTGGCCGAGGCGAACGTCCCGTACGAGCAGCTGCTCGACATGGACGAGATCAACGGCGACTTCCCGCAGACCGACGTGGTGCTCGTGCTGGGCGCCAACGACGTCGTGAACCCCGCGGCGCGCCACGACAAGAACAGCCCGATCTTCGGCATGCCCATCCTCGACGTGGACAAGGCCCAGACGATCTTCGTCGTCAAGCGGTCCATGCGGGCGGGCTTCGCCGGCATCGAGAACGAGCTGTTCTTCAACGAGAAGACGTCCATGGTGTTCGGCGACGCGAAGTCGGTCGTCACCGAGCTGACCAACGAGGTCAGCGGCCAGAGGGACGCCATCTCCCTGTAGCACCCGGTCCCGCGCGGAAGGGCCGGCCGGGGGTCTCCCGGCCGGCCCCGCGGGGGACGCATCCACCCCCGGACGGCGGCCGTTCGTACCGGCGCCTGCCCGCTAGAGTCCGGGGAACCGCCCGTATTCCCCGAGCCAGCGAGCACGCCGAATGGACATCCTCCCGGCTGATTATCCGCCGCCCTTCCAGCCCTCCGACTACGTGGTGCCGCCGGCATCCGCGGAGGACGAGCGCATCGATGTGGGCGTGCTCATCGTCGGGGCCGGCCCCGCGGGACTCGCGACGGCGGTGCGGCTGGGCCAGCTCCTCGGCGAGGACCCGGAGCTGCTGGAGCAGCTCGGCGAGGTGCCGATCGCGGTGGCCGAGAAGGGCAAGACCTCCGGCTCGCACCTGCTGTCGGGCGCCGTGATGAAGCCCGGCCCCATCAAGGAGCTGTTCCCGGACCTCGCGCCCGAGGACATCCCGCACTACGGCGAGGTGACCGGCGAGTCGGTCTACTTCATGCGGCCGAAGTCCAAGATCCGCATCCCCACGCCGCCGCAGATGAAGAACCACGGCAACTGGGTCATCTCGATCAGCCAGATGGCCCGGTGGATGACCGAGCAGGCGGAGGAGCTCGGGGCCTTCATGCTCCCCGAGACCGACTGCCAGAAGCTCATCGTGGACCAGGGCCGCGTGCTCGGCGTCGTGACCGGCGACAAGGGCCGCGGCAAGGAGGGCGAGGAGCTCTCCGCGTTCGAGCCCGGCGCCGAGCTGCACGCCCAGGTGACCGTCCTCGCCGAGGGCACCCCGGGCCACCTCACCGGCGTCATGCGCCGCCACTTCGACCTCGACCGCGGCGTCACCCAGAGCTGGGAGCTCGGGGTGAAGGAGGTCTGGCAGGTCGCCAAGCCCCTCACCAAGGTCATCCACACGCTCGGGTGGCCGCTGCGGCTGCGGACGAAGTACCGCGAGTACGGCGGCTCCTGGATCTACCCGATGGGCGACGACATGGTGTCGCTCGGGTACGTCATCGGGCTCGACTACGCCGACGCCACCCTGTCGGCGCACGACGTGCTCCAGGAGTTCAAGACCCACCCGATGGTCCGCGACATCCTCGCCGGCGGCAAGCGGCTGGCCTGGGGCGCCAAGACCATCCCGGGCGGCGGCCTCTACGGCCTGCCGAGCCGCCTCCACGTGCCCGGCGCCGTCATGGTCGGCGACGCGGCCGGCTTCGTGGACATGATGGCCCTCAAGGGCGTCCACCTGGCGATCAAGTCCGGGATGATCGCCGCGGAGTCCATCTACGCCGCCCTCAAGGAGGGCAAGGCCACCACGGCCGCGGGCCTCTGGGGCTACACGAAGGGCATCCAGGACTCGTCGGTGTGGAAGGAGCTCTGGAAGGTCCGGAACATCCGGCCCGCCTTCCAGAAGGGCTTCATCTACGGCGGCATGATCCACGGCATGGCGACGGCCTCCTTCGGCCACGCGCCGCGCCGGCCCGTCAAGTCGAAGACCGACGCGAAGGAGCCGGTGTTCGTCGGCAGCCGCCAGTCGTCCTACCCGGCCGCGGACGGCGAGTACATCTTCGACAAGCTCTCGTCCGTCTTCGCCAGCGGCAACGCGACCCGCGACGACCAGCCGAACCACATCCGCCTGCAGCGCGAGGTGCCGGCGTCGCTCGCCACCACCTGGGTCTGGATGTGCCCGGCCAAGGTCTACGAGATCGACGAGGACGGCCCGCAGAACGGCACCGTCACGGTGAAGATCAACCCGTCCAACTGCGTGCAGTGCGGGGCGATCACGGCCAAGGGCGGCCGCCTCACCCCGCCCGAGGGCGGCAGCGGCCCCGAGTACACGATCACCTGACGCCGTGGGGACGGCGCCGCATCCCAGCGCCCGCGGGCTGCTGGTGTGGATGCAGTCCCACCCCGAGCGCCTGCGCGCCCTCCTCGACCGGGAGGCCGCGGGCGCCGACGACCTCGCGCCCGCCGGCGACCCGGCGGTGCGCGCGCACCTCGGCTTCGTCGCCGAGGCCCTCGCCGCCACCGCGGCCCCCGCGGCGTCCGGCGACCTGACCGCCTTTGCGACCGGCCTGCCGGCCATGCTGCGCGAGTGCGAGGAGGAGGTCGACGCCGAGATGCGGCGCGTCGGCGAGGCCCATGCCTTCGAGGTCGACCGTCAGTTCGGCGACATCGCGCGCGACGACCCCGGGCTGCGCGACATGCTCGACCGGCGCGTGCGCGTCGACGCGTGGACCCGCGTCTTCCTGGAGGGCCTCGACCGGGCCCGCGACGGCAGCCCGCCCGTGTCGGGCGCCGTCCTCAGCTGGATGGGCGAGCGTCAGACCCGCCTCGCCGACACCATCTTCGCCATGGACCGCCGGGCGAAGGAGGGCGAGATCGCGCGCGGCGGGCCGGACGCCGTCGCCAGCCCCGAGGTGGTCAACCGGATCGGCCAGTCGGCGATGGTCCAGGCGCACACCCGGTTCCTGGTGGAGGCGCTGGCGGAGTCGATGTGAGCGGGTCCCTCGCGGGCACCGCCTGGGCCGTCGTGGACGTGGACGGCGTGGCGCCGCCGGACGACGGACCCCCGCAGACGCTGCTGATCGGCGACGACGGGCGCCTGTCCGGCCACGCGGGCGTCAACCGCTACGCCGGTGCCTACGAGGTCACGGAGGAGGGGATCACGCCCGGCCCGCTCATGGCCACGCGCATGGCCGGGACGCGCGCGTGGAACGAGGCCGAGCACCGGTTCCTCGCCGCCCTCGCCGGGCCGCTCCGGGTCATGCGGACGCCCGACGGCCTGACGCTGGAGGGCGCCGCCGGCGTGGTGCGCCTGGCTCCCGCGTCCGGCCGGCTCACGCCGGGGTGCGGCGCACCACCGCCACGGCCACGTCGTCCGTGAGGCGGCCGCCGCTCCAGGCGCGGGCGGCGGCGTGGGCGGCGCGGGCAAGGCCGTCCGGGTCGCGCCGCGGCGCGCGCATGAGCGCGTCGCGCAGGCCCGACTCCCCGAACTCGCGGTCCTTGCGGCGCGCCTCGATCAGGCCGTCGGTGTAGGCGACGAGGGTGTCTCCGGGGCCGAACGGCTCCTCCCCCTCGTGGAAGCGCTGCTCGGGGAAGACGCCGCACGGCGGGTCGGGGTCCTCGATGGTGCGGTAGCCGCCCTCCGGGTCGATGAGGACGGCCGGGGGGTGGCCGGCGCTGCACCAGCGCAGCGTCCCGGCGGCGGTGTCGATCACGACCAGCAGGAGGGTGACGAGCGCGCCGTCGGGCAGGCGCGGGCAGACGAGGCCGTTGAGCTCGCCGACCAGCGCCGCCGGCTCTGGCTGGTGGTGGGAGAGCGCCTCGGCCATGTAGCGCACCATCGCCGTCACGCCCGCGGCCTCGACCCCCTTGCCCGACACGTCGCCCACCAGCAGCGCGAGCCGGCCGTCCGCGAGCGGCCAGGCGCTGTAGAAGTCGCCGCCCACCAGGGAGCCCGCCGCCGCCTCGTAGAGCGCGGCCAGCTCCACGCCCGGGATGGCCGGCAGGTCGTCGGCGATCAGGGACTGCTGGAGGGTCGCGGCGATGTGCCGCTCCTGCTCGAACTCCAGGGCGTTGGCGAGGGCGGCGGCCGCGTGGCGCGCCAGCTCCGTCAGCACCCGCACCTCGCGCTCGCCGAACTCGCGGGGGGCCATGCAGTTGAGGCTCACCAGGCCCAGCACCCGGCCGCCGCGCACGAGCGGGACGAGCATGAACGAGCGGATGCCCTCGATGCTCGTGATGCGCGAGGAGACGCGGTCGTCGACGAGCGTGTCGTTGCAGATGAAGGGGCGCCCCTCCACCATCAGCCGGCCGACGGTGCCCTCGCCGCTGCGGAAGGTCATGCGGGGGAGCGTGGCGGGGTCGAAGCCGCGCGTGACCGCCGGGGTAATCAGCCCGCGGGCGTCGACCGTCAGGACGGCGCTCTTCTCGCAGCCCTGCACGACGGCGTGGGCGGCGTCGAGCAGGTGCTCGTGGATCTCGGCGGGCGTCAGGGCGGAGGCCATCAGGTGGGCGGCCGTCGCGATCTCCCGCTCCTCCTGCGCCCGCCGCTCCTCGCGCGCCAGCAGCTCCGCCCGCTCGGCCGCCAGCCGGCGCGCCTCGGACAGGGCGCCGCGGGCGGTGGTGACGTCCGTGAGGATGTCCACCCGCCCGACGATGCGGCCGTCCACGTCGCGCACCGGCGCGGAGGTGTGCTCCACGGCCCGGCCGTCCACCGTCTCCACCTCCAGCAGGGCCTCGCGCCCCGGGTGGTCGTGGGCCGCCAGCAGCCGGGAGGCGTAGTCCTCCGGGTTGGTGAAGCGCCACTTGATCCGCTCGGCCACCAGCGACCGGGTGGGCTGGCCGACGAGCAGGCCGAGGTCCATGCCGAGCATGTCCGACGCGGCCCGGTTGGTGATCGACAGCCGGCCGCGGGCGTCGCTCACGAGCATCCCCATCCGGCTCGACGCGATGACCCCCTCCAGCGTCTGGCGGAACCGCCGCGTGCGCGCCGCGAGCTGGTGGTTGCGCGCGGCGAGCGCGATCTGCGGGGCGAGCGCGGCCAGCTCGGCGGCCGCGTCGTCGGGCACCGGCTGATCGCGCGAGAGGGACACGAGCGTGACCGCCCCGATGACGGGCTCGCCGGCGGTGCCGATCGGGACGGCGATCCCGCCCGCGTGCAGCAGCAGCCGGTGCGCGGCGCCCGCCGGGCCCCCGGCGTCGGCGACCGCGGCGAGCCGGGCGATCTGCTCCGGCTCGGAGGAGAGCCGCGGCCAGGCCACCGGCGCCCCGGTGGCGATCGCGGCGTCCCCGAGCGCGACGGGGTCCGGGCCGGGGCCCGCCAGCAGCGGCGCCAGCGCCTGGGCCGGGCCGGACGGGCCGACCCGGTGGCCGTGGGTCGCCACGTCCGCGCCGGTCTCGTCGACGAGCTGCACCACGACGAGGTCGACGGGGAAGACCTCCAGGACGCGCTCGGCGATCTCCCCGAGCGCCTCGCCCAGGTCGTCGCCGGCCGCGCCGGCCAGCCGGGCGAGCCAGCGCGCGGCGTCCACCGCCGCCCGGGCGCCGGGGTCGCGTCCGATCACGGGCGGTGGACCTCGATCATCGCGACGTACCGCTCCGCCGAGCCCGGCAGCGCCTCCCGCTCGGCCGGCGTCAGGTCGCGCACGACCCTCGCCGGCACGCCGAGCGCCATCGTCCCGGGGGGGATGCGCATCCCCTCCGGCACCACCGCCCCGGCCCCGACGATCGCCCCGGCGCCGACCTCCGCCCCGTTCATCACGATGGCCCCCATCCCGACGAGCGCCCCGTCCCCGACGGTGCAGCCGTGGACGATCGCCAGGTGGCCCACGGTCACCCGGTCGCCGAGCCGGCACGGGAACCCCGGGTCGGCGTGCAGGACCGATCCGTCCTGGACGTTCGTCTCGTCCCCGACCGTGATGGCCTCGGTGTCGCCGCGGAGGACCGCGCGGGGCCACACCGACGCGCGGGCCCCGAGCCGCACGCGCCCGATCACCTCGGCCGCCTCGTGCACGAAGGCGCCGGGGCCGAGCTCGGGCTCATGGCCGTCGAGTGCGCGGATCACCGTGACGTCCCAGGGTACTCGCGTCGAGCCCTGGATGGGATGGATGACCCCTGATCGGCGGCGGCCGTTGTTTCTCGGGGTGCGGTGCATATGATCCGGGACGTCGTCGACGCCGATCGATCCGGGGGTGAGATGGTGCGCATGTCCAGGGTGGCCCTTCTGCTGGTGGCGCTGGTCGCCGCCGTCGGCCTGGTGGCCGGTTGCGTCGAGAGCAGCGAGGAGGCCGCGCAGACGCCCTCGGACGCGCCCACCGTGGCGAACAGCGCCCTCCAGACGGACTCGGAGGGCAACACCGTCACGGCCCCGCCCGCGACGGTCCCCGCCGACGGCGGCGGCACCGACACGGCCGGTGGCGGCGGCGACGCCGGCGGCGACGCGGCGGCCGGTCTCGAGGTCTTCGCGGTGAGCTGCACCGGCTGCCACACGGACAACGGCAACCAGGCGGGCGTCGGCCCGCAGCTCGCGGGCGCCGGCCTGGACGAGCCGACCATCCGCACCACGGTCGAGAACGGCCGGGGCGCCATGCCGGCCGGGCTGGTGAGCGGGACCGACCTCGACAACGTCGTCGCCTACGTCCTGAGCATCCAGTAGCACCGCCCGCCGCGCGGGTGCGGGTCCCAGGGGCCCCGGGTAGCATCACGACGATGAGCCTGGACGTCACGACCGAGTCGCGCGAGGACGTCACCCTGGTGGTGCTGGGCGGGGAGCTCGACATCTACACGGTGGCCGGCTTCCGCCGCTACCTGGAGGATCTCGACACCGGCGCGGCGCCGCTCGTGGTGGACCTGACCGACGTGACGCTGCTCGACTCGTCCGGCCTCGGCGCCCTCGTGTCCCTGCTCAACCGGGTGCGCGCCGGCGACGGCCAGCTCGGGCTCATCTGCCCCCACCGCCGCCTGCGCCGGGTGTTCGAGATCACCGGCCTCCGCCGCGCCTTCGTCTTCGGCGACGACCTGGGGGACGTCCTCGCCGGCCTCGCCGACGGCCCCTCCCCGTCCGCCGCCACGCCCTAGCCGCCCCGAGGACCGATGCTCGATCTCAAGCTGATCCGCTCCGAGCGGGACCGTGTCGGAGCCAATCTCGCCCGCCGCGGCGCCGACGGCCCGCTCGACGCGCTGATGGTGGCCGACGAGGCGGCCCGCTCCCTGCGCGCGCGGGTGGAGGAGACCCGCGCCGAGCGCGCGCGGCTCTCGAAGGAGATCGGCACCGCCAAGCGCCAGGGCATCGACTCCGGGGAGGCGGAGGCGTCGGCGAAGCGCCTGGGCGACGACCTGGCCCGGCAGGAGGACGGCCTCCGCAAGATCGAGGGCAAGCGCGACGAGCTGCTGGCGGGCCTGCCGAACCTGGCCGAGGACGACGCCCCGGACGGCGGCGAGGACGACGCCGTCGAGATCCGCAGGGTCGGCGAGCCGCCGCGCTTCGACTTCCCGCCCAAGGACCACCTGGACATCGGCGTCGCCGCCGGGATCATCGACATGGAGGCGGCGGCCCGGGTGTCCGGCGCGCGGTTCGCCTACCTGCTCGGCCCGCTCGTGCGGGTGCAGCTCGCCCTGGTCGGGCTGGCGCTGGAGAAGGCCGAGGCGGCCGGGTTCACCCCGGTCGTGCCGCCGGTTCTGGTGCGCGAGGACGCGATGTACGGCACGGGGTTCTTCCCGACCGACCGGGCCTCCATCTACCGGGCGGCCGATGACGACCTCTTCCTCGTCGGCACGTCGGAGGTGCCCCTGGCCGGGCTCCACGGCGACCAGATCCTGGCCGAGGAGGAGCTGCCGCTGCGCTACGGCGGGCTCTCCACCTGCTTCCGGCGCGAGGCCGGCGCGGCGGGCCGCGACACCCGCGGCATCTTCCGGGTGCACCAGTTCGACAAGGTCGAGATGTTCTCGTTCACGCTCCCGGAGGAGTCGCGCGCCGAGCACGCGCGCATCCTCGCCGTGCAGGAGGAGATCCTGCAGGCGATCGAGGTGCCGTACCGCGTCATCGACATCGCGGTGGGCGACCTCGGGGCGTCGGCGGCGCGCAAGTTCGACACCGAGGCGTGGATGCCGGCGCAGGGGGCCTACCGCGAGGTCACCTCCTGCTCGAACTGCACGGACTACCAGGCGCGGCGCCTGAAGACGCGCGTGCGCCGCGAGGGCGGGCCGGTCCCGGTCCACACCCTCAACGGCACGGCCGTCGCCGTGGGGCGGTCGCTGATCGCGATCCTGGAGAACCACCAGCGGGCGGACGGCTCGGTGGCGCTGCCCGCGGCCCTCGTGGCCCACGGCGCCCCGCCGGAGATCCGGCCGCGGTGACCCGGTGACCCGCCCGCGGGTCGCCGTCGTCGGGCACGTGGAGTGGGTCACCCACGGGCGCGGCCTGATGCCGCGGCCCGGGGAGATCACCTACCTGGCCGAGCCGTTCGACGAGCCGGCCGGCGGGGGCGGGGTGAGCGCGGCCCAGGTCGCCAAGCTCGGGGCGGAGTGCCTGTTCTTCACGGCCCTCGGCGGCGACGCGACCGGCGACGCCGCGGCGGCGGGCCTGGAGGCCCAGGGCGTGACCGTGCTGGCGGCACGGCGGCCGGAGCCCCACGTGCGCGCGGTCAGCGCCACCGGCCCGGACGGCGACCGCGGCATCGCGGTGATCGGGGGGCCGGTGTCGGCCCGCATCGAGGATCCCCTGCCGTGGGACGACCTGGCCGGCTGCGACGCCGCGTACTTCACCGGCCACGACTCGGCGACGCTGGCCGCCGCCCGGCGCGCCCCGGTGCTGGTGGTCACCACGCGCCGGCTGCGCGTGCTGGTGGAGAGCGGGGTGCGGGCCGACGTGCTGATCGCGAGCGACGACGACCCCGTGGAGGCGGTCGACCCGGCGTCGCTGCCCGTGCCGCCGGCGGTGACGGTGTGGACCCAGGGTGCGCGCGGCGGGCGGTTCCTGCGCGACGACGGAGGCGGCGGCCGGTGGGATGCCGCGCCCCTGCCGGGCGAGGCGGTCGACTCCTACGGCGCGGGCGACTCGTTCGTCGCGGGCCTCACTGTCGGCCTCGCGCGCGGGCTGGCGCTGGAGGAGGCGCTCGCGCTGGGGGCCCGCTGCGGCGCGGCGTGCCTCACCGCGCGGGGCGCGCTGGCCGGCCAGCTCGTGGAGGAACCGGCAGAGCCGGTCTAGTCGTCCGCCGGCTCCTGGGCGGGCGGCTCGGCCTCGTCGTCGGGCTCGATCGCCACGAGCACCACGCGGGTGCCGCGCGTCGCCTCCACGGTGAGGCGCCAGCCGTCCGCGGTCACCGAGTCCCCCGTGCGCGGCAGGCGGCCGAGCCGGGTGAAGACGAGGCCGCCGACGCTGGTGACCGTCTCGTCCACGAGCTCGACGCCGTGGTCGGCGAGGTCCTCGATGGGGACGTGGCCCCGCACCATCAGGCGCCCGTCGGGGCGCGCGTCCACGGCCGCGGCGCGGTCCCGCTCGTCGTCGATCTCGCCGACGATCTCCTCGATCACGTCCTCGACCGTGACGACGCCGGCGAAGTCCCCGTACTCGTCGAGCACCACCGCGAGCGAGGCACGGCGCGCCTGGAGGTGGCGCAGGAGGTCGTCGACGGCCTGGGTCTCGGGCACGAACAGGGCGGGGCCGGAGAGCCCGCGCACCGGGGTGTCCTCGCCCTTCTCCAGCAGGCCGCGGGCGAGCTGCGAGAGGTGGACGATGCCGAGGACGCCGTCGCCGTTCAGCACCGGGAAGCGGCTGTGCCGGGTGGCGAGGGCCTCGGTGAGCGCCGCCCGGACCGGGGAGTCGGCGGCGAGGGTGGTGACCTCGGGGCGCGGGGTCATGATGTCGCGGGTGAGGCTCTCCTGGAGGCCGAACACGCCTTCGAGCATGTCCGCCTCCTCCGGCTCGATCGCGCCGCCCTCCTCGCTCTGGGCGATGAGGATCTGGAGGTCCTCCGGGGTGGAGGCGAGCTCGTGCTCGCTGGCCGGCTCGACGCCGAGCGCGCGGACGAGGGCGTTCCCCGCGCCGTTCATGACGTAGATGAAGGGGGCGAAGAGCCAGCGGAACCACTCGAGCGGCCGGGCGATGCTGAGCGCCGTCGGCTCCGCGCGCTGGATGGCGATCGTCTTGGGGGCCAGCTCACCGACCACGACGTGGAGCACCGTGATGATGACGAAGGCGAGGATGATCGCGGTGAGCGTGGCGCTGCTCTCGCCGAGGCCGATTCTCTCGAGCAGCGGCTCGAGGACGTGCGCGAACGCCGGCTCGCCGAGCCAGCCGAGGCCCAGGCTCGCCAGCGTGATGCCGAGCTGGCAGGCCGCCAGGTAGCGGTCGATGTGCTTGACCTGCTGGCGCGCGAGCATCGCGGAGCCGCGCCCCGCGTCGGCGAGCTGGTCGAGGCGGGTCATCCTCGCGCGTGCCAGGGAGAACTCGGCGGCGACGAAGAAGCCGTTGAGCAGCACCAGGAGCAGTGCCGCGACGATCTGGACCGTGCTTATCAACGGCCCGGGGAAGTGTTCACGGCGCGCATGATAGACGAGCGACCGGGCCGCTCCGTCCGTCGCGCGCGCGGCGGGCCGTCAGATGCCGGGCCCTCCGCTCGACGGGGGGTCGGAGCTCGGGAAGGACTCCTCCGAGCCCTCCTCCACCTGCTCGTCGTCGTCCCGCGCCTCCGGCGGGTCGTCCTGGTGGGGTGGCACCCCGGGCTTGCGGGGGTCCTGGTCCCCGGGGTCGTGCTGTGACGCGGTTGCCATGCCCCTCAGGTTCCCCGGCGACGCGGCGCGTGAACCGCCGCGAGGTGCGGGTACGACCACCCCATGACCACGCAGCCTCTCCCGCCGGCCTTCCCCGAGCCCCCCTCGATCCCGGAGCCCACCCCGCCGGCGATCCCCGAGCCCGGACCGGACCCGGTCCCCGAGCCCGTCCCCGGCCCCGCCCGCGTGCCCGAGCCGTGGCCCCCGGACGACCCGGTCATCCCGGAGCCGGATCCCGTCCCGCCCTCCGAACCCGACCCGGTGCCCCCTCCCCAGATCTGAGGGACCCCGTGTGACGGAACCGTGCCGATCCCGCCGGATCGGCACCCCGCACCGCGCCGTCGCCGTCGTGGCGCAAGTGAGCCATCCGCGTGCCCCGAGCGCGCCATGGGGGCCGAACCCGACCGGGCCATGCCCGTGGCCCAAGTGAGCCATGACCCGGGATGCCGGTGTGCATCGGGGATCCCGCGAGGCCGGCCCTCGCAGCCTCGCCGAACAGCCCAAGTGAGCCACGCGCGTGCCCCGAGCGCGCCATGGCCCCCTGGCGCGACCGAGCCATGCCCATGGCCCAAGTGAGCCATGGGGGTCCCCCTCGGGGACGGCCCCGCCGGGGAGGGCTCCGGGAGGGGTGGCCGGGGGGACCAACGGGAGGGGCGATTCTCATCCCGGTGGCCAGCGCGACCGGCCGGAACCATTGCATACAAAGCTGCATACAACCGACCCGTGCCCGCCGGTCTGGTGACGGTGCGGTCGGGCCCCGTCCATCCCGGCCGACCACGAAGGGAGAGTGCGTCCTTGTCGTCACTCGCCGCCCGGTTGCGCATGCAACGCCCCCCGGGCATGCCGGACCTTCCCCTGTGGACACGCGGAGACCTCAACGCGTTCTTCGGGCTCGGCATCAACATGCTCGTCAACGTCATCGTCCTCGCGGGCCTCTGCCTGTTCGTCGTCAACATCCCGGCCGACGACGTCAACGGCGTCATCCTCCCCGCGCTCGGCATCGAGCTGCTGGTGGGCAACGTCTTCTACTTCTGGCTCGCGCGCCGCCTCGCGTTCAAGGAGGGGCGCACCGACGTCACGGCCATGCCCTACGGCCCCAGCGTCCCGCACATGTTCATCGTCGTCCTGGTGATCATGCTGCCGATCTACCTCGACACGAACGACCCCATCGCCGCCTGGACGGCCGGCCTCGCGTGGGCGTTCATCATCGGGGTGATCATCCTGATCGGCGCGTTCATCGGGCCGGTCATCCGCAAGTTCACGCCCGGCGCGGCGCTGCTCGGCACGCTCGCCGGCATCTCGATCACCTTCATCTCCATGCGGCCGGCCGCGCAGATGTTCGAGGCCGCGTGGATCGCCCTGCCGGTCATCGCGATGATCATCATCGGCTTCATCGCGGGGGTCCGGCTGCCCGGCAACTTCCCGATGGCCGCCGCCGCGGTCATCGTGGGCTCCGCCATCGCCTGGATCGGCGGCTACATGGACGGCCAGGCCGTCTCGGACGGCGTCGAGAGCATCGCCGTCGGCATCCCGACGCTCAACCTCGACATGCTCTTCGACGGCCTCGGCGGCATCTCGCCGCTGCTCGCCACCGCCATCCCGCTCGGCATCTACAACTTCACCGAGGCGATGAGCAACGTGGAGAGCGCCGCGGCGGCGGGGGACAAGTACAACCTCCGCTCCGTGCTCCTCGCCGACGGCGTCGGCGCGGTCGTGGGCGCCGGCCTCGGCAGCCCGTTCCCGCCCGCCGTCTACGTCGGCCAGCCCGGCTGGAAGGCCGCCGGCGGCCGTGTCTCCTACTCGCTCGCCACCGGCGTCGTGATCTTCCTGCTCTGCACCCTCGGCCTGTTCCCGCTGATCTCGTCGATCCTGCCGATCCCCGCGATCGTGCCGATCCTGCTCTTCATCGGCCTCGTCATCGGCGCCCAGGCGTTCGGCGCGGTGCCGAAGGCGTACTACCCGGCCATCGTCCTCGCCATGGTCCCGAACATCGCCCAGTGGGGCACGGGACAGGTGGACAACGCGCTCGCCGCGGCGGGCACCAACGCCGCGGGGGTGGGCTTCGACGCCCTCTCGGGGGCCGGGGTGATCTACGAGGGGCTGTTGATCCTCGGCCAGGGAGCGGTGCTCACCGGCATCGTCCTCGGGGCGATCGCGGTCTTCATGATCGACCGCAACTTCCTCTGGGCGACGATCTACAGCCTCATCGGGGCCGGCCTCGCGGGCATCGGGTTGATCCACGGGGAGGAGGTCTCGTGGTTCGAGAGACCGGAGATCTCCCTCGGCTACGCCCTGATGGCCGTGGTCTGCGCCGCCGCCTACTTCCTCCGGGCACCCGCCCGGGAGGTGGACCCGGCCGACCCGGAGGACGTCGCCGCCGCCGCGGACCGGCCGCCCTACCACCTGCCGGGCCTCGGCCCCAGGGAGGAGGCACCGCCCCCGTCGGCGGACCCGGCCCCGGCACCCGGATAGGACCCGGCGGGGCGGGCGCGCCCGGCGCCCGCCCCGCGGCATCCGCCACCCGATCCGAAAGGACCCGAACCGATGGAGCAGTCGTCCACCCCCGGGCCGGTCAGCATCCCCGCCGCGCCCTACCCGCTGGAGCTCGACCCGTTCCGCACGGCGCTCGTGATCATCGACATGCAGCGGGACTTCCTCGAACCGGGAGGGTTCGGGGAGATGCTCGGCAACGACGTCTCCCAGCTCGCCCGCACCGTCGAGCCGCTCATGGCCGTGCTCGCCGCGGCCCGCGCCATGGGCATGACCGTCATCCACACCCGGGAGGGGCACCGGCCGGACCTCACCGACGCCCCGCCCACCAAGCTGGCCCGCGGCAACCTCTCCTGCGGCATCGGCGACCCGGGCCCCAAGGGGCGGGTGCTCGTCCGCGGCGAGGAGGGCCACGACATCATCGACGAGCTGTACCCGATCGACGGTGAGGCCGTCCTCGACAAGCCCGGCAAGGGGGCGTTCTTCGCCACCGACCTGGAGCTGATGCTGCGCAACGCGGGCATCGACACGCTCGTCGTCACCGGCGTCACCACCGAGGTCTGCGTCCACACGACCGTCCGCGAGGGCAACGACCGCGGCTTCGAGTGCCTGGTGCTCGAGGACTGCGTCGGGTCGTACTTCCCGGAGTTCCACGAGGTGGGCCTGAAGATGATCGCCGCCCAGGGCGGCATCTTCGGCTGGACGACCCCGTCGGCCACCTTCCTCGCCGCCATCGGGGCGCCCGCGGAGGCCGTCGCCTCGTGAACCGCGTCTCCGTCCGGCGGCGGGCGTTAGCCTGCCGCCGGACGGGCGGCGACCAGGGAGGCGGCGTGGCGACCAGCGGGCGGGCCATGCGTTGCGCGGTTGTGTCAGCGGGCCAAGGGTCCGGGGCGCCGCGGCCGGATAGGGTCGCGGCCGCATGACTCCGAGAGAACCCGGCGACGTCGCCGTCGGATCGATCGCGCCGCTCGATCCGTACGTGATCGTCCTGTTCGGCGCCACGGGCGATCTCGCGCGCCGCAAGCTGCTGCCCGGCCTGATGCACCTGAGCGGCGCCGGCCTGCTGCCGGACTACCGCATCGTCGGGGCGTCGCTCGACCCCCTCGACACCGACGGCTTCCGGAACTTCGCCCGGGAGGCCTGGGACGAGTTCGGGCGCCACGACGTGTCCGAGGCCGGCTGGGACGCCTTCGCCCGGCGGCTGAGCTACGTGGACCTCCGCAACGGCACCGGGGCGCTCGAGGCGACGGTCACGGCCGCGTGCGAGGACATCGGCGGCGGCCCGCGCTTCCTGCACTACATGAGCGTCCCCCCGGCCGCGGCGCCCACGGTCATCGACCAGCTCCGCGACGCGAACCTGGTGGACCGCGCCCGGGTCATCATGGAGAAGCCGTTCGGCACCGACCTCGCCAGCGCCGTCGCGCTGAACCGCATGGTGCAGGCGGTCTTCCGCGAGGACCAGGTCTTCCGGATCGACCACTTCCTGGGCAAGGAGGCCGCCCAGAACATCCTCGCGCTGCGCTTCGCGAACGGCCTCTTCGAGCCGATCTGGAACCGCAACAACATCGACCACATCCAGATCGACGTCCCGGAGACCCTCTCGGTCGAGGGCCGCTCCGTCTTCTACGAGGCGACCGGCGCCTTCCGCGACATGGTCGTCACGCACCTCTTCCAGGTGCTCGCGTTCACCGCCATGGAGCCCCCGACGGCGCTGGAGCCCGGCGCGATCGGCGAGGAGAAGAACAAGGTCTTCCGCTCGATGGTGCCGATCCAGCCGACCGATGTCGTGCGCGGCCAGTACGAGGGGTACCGCGACGAGGAGGGCGTGTCGCCGTACTCCCAGACCGAGACCTTCGTCGCCCTGCGCTGCTTCATCGACAACTGGCGCTGGTCCGGGGTGCCGTTCTACCTGCGCACCGGCAAGCGCATGGCCGAGGGAGCGCGGATCATCTCGATCGCCTTCAAGGAGCCGCCACGCTCCATGTTCCCGGCGGGCTCCGGG
Organism: Thermoleophilia bacterium; assembly: GCA_050249835.1. Taxonomy (GTDB): domain Bacteria; phylum Actinomycetota; class Thermoleophilia; order Miltoncostaeales; family Miltoncostaeaceae; genus Miltoncostaea. The sequence goes on from JBFWPT010000001.1 coordinate 42,105, forward strand.
GTGGGCCAGTACGGGCCGGACCACCTCACCTTCGACCTCGCCGAGGCGTCCCGCCTGTCGCTCTCCTTCTACGGCAAGCGCCCCGGCCCGGGCATGCGGCTGGTGAAGCAGAGCCTCCAGTTCTCCCTCTACGAGGACCAGCACCACGTCGAGGTGCTGGAGGCGTACGAGCGCCTCATCTACGACGCGATGATGGGGGACCACACCCTGTTCGCGAGCGCGACCGGCATCGAGCGACTGTGGGAGGTGTCGTCGGCCGTGCTGGAGGACCCGCCCGACGTCATGTCGTACCCCGCCGGGTCCTGGGGCCCGCGGGCGATGCACGGGCTCATCTCGCCCAACACCTGGCGCCTGCCGTTCGAGCGGCGCTGGCGCGGCCCGAACTAGGCCGCTCCTACCGGTAGCGCCGCAGCACGAGCAGGGCGATGTCGTCGGAGCCGCCGGCCCCGGCATGGTCGCGCACCGCCCGCTCGACGCGCGCCGCGACGCCCTCGGCGTCCATGTCGTGGGCGGACGCGAGCACCGACGCCAGACCGGACGCGCCGAACTGCACCCCGTCGCGCCGAGCCTCGGTGACCCCGTCGGTGTAGAGCACGAGCGCGTCGCCCGGGTCGAGGCGGAAGTGCACCTCGCGCAGCCGCGGCTGGTCCACGACGCCGATCAGCGTGCCGGGGACGCCCACCGGCCGCACCGACCCGTCCGGCGCCAGGGCGAAGGGCGGCGGGTGGCCGCCGAGCACCAGGCGCCCCTCCACGCCGTCCTCGTCGGCGCGGAAGCGCAGGCAGACGGCGGTGAGGAAGGAGCGCCCCTCCTCGATGAGGGCCTCGTTGAGGCGCGCCAGCACGTCGGCGGGGCCACGGCCGATGCGGGCGTGGGCCCGGATGACGTGCCGGGCCAGGGACGTGACGGCGGCGGCCTCCGGGCCCTTGCCGCACACGTCGCCCACGACGGCGCACCACTCGGACGGCGCCACCGCGAACATGTCGAAGAAGTCGCCGCCCACCCGGAACCCCGTGCCCGACGGCACGTACCGGGCGGCGATCTGCAGTTCTTCCACCTCGGGCAGGCGACCGGGGAGCAGGCTGCGCTGCAGGACCTCCGCCACCCGGTGCTCGTGGTCGTACAGGCGCCCGCGCTCCATCGCCTGGGCGCAGTGGCTCGCCAGGGCGAGGGCCAGGGTGCGCTCGAGCGCCGTGCGCGGGCGCGGGGCGTCGAACACCAGGCCGAGGATGCCGAGCAGCCGCTCCCCGGCGACGAGGGGGATCGCCGCAGCCTCCGTGCCGAGGCTCCCGGCGATGGCCGCGCTCTCGGGGTACCGCCGCCGCCACTCGTCGCCGTGCAGCCAGACCGGCCGGCGGGTGCGGGCCGCCTCGGCCGACATGACCGGGGTGCGGGTGCTGATGGCGTCGAGGGAGGGGCGCGCCTCATCGGGGAACCCGGTCGACCGGTGCGTGACGAAACGGGTCTCCGAGTCGTCCAGGACCGCGATGTTCGCCGCCCGGGCGCCCAGTACGGCGACGGCCTCCTGCAGCGCGAGGTCGGCGATCTCGTCGTGCGAGAGGGCGCCGAGCAGCGCGGCGCTCGCCTGCTGCAGGCGGTCCATGGCCAGCAGGGCGTCGCGGGTCTCGCGCAGGGATGCGCGCAGCTCCACCTCCGCCGCGGCGGTGGCCGCGAGCGCCTCCAGGGCGCCGATGTCCTGCGGTGTCCAGTCCCGCGGGACGCGGTCGGCGACGCAGAAGGCGCCGAGCGTCAGGTCCCGGGGGCCGCGCAGCGGGACCCCCACCCACGAGCCCACCGGCGTGCCGTCGATCTCGGGGACGGGGCCGGGGCTCCCCGGGGCGGCCCGGTCGGGGACGATGACCGCGCGGTCGGCGGCCAGGACGTGGCGGCTGAACGACCGCTCCAGGCGGTCCTCGCGCGGCCCGGTGCGCAGCACGCCGGCCGCGCTCTTCCAGAAGGAGCGCGCGTCGTCGACGAGCGTGATGAACGCCAGCGGCGCCCCCGTCATCTGCACGGCCAGCGCGGTGAGGCGGTCGAACGCCTCATCCGGGTCCGTGTCGAGCAGGCCGCTGGCCCGCACCGCGGCGACGCGGGTGGGGTCCAGGACGCTCGGCGACAGGATGGGTGACACGGGGGACGGATCATAGGTCCGCCGCCGTCGCCGTGGCGGTCAGCCGTCCAGGGCGCGCACCGCGGCCACCAGGGCCTCCGCGAAGGTGGGGAACTGGGCGATCACGTCCGCGACCACCGGCAGGGGCACCCGGGCGCGCACGGCGAGCACGGCGAGGTGGATCCACTCGGACGCCAGCGGGCCGACCGCGTGGGCGCCGACGAGCACCCCGGCGCCCCGGTCCGCGACCACGCCCACGAGCCCGCCGACGTCGCGTCCGTAGGTGGACGCCCGCTCGATGTCCGCGAGGTCGACCGTCGCGGTCGCCACGTCCCGTCCCTCGTCGCGCGCCCGGGCCGCGGTGAGCCCGACGGCCGCCACCTCGGGGTCGCAGAACACCGCGCGCGGGACGGCCGAGTAGTCGGCCCGCAGGTCGCCCTCGCCGAGGATGTCGGCCGCGGCGATCCGCCCCTGGTAGGCGGCGACGTGGGTGAACAGGCCGGCGCCGGTCACGTCGCCCAGGGCCCAGACGCCGTCGGCGGCGCGGCAGCGGTCGTCCACCGGGATGCCGGTCGCGTCCGGGGTGACGCCCACGGTCTCCAGGCCGATCCCCTCCACGCGCGGTGACCTGCCGGCCGCGACCACCAGGCGCGCGGCCCGGCGGGTCGCGCCGTCGGCGAACGTGACGCGCACGCCGTCGCCGTCGCGCGCCACCGCGACGGCCTCGTTCCCGCAGAGCACGTCGATCCCGTCGCCGCGCAACCGGCGCGAGAGCAGGTCGCCGACCGCCGGGTCCTCCGCCGGCAGCGGCCGGTCCGCGGGGTCGGCGATGGTCACCGCCGCGCCGTACCGGGCGAGGGCCTGGCCGATCTCCACGCCCACGGGCCCGGCCCCGAGCACCACGGCCGAGGCGGGGACGGCGCGCATCTCCATGACCTCGCGGTTCGTCCACACCGCGACGTCCCCGATCCCATCGACCGGGGGGATCGTCGCGGCGGTGCCGGTGGCGACCACGATCCGCTCCGTGGCGTACGTCGCGCCGCCGACGGCCACCCGGCCCGGCCCTGCGATCCGCGCGCGCCCGCGCAGGATCGTCACGCCCCGGGCGGTGTACCGCGCCGCCTTCCGCGCGTCGTCCCACCCGGACGTGACCTCGTCGCGGAACGCCGCGACCTCGTCCCAGCGTGCGATCGACGCCTCCACGCCGGGGACACGCCGCGCGGCCCACACGGCCTCGGGGGGCCGTAGGAGCGCCTTGCTCGGCATGCACGCCCAGTAGGGGCACTCGCCGCCGACCGCCCCCTCCTCGGCCATGGCGACATCCATGCCGCCGTCGGCGAGGCGCCCGGCGACGGCGCGGCCGCCCGACCCGGAGCCCATGACGACCGCGTCGAAGCGCGCCACCCGGTCAGGCCTCCCCGGGCTTGTCGCCCCGTTCGTGCGCGAACCCCTCCAGCGAATGGCGCACCGGCAGCGTGAGCGGCGGGGCGGGGATGTCGCCCCGGCGCCCGGGCAGGCCGCGCGAGATGCCGACGCCGCCGTCCACCACCCACACCACGCCGGTCACGAAGCTCGCCTCGTCCGAGGCGAGGAACGCGTAGACGTTGGCGATCTCCTCGACGGTCGCCCGGCGGCCGACGATGGTGGAGTCCACGATCGTCTGGGCCGCGTCCGGCGTGTGCGGCCCGGCCTCCGGGCGCGTCTGGCCGGTGTCGGTCGGGCCCGGCACGACGACCACCGCGCGGACGCCGTCGGCGGCCGACTCCGCGGCCACCCCGAGGGTGAACGACGTGGCGAAGCCCTTCGTGGCGCCGTAGACCGCCATGTGGGGGATGCCGGAGACCCCTGCCGTGCTGCCGGCGGTCAGGACGACGCCGCGGCTCTCGCGCAGCGCGGGCAGGGCGGCGCGCGTCATCAGGACGAGCGAGCGGGCGTTGGCGCGGTAGAGGCGGTCCAGCTCCGACACCGGCATCTCGTCGGCGCGGCACATGCGGTCGGCCTCCGTGGCCGCGTTGTTCACCACGATGTCCAGCCGCCCCCAGCGCTCCAGGGCGGCGCCGACGCAGCGCTCGGCCGTGCCGTCCTCCCCCAGGTCGCCCGCGATCGCGACCGCGCCGGGGCCGAGATCCGCGGCCGTGCCGGCGACGTCCTCGATGGGGTCGTCGGCCAGGCCGCTCACCACCACCCGCGCGCCGTCGCGGGCGAGGCGCAGCGCCACGGCCTCCCCGATCCCCGCGCCCCCGCCGGTCACGATCGCGACCCTGTCGTCCAGTCGTCCCATGCGCCCCACCGATGCCCGGGCGGGACGGCTCTCAACCGGGGGTCAGGCCGGAGGGTCGACCCGGATCTCGGAGAGTCGACGGCGGCCGCCGGGGATCGCGCGCCGGCCCGTCCCCGCCGGCGCGGGGGCCGGATGGCCCAGGGCGATGCCGTTCCGCACCGTCCACGGGGGCGCGAGGCCGGCGAGGGCCGTCGCCTGTGCGACGTTGGCGTCGGGGAAGAAGGTGACCGGGCAGGTGCCGAGGCCGAGGGCGTCGGCCGCCAGCATCAGGGACTGCGCCAGGCGCCCGGCGTCGAACGCGGCGTCGGCGCCGCCCGCGTCGGTGTCGATGCCCAGCAGCAGGACGACGGGGGCGTTCGCCAGGTGGAGCGCGAAGGCCCCGAGGCGCGACAGCTCCTCCCGCCGGGCCGCGTCGCGGACCACCGCGACCCGCCACGGCTGGCGGTTGCGGGCCGACCCGGTCCAGCGGCCCACCTCCAGCACCCGGTCGAGGTCCGCGTCGTCCACGCCCTCGGCGGTGAACCAGCGCGTCGCCCGCAGCGCCGCGAGCGCCGCGAGCCGGTCGTCGCTCATGCCAGCCCGGCGTCGTGCACGAGCAGCGCGACCTGGACGCGGTTGTCCAGCCCCAGTTTCTGCATGGCGCGCGACAGGTGGACCTTGACCGTGGGCACGCTCATGTAGAGCGCCCGGCCGATCTCCGCGTTCGTCATCCCCTGGCCGAGCGCGATGGCCACGTCGCGCTCGCGGTCCGTGAGGGATGCGACCGCCTCCTCGGCGCGCCGGCGCCGGGCGGTGGTCTCGTCGTCGGCGATGTGCGCGATGAGGCGCCGGGTGACGGCGGGGGAGAGCATGCTCTCCCCGGCGGCGACGACCCGGATGGCGCGGACGATCTCCTCGGGCGGCGTGTCCTTCAGCAGGAAGCCGCTCGCGCCGGCGCGCAGGGCGCGGACCACCTGCTCGTCGGCGTCGAAGGTCGTCAGGACGATCACCTCGGGCGGGTCGGGCAGGGCGCGCAGCCGCTCGGTCGCGCTGAGGCCGTCCATCACCGGCATCCGGATATCCATGAGCACCAGGTCCGGCGCGTGCGCGGCGACGGCGGCCAGGGCGGCCTCGCCGTCGGCGGCCTCCGCGACGACCGCGATGTCGTCGTCCCCGGCCAGCAGCATCCGCAGGCCCATGCGGACGAGCGGGTCGTCGTCGGCCAGCACGAGGCGGATCGGCACGCTCACGCGCTCCAGGGCAGCCGGGCGACGAGGCGGTAGTCCCCGTCGGCCGTCGGGCCGTGGTCGATGCGCCCGCCGGCCAGGTCGACCCGCTCGCCGAGCCCGGCGAGCCCGGCCCCGGCGCCCGGGATGACCGCGCCCGCCACCACGCCGATCGGCAGGGCGTTGCGGATCTCCACCCGCAGCCCCTCCCCCGGGGCGCCGGTCACGTGCAGCGCCACCGCGCTCGACGGCGCGTGCTTGCGCGCGTTGGTGAGGCCCTCCTGCACGACCCGGTAGGCATGGCGCCCCACGTCGCGCGGCACGACGGCGAGGTCGATGTCGTAGCGGGCGTCGACGCGCGTCCCGGCGCCGATCGACTCCTCCACGAGGCGCGGGAGGTCGGCCAGGGTCGGCTGGGGCGGCTCGGGCACGGCCTCGCCGTCGTCGCGCAGGGCGCCGATCACCGCGCGCAGCTCCTCCAGGGCGCGGTGGGCGTTGTCGCGGATGACCCCGGCGGCGCGCTCCACGTCCTCGCGCGGCGCGTCCGGCCGGTACTCCAGCGCGCCCGCGTGCAGGGACAGCAGCGAGAGCCGGTGCGCGAGCACGTCGTGCATCTCCCGGGCGATGCGCTCCCGCTCGCCCAGCCGGGCGCCCTCCACGCGCAGGGCCTGCTCGGCCTCGGCCCGCTCCGCCCGCTCGCGGAGCGAGGCCAGCAGCTCGCGCCGCGCCCGCACGTACATCCCCCAGCCCACGAGCCCGGCCGTGAGCAGCGCGCTGAAGATGATCGTCACCCAGTAGGTGGTGCCGGGGTCGGGGTAGATGAGCGCGTAGACGAACACGCCCGCCGCGTGCAGGGCGCCGATGGGGATGGCGATGCGCGCGGGCCGGTGGATCGCCACCGTGAAGATCGCCACCGCGGCCGCGATCGACGCCAGCGACGAGAGGATGCCGAGCGGCAGCAGCAGCAGCGCGACCGCCACCGGCCAGCGGCGGCGGACCCACAGGGCCGCCAGGCCGACGACGCCCAGCACGAGGTCCACGACCCACCACATCCCGCCCGGGCCGTCGACCGTCAGGATCGTCGCGATCCCGCCCCCGAGCGCGATCAGGAACAGGAGCGTGTCGACGATCCAGTCGCGCCGCGAGCGCTGCCAGAGGCCGGTCATGGGATGACGATACGACCTCCCCGCGCGCGCGGAACCCTCCGGAGGCCCCGCATCGACCTTCGTCGGACCCGGAATATCCGGTCGGCGGATGGGACGGCGGGCCGGGTCGCGCTGTCATGGATCCCATGACATCACTCGCGACATTCCAGAACCTCGCCAGGTCCTACGGCGGCCGGGCCGTCGTGGACGACCTCAGCTTCGACGTCACCGAGGGGTCCGTGACCGGCCTGCTCGGACCGAACGGCGCCGGCAAGACCACGTCCATCCGGATGCTCCTGGGCCTCACGCGCCCGAGCGGCGGCAGCGTCGCCCTGCTCGGGGAGAAGCCCGGCGCGCCCGGCTTCGCGGGCGCCGCCCGCCAGGTGGGGAGCCTCATCGAGGGCCCCGCCCTCTACGGCCGCGCGACCGCGCGGCAGAACATGCGCATCGAGGCGGCGGCCCGGGGCCTCGACCAGGGCACCGCGCGGGTCGACGACCTGCTCGCGTTCGTCGGCCTGGCCGACCGCGCCGACACGAAGGCGGGCCAGTTCTCCCTCGGCATGAAGCAGCGCCTCGGCCTGGCCCTCGCGCTCATCGGCTCCCCGCGCCTGGTCGTGCTGGACGAGCCGACGAACGGCCTGGACCCCGGCGGCATCGTCGAGATCCGCCACCTCATCGCCCGCCTGCCGGAGCGCGGCACCACGGTGCTCGTCTCCTCGCACCTCCTCTCCGAGGTGCAGCTCATGTGCGACCGGGCGACGATCATCCACAAGGGCCGGCTGGTGGCCCAGGGCACCATGGACGAGCTGCTCACCCACAACGGCACGAGCGGCCACGCGGTGCGGGTGGCCCCGGACGAGGCCGAGCGGGCCGCGGGCGTCCTGACGGCGGCGGGCATCCCCGCGACGGCGGGCGACGAAGGGCGCCTCGCCGTGGGCGGCGACGTGTCCGACGGCGCCGAGATCAGCCGGCCGCTGGCCGAGGCCGGCATCTACGTGAGCGAGCTGACCCCGCGGTCGGCGAGCCTCGAGGAGGTCTTCCTCTCCCTCACGGGGGAGGCCGGTGACGACGCGGCCGCCCCGGCCGAGGAGGTGGCGGCATGAACGCCGAGGTGATGAAGCTGCGCGCGCTGCCCCTGCCGCGCTGGACCACGCTGGGGGTCTTCGGGGCCCTGGTGACCGCGATCGTCATCGCCGCCTTCGCCGGGATGGGCGAGGAGAACGTGGCGATCGGGATCGGCGCCGACCTCGCGACGTCGATCGGCTCGATGATCCTGGGTGTCTGGATCGTGGGCCTGGAGTACGGCCAGGGCACGATGCGCCGGGTGCTGAGCGCGAACCCGCGCCGCGGGCGCGTGCTGGCGGCGAAGCTCGCCACCGCCCTGCTCGCGGCCGCCGTGCTGACGATCGTGGTCTACGCCATCTCGGCCGCCGCCTTCCCGCCGATCGCCGACGCCCATGACCAGTCCCTGTCCGTGGGCGACGTGGTGCGGATGTGCGCGGCGGCGCTGATCGGGAACCTGGCGTACGCCGCGATGGGCGTCGCCTTCGCCCTGCTCACCCGCAGCATGGCCGGCGGCATCACCCTCGCCCTCGGGTTCGCGTTCATCGTGGACTCGGCCCTGTCCGCGATCCCCCGGGTCGGCGACTACGCGCCGCAGTCCGCGTACCTGGAGATCTGGGACGCGATCACCCAGGAGCCGGGCGACCACAACGTGCTCCGCGCGTCCCTGGTGCTGGCCGGCTGGGTCGTCGGCCTGCTCGCCATCGGCGCCGCACGCTTCCTGAAGCGCGACGCCTGACCCCGCGCGGGTCCGTCGTCACCGGGCTGTCACATGCCGGGGACGGCGGGCCCGCTAGGGTGGATCACGTGCCGCAGGACCGGCAGCAGCCCCCCGTGCTGGTGGTGAACGCCGGCTCGACGGGGACCAAGCTGTCGCTCGTCGCGCCGGACGACGGCGCCCGCCCGCTGGAGGCGATCGGGGACGCGCCGAAGGCGCTCGCGGGGGTGGGGCACCGCATCGTCCACGGTGGCGGGCGGTTCACCGCGCCGGCCGTGCTCGATCCCGGTGCGCTCGTTGTCCTCGACGACCTCGCCGACCTGGCGCCGCTGCACAACGGCCCGGCGGTCGCGGCCGCCCGGGACGCGATGGAGCGGTTCCCGGGGGTCCCGCACGTCGCCGTGTTCGACACGGCCTTCCACGCGACCCTGCCCCCGGCGGCGTCGACCTACCCGGTGCCGGCGCGCTGGCGGGACGAGTGGGGCGTGCGCCGGTACGGCTTCCACGGCATCTCGGTGCAGTGGAGCACCGAGCGGGCCGCGGCGATGATCGGCCGCCCCGCCGCGGACCTCCGGCTGGCCGTCTGCCACATCGGCGGCGGGGCGTCGGTGACCGCCGTGCGCGGCGGCCGCTCGGTGGCGACGACGATGGGCTTCGAGCCGCTGGAGGGCGTCGTCATGGCGACCCGCAGCGGCACGATCGACCCCGCCATACCGTTCCACCTCATGTCCCGGCACGGGCTGGGACCGCACGAGGTGGAGGAGGCGCTCACGCGCGGGAGCGGACTGATGGGCCTGGCCGGGACCGCGGACATGCGCGAGGTGGAGCGCCGGGCGGCCGCGGGCGACCCGGCCGCCGCCCTGACCCTGGAGGTGCACGACGCCCGGCTGGCCGAGGCGGTCGCGGGGATGGTGCCGGCGCTCGGCGGCCTGGACGCCGTGGTCTTCACCGGGGGCGTCGGGGAGGGATCGGCACGGATGCGGGCCGCGGTGGGGGCCCTGCTCGCGCCCCTCGGGGTGGAGATCGGCGAGGACGCCGGCGGGACGGACGACCGCGAGGTGGGCGCGCCCGGCGCCGCCGTGCGGGCACTGGTGGTGCATGCACGCGAGGACGCGATCATCGCGCGAGCGGTGAGGGAGGCGGGGACATGACGACGAACGCGGTGCTGAGCGACGACGAGGTCCGCCGGATCGACGCCTGGTGGCGGGCGGCCAACTACCTGTCGGTCGGGCAGATCTACCTCCTGGCGAACCCGCTCCTGCGCGAGCCGCTGACGCTCGACCACGTCAAGCCCCGGCTGCTGGGCCACTGGGGCACGAGCCCCGGGCTGTCCTTCGTCTACGCCCACATGAACCGGGCGATCGGCGCGCACGACCTCGACGCCATGTACGTCATCGGCCCCGGCCACGGCGGGCCGGCGATCGTGGCGGCGTCGTGGCTGGAGGGGACCTACACCGAGACCTACCCCCACATCGGGCGCGACGGGGAGGGCATGGGGCGGCTGTTCCGCCAGTTCTCGTTCCCCGGCGGCATCCCGAGCCACGTCGCCCCCGAGACGCCCGGCTCGATCCACGAGGGCGGCGAGCTGGGCTACGCCCTCTCCCACGCGTACGGCGCCGCCTTCGACAACCCGGACCTGCTCGTCTGCTGCGTCGTGGGCGACGGAGAGGCCGAGACCGGGCCGCTCGCCGGCTCCTGGCAGTCGACCCGGTTCGTGGATCCGGTCCACGACGGGGCCGTGCTGCCGATCCTGCACCTCAACGGCTACAAGATCGCCAACCCGACGGTGCTCGCGCGCATCCCCTCCGACCAGCTCGTCTCGCTGATGCGCGGCTTCGGCCACCACCCGATCCTGGTGGAGGGCGACGACCCGGCCGTGATGCACCAGGTGATGGCGGCCGCGCTGGACGAGGCCGTCGCGCGCATCCGCGCCATCCAGCGCGCCGCGCGCGAGGAGGGCGCGACCGGCCCGTGGGAGTGGCCCATGATCGTGCTGCGCACCCCCAAGGGCTGGACGGGGCCGAAGGAGGTCGACGGCAAGCCCACCGAGGGCTCGTTCCGCTCCCACCAGGTCCCGCTGGCGGCCCTCGCGACCGAGCCGTCGCACCTGGCGCAGCTCGACGAGTGGATGCGCTCCTACCGGCCCGAGGAGCTCTTCGACGAGGACGGCGCGCCGGTGCCGGAGATCCGCGACCTGCACCCGGGCGGCGCGCGCCGCATGAGCGGGACCCCGCACGCCAACGGCGGGCTGCTGCGCCGCCCCCTCCCGGTGCCGGACTTCCGCGACTACGCCGTCGAGGTGCCCGCGCCGGGGGCCGTGGACGCCGAGGCGACCCGCGTGCTGGGGACGCTGCTCCGCGACGTGATGGCGGCGACGGCGGACCGCCGGGACTTCCGCCTGTTCGGCCCGGACGAGACGGCGTCCAACCGGCTGTCGGCCGTGTTCGAGCAGACGGAGCGGACCTGGCAGACCGAGCTGCTGCCCACCGACGACCACCTGTCGCGCGACGGCCGGGTGATGGAGGTCCTCTCCGAGCACCTCTGCCAGGGCTGGCTGGAGGGCTACCTGCTCACCGGCCGCCACGGCTTCATGAGCTGCTACGAGGCGTTCATCCACATCGTGGACTCGATGTTCAACCAGCACGCCAAGTGGCTGAAGGTGACCCGGGGGATCCCGTGGCGGCGGCCGATCTCCTCCCTCACGTACCTGCTCACCTCGCACGTGTGGAGGCAGGACCACAACGGCTTCTCGCACCAGGACCCGGGCTTCATCGACCACGTCGTCAACAAGAAGGCGGAGATCGTCCGCGTGTACCTGCCGCCGGACGCGAACACCCTGTTGTCGGTGGCCGACCACTGCCTGCGGTCGGAGGACTACGTCAACGTGATCGTGGCCGGCAAGCAGCCCGCGCCCCAGTGGCTCACGATGGACGAGGCGGTGATGCACTGCACCCGCGGCATCGGCATCTGGGAGTGGGCGGGCACCGACGACGGGGGCGTGCCGGACGTCGTGCTGGCCTGCGCGGGCGACGTGCCGGCGCTCGAGACGGTGGCCGCCGCGGCGCTGCTGCGCGAGCACCTGCCGGAGCTGCGCGTGCGCGTGGTGAACGTCGTGGACCTGATGCGCCTGCAGAGCGAGGGGGAGCACCCCCACGGCATGCCCGACGCGGAGTTCGACGCCCTGTTCACGGCCGACCGGCCGGTGATCTTCGCGTACCACGGGTACCCGTGGCTCATCCACCGGCTCACCTACCGGCGGGCCAACCACGCCAACCTGCACGTTCGGGGATATAAGGAGGAGGGCACCACCACCACGCCCTTCGACATGGTGATGCTCAACGACCTCGACCGGTTCCACCTCGTGATCGACGTGATCGACCGCGTGCCCTTCCTGGGCGAGCAGGCTGCCGGCCTGCGGCAGCGGATGGTCGACACGCGCCTGACCATGCGCGAGCACACGCGGCGCCACGGCGAGGACCACCCGGACGTGTCCGGGTGGCGCTGGTCGCCGACCCCGGGGGGATGAGGCCGCCGCGCGTCCTCGTGCGGCTCCCCTACCGGGAGCCGCTGGCCGCCGGGTCCCTGGTCCGGGCGCTGCGGGCCCACCTCGTCCCCGGGCTGGAGCGCCTCGACGACGACGGGGCGCTCACCCGCGTGGTGCGCGCCCCCGGCGGGCCGGCGATCGTGCGGGTGGAGCCGCGGCCTGGCACGGGGGAGATGCGCGCGGAGCTGCGGCCGTCCCACCCGGCCGACGTCGCGCACCTGCTCCTGTCGCTGCGCCGCTCGCTCGACCTGGACCACGACCCGGCGGAGGCCGACGCGGCCCTCGCGCGGGACCCCCTCCTCGCGCCGCTCGTCGCCGCCCGGCCGGGCCTGCGGGTGCCGGGCGGCGGCGACGGCTTCGAGGCGGCCGTCCTGGTGGTGCTGGGGCAGCAGGTCTCGGTGGCCGCGGCGCGCACGTTCGCCGGCCGGCTGGTGACCGCCTACGGGACGCCGGCGGGCGACGGCCTGAGCGCGTTCCCCACGGCCCACGACCTCGCCTTCGCCCATCCCGGGGACCTGCGCGCGGCGGTCGGCCTGACCGGGGCGAGGGCGGGAACCCTGCACTCCCTGGCCCGCGCGGTGGCCGACGGTCTCGTGCTGGACGCCTCGGCCGATCCGGCCCGGACGCGGGAGGACCTCCTGGCCCTGCCCGGGATCGGGCCGTGGACGGCCGAGCTCATCGCGCTCCGCGCCCTCGGCGACCGCGACGCGTTGCCCTCCGCCGACCTGGTGCTCCGCCGCGCCCTCGGGGGCGTCGGGCCGGCCGAGGCGGAGCGGCGCGCCGAGCCGTGGCGGCCGTTCCGCGCCTACGCGCTCATGCACCTCTGGACCCACGTCGCGTTCGAGCCGCCCCCCGCCTCACGGAACGGGGCGCCCGGTCGTGTGGACGGTGGGCGCCCGATGGCGTCCGCACACGACGGGAGGATGCCCCGATGATCGCGCGCGACGGCTGGACGACGGTGGACGGGCCCCTCGGCCCGGTGACCCTGGTGGGCGGGCCGGACGGCCTGCGGGCGGTGCGGTTCGACGGCGCCGGCGCGCACGGGGCCGCCCCGCCGCCCGACCCCCGCGACCGGGACGACGCGGGCCTCGCCCCGGCCGCCGATCAATTGATCGCGTACCTGAGCGGCGATCGTCGCGGCTTCGACCTGCCGCTCGAGCTGCGCGGGACGCCCTTCGACCTCCGGGTGTGGGACGAGCTGCGGCGGCTGCCGTACGGGACGACGACGACCTACACCGACCTCGCGGCCGCGGTGGGCCGCCCGGACGTGGTGCGCGCCGTGGCCGGCGCCGTCGCGCGGACCCCGACGCCCATCGTCGTCCCCTGCCACCGGGTGATCGGGCGCGACGGCTCCCTGCGCGGCTACGTCGGGGGGCTGGAGCGCAAGGCCGCCCTGCTCGGCCTGGAGCGCCGGGTCGCGGGGGCGGGGACGCCGTCGCCGGCCCAGCTCGGCCTGGCGGTGTGAGGGTCCGGCCGCTCGCCGCCATCGCCGCGGCCGCCGCCCTGCTCGCGGCGGCGCCCGCCGCCCTCGCCCACACCGACGTGGCCGCCACCTCCCCGCGGCAGGGCGCGACCGTCCCCGTCGCCCCGGCCCGGGTGGTCGTCACCTACGGCGACGTCCTCGGCTCCGCGACCACCGCGACGGTCACGGTCGCCGGCCGCGACGTCGCCGGCCCTCCCCGGCTCGACCCCCGCGACGCCCGGCGCCTCATCGTGCCCCTCCGCAGCCGCCCCGCCGGGGGGTACGTCGTCCGCTGGGAGGTGGTCGGCGCCGACGGCCATGCCCTCCCCGGGGCCCTCTCCTTCACCGCCCGCGCCGACGTGTCGGCGGCCCCCCTCCACCGGGTCGGCACCGCCCTCATCGCCACCGCCGCCACCCTCCGCCGGGCCGCCGCCTAGCCGGGAGCGGGCCGCGCCCCCGGCGGCCGGGCGGGCGCCGGACGGCCCCGCGCGCGAGCGGGGAAATTCGGTCGATCGGACCCCCGCCGATCAAGTGATCGCAGACGCCGAAAGGCCTGCAAATCGGCCCCGGTTGGCGCGGGTCGCCGGCGCCCCTCGTCCACTCCACGAGTTGCCACGAGTCCCTCGGTCGGGGGATTGACGGGCTCTCCCACGCCAGTGGATAGTTGACCGGTCGTCTAGTAAGGAGCACGACACCAGTGGGACGCACGAGCGATGCGCGCGAGCGACTGATCGAGGCGGCCGGGGACCTCTGGCACCGCCGGAGCTACACGGACGTCGGCGTCGGCGAGATCTGCGCCGCCGCCGGGGTGCAGAAGGGCAGCTTCTACCACTTCTTCCCCTCCAAGCAGGACCTCGCGCTCGCCGTCATCGACGACCGCTGGGAGCACGGCGACCGCGGCCGGATCGACGCGCTGATGACGTGCGAGCTGCCGCCGCTGGAGCGCCTGCGGGCCATGCTCGAGCAGGGCCTCCAGGAGCAGTACGACCTGAAGGCCGCGACCGGCGCGTGCGGGTGCGCGTTCGGAAGCCTCGCGGTCGAGATGTCCGGCGTCGACCCGGTGCTGCGGGAGCGTCTCGAGCACCTGTTCGGCGACTGGGCCGGGCTCATCCGCATCGCGCTGGACGACGCCGTCGCCGCGGGCGACATCGCGCCGATCGACACGGCGCAGGCCGCACGGGCGGTCCTCACCTACATCGAGGGCCTGTCCGTGATGGTCCGCACCACGCACGACCCGGACCCGGTCGCGGACCTCGTGCCGCTGGCCTTCCGGCTGATCGGCGCCGAGCCACCCACACTGACCCCGCCCCAGCAGGCGGGAGAGAGGACCACGACATGACCACCACCGCATCGACCACCACGACCGACGCCCACGACCGCCGCCGCTGGTACGGCCTCGTCGCCCTCTGCGCGGCGTTCTTCATGGTCATCCTGGACGTCGCGATCGTGAACGTCGCTCTACCCACCATCCAGACCGACCTCGACTTCTCGCCACGCAACCTCCAGTGGGTCGTGAGCGCCTACGCGCTCACGTTCGGCGGCCTGCTGCTGCTCGGAGGGCGCATCGTCGACCTCGTCGGGCGCCGCCGCGTCTTCGTGATCGGCGTCGTCCTCTTCGCCGCCGCGTCGCTCGTCGCCGGCCTGGCGACGACCGAGGTCACCCTGATCAGCGCCCGCGCCGCGCAGGGCATCGGCGCTGCGCTGATGACCCCCGCCGCGCTGTCGATCCTGATGACCACCTTCGCGGAGGGCCGCGAGCGGAACACCGCCCTCGGCATCTGGGGCGCCGTCGGCGCGTCGGGCGGCACCGTCGGCGTGCTGCTCGGCGGCGTCTTCACCGACACGATCGGGTGGGAGTGGATCTTCCTCCTGAACGTGCCGGTCGGGCTCGCCGTGATCGCGGTGACCCCGTTCCTGCTCCGCGAGAGCCGGGCCGACACGGGCCACCGGCGGTTCGACATCGCCGGCGGCGTGACCGTCACCGCCTCGCTCGCGCTGCTCGTCTACGCGCTCGTCGAGGCGTCGGCGGAGGGCTGGGCCTCGGCGACCACCATCGGCCGCCTGGCCGGCGCCGCCGCCCTGATGGCGCTCTTCGCCGTCATCGAGATGCGCTCGAAGGCGCCGATCCTGCCGTTCTCGATCTTCCGCATCCGCGCGGTCACCGGCTCGAACGTCGCCGGCTTCGCGCTCGGCGGCGCGATGTTCGGGATGTTCTTCATCATGACCCTCTACATGCAGCAGGTGGCCGCGTACTCGCCGCTCGAGACCGGGCTGGCGTACCTGGCGACCTCGCTCGCCGCGCTGATCTCGTCGGTCGGCGGGTCGGTCGTCGTCACCCGCATCGGCCCCCGGCTCCCGATGGTCGTCGGCCTGCTGGTCTTCGCCGGCGGCGTGCTGCTGCTGGCGCAGGTGCCGGTCGGCGGCGAGTACGTCTCCGACCTGATGCCGGGCTTCCTGCTCGCGGGCTTCGGCCTGGGCCTCGCGTTCGTCGCCTTCTCGATCGGGGCGCTGGAGGGCGTGCCGGCGCGCGACGCCGGCCTCGCGTCGGGGCTGTCGAACACCACGCAGCAGATCGGCGGGGCGCTCGGCACGGCCGTCATGTCCACCCTCGCGATCACCCGGACCGACGACCTCCTGGCCACGGGCACGGTCCCGGCGGAGGCGCTCACCGAGGGGTTCCAGCTCGCGCTCTACGCCTCGGTCGCGCTCGCCGTGGCCGGCGCGCTCGCGGTGCTGGCGCTGGTCCGCACCGGCCGGCCCCAGGAGGCGGAGGCCTCCCCGGAGGCCGCCCCCGAGGCGACCCCCGCCTGAGCTCCACCCTGCCGCCGCGGCCCCGCAGGACCGGGCCGCGGCGGCAGCACGGATGGCGCCGGGGCGTCCCGCCGTGATCGGATGGTCAGGTGATTGCGGATTCTGGACAGACCGCTCTCGCCGATCCGAACGCCAACCGGCTGAAGACCTACCGGTACCTGCGGGTCGGGATGGTCCTGCTGATGGTCATGCTGGCCGTCTCGATCCTGGTGGACCGGGCGAGCGGTCCGGCGGGCCAGTTCCAGACGTCCATCAGCGACTACTACTACACCCCGGTGCAGTCGGTGCTGGTGGGCAGCCTCGTCGCGGTGGGGGCGTGCCTCATCATCGTGCGCGCCGAGCGGGACGTGGAGGACATCTTCCTGAACCTCGCCGGCATGTTCGCCCCGCTCGTGGCGTTCGTGCCCATCGACCGCGACGGGGTGACGGACGGGGTGCTGTCGAGCGCGTCGGCCGCCGCCTTCGTCGACAACAACGTGAAGACCATGGTGATCACCGGCGCCGTCGCGATGGTCGTGGCCGTGGCGGTGCTGGTGCGTTCCTGGCCGGACCTCGACGACCCCGCCCGGCGCCTGCGGCGGATCCTCGGGCTGGTGGTCGCCGGCGGCATCGTGCTCGGCACCTGGCTCTGGTACGACCTCGCCCCCGACTCGTTCCAGGGCACCGGCGAGCACGTCGCGGGCGGGCACTTCACCGCGGCGATCGCGCTGTTCGTGTGCATGGGCGTCGTGGTGCTCTGCAACGCCCTGCCGCCGACGCGGACTCCGTTCCGCGAGATCTACCTCGGGATCGTCATCCTGATGGTCGTGAACGGGATCGTGGGGGTGCTGTTCGCGTTCGGCGCCGGCCCCTTCGACTGGCGGTACTGGCTGCTGGCGGTCGAGACCGCCGGCATCCTCCTGTTCGTGATCTTCTGGCTCGTCCAGACGGTCGAGATGGGACGGGTCCGGGGGAGCGGTCCGGTGTAGGCCCCGGCCGGGCGCCGGGCGGGGGGTGCGCCGGCGACCCGGTCCGGGGGATGATCGGGCTGCCGCTGAGGGGACCCGGACCCGGCGCGCGGCGGCCCGTGCCCGAACCCCCGTCCAGGAGCGTCCCCCATGCCCCCTGTCCCCGTCGTCAGCGACCACGAGGCGGAGCAGGTCGCCGCCGCCAACGCGAGCGGCCGCCGGCCGGTCGTGTTCATCCACGGCCTCTGGCTCCTGGCCTCGTCCTGGGACCGCTGGGCGGAGGTCTTCGCCGAGGCGGGGTACGCCCCCGTCACCGCCGACTGGCCCGGCGACCCGGCGACGGTGGACGAGGCGAACGCCCACCCGGAGCTCCTCGCGGGCGTCGGGGTCGGCGACGTGGCCGACCACGTGGCGGCGGTCATCGGGACACTCGACGCCACGCCGGCCGTCGTCGGCCACTCCTTCGGCGGCCTTCTGACCCAGATCGTCGCCGGGCGCGGCCTGTCGGCGGCGTCGGTGGCCATCGACCCGGCTCCGTTCCGCGGCGTGCTGCCGCTGCCGATCTCCGCGCTGAAGTCGTCGTCGCCGGTGCTCGGCAACCCCCTCAACCGCTCCAAGGCCGTGCCGCTCACCTTCGAGCAGTTCCGCTACGGCTTCGCGAACGCCCTCGGTGAGGACGAGGCCCGCGCGCTCCACGAGGAGTTCGCCGTCCCCGCCGCCGGCAAGCCGTTGTTCCAGGCCGCGGCCGCCAACCTCAACCCCTGGACCGAGGCGAAGGTCGACGTGGACAACCCGGATCGCGGGCCGCTGCTCGTCGTCTCCGGCGAGCGCGACCACACGGTCCCGCACGCCGTCGCCCACGCCTCCTACACGCGCTACCGCGACAACCCGGGCGTCACCGAGTTCGTGGAGATGGCCGGCCGCGGCCACTCGCTCGTCATCGACTCCGGGTGGCGCGAGGTCTGCGACACCGCCCTCGCCTTCGTCCGGCGCTTCGTCCCGTCGCAACGGGAGGGCTAACCCGCGCCGCCCTCCGGCGGGGTCCCGTGGAACCGGCCGAACGGCACGACCATCGGGGCCCCGCAGACCGGGTCGGGGAGCACCCGCGCCTCCAGCCCGAACGCCGTCCGCACCGTCGCCGGCGTGAGCACCTCCGCGGGCGCCCCCACCGTCACCACCTCGCCCGCCGCCATCACCACCAGGTGGTCGGCGTAGCGGGCGGCCAGGTTGAGGTCGTGCAGGACCATCGCGATCGTCGTGCCGCGCTCCCGGTTGAGCTGCATCAGGAGGTCGAGGACGTCGATCTGGTGGGCGACGTCCAGGAACGAGGTGGGCTCGTCGAGCAGCAGGATGTCCGGGTCCTGGGCGAGCGCCATCGCGATCCACACCCGCTGCCGCTGCCCGCCCGACAGCTCGTCCACCGCCCGGTCCACCAGCTCCAGGGTGTCCGTGGCCGACAGGGCGGCCGCGACCACCCGGTCGTCGTCGCTGTCCGAGCGGCTCAGCCATCCCTGGTGGGGGTGCCGCCCCCGGCGCACCAGCTCGCCGACGCTGATCCCGTCCGGGGCGTGGGGCTGCTGGGGGAGCAGCCCGAGCACGCGCGCCACCTGCCGGGTGGGCAGCCGGTGGATGTCGGCGCCGTCGAGGGTGACGACGCCGCCGGCGGGGCGCATGACGCGCGCGATGCCGCGCATCAGGGTCGACTTGCCGCAGGCGTTCGCGCCGACGACGGCGGTGATGCGCCCGTCCGGCACCGTGAGGTCGAGGCCGTGCACGACCCGCCGCCCGTCGTACGCCATCTCCAGGCCACGGGCGATCAGCTCGTGGCGCGGTGTCTCCGTCATGCGGTCCTCCTGCCGACGGTGGCGAGCAGCCACAACAGGTACGGAGCGCCGATCGCCCCGGTCACGACGCCCACGGGGAGCTGCACGTCCCCGGGAAGGAGGTGCTGGGCCACGAGGTCGGCGCCGAGCACGACGATGGCGCCCATCAGGGCCGACGCGGTGAGGCAGAGCGCGCCGGTGCCCACCAGGCGCCGCGCGATGGGCGCCGCGACGAACGCGACGAAGGCCACCGGGCCCGCGAACGCGGTCCCGATCGCCGCGAGCGCGACGGCGCAGAGCAGCAGCAGCAACCGGGCGCGCTCGGTGCCGACGCCGAGCCCCCGGGCGAGGTCGTCCCCGAGCTGCAGCACGCGCAGCCGGCCGGCGAGGAACCCGGCGGCGGGCACGAGCACGGCCATCACCAGGGCGACGACGGCGATCTCGTGCCAGCGCGACGAGCCGATCGACCCGACCATCCAGACGAGCGCCGTCTGGGCCTCGCGGACGTCGGCGCGCGTGAGCATGTACCCGAGCGCGGCGCTCGCCATGAACGCCACCCCGATGCCGATCAGGACGAACCGGTAGCCGGTCACGCCGTCGCGCCAGGCCAGCAGGTAGATCGCGGCGGCCACGACGAGCGCACCGCCGAAGGCGACCGCGGACACCGCCAGGCCGCCCAGCCCCAGGATGATCTGCGCCCACACCGCCGCCGCCGCCGCGCCCCAGGCGATGCCGAGGATGTCCGGGCTCGCGAGCGGGTTGTCGAGGATCGACTGGAACAGCGCCCCGGACAGCCCGAACGCCGCACCCACCAGGGCGCCCATCACCACGCGCGGCAGGCGGAACTCGCGGATGACGACCTCCGCGAGCCCCTCCCCGCGGCCGAGCAGCGTCGCGACCACGTCGGCCACCGGGATGGCGTAGCCGCCGAGGCAGAGGCCGAGCCCGGCGAGACCCAGGACCACCAGCGCGAGGACGCCCGTCACCAGGCGGCCGCGCCGGCGCTCCTCCCTCCGCCGGCCGGCGACCCGGGCGACCGCCGCGTCGGTGGGCACGGCGGTGCTCACAGGCCGGACAGCTTCGCGCGGCGGACGAGGGCGATCATCACGGGGGCGCCGAGGAAGGCGACGACGATGCCGGCCTCGAGCTCGCCGGGCCGGGCGACGACGCGGCCGATCACGTCGGCGAGGATCAGCAGGATCGGCCCGAGCACCACCGAGTAGGCCAGGATCCAGCGGTGGTCCGGCCCGGTCACGCGCCGGGCGAGGTGGGGGACGACGAGGCCCACGAACACGATCGGCCCGGCGAGCGCGACCGCCGACCCGCACAGCAGCACGACCGCGAGGCCGGTCGCCGCCCGGGCCCGCCGGAGGTCCTGCCCGAGGCCCTGCGCCACGTCGTCGCCCAGCGAGACGGCGTTCAGCATCCTGCCCGCGCCCAGGGCGAGGGCCGCGCCCACCGCGAGGAAGGGGGTCATCACCAGCAGGGTCCCGAGGTCCCGGCCCACCAGGGAGCCGACGGTCCAGAAGCGGTAGACGTCGAGCGTGTCGATGTCGGTGAGCAGGAGGATCGTGGTGAGGGAGGTCGCGGCGGCCGTCACCGCCGCCCCGACCAGGGCGAGCCGGACCGGCGTCGCGCCGTCGCGGCCGATGGAGCCGATCGCGTAGACCAGGAGCGTCGCCAGGGCGGCGCCGCCGAACGCGAACCAGACGTACCCCGCGGCCGTCGCGACGCCGAACCAGGTGATCGCGGCGACCACGGCCAGCGACGCGCCCGCGTTCACCCCGAGCAGCCCGGGGTCGGCGATGGGGTTGCGCGTGACGCCCTGCATCAGGGCGCCGGCCATGCCGAGCGCGGCGCCCACGGCCAGGCCGATGACCGTCCGCGGCAGCCGCTGGTCGATGACGACCGACGTGTCGTTGCCGTCGCCGCCGGGGTGGATCAGGGCGTCGAGGACCGTCGTGAAGGGGATCGACCGCGAGCCGACGGCCAGGCCGAGCAGCACGACGAGGGCCAGGGCGACGCCCGCGGCCAGCAGGCCGGCCGCGAGCGCGCCGGGCCGCCCGGGGGGGATGAGTCCCCCCCGGGCCGGGGCGCTACGGGGCGTCGACCTTCTCCGCGGCCGCCGCCAGGATCTCGACGTAGTCGTCGAGGCCCCAGGTCAGCGACAGCGCCGTCGGGGGCGACACCGAGGCGATGAAGTCCTTGCCCACCACCTCGGCGACCGTGCCCGCCTCGACCTGCGGCAGCAGCTTCGCCGGCGCCGACGCGAGGAACTGGTCCGACAGGGCCTGGGTGTCCGAGAACGCCACCAGGATGTCGCTCTCCAGCTTGTCGAGCTGCTCGTACGAGAGCGTGTAGTAGAAGCTCTCGCCGCCCTGCGCCAGCTCCTCCACGGCCGGCGCGCTCACCAGGCCGAGGGCCTCGGTGGCCTGCACGCGGGGGTCGGCCGGCTTGTAGACGTAGAACGTGCCGGCGGAGTCCCACACCATGGCGACGGTCTTGCCGTCGAGGACCGGGTTCTCCTCGGCCTTCGTGGCGAGTTGCGCGTCGATGTCCTCCAGCAGGGCCTCGGCCTCCGCGTCCTTGCCGAGCGCCGTGCCGACGATGCGGATCGTGTCCTGCCACGGGGTCGCCCAGGGCTCCTCCGGGTAGGCGACGGTCGGCGCGATGGCCGTCAGCAGCTCGTACTGCTCCTCGGTGATGCCCGAGTAGGGCGCGAGGATCAGGTCGGGCTTCGCGTTCGCGATCTCCTCGTACGGCGGCTCCTCGGACTCCGGGAGCACCGTCGGGATGGGCGTGCCGTCGGCCTCGAGGGCCTCGCGGATCCAGGGGAGGACCCCGTCGGCGTCGCCGCCGTAGGTCTGGGACGGGATGGCGACCGGCACCGTGCCGAGGGCGATCGCGGCATCCGCGCTGCCCCAGCCCCAGGTCACGACCCGCTCGGGGGCCGCGTCGATCGTCGTCTCCCCGAAGGCGTGGGGGATCGTGACGGGGAAGGTGCCCGCCTCCGCGGCCGTCGAGCCGGCCGCGTCGGAGGACGAGTCGTCGTCGCTGCAGCCCGCGATGACGGCGAGCGCCGCCACCAGGGCGATCAGGAGGAACCACGTACGCCGCATCCGCACCTCTCTCAGTGTGACCGAACTTTAGATATTCGGTGTACCACACTACACAGGTGCGGCCAGGCATCGGTGACGATCCGCCCCGGCTCCCGCGAGCCCGGTCAATGGTCACCCGCCCCGGAGGGGCCTAGCCTGGGATGCGGACCCGTCACACCTGGAGAGGAG
Source organism: Thermoleophilia bacterium (assembly GCA_050249835.1). Taxonomy (GTDB): domain Bacteria; phylum Actinomycetota; class Thermoleophilia; order Miltoncostaeales; family Miltoncostaeaceae; genus Miltoncostaea. The sequence continues at coordinate 64,500 of JBFWPT010000001.1, forward strand.
CCCGTCGTGTCCCTGCTCGGCACCCCCGCGGGGCGCTTCCGCGTCGTCGCCATCGCCGAGGCCCTGTCGTGGGCCGGCCTGCTGATCGGGATGGCCGTGAAGTACCTCGGCAGCGGCAGCGAGGTCGGCGTGCAGGTGTTCGGCCCCGTGCACGGCGCGATCTTCATCCTCTACGTGCTGGTCGCCCTCGCCACGTGGCGCGCCCTGCAGTGGGGAACCGGTACCGCCCTGCTCGCCCTGGTCGCGAGCATCCCGCCGTTCGGCACCTGGGTCTTCGAGCGCTGGGCCCTGAAGACCGGCCGCCTCGGCTACACGCCCGGGGGCGGGGAGCCGATCGCCTCCAGGTAGTCCCGCACGGCCTCGGGGTCGTCCAGCTCGGCGCGCAGGCCGATGTAGCCGTCGGGGCGCACGAGCAGCAGGCCGCCCCGGTCGCCCAGGCCGTACCGCCCGGCGGCGAGGCGCTCCGGGTCGGGGATCCGGGCGTCGAACTCCACGCCCCCGCGGCCCAGGTCGCCCACCAGCACGTGCCGGTCCACATCGGCCCGGACCAGCGTCTCGGGCACCCCGTCGGCGCCGGCGATGTAGAGCGCGGTGTGGCCGGACCCCGCGGCGAGGGCGTCGTGCAGGGAGGACGGCAGGCCGGGGACGTCCGGCGCGGCGTCGCCGGGGCGCGGGCCCCCGTGCGTGCCCCGCGCGCCCGCGACGACGGGCGAGTCGCGGTAGGCGACGTCCGTCTCCTCCACCGAGTCGGCCAGGCGGTGCGCGACCGGCGCGAGGCCGGCGCCGATGTGGATGCCGGCGTTGCGGATCGCGCGGGCGATCGGCAGGCGCAGGGTGCCGACGTCGGTGAGCCGGGTGGTCTGGGTGATGACGCGGGCCGCGACCGGGTGGCGCTCGTCGTGGTAGCTGTCGAGCAGCGCCTCGGAGGCCCGGCCCCGCACGGCCAGCGCGAGCTTCCAGCCGAGGTTGAACGCGTCCTGCAGGCCGGTGTTCATGCCCTGCCCGCCGGCCGGGCTGTGGATGTGGGCGGCGTCGCCCGCCAGGAAGGCGCGGCCGTGGCGGTAGGCCGCGACCTGGGCGTGGTGGATCTCGAAGGTCGTCAGCCAGTGGGCGGCCGTGAGCGCGATGCCGCCGCCCCGGGCGTCGCACGCCTCCTGCAGCCGCGGCAGCGTGGCCTCGCCGGCCGGCTCGCCGTGGGGGATCTGGGCGATGACGCGCAGGCGCTCCCCCAGCATCGGGAACACCAGCAGCGGCGGCTGGTCCTTGGAGAAGAAGGTGTGCATCGCGTCGCGGTCCAGGTCGTGGCGGGCCTCGACGTCGCCCATCAGGAACCGCTCGCCCTCGAAGGAGCCCGACAGGCGGTCGCCCACCTGCTCGCGCACGGTGCTGTGGCCGCCGTCGGCGCCCACGATCCAGCCCGCCGCGATCTCCTCGGCCCCGCCGGCGCCCGCCACCGTGGCGCGCACGCCCGAGTCGTCCTGCTCCAGGCCGGTCAGCGTGACGCCGCGCTCCACGGTCACGCCGAGCCGCTCCAGGTGCCCGCCCAGCACGCGCTCGGTCTCGGTCTGCGCCGTCACCAGGGAGTAGGCGTGCGGGCTGTCGACCGTGTCCAGGTCGAGCCGCGCCAGCGCCTTCCCGTCGGCGTGGAACTCCATCGCCCCGGTGTGGACCCCGGTCGTGTCCAGCTCCGCCCGGACGCCGACGCGGTCGAGCATCTCCAGGCTGCGGGCGTGGACGATGATGGCCCGCGACTCGTCCGTCGGCGCCGGGAGCAGGTCGATGATCCGCACCCGCACGTCGCGGCGGGCGAGCTCGATCGCGGCGACCAGGCCCACGGGCCCGGCTCCCACCACGAGGACGTCGGTCGGCATGGCGGGCATTCTGGCGCTACCCCCCGACGGAGGCCATGAACTCGAGCGTCACCGCGGTGAAACGATCGGGATCCTCGTTGAATCCCGCGTGGGAGAGCCCCTCGAACACGTGCAGGCGGCTGTCCCGGATGCCCTCGGTCATCGCGGGGGCGAAGCGGGTGGAGGTGAGGGCGTCGAGCGCGCCGTAGGTCACCAGCGTCGGCGCGGCGATGCGGCCGAGCGCCTCCCGGGCGTCGTGGCCGCGCACCGCCTGCGCCCCGGCGTCGAAGCCGGCGACGCTCTGCGGCGGCCGGCTGCGCGCGATGGCACCGAACTCCTCCAGCACGTCCGGTCGCTCCGCGTACATCGCGGCCGTGAAGGCCCAGGGGAAGATGCCCGTGACGACGGCGTCGGCGACGGTGGGCGCGGCGCGCACCAGGGTGTCCCAGCCGTCGAGCACCGTCGCCATGTAGGCGTCGGTGACGTCCCAGGTGCTGTGCAACGCGAGGCTGCGCACCCGCTCGGGGTGGCGCGCCGCCAGGTGGGTCGCGACGGCCGACCCGAGCGAGACGCCGGCGACGTGGGTGGAGGCGATCCCGAGGGCGTCCAGCAGGGCGGCCATCTCGTCGGCGTACCGGATCGTCGACGCCGCGCCCTCCGGCGGCGGGGAGAGGCCGACCCCGGGGAGGTCCACGGAGATGCACGTGTACCGCTCTGAGTAGCCCGGCACCTGGAAGCCCCAGCACGAGAGGTCGGCGCCGAGGCACGGCAACAGGAGCAGGGGCTCCCCGCTCCCCGTGACCTCGTGGTTGATCGACGCCCCGCGGACCTCGGTGACCGGCACGCGGCCTCAGCCCCCGGAGGGCTGCGCCGCGATGGCGACCGCGGCCAGGATGCACGGGCCGGTGCCGCGGTTCTCCCACGCGTGCGTCACGCCGCGCACGACGGCGCAGTCGCCCGGACCCAGCGTGACCTCGTCGCCGCCCTCGATCATGAGGACGATCTCGCCGCTCACCACGACGTTGTGGTCGAGCGTGTCGGTGCGGTGCCAGAGGGGCTCGCCCGACGGGGCCGGGAACTGCACCACCCGCAGCAGGGTTCCGTCGGCCGGCGGGCCGATGGCGAACCCGGCTGGCACCGGGTCGGCGCCGGACGGGTCATTGGCGGGCGGCAGCCCGGCCGACGCCCAGACGTCCGTGAGCCCCAGGTCGGGGGGCAGCCCGGGGAGTGTCGCGACGTGGGGCGAGTCGCCGTCGAAGGTGAACGCCGCGGCGCCGTCCGCGCCGGGCCCCGCGACCACCCTGCGCACCGGGGCGATGCCCCCGCCCGTCGCGCCCATCGCCCCTCCCTCTCGCCGGACCGTGGGACGAGCGTACCGGCGACCCTGTTCGCACGGCCCGCGTGGCCGGGGCGATCGGTCATGATCGACGGCATGCCACGACGCGGCCGCGCCTGATCGCATGACCCGGCTGCGCCCCGCGCTGCGCCGGGTGACCCTGGCGGCGGCCGTGCCCTACGGCTTCACGCTGGCGATCTGGGGGTCGGGGGCCGTGGCGGTCGCGGAGATGGGCGCGCCCGACATCCTCGACGTGCTGCTGTTCGTCGGGGGCGCCATCGGGGCCTTCGTCGTCATCGAGCTGGTCGCCCACGGCGGCCGGCGGGTCGGCGACCCGGGGCCGCCGCCGGCGCAGGTCTGGACCTACGCCCATCTGGTCTCGGCCGGCGGCGCCGTGGGCGTCACGGCGGCCGTCGTCCAGCTCCCCCTGGGGGCCGCGGACTGGGTGCTCGCCGGCGTCAGCGGCTGCGGCGTCTACCTCCTCGCGACGGCGACCGCCCTCGTGGCGGCCGCGGGCCGATGACCCAACCGCCCGCGAACGTGGGAGACTGCCGGGTGTGAGCGCCCCGCCCGTCGAGACCGAGGTGATGGCCTGGGAGGACGTCGGCGTCTCGGCGCGCCACATCGCGGACCTGGTCGAGGCGGACGGCTACCGGCCGGACATCATCCTGGGCATCGCGCGCGGCGGGCTCATCCCGGCGGCGGCCGTGGCCTACGCCCTCGGCGTGAAGAACACCTTCACGATGAACGTCGAGTTCTACACCGGGGTCGACCAGCGGCTGGACGTGCCCATGGTGCTCCCCCCGGTGCCGGAGCTGGTGGACGTCGGCGACGCCGATCTGCTCATCGTGGACGACGTCGCCGACACCGGCCGCACCCTCGAGGTCGTGCAGGAGTTCTGCGCGGGCAAGGTGGCCCGCGTGCGCGCCGCGGTCCTCTACGAGAAGCCGCACTCGCTGGTGCGCTGCGAGTACGTCTGGCGCCACACGGACCGGTGGATCACGTTCCCCTGGAGCGCCGACTAGCTAGGCCGCGCGGCCGGCCTCGGTGAGGATCGCGGCCGCGGCCGCCGGGTCCGGGGTGCTGATCGTGACCCGCCGCCCGTTGACCAGGGTGAGCCGCAGCGCCTCGCCGCCGCGGAGGGTGAGCATCGTCCCCCGGCCGGGCCACCAGTGGACGCCCCAGGTCCAGTGCGACGCGGGCACATCGACCACCTCCGCCCGCGCGATGCGCTCGAGCGGGTAGCGGAAGCGCGGCCACCCGAGCACCCCGAGGTGCACGGTCACCCCGCGCGGGCCGGCGGTCGCGCGCAGGCTGGAGGCGATGAGCACCACCACGGCCGTGGGGGCGACGATCAGGACCGGGAACACGATCTGCTCCGCCGCGCTCCACCCCTCGCTCTGGGCGGCGAGCGCCAGGAGCGGGACCAGGAGGACGCACATCAGGACGAGCACCGGCCAGTTCGTGGAGCGGCCGGTGTAGACGGCGTAGGCCTGGGGGTGCGTGGTCATGCGAGCTCCCGGATGAGCCGGACGAGGTCGTCGCCGCTGAGGCCGTCCGCCCGCCCGGCGTCGATGAGGCGGTTGGCGGCCTCCACGACGGCGGCGCGCGGCCGCGTGGAGCGGGCGACGCGCGCGCCCCGGCCGCGGCGGAACTCCAGGACGCCCTCGTCGCGCAGCCGCCGGTAGGCGGCGAGGACCGTGTTGCGGTCGACCGACAGGGCCTCCCCGAGCTCGGCGGCCGGCGGCAGCCGGTCGCCCACGGCCAGCTCGCCCCGCGAGACGCCGCGCCGCACGCAGGTGACGATCTGATCCCGCAGGGGCTCCGGGGAGGAGTGGTCGATGTGCCACAACATGGTGCCAGCGACACTAGCACCATACGACTCATGCAGTCGAGCCATGACGCGCGGACGCGCAGCCGGGTACCGTGCGCCCCATCCGGACACCGACGGGGAGCGGCCCTGGCATGACGACCGACAAGGAGAGCGCCCCCGCGGGCTTCAGCAAGGCGGCGGCGTCCTACGACGACGCCGTGCGCCACAACATCGCCGGGTCGCGCCGGCTTGTGATGTCGCTGCCCGAGGGCGACTACCTGCGCGTGCTCGACGTGGGCTGTGGCACCGGCTTCACCTCCGAGGCGATGGTCGACCGCTTCGAGGTGCGCACCCTCGTCGGGGTCGATCCGGCCGAGGGGATGCTGGAGGTCTTCTCCGCGAAGCTCGGCGCCTTCCCCGGGGTCGAGGTGGAGCTGCGCGCCGAGGACGTCATGGAGATGGGCGTCGAGGACGGCTCCTTCGACGCCGTCATCTGCGCGATGGCGCTCCACTGGTTCCCCGACAAGCCGGGGGCGATCGCGCGGATGGGGCGCGCCCTGCGCCCGGCGGGCGTGATGGGGATCCTCACCGCGGGGGCGGGCGGGGAGGAGGCCTGGCGGGATCTGCTCGAGCGCGTCGGGGCGCCGCCGGAGTGGACGGGCTGGTTCGCCGTCAACCAGCTCGACCTGGACGACATGGCCGCGGCCATGCGCGCGGCCGGCGTCGAGCCCGTGGACATCTGGATGGAGCGCCGCCGTCGGGCCACCCCGGCCGACGCCTTCATGGCCCGCACGCGGGCCGTCGCCGGGCACCTGCTCGACAACCCGCCCGGCGGCTACAGCGAGCTCGACCAGCGGATCGAGGCGGCGCTGCACGCGGCCGCCGGCCCGGACGGCTTCGAGTACGACTACAACAAGCTGTTCGCCGTGGGGCACCGGTCGGGATAGGCTCGCCGGGCCGGCGATGCGCACCCGGACCCCTCATCCCGACACCACCGGGCGACGACGCCCGGGCGCCCACGCGGACGACCGCGCGCAGGGCCGCGGGCACCCCGCCATGGCCGCGCTGGAGCTGCAGCGCGCCGCGGGGAACCGGGGTGTCGCCGGCCTCGTCGCGGGCGGTGCGGGACCGGCGCTGATGCGCGCGCCCGCCACGGCGCCGGCCGCCGCGCCGGCGTCCGAGATCGACCGCGTCCGCGCCTGGATCGCCGCCGGCGAGACCGGCGAGAGCCGCCTCACCGACCGGGTGTTCTTCGAGCGGCACCCGGATCTGGTCGGCGCGCGCCTGGTGCCGGGCAGCGACCAGGCCAAGGAGTGGCTCGCGATCCGCGCGACCGTGGTGCGCCCGGCCCTGGCGGACCCGACCCCATCGGCCCCGCCCGTCGCGCCGACCGCGACGCCCGAGGAGGGGATGGGGGACGGCGGGGCGTCCCAGCCCGGGGGCATCGTGGAGGGCGTGCTCACGGCGATCGGGGACGCGCTGGCCCCCGCCGTCTCCGCGGGCGACCAGCTCCTCGACGAGATGGCGCGGGTCGGCTCCGGCATCGCCGACTGGTGGTGGGGCGAGACGCCGGCGGACACCCGGGAGCCCGAGGTCGTGGTTCCCGTCCCCGTCGAGCCGGAGCCGCAGCACCAGCGCGGCGACGCCTACAAGAGCCAGCGCGACAACGAGAGCGCGCACGTCGGCGGCGACGTGTCGTGCAGCCCGACCTCGTTCACCATGGCGCTCATCGACCTGCACGGCGGCGACGAGGAGTCGGTGCGCTCGCAGACGATCGCGCTCATCGCGGCGCGGGGCGGGTCGCTGGCCACCGGCCAGACCGAGGACCTGGTCATCGACCTCATCCAGCGGGTCGACTGGGACCAGGCGACGGCGGACAAGCCCGCCTACTTCTGGGACCCGACGAACTGGGCCGACTGGGCCGAGGGGAAGTACGGCGGCAACTACTACAAGGATCCGAACGCCCAGCAGTACGTCGCCTCCCTCTACTCGGGCGTCGGCGGCTCGGCGGAGGACACCCACGCCCACATCTACACGCAGGCCGCCTGGGCGCCCGTCATCACGGCGCTCGCCGAGGGCGCCGTCGCGACCGCCCAGGGTGCCTTCACGAGCGACGGTCACGTCGTGGACATCGTCCAGGCGGACGACGCGGGCGTGGTCATCAACGACCCGTTCGGCCTCTGGCTGCGGGCGGGCAGCGGCTACGGCATCTCCAACGGAACCCGCGCGAAGAAGCTGACCTCTGCCATGAAGACGGAGTTCGACCGCCGCGCCCAGGTGAACGGGACGCTCACGGCGACGTACGAGGCCCACATCGCCGACACGTCATCGGACGAGGTCTACGGGGCCTGGGGGGAGCGGAACTTCTACACCTGGGCGGACGTCGAGGACGTCCAGCTCGGGAAGTGGGTGTCCATCCTCCGGCCCGCCGCGTCCTGACGCGCGGCGGGCCGGGTTCGGCCCGGGGAGCTAGTCCGCGGCGAGCAGCGCCTCGAGCTGGGCGAGCGACTGGCGGATGCCCTCCTCCAGGCCCATGTCGAGGACGGCCTGCATGGCCTCGGCCGACTCCCAGGTGGTCGCGACGGTCATCCGCGCGGTGCCCTCAGCGGTGCCGGCGATCGTGACGACCATCGTGGACGACGGCAGGTCGGTGTTCTCGTTGCCGTCGGCGTCGGCGAAGAAGTCCTGCATCTCCAGCCGGCTGGGCGGCTGGGCGGAGAGCACCCGCCAGCCGCCGTACGACCGCTCGCCGCCCGGGCCGGTCATGTAGTACCGCACGACCCCGCCCGCCGTGAGGTCGTGATCGGTGACGGTGGACGGGTAGTCCGGCGGGCCCCACCAGCCGTCGAGCTGGCGCGGGTCGGCCCACAGCCGCCAGAGGCGCTCGGGGGTCGCGGGGTGGTCGGTCACGATCGTGAGCGAGCGGGTGCCCACGTCCTTCTGCACGTCGATGACGCTCATCGCTGGTCTCCTTCCGGGAGCTGGGCGAGGGCCTGCCCGAAGCGGCCGAGGCGGGCGCGCCACATGTCCTCCAGGCGGTCGAGCACGTCGCGGGCGGCCGCGAGCGCGGCCGGGTCCGTGGTGACGATCTGCTCGCGCCCGCGGCGCGTCTTGTGCACGAGGCCGGCGGCCTCGAGCACCCCGACGTGCTTCTGGATGGCGGTGACGCTGACCGGATAGCTCCGGGCGAGCGCCGACACCGACAGGTCCCCCGCGCCGGCCCGCACCACGATGTCCCTGCGCGTCGCGTCGGCGAGGGCGTGGAAGAGCCGGTCCAGCTCCGTCTCCGTGAGTTGATCTACAACCATTTGGTTGTATGTTAGTGCGGGGGCGGCGACGGGCGCAACCCCCGCCGGTAGCCTCCGGCCGTGGAGGCCTACGACGTCGCGGCGTGGAGCGACCTGTTCGTGGCGTGCGCCGGCGCGGCGGCCGCCCTCGCCGGCCTGCTGTTCGTGGCCGTCTCGATCAACGTCGAGCGCATCCTGGCCTACCCCGAGCTGCCGGCCCGCGCCCTCCAGACGGCTGTCCTGCTGCTCGCGGTCATCGTCGTCTCGATCCTCGGCCTGGCCCCCGCGACCGGCGAGCGGGCCTTCGCCCTCCAGGTCCTCGCCGTCGGCGTCGTCGCCACCCTCATCATCGGCAGCGCCCTCATCCGCCACCCCGGCCAGGCGAAGCGCCTCCCGTTCCGCCTGCTGGCGGTCGGCCCCGGCGCGGTCCTCTACATCGTGGGCGGCATCTCCCTGCTCGCGGAGTCCGGCGGGGGCCTCAACTGGGTGCTCGGCGCGATCGTCGCGGCCTTCATCGGCGCCACCGCGAACGCATGGGTGCTGCTCATCGAGATCCTCCGTTAGCCTCGGCGCCTGGCCCCGGGATGGAGGAGGACGTGATGGCGGAGTCGGCGGCGGAGCAGATCGACGCGCGCATCGCCGAGCTGGGCGACTGGCGCGGGGAGACCCTGGCCCGGGTGCGGGCGCTCATCCACGACGCGGTGCCCGGCGTCGAGGAGGGCTGGAAGTCGCGCGGCACCCCGACGTGGGAGCACGACGGGATCATCTGCACGGGCGAGTCCTGCAAGGACAAGGTGAAGCTCACCTTCCCGAAGGGCGCGTCCCTGGAGGACCCGGCCGGCCTCTTCAACGCGAGCCTCGACGGCAATGTGCGCCGGGCGATCGACGTCTCCGAGGGGGAGGCGATCGACGAGGGCGCCCTCACGGCCCTGATCGCCGCCGCGGCGGCCCTCAACACGAGCGACCGCGCCCGCCGGGGCGGGTAGGCGCGGTCCTGCGAGGAGGCGAGACCATGGCCGGCACCGAGGCGGCGGGCCCGTCGCTCCAGGGGTTCCTCGACGCGTTCAACGCGCACGACCTCGACGCGATCATGTCCTTCTTCACCGACGACTGCGTCTTCGACATGCCCCGCGGCCCTGCGCCGGGCGGGCGTCGCCTGACCGGGCGGCGAGACGTCCGCGAGGGCATCCGGTCGAGGTTCGAGGGCATTCCCGACATCCGCTACGAGGACGACCGGCACTGGGCCTGCGGCGACCGCGGCGTCTCCGAGTGGACGATCCGGGGCACCGCGGTGACCGGAGAGCGCATCGAGGTCCGGGGCTGCGACCTCTTCGAGTTCGCCGGCGGCCGGATCCGCCGGAAGGACTCGTTCTGGAAGATCGTCGACGGCTGAGGCCCGGCCGCCGCCGCTCAGCGCTCGCACCCCTGCCGTTGCCCGGACCGGCAGCCGTCCGGGCCGGGGCCGCCCCGCAGGGTGTCCCGTCCCGGGCCGCCGAGCAGGAGATCGCGCCCGGCTCCGCCCGCGATCCGGTCGCGTCCGGCTCCGCCGAGGATGAGGTCGCGGCCGGGGCCGCCGGTGGCGCGGTCGTTGCCGGCGCCGAGGCAGATGGTGTCGTTGCCGCCGCGGCCGTGGACGACGTCGTTGCCGGCGAGGGTGGCGATGACGTCGGCGCGGCGGGTGCCGTGGATGACGTCGCGGCGGGGGGTGCCGATGATGGTGGCGCGCCGTCCGGCGCAGCGGACGATGCGGGGAGTGGTCGGGGTGAGGGGGGCGCCGGCGGCCGGCGGGGACGGCGGGGAGGGCGCGGCCGGGTCGCCCAGCACGTCCCGCAGGAACACGTTGTCGAAGGCGTCCACGTCGTCCCCGGCCAGGTTGTCCGCCTGCGAGTCGAACGCCACGAAGCGGCCGTCGCCCGAGATGGACGCGTCGGCCGACTCGGCGGCGGAAGGCGCGCCGGCGGCCCCCGGCGCGCGGCTCACCAGGGTCGTCGTCGCGGCGGCGAGGTCGCGCACGAGCACCTGATTCCCGGGGTTCGCGTCGGGCGCGGACAGGTTGCCGGCGGACGACTCGAACGCGACGAACCGGCCGTCGGCCGAGACGGCGGGGTTCGCCGAGTCGGCGTCCCCGCCGGCGCCGGCGGCCCCCGTCGCGCGGCTCACGAGCGTCGTCGTGGAGAGCGCGAGGTCGCGCGCGAAGACGTCGGCCCCCGGGTCGCGGTCGGCGTCGGAGAGGTTGAGCGCGCCCGAGCGGAAGGCCACCACCCGGCCGTCGGCCGAGATGGACGGGGTGTCGGAGGTCCCGTTCGCCGCCTCCCCGGCGGGGCCGGTCGCGCGGCTGGCGAGGGTCGTGGTGCCGGCCACGACGTCGCGGACGAAGACGTCGCCGAAGCCGGCGTGGTCCTCGTCCGAGAGGTTGTCCGCCTCCGAGGCGAAGGCCACCAGGCGGCCGTCGGCCGAGATCGCCGGCGCGGCCGAGCGCCGGTCGCCGCCCGCGCCGGCGGGGCCGGTGGCGCGGCTCACGAGCGTCGTCGTGCCCAGCGCGAGGTCGCGCACGAAGACGTCGGCCGCCCCCGGCAGGTCGTCGCCGGAGAGGTTGTCGGCGTCGGACGTGAACGCCGCGTACCGCCCGGTCGCCGAGACCGCGGGGAAGAACGAGTCGCCGTCGGCGCCCGCGCCGGCCGGGCCACCGGCGCGGCTCACGAGCGTGAGGACCCCGGCGACGCGGTCGTAGGCGAAGACGTTGCGCACGCCCTCGTCCTCCCCCGTGGCCAGGTTGTCCGCGAGGGAGGAGAACACGACGACGCGCCCGTCGGCCGAGATCGCCGGCTCGTCCGAGTCGTCGTCGGCGCCGGCGCCCGTCCCCGACGCGCGGCTCACGAGCGCCGTGGTCCCTGTGTCCATGTTGCGCACATGGATGCCGAAGAGGCCGTCGATGTCGGCGTCCGAGAGGTTGGCGGCGTTGGACGTGAAGGCCACGAGGCGCCCATCGGCGGCCACCGCCGGATCGCCCGAGTTGCCCTGTGCCGCGGCGCCGTCCGGTGCCCGCGAGACGAGGGTGAGGTCGTCCTGGGCCGCCAGCGCGGGAAGCACCAGGGCGCCGGCCGCGCCGGCGGCGGCCAGGTCGAGCGCGATGCGGCGTCGTCTCAGCATGATGTGCGGCGTTCGGCGCGGCAGGTGTCGCGGGCGGGGCCGCCGAGGGTGCGGTCGCGGCCGGGGCCGCCGCGGAGGGTGTCGCGTCCGGCTCCGCCGAGGATGAGGTCGCGGCCGGGGCCGCCGGTGGCGCGGTCGTTGCCGGCGCCGAGGCAGATGGTGTCGTTGCCGCCGCGGCCGTGGACGACGTCGTTGCCGGCGAGGGTGGCGATGACGTCGGCGCGGCGGGTGCCGTGGATGACGTCGCGGCGGGGGGTGCCGATGATGGTCGCCCGCCGTCCGGCGCAGCGGACGATGCGGGGAGTGGTCGGGGTGAGGGGGGCGCCGGCGGCTGGCGGCGACGGCGGGGCGGGCGCCGCCGGCGTGGGCGGGTCGCCGAGGACGTCGCGCAGAAACACGTGCCCCAGGGGGTTCGGCGCCGCCGAGAGGTTGTCGGCGAGCGACTCGAAGGCGACGTGGCGACCGTCCGCGGAGAGGGCGGCGCGGTGGAAGCTGTTGCCGTCGGCGCCGGCGCCGTTCGGGCCCGCCGCCCGGCTCACGAGCCGCGTGGTGCCGGTGACCAGGTCGCGCGCGAACACGTCGCGCACGGCGTCGCCGTCGGCGCCGGAGAGGTTGGTGGCGTTGGACAGGAAGGTGACGTGGCGGCCGTCGGCGGAGATCGAGGGGAAGGTCGAGGCGGCGTCCCCGCCGGCCCCGTCCTGGCCGTCCGCGCGGCTGACGAACGTCGTGGTCCCCGTCGCCAGGTCGCGCACGAACACGTCGAGCGCGCCGTCGGCGTCGGCGTCGGACAGGGTGCGCGCGGCCGAGTAGAAGGCGACGCGGCGGCCGTCCGCCGAGAGCACGGGGGCGTGGGAGTTGCCGTCTGCCCCGGGCGGCGTGACCACGGTGGTCGTGTGCGCGACCAGGTCGCGGACGAAGAGGTTGGTGACGTCGTCGTCGTCGGCCGCGGACAGGTTGTCGGCAGCCGACTCGAACGCCACCAGACGGCCGTCGGCCGAGATCGACGGCCGCGCCGACGACGCGTCGCCCCCGGCGCCCGCCAGCCCGTCGGCGCGGCTCACGAGCGTCGTGGTGCCCGTCACCAGGTCGCGGGCGTAGACGTTGCCGACGGCGTCGTCCGCCGCGGGGTCGAGGTTGTTCGCATCGGAGGTGAACACGGCGATGCGGCCGTCCGCCGACATCGCCCACCCGAACGAGGCGTCGTCGGCGGGCGCGCCCGCCGCGCCGGTCGCACGGCTCACGAGCACGGTCGTCCCCGCCGCCAGGTCGCGCGCGTAGACGTTGGTCACGTCGGCGGTCCCGGCGGCGAGGTTGTCGGCCTCGGAGCTGAACACGACGACCGGCGCCGCGGCGGCGATGAAAGGCAGGAAGGACTCCCCGTCCCCGCCGGCGCCCGAGGCGCCGGTGGCGCGGGACACGAGGACCGTCGTCCCGGCGTCGAGGTCGCGCAGGGCGACGTTGCCGAAGAACTGGTTGGTCCCCGGGGCGAGGTCATCGGCCGACGAGGTGAACGCGACGCGACGGCCGTCGTCCGACAGGGCCGGGCCCGACTGCCACGGGGACGCGGATCCGTCGGCGGGGCCGCCCCCGGCCGTGAGCGAGACCAGCGTCAGGTCGTCGGACGCCCCCAGGCCGGCGCCCGCGACCGCCAGTGCGAGCGCCGCCGCGGCCGCGCCGGCCCGGGTGAGCCTGCTCCGGTGTCCGCGTCCGCTCGTGGTGCCCATGCCGCCACCCCCAGCCCTGTTTCTTGCCTACACCCGGACGACGGCGGAGCGCCAGAGGACTCACGGTCGATATGTAAGAAGAATGTGAGGCACCCTCTCGTCGCGGCCGCCGGGGTGCTCCCCGAGACGTTCGTGGTGCTCGTCGAGCGCTGAGCTCAGGCGCCGGGCTGCGGTGCGCCGCCGTCCGGGCTCTGCCCGCCGCCCGGTCCGCCACCGAAGCCCTCCTGCGGGTGACGCTTCCGTCGAGCCGTCCATCGTCGCGCTGGCCGACGGAGCTCTCGAGCAGCAAGACGTCGCCCTCGGTGATGACGGTGACAGTGGCGAAGCCCTCACCGCTCAGGAGCGCCTCGAGCAAGGCCATCGCCGCGGTCCGCTGCTCGTCGATGCCCTCCTGCGGTCTCCCTGAGGGCCGCCTGTGAGGCTCCTGTGATCGCTGCGCGTCTGGTAGGGATGCCCCATGGGCGTGGTCGCCTCAGCGGTGGTGCGGCGCATCGTGGAGGTCGCGAGCGGGCCGGACTCGGCCGGAGAGCTGCTCGCCAGTGTCGGCCTGCCGGCCGGGGCGGACGCCGCCGTGGCGATGCGCCAGGTGATCGACGCGGATGCGTACTACGGGCTGATCGAGCGTGCCGCCCGCGAGGACGACGACGCGCTGCCCTTCCGCTACGCGGCGGCGCTGCGCGCCGACGACTTCGCCGCCCTGGGGCTCGCGATGAAGACGGCGCGCACGGTGGGCGAGTCGCTGCAGCGACTCGCCCGCTACATCCTCGTGCTGACGGACACGCTCGAGTACGAGTTCGTCGCTGATGCGCAGGGGCGGGCCTTCGTCCTGAGGGGCCGTCCGAACGGTCGCCGGGGGGCGCGGTTGGCCAACGAGTGCGCGCTGGCGGCGGTCGTGTCGGTGATGCGCCAGGTCGCCGTCGCGCCCACTGGGCCCGAACTCGTGACGTTCCGGCATGCCGCCCCGGCGACGACCTCCCCGCACCGGGCCTTCTTCGGGTGCCCCGTCCTGTTCGGGACCTCGGCCGACGCGCTGCGCCTCGGCGTCGACGCCCTCGCCACCCCTGCGCGCCTCGCGGACGAGGGCCTGTCGTCGTTCGTGCTGGGCCACCTCGACGAGATGCGCGACCGGCAGGCAGGCCGGTCCGTCGCGGCCCGGGTGCACGGTGCCGTCGTCGACGCGCTCCCCGACGGGCCACCGCCCGCGTCGCAGGTCGCCCGTCGGCTCGGCATGAGCGCGCGCACCCTCCAGCGACGCCTCGCCGACGACGGCGACACCTTCCAGGCCCTCGCGGACCGCGCGCGGCGGGACGCGGCCGAGGCGCTGCTCGCCGGAGGCGACCACAGCCTTGCCGAGGTGGCCTTCCTCACGGGCTTCTCGGACCAGAGCGCCTTCCAGCGGGCCTTCAAGCGATGGACCGGCTCCACGCCCGCGGCCTTCCGGGAGGCGCGGGTGGCCTGACGCGCGCGGTCAACACGTTGGCCGTTCCGGTCACGACCCGGGCGGCGGGCGACCATAGCGTCGGTCGCGTCCCCATCGCCCCGACCGAGGAGCCCCTCGTGACCGCCACAATCCCCACCCCGCGCGCCGCGCGGCTCACCGGGATCGCCTATCTCGGCATCGTCGTCTGCGGCCTCTTCGCCGAGTTCTTCGTCCGCATGTCCCTCGTCACGCCCGGCGACGCGATCGTCACCGCGGGCGAGATCGCCGGATCGCCCGGCCTCTTCCGCGCCGGCATCGGTGCCGACCTGCTGATGATCGGCCTGGACGTCGCCGTCGCGTTCGGTCTCTACCGGCTGTTCCGGCCGTTCAGCAGGAACCTGGCTCTCGCCGCCGCAGGCTTCCGCCTCGTCCAGGCCGCGATCCTCACCGGCAACCTGCTGAACCTCACCCGCGCCGACGACCTGGCCGGCCAGGCAGCCGCGACCGGAAGCGCCGGGACGGCGGACCGCGTCCTGCAGGCCATCGAGACCCACGCGCTCGTGTACGACATCGCCCTGATCTCCTTCGGCCTCTCCTGCCTCGTCCTCGGGCGGATCCTCCGCACCTCCGGGGTGGCCCCACGCCTCCTGGCCCTCGGCATGACCGCAACCGGCTGCGTCTACCTCGTGGGCTCGGCCGTCGCCGTCGTCGCCCCGGGCCTCTCGGCCCTCATCGACCCCTTCTACCTCGTCGCGATCGTGGTCGAACCGGCCTTCGCCCTCTGGCTCATCCTCCGCGGCGGCCGAGTGGCCTCGCACCCGCCGGCAGACTCCGCTGCCCCGCGCGCCGTCGGCGCCACGAGCTGACACGCGGTGCGACTGGGCGCTCTGACGGGCGGGGAGCGCCAACGGAGGGGGTGGGATTCGAACCCACGGTCCGGGGAACCCCGGACAGCGGTTTTCAAGACCGCCGCATTCGACCTCTCTGCCACCCCTCCGGCGGGGCGAGGATAGCCCGGGGCCCGAGGGGAGGGGTCAGGGGACGGCGGGCTCCGGGGCGGGGAGGCGGTCCGCGACCCGCATGAGGGCGTCCACGGCGGCGGGGTCGAACTGGGTGCCCGCCCCGGCGCGCGTCTCGGCGAGGGCGTCGGCCCGCGACAGCGGGCTGCGGTAGCTGCGGCTCGCGCTCATCGCGTCGAAGGCGTCGGCGACGGCGAGGATGCGGGCGCCGTCGGGGATGGCCTCGCCGGTGAGGCCGCCCGGGTAGCCGAGGCCGTCGAGGCGCTCGTGGTGGCGGTGGATCCACTCGGTCTGCTCGTCGGTGAGGGCGCCGGACACGATGCGCGCGCCGGCGGCGGCGTGGGCCTCGACGAGGGCGCGCTCCTGGGGGGTGAGCGGACCGGGCTTCAGCAGCACCTCGTCGGGCACGCCGATCTTCCCGATGTCGTGGACGAGCGCGGCCTCGCGCAGCAGGGCGCGGCGGGCCTCGTCCCAGCCGAGCTCCTCGGCCATCGCGACCGCGAGGTCGGCGACGCGCTCGGAGTGCTCGTGGGTGTGGGGGTCGCGCGCGTCCACGGCCCGGGCGAGGGCGCGCACCGTGGCGAGCGACTGCTCGCGCAGCAGCGAGCCGGCCATCTCCTCGGCGGTGAGGGCGGTGACGACCGCGGGGGAGTACCGGAAGGTGACGCCGCGGCCGTTGTGCTTCGCCCAGTAGAGCGCGCCGTCGGCGAGGCGCACCAGTTCGGGGCCGCCGAGGGGCGGGCCGACCTGGTCGAGATCGCAGACGCCGGCGGAGAAGTCGACGCGCCCCACCTTCGGGGCGGGCGTGCCGGCGAGGATCCGTCGCGCGCGCTCCACCGCCTGCCAGGCCTGGAGGGCATCGGTCTCCGGGAGGATCCAGCCGAACTCCTCGCCGCCGATCCTGGCGAGGGTGTCGCCCGGGCGCACCGCCTGGGCGAGCGTCACGGCCACGTGCACGAGGGCGCGGTCGCCCACCGGGTGGCCGAACGTGTCGTTGACGCGCTTGAAGTGGTCGATGTCGATCACCACCACCGACAGGTCGCGCCCGTGGCGGCGGGCTCGCTCCACCTCGGCCCGGAGGCGCTCGTGGAACTCGCGGTGGTTCGGCAGGTCGGTGAGCGGGTCGGTCGTCGCGCGCAGGTGCAGCACCCGCAGGGCGCGCTCCTTCTCGGCGAAGGTCACCGCGAAGCGGGCGGTCCCGAGCAGCAGCGTCAGCCCGGCGAGGGCGATGGGGAGGGCGCCCAGGCCGAGGACCGGCGCGAGCATCAGGACCACGACGGCGGCGACCGACGCCCCGATGGGGATCGTGATCTGCCGCAGCCCGCGCACCGTCGCGGGGACGGCCGCCGGGTGGTCGATCCACGCCGCGATCGCCACGGCGAGCGTCGCGACCGGCCAGAGGGCGTCCAGCACGCTCCCCATCGGCCACGCGCCGGCGGCGTAGAGCGCGAGGTAGGTGCCGTCGGCGACCGCCGTCAGGCCGAGGCCCGTGGCGAGCAGCAGGAACGGCCGGTCCGACCAGCCGCCCACCGTGAGGCCGAGCGCGACGAGGGCGAGCAGGGCGACGTCGCCGGAGGGATAGGCCAGGTTCACCCCGGTCGCGAGCGTGCCCCCGGTGGCCGTCGCGGCGACGGGCCCGAGCACGACCGCCGCGCCCACGGCGGCCGCCGCGAGCGCGGCGATGGCGCCGTCGGTCCAGGCGGCCACGCCGACGCCCCGGCACCGCGCAGCCGTCAGCAGCGCGAGCGCCGCGGCGGCGGGCGGGTAGAAGAGCAGCCAGCCGGCGTCGGCGACCGACGGGACCGGCAGTTCAGGATCGAGCGTGTACGCGATGTCCCCCGCGGTCCAGGCGAGGAGCGCCACCGCGAGCAGTGCCCAGGCGAGGCGGCCGTCGCGGCGGCGCACGGCGCGCCAGCCGAGGGCCGCGGCGCAGGCCAGCTCGACCGCGTTGAGCGTCCAGTCGCGCGCCGGCCCGCCCGCCCAGAGGGCGACGGCGACGGGAACGCAGGCGAGCGTGAGGCCGGTGACGGCGGCGGCGGTGGGCGTCAGGGAGCGCACTCCCCTTGCATCGGCATCGCCACCGGCGCACTTGCGCCGGCGACCGCGGGGGGTCAGTCCCGGCGGCCGGCCGCCATGAACGCGGTCATCGCGACGAGCAGGTCGCCCGACCGGCCCGTGGCCCGGACGCCCGCCCGCCACGCGTCCGCGGTCGCCTGGTCCAGGTGCCCCTCCGCCACGGCCCGCGCCGCGGCGTCGGCGAACTGGAAGAGGCCCTCCGCCGCGTCGGGGTCGTGGATGAGGAGGGTGCGCGCGGCGACGGTGACGTCCGCCGCGCCGGCGGCCCGCAGCAGGCGCCGCAGGGTGTGACCGACGAAGGGCGACCGGAACCGCCCCGCCGCGGCGACGGCGATGGCGCGGCCCGCCTCCGGGAGGGGCGCGTCGACGACCAGCGTGGACCAGTCGGGCTCGGCCACCACGATGCGCCCGCCCGGCCGCAGGACGCGCATCATCTCCGCGATCACGTCCGCGGGGTCCTCCACGTGCAGCAGCACCCGCTCGGCGCGCGCCCCGTCGACGTCCGCGTCGGGGAGGGGGAGGTCGAGGGCGTCGCCCTGCAGGAAGCCCACGTCGGACCGCCCGCCCGCCCGGCGCCGGGCCTCCACGATCATCGTCGCGCTGCGGTCGATGCCCAGGGCGCGCCCGCCGGGGGCGACCCGGTCGGCGAGGGCGAGGACGTCCTCGCCGGTGCCGCAGCCGAGGTCCAGCAGCACCGCGCCCGGGCGCGGGTCGAGCAGGTCGAACGAGCGCCGCTTCCACTCGCCCACGGCGGCGACGTCCCGGACCGCGTCGAGGTACCCGGCCAGCGCCTCCGGGGAGCCGGAGCGGTCGACGTCGGCGAAGCCGCCGAGGTCCGGGGGGCCGTCGGCCATGGCTCCAGGCTACGCCCCCGGGCGCTCCCCGCGCGACGGGCCGCTACAGTACGGCGGCCTCGCGGAGAGGTGGCCGAGTGGCTGAAGGCAACCGCCTGCTAAGCGGTTAATCGGGGTCAACCTGATTCGAGGGTTCGAATCCCTCCCTCTCCGTTCCCACAGCTGAAGAGACCCGGCGAGCCCCGGTTCCGGCCGTCGCCGGGGAGAGGAGCGAGGGTTCGGTGGGCAGGGTCGTCATGTACGCAACGGTGTCGGTGGACGGCTTCATCGCCGGCGAGGACGACGACCCCGGCCCGCTGTTCGACTGGCTCACGAGCGGCGACGTCCCGCTCGACGCGACCGGCCACCTGACGGTGTCGCAGGCGTCCTTCGATCTCACCCGGGCGTACTGGGACAAGATCGGCGTGACGGTCGTCGGCCGGCACGTGTTCGATCTGACGGACGGCTGGGGCGGCACGCCGCCGAGTGGGATCGACCACGTCGTCGTCGTGTCGCACCGGTCGGCGCCCGAGGGGTGGGACGCCGCTGCGCCGTTCCACTTCGTCGTCGGCGTCGAGGAGGCCATGGCCCGGGCGCAAGAGCTCGCGGGCGGGCGCACGGTGGAGGTCGCCGCCGGCGACCTCGGCGGCCAGGTGCTCGCTGCGGGGCTGGTCGACGAGGTCGCCATGGACGTCGCGCCGGTGGTGCTCGGATCGGGCAAGCGCTTCTTCGGATCGGTGAACGCGCAGCACCTGCTGGAGGATCCCGAGGTGGTGGTCCGCGGCGACCGGGTCCTCCACCTGCGGTACCGCGTGCGCCGGTCGGCCTAGGGCATCAGCCCGTTCGCCTCGTCGACGCCGAAGATCGTCACGGATGGGATCACGAGGTGGTACTGCGAGGCCACGATCCGGTTGCCCGGCGCGACGAGCAGGGCGTTGATGGCGGCCGTGACCCGCTGGGTCACCTGCAGGTTGTCGACGTAGCCCTCGACGCAGGCGCGGAACTCGGCGTCCGTGAGGGTGATGGCGCAGCCGCGGGCCCGCGCCGCCCGGCCCGTTGCCCGAGTTGGACGAGCAGCGGTCGTTCAATTGGTCGGGCGGGACGCACGACGGCAGCTGGGTCACGCCCATCTCCCCGCCGCCGGGCAGGAAGCCGAAGCCGGCCGTCACCGAGTCGCCCAGCGCGCGGAGGGTGAAGGGGCCACCGTGATCGTGTGTGCCACGACGGGGCTTCCGCTCGTGTTCGTCGCGCGCAGACGTGAGGAGTCACGCCCCGTCGACCGCGGCGCCGAGAACCTCATCGTCTCCCGGCGGGCGCGGCGGCGAGCAGGCGGACGCAGCCGCGTCTCGGGCCGCCGGCCAGCTCGACGCGCGGCGTGCTCCCCGTGCAGCGCACCACAACGCGCGTGGTGCGACCGGCCGTCGCCGTGCTCCCGCCCGTCTGGCAGCGCGGCGCCGGGACGGGGCCACCACGTCCGCCCACGCGCCCGCGGCAGGGAGAGCGAGCTCGCGGCGGGCGCCCTCGACCTCGCGCGGACGGGTGCGCCCGTCGGTGAGCAGGCGGCTCTGGCTCACGACCTGCACCCGCAGAGGCCCGGCGGGCGGCCGCGTCCCGCACGCGCGTCGCGGCGGCCCGGCCGAGCACCACCCGGTGGGTCGTCGTGCCGTCCGCGAGCCGCAGCGGCTCCCGCGTCCCGGCCTGCGCGACGACGCGCCCCGAGCAGCCCGGCCGCAAGGGAGGCGAGGAGGAGGGGGAGCCTCGGCCTGGACGGGATCCTAGGCCGGAGTGGCGAGCGGGATGAAGCGCCGGCGCTTGCCGGCCGCCGTCTGCGGAAGCTCGCCGGGGTCGGCGAGGGCGCGCACCTCCACCCGGCCGCCGGGGCGACCGCCGGCCGCGAGGGCCGCGACCAGGTCGGCGCGCACCGTGTCGAGGTCCCCGTCGGTGAGCGGGGCCCGCGGTGCCCATGCGGCCACCGCGATGCCGTCGGGGGTCTGCTCCACCGCGTAATCGACGACCGCGGTGTGGCCCGCGATGGCCGCCGCGAGGGTCGCGGCATCGACGCGCCCGCCGTCGCCCCACCTGAACAGCGCCCCCGTGGCGTCGTCGATCACCAGGCGCCGGCCGGTCCAGGGCCCGCCGTGGGGGTCGGAGTCGATGCGCACCCTGTCGCTCATGCGGTAACGGATGAGCGGCAGCGCGCGGTTCAGGACGTTCGTGACGATGAGGTGGCCCTCGTCGTCGACCTCGTACACGGCGATGTCCTCCACGAGCCGCAGCGCGGGGTCGCCGGGTGACGTGCGCGCGGCGAGCCCGCCGATCTCCGTCACCGCGTAGGTGTTCGACCGCTCCGTGCCGAGGGCGTCGGCGATGAGGGACGCCATCGGCCCGAACAGCGGCTCGCTGCTCGCCCCGATGAGCATGGGGGAGATGTGGAGCCTCCCGGCAGCCGCCTCACCGGCGAGCATCGCCAGCGCCGAGGCGTACCCGAAGAGCCCCGCCGGGGCGAGGTCGTTGAGGCGGGCGACCATATCCGGCAACGGCGTGCGGGCCGGGATCTCGTTGTTCGCGATCATCGGATTGCCCAGGAAGAGCGCCAGCTGGCGCGACATGGAGGTGGTGTGCACCGAGCCCACCGTGGCCTGCACGAACGGCGCCGTCGGAGGCGTCATGGGGGCCCCGGCCGCCGCGGCCTGCCGCTGCATCCAGAACCCGGGGCGCAGGACGGCCGCCGCCATGTCCGTGAAGCCGCCGAGGTCCCAGGCGACCACCGTGGGCGTCCCGCTCGTGCCGCTCGTGGACATGACGAGGAACTCGTCGGCCACGGCCCGCATCCCGCCGTCGTCCGGCGCCGCGAGGGCCGCCTGCGCCCCGTCGAGACGGAGGCGGGGGTCCGTGCTGATCTCGTCCCAGGCGCCCATGAGGTCCTGCTTGGTCATGACGGGCAGCGCCGCGAGCCCGTCGCCCGTGAGTTCGCGCGGGTCGATGCCCGCGAGCCGCCGCGCGTGCCACGGCGAGTGCGCGACGGCGTGCGCGACCAGCGCCCGCAGCCGTTCGTCCCGCAGCTCCCACAGCCGTTCGGCCGGCCAGGTGAGGCGCTCGACCTCGTCGCCCTCGGTCAGCCGGGTCATGAGGAGCCCCCGGGCACGGTCCACGCGCGGGTCGTCGGCCATCGCCACTCCGGTCCGTTGGGTGCCCGCCACCCACGGGCACTGCGGGCCGAGCCTATCCCGCCCGATTCACCCCATCTGGGCGTCGACGGCGAAACGGCCCCGGCATAGGGTGCTATGCCTCCCTTCGGGTCCCGTCCAGGAGGCACTCCATGGCCCCGCGCGCCACGCCCGTCCGCCCGCTCATCGACGACCGCCTGGCCGCGATGCTCGGCCTCATCGACCAGGCCGACACCGTCGAGCTGAAGCTGACCGTCCCGGAGACGAACCAGCGCTCCGCCGTCCGCGCGCTCGGCATGGACCCCCTCGAGGCCCAGATCCGGCAGGTGTTCTTCTTCGACACCCCGGACCTCGCGCTCGACAAGGCCGGCCTCGTGGTGCGGGCCCGTCGCGTGCAGGGGCGCGGCGACGACACGGTGGTGAAGCTCCGCCCCGTCGTGCCGGACGAGCTGCCCAAGGGCGTCCGCGACCACCCGTCCTTCGGCGTGGAGGTCGACGCGATGCCGGGCGGGTTCGTCTGCTCCGGCTCGATGAAGGCGGCGCTCGGCTCGGGCGACGGCGTGAAGGCCGTCGTCGCCGGCGAGCGGCCGCTGCGCAAGCTCCTCACGAAGGAGCAGCGCGCGCTCTTCGCGGACCACGCGCCCGAGGGGGTCACCCTCGACGACCTCGTGATCCTCGGGCCGATCCCGGTCTTCAAGCTCAAGCTCGCCCCGAAGGACCTGGGCCGCAAGCTGGTGGTGGAGCTGTGGCTCTACCCGGACGGCTCGCGCATCGTGGAGCTCAGCACCAAGTGCCTCCCCCCCGAGGCGATCATGGTGGCGCTCCAGGCCAAGCAGTACCTCACGGCGAAGGGCGTCGACCTGTCCGGCCACCAGCAGACCAAGACCCGGACCGCGCTGAACTTCTTCACCAAGGAGATCCGGGCGGCGATCGCGGCGGGCGAGAAGGCCGCGCGGGCGGGCGAGGCGGCCGCGGAGAAGGCCGCACCGGCCCCGCGGAAGCCCGCGGCGCCGCGGAAGGCGGCGACCCCGAGGAAGACCGCCGCGCGGAAGACCGCGGCCCCGAGGAAGACGGCGACGGCGGCCCGGAAGACTACGGCCCGAGCTCGCCCAGCGGCACCACCAGCCGATCGGTGACCCGGCGGGCCCACCCTTCGGGGTCGTCCGTGAACGGCATCACGTACACCTGGGAGACGCCGAGCGCGGCGTAGCCCTCCATCTGCCGCAGGAAGCCGTCGGGATCGGCGTGCGGGTCGAGGTCGGAGATGATCGTGCGCCGCACCTCGGCCGGCTCGCGCCCCACGGCGGCGCAGTGCCCGTCGAGCACCCTCAGCTTGTGGGCCACCTCGTCCAGGCCGCCGTCGCCCAGCGCCATCAGGTTGCACGCGTCGGCGTGCCGGGCGACGAGGCGCAGCAGCCGCTTCTCGCCGCCGCCGGCGATCATGAGCGGCGGCGCCGGGCTGCTGACCGGCTGCGGCAGGCAGAGCGTCTCCGCGAGCGTGTAGTACCGCCCCTCGTACGGGCCGTCGTCGTCGCTCCACATCTGGCGGACGATCTCGACCGTCTCCTCCAGGCGCCCGAGCCGCTCGCCGACGGGCGGGTACCGGACGCCCATCCCCTGGTGCTCGCGCTCGTACCAGGCCGCCCCGAGCCCGAGCTGCGCCCGCCCGCCGGAGAGCACGTCGAGGGTGGTGACCGTCTTGGCGAGCAGGCCCGGGTGGCGGTAGGTGACGCCGGTCACCAGCAGGCCGAGCCGGATGCGGGTGGTGCGCGCGGCCACGAACCCCAGCGACGTGTACCCCTCCATCATCGGGTTGAGGGCGCCGCCCATCGACGACAGCTGGAACCAGTGGTCCATGAACGTGAACGTGGTCGCCCCGCCCTCCTCGGCCGCGCGGGCGGTCGCGGAGATGTGGCCGGGCAGCGCCTCCGGCCCCCCGGGCAGGGTGAAGTTGGGGAAGTGGATGCAGAGCTCCAACGCGTCCTCCGGTCGCGGGCGTCCGTCCCATGATGGCCCGGCCCGGCCCGCCGCGCCCGCGTTCGGAGGCTCGCGCCGACCCTGGTAACCTCCCGGGTCGCGCGCCAGTAGCTCAGTCGGATAGAGCGTCGGTCTACGAAACCGAAGGTCACAGGTTCGAATCCTGTCTGGCGCATCACCGCGGCCCGCCCGGGCGGGCCTCAGAGCACGACCCTCCCGAGGACGTTCTCGATCGGGACGAACGGTGCCGGCCCTCCGTCCACGCGGCGCCACTGGTGCGAGTCACACGACTCCGGGCGGTTGTCCCCGAGCACGACCAGGCGACCCTCGGGGACCGGCGGGAACCGCAGGACGTAGTTCGGGGGGATCGCCCCATCGACCTCGAGCGGGTCGCCGTTCCGGAGCGTCTCCGCCTCCGCGGTGACCTCGACCCGGTCACCCGCGACGCCCACGACGCGGGAGACGTGGGGACGTGGCGGGTCGGTGTCGACGCCGCATGTGCGACCGGCCGCCACCGTCGGTGCGAAGAGGACGATGTCGCCCACCTCGGGGGCCACGCCGTCGGCATACGCGCCCGTGTCCACGGTGACGACCTCGCCCGCCTGGATCGTCGGCTCCATCGCCGAGGTCGCGATCTCGATCTGGCGGAGCGCAGCCCCGTCCGCGGACGATGATCCTCCCGAGCAGCTCGTCATCACCACGGCGGCGAGCACGAGCGCGGCGAGCCCAGCCAGGCGCGAGAGCATCGTGGTCCTTTCCGGGCGCCGGACGGTGTGGCGCCGTCCCAGCCTATGCCCGGCGGCGCGACGGCCGGTAGATCCCCATGGGGACGCCGGGGTACGCTCGCCGCGCCCATACGAGGCCGAGATCGAGGAGGCTCCGTGCCCGAGCCGCTGACCATTCCCGGCAAGTACATGAGCCTGACGACGTACCGCCGGGACGGGACCCCGGTGCCCACGGCGGTCTGGTTCGCCGAGGAGGGCGGGCGCCTGTTCGTCCTCACGCCCGCCCAGTCGTACAAGGCGAAGCGCTGCGGCGGAACCCCGCGGCGACGGTCGCGCCGTCCACGGCCCGCGGGAAGCCGACGGGCCCTGCGCTCCCCGCGCGCGTCGAGTTCCTCGCGCCCGATCAGTACGCGCACGTGGACCGGTTGCTCGCGGAGAAGTACCGCATCCGGCGGAAGCTGATCATGCCGGTCTACCGGTTCGTGAAGAAGCTCCGCGGTACGCCGATCGACGAGCACGGGGCCGCCTACCTGGCGATCAGCGCGGCCTGAGCGGAACCGGCCGGGGACGGTCGGAGCACCCCCCGGGGCTAGCGTTAGGGGCATGACCCGGATCCTGCGCAGCGCCCTGCTCGCCGCCGTCCTGCTGACGGCCGGCCTCGCCACCTCCGCCCACGCGGCCACCTGGACGCCCGTGGCCGGGGTCGTGCCGGCCGAGGTGACGTCCGCCGCCGCCGACGGGCCCCGCACGCTGGCGGCGTCCACGTCCCGGTCCGGGCAGCACGTCGTGATCACGACCATCGCCGGCGGGCGGGTGACGCGGTCGCAGACGATCCGCGGTCTCGGGACCGTGCGCCACCTGCAGGTGGCCGCCCTCCCCGGTGGCCGGGCGCTGGCCGTCTGGCAGGGGCGGAACGCGGTGCTGTCCTCCCTGCGGCCGTCGCCGGGCGCGCGCTTCGGGCCCGCCCAGGTCGTGTCGGTGTTCCCCGGCGTCACGACCGGCGCGGCGCGGCTGCCCGACCTGGCCGTGACGACGACCGGCGAGCCCGTCGTCGCCTGGTGGGGCGGGCCGAGCGGCGGGAGGATCGGCATCCAGGCGTCGTCCATGGCGCCCGACGGCACCTGGGGCGCGCCCGTGGACATCACCGCGGGGACGTACGCCAACTGGCCCCCGGGCTTCGGGTTCCCGGATCCGCACTTCGACATCGCCGCCGACCCCGCGGGTGGGGTGGTCGCGGCCTGGCGGGGCGACGACGTCATCCTCCTGGGCGTGCTCATGATGGGCGCCGTGCGCTCACCGAGCGGTGAGTGGGGGCCGGTCGCCACGCTCGGACTCCGGGGTGGATACGACGCCGGGGTCCGCCTGGACCTGCCCGCCGTCGCCGCGCCCGCGCCGGGTGTCCTGGTGGCGGCCTGGATCGACCTGAGCCTCCGGCGCCGTCCGTCGGCCGGGTGCGTGACCTCGGCCACGCTGCGCGGCAGCATGGTCACCCCGGCCGACGTCGTATGCCCCTCGAGCGGCCCGCCCGGCGAGGTCCGGGTGGCGCCGGCCCCCGGCGGTGTCGTGCTGGCCACCCGTGTCGAGCCGATGCCGAGCGGGGGGAGCGCGGCCGGGCAGAGCCTCGGCGTCCAGGATGTCGCGGCCCTGCGCTCCCCGGGCACCTGGACCGGTGTTCGCCGGGCCGTGGCGCGCGAGAGCCTGACCACCGGCCTCGCGCCCACGACCCGGGGCCGCACGGCGATGCTCACCGTCCTCTACTCCCGCGCCGGGTTGGACGGCGTGCGCGTCGCGCTCATCGAGCCGGACGGGACGGTGAGCAGCCGGATCGGCGGCCCGGCACGTCCTGCGATACCGCGCTCCGCGCGCGTCCGCCTGCTGCCCCTCGGGCCCGGCGCCCGGGTCGCCCTGCTCGTCGTGCCGCGAACGTTCACCGGGCGCAGCGGGGCGCGCGCGAGCATCCTCACCATCGGCCCGTAGGGGGCCGCGGGGCCGTCCCCAAGATGGGGTCACGGCCCCATGGACCGGGGCGCCCCGGCCGGTGAGTCTCCGGGTGGGTTGGACCTCGAGCTCATCGTCCTCGGGGCTGCGCTGCTGCTGGCCGGCCTCTTCGCCCGCACCGGGCGGCGACTCGGGCTGCCCACGATCCCGTTCTTCATCCTCGCGGGCATCGTGTTCGGGCCGCACACGCCGGGGGTGGTGCTCCTCGAGGAGCCCGAGGCGATCGAGACGCTCGCGATCATCGGCCTCGTGCTGCTGCTGTTCCACCTCGGGATCGAGTTCTCGGTCAACGAACTGGTGGAGGGCGGGCGGCGGCTGCTGTGGGCCGGCGGGTCCTACATCGCCCTCAACTTCGGGGCGGGCATCGCGCTGGGCCTGCTCTTCGACTGGGGCACCGGGGAGATCTTCATCATCGCCGGGATGATCGGGACGTCGTCCACCGCGATCGTCACCAAGCTGATGATCGACCTGAAGCGGATCGGCAACGAGGAGACCGGGATGATCCTCGGGATCATCGTCGTCGAGGACGTCTTCCTCGCGTTCTACCTCGCGCTGCTGCAGCCGATCCTCACCGACCAGCAGGGGGTCGGCCAGATCGCGCTCTCGGCGGGCACGGCGTTCGCCTTCCTGCTCGGCCTGTTCATCCTGGCCCGGTGGGGCGCCCGGCTCGTGAGGCCGCTGCTGTCGGCGGGCGACTCCGAGCTGTCGGTGATCCTCGTCGTGGGCTTCGGGATCTTCGTGGCCGGCTTCGCCGAGATCGCGGGGGCGTCCGACGCGATCGGCGCGCTGCTCGCCGGGATGGTGGTGGCCGGGGCGGGGCTCGGCTCGCAGGTCGGCCGCCTCATCATCCCGCTGCGCGACGTCTTCGCCGCCATCTTCTTCTTCTGGTTCGGCACCACGATCGCGCCGGGCGACATGGGGGAGATCGCGCTGCCGGTGACCCTCGCGGTCGTCGTCACCCTGACCTTCAACATCATCGCGGGCATCGTCGCGGCGCGGATCTACGGCTACGGGCGCGCCGCCGCGACGAACACGGCGTTCATGCTCGTGAGCCGGGGGGAGTTCGAGCTCATCCTGGCGTCGCTGGCGGTGGCGGCCGGGCTCGACTCGCGTGTCGCCCCCTTCGCGGCCCTCTACGTGCTGGTGCTGTCGATCCTGTCGCCCCTGCTCTCGGCCCGGTCGTACCGGCTCGCCCGCCTGCTGCCCCGCGGGCTCTTCCCGCGCCCCTCGACGTAGGCGGGGCGGTCGCCGCGGGACACCGCACCCCGCATCCGGTCCCCCGTGGCTGGTACTCGTTCCGGGACCGGCGGCGAGACGGGAGGACCATGGCGGAGATCGAGGCGGACTACCTGGGAGGGGATCCCTCCGGCGTCGAGGCGCAGGGCACCAGCGGGCGGCTGGCCGCGGAGGCCGGGTCGCTCGCCTACACGGGGCACCGCGTGGACGGGGCGATCACCCGGACGCCGGTGACCCTGACGCTCCCCAAGGAGGAGATCCGCGCGCTCAGCGTGGACACCCCGGCCAACCTGTCGCGGGTCCTCTCGCGCGCCGTGGTCGGCGAGCTGGTGGGCGGGGCCATCGGGGCGACGATCGGCGCGGTCACCGGCCGGCGCGACCGGGTCCTGCTTGTCGCGGTCGCCCGCGGGGGCCACGAGTTCCTCCTGAGCTTCGGCGTCACGGGCCAGGACGGCATCTGGCTGCTCGACGCGATCCAGGCCGGCCGGCTGCGGCGCGGCGAGGACCCCCTGCCGCGGGTGGAGAGCCTGGCCGCCCCGGCGCTGCCGGCGGCGGCCGACCGCCAGACGGAGGTCCTGGAGGAGATCCGCGACCTGCTCGCCCGCCAGGTCGAGTTGCTCGACCGGCTGACGGAGCGCCTGCCGCCGGCCCCCTGAGGGGCCGGCGGGCCGGGCGTCCTACTGGCAGGCCTCGCAGTCGGGGCCGGCGTCGACCGGGCAGCTCGGGGCCGGCGCCTCCTCGCGGCGGGCGACCGACGACTTGTCGATCGACGACGCGCCGAGCGTGCGCAGGTAGTACGTCGTCTTGAGCCCCGCGCGCCAGGCGCGGCGGTACATGTGGCTCATCGCCCGCATGTCCGGGCTCCCCAGGAACAGGTTCAGCGACTGGGACTGGTCGATCCACTTGGCGCGCCGGGCGGCGGCGTCGATGAGCCACCCGGGCTCGATGTCGAACGCCGTCGGGTAGCGGTCGCGGATCGCCGCCGGGATGCCCTCCACCTCGCGCAGGTCGCCGTCGAAGTACTTGATCTGGTCGGCCACCTGCGGCCCCCAGGCCCCGGCCTCCTTCAGGTCCCGCACCAGGAACGGGTTGAGGACGGTGAAGTCCCCGGACAGGTTCGACTTGGCGAAGAGGTTCTTGTAGAGCGGCTCGATGCAGGGGGAGGTCCCCATGATGTTCGCGATCGTCGCCGTCGGGGCGATCGCCAGGACGTTCGAGTTGCGCATCCCCTGGGCGGCGACCTTCGCCCGCAGCGGCGTCCAGTCCAGGCGGCCGCCACGGGGCACCTCCATCGGCTGCCCGCGCTCGGCCTCCAGCAGGTCGAGCGTGTCCTGGGGCAGGATGCCCCGGTCCCACTTGGACCCCTCGTACGACGGGTAGCGGCCGCGCTCGGCGGCGAGGTCGCTCGACGCCTCGTAGGCGTGGAAGGCGATCGCCTCCATCATCTCGTCGCTGAACTCGACGGCCTCGGGCGACGCGAAGGCGATGCCCTTGCGGTAGAGGGCGTACTGCAGGCCCATCACGCCGAGGCCGACGGGGCGGTGGCGGGCGTTCGACCGGGCCGCCGCCTCGGTGGGGTAGAAGTTGACGTCGATCACGTCGTCCAGGGCCCGGACGGCGACGCGCACCGTCTCGCGCAGGCGGGCGTGGTCGATCTCCCCGTGCTCGTCCAGGTGCCGGTCGATGACGATGGAGCCGAGGTTGCAGACGGCCGTCTCGTCGGCGCTCGTGTTGAGCGTGATCTCGGTGCAGAGGTTGGACGAGTGCACCACCCCGGCGTGGTCCTGGGGGGAGCGGACGTTGCACGGGTCCTTGAACGTGATCCACGGGTGCCCGGTCTCGAACAGCATCCGGAGCATCGCCTTCCACAGCTCGAGCGCGGGGATCGTCTCGCCGTGGATCGCGCCCGCCGCGGCCTGCCGCTCGTACTCCTCGTACCGCGCGCGGAACGCCGCGCCGTAGGTCTCGTGGAGGTCCGGGACCTCGGAGGAGCGGAACAGGGTCCAGTCGCCGCGCGCCTCCACCCGCTCCATGAAGAGGTCCGGCACCCAGACCGCGGTGTTCATGTCGTGGGTGCGGCGGCGCTCGTCGCCGGTGCCGCGCCGCAGCTCCAGGAAGTCGCGGATGTCGTTGTGCCACGCCTCCAGGTAGGCGCATCCGGAGCCGGCCCGCTTGCCGCCCTGGTTCACCGCGACGAGCTGGTCGTTGTGCAGCTTGAGGAAGGGCACGAGGCCCTGGCTCTCGCCGTTGGTGCCGCGGATGTGGGAGCCGGTGCCGCGCACCCGGGTCCACGAGCCCCCGAGGCCGCCCGCCCACTTGGAGCACATGGCGTTCTCGGCGATGCCCCGCTGCATGATCGACTCGAGCGAGTCGTCCACCACGTAGAGGTAGCAGGACGACAGCTGCGAGTGCGGCGTCCCCGCGTTGAACAGCGTCGGCGTGGACGAGCAGAAGCGGCGGTCCTTGTAGGCGGAGTAGAGGTCGATGACCCGTCCCTCGCGGTCGTCCTGCTCGTTCAGGCAGACGCCCATCGCGACGCGCATCCAGAACACCTGGGGCGCCTCGATCCGCACCGTCGCCCCGCCGGTCTTGTCCGTGACGAGGTAGCGGTCGTAGAGGGTCTGGATCCCGAGGAAGTCGAAGTCGAGGTCCGCGGTCGGGTCGAGGGCGTCCGCCAGCCGGCCGAGGTCGAACCCGAGCAGGGCCGGGTCGATGCGGCCGACGCGCGCCCCGCGCTCCAGCGCGGCCCGCAGGCCCCGGCGGTGCGCGTCGCGCAGCCCGCCGATGCCGTCGCGGCGGATGTCCCAGCCGAGCGTCTCCTCGTAGACGTGGGTCAGGAGCACGCGGCCGGCGAAGCGCGAGAACTCGGCGTCGCGCTCCACCAGCGCCTTCGCGTTGAGGATCACGACGCGGCCGATCTCCCGCCGGGCGATGCCCGGGTGCAGCGACCGGCGCAGCTCGGCCTCGATGCGGTCCGGGTCGAGCACGAGGTCCAGGCCGATGGAGGCGAAGCGGATGCGCTCGCGCAGGTCCTCGCCGTCCCAGACGCCCGCGGACCCGTCGTCCTCGGTCACGGCCAGGTCCGCCACCGGCGCCGGGGCGGCGGACCGCTCGCGGGCCCGCAGCATCGCGCGCTCGGCGCGGTAGAGGATGTACCGCTCGGCCACGCGCATGTGGCCGCCCATCACCAGCTCCTCCTGCACGATGTCCTGCACCGTCTC
Organism: Thermoleophilia bacterium; assembly: GCA_050249835.1. Classification (GTDB taxonomy): domain Bacteria; phylum Actinomycetota; class Thermoleophilia; order Miltoncostaeales; family Miltoncostaeaceae; genus Miltoncostaea. The sequence continues at coordinate 95,332 of JBFWPT010000001.1, forward strand.
GATCGGGACGTAGGCCGAGCCGAGGGCGGAGGCCCGCTCGGAGACGCGGCGGGCGATCGCCGCGGCCGGGGCCGGGTCGGCGCCGTGCGACAGGAACGCCTTGCGGACCGCCGTCTCGATCTTGGCCTCGCGCCAGGCGACGACGTGGCCGGAGCGGCGGATGACCCGCGGCCCGCCGGCCGTCTCGGGCGCCTGGGAGGGGAGGGCCCGGCGCATGACGAGCGCCTTCGCCACCTCGAAGCGGCCGTCCCGGATGAGCGCGGCCTCCACGAGGGCCGACAGGTCGTGCAGGGTCACCTCGCCGCCGCGCGCGTCCTCGTCGAGGCGGGCGACCACGTCGGCCACCGCGGCGCGCACCACGGCGGGACCGGCGACGACCTCCCCGTCGTCCTCGCCCCGGGCGAGCGCGAGGGTCGCGACGGCGTCGGCCGCCATCCGCGCCACGAGGGCGGGGGTGAACGGCACCGAGCCGCCGGGCGCGTCGCGCACGGTCACGCCGAGGTCGCCGGCGGGAAGGCCCGCCAGGACCGCGTCCAGGTCCACACCGCCGCGCTCGGGCGCGGGCAGGGCCGCCGCGCGCTTCAGCTCCAGGTCGCCCAGGATCTCCGCGAAGTCGATCATCATCCGTCCGCTCCTCACAGCTCGTCGTCGGCGACCAGGGCGAGCGAGGACGCCCGCTGGTACTCGGTCACGCGCCCCTCGAAGAAGTTCTGCTCCTTGCGCACGTCCATCAGCTCGGACAACCAGGGCAGGGGGTTCGGGGCGCCGGGGGTGAGCGGCTCGATGCCGAGGCTCTCGAGCCGCCGGTCGGCGACGTGGTCGATGTAGCCGGCGAACTCCTCGCGGGAGAGGCCGACGGCCTCCACCGGCAGGCAGTCGTCGATGAACCGCTTCTCGAGCGCGACCGCCTCGGCCATCAGGCCGCGCAGCTCCGCCCGGAACGCGGGGGTCCAGATCTCGGGGTTCTCCGCGGCGATCTCCAGCAGCAGCCGCCGGAACAGCTCGATGTGGTTCGACTCGTCGCGGAGCGTGTACCGGAACATCGTCCCGATGCCCGGCAGCTTCCCCTGCCGGTACAGCGACAGGATCATCCCGAACAGCCCGTAGAACTGGGTGCCCTCCATGCACTGGCCGAACACGAAGACGTTGGTGGCCAGCAGCCGCTTCGCGTCCGGGCCGGTCATGTCCAGGTCGCGGCGCAGGTCGCGCGAGATGCGGGTCACGAACGCGTTCTTGTCCGCGATCGACGGGATGTCGTCGAACATCGCCTCGCACTCGTGCGGGTCGATCCCGAGCGACGAGATCATGTAGAGCAGCGAGTCCGCGTGGATGTTCTCCTCGTGGGCGTGGCGGCCCAGGACGAGCTTGAGCTCGGACGCGGTGACGAGTTCGCGGACGACGTGGATGACGTTGTCGCCCACGATCCCCTCGGCCGCCGAGAAGTAGCCGATGCCCATCCGGATGATCCAGCGGTCGATGTCCGACAGCGTCCCGGCGGCGCGCCACTGCTCGACGTCCCGCTGCATCGGGACGTCCTCGGGCTCCCAGTGGTTCGCCTTCATGGCGCGGTACAGCTCGTACGCCCACGTGTAGCGCAGGGGGAGCAGGTTGAAGGTCATGGTCTCCCGCCCGCCGATGACGCGCTTGGCCGCGAGGGCCTCCTCGGCGCGGTCCTGGTCGAGGACGAAGGTGCGGGGACCCAGGGAATAGGTCTTCTTCACGGCGGCCCCTCCTCCGGGGACTCGTCCATTTGGCGCGGACGGGTCGACCGGGCTCGTCGCTCCGCCGGGGCGGAGGGCATCACCGTTGCGGGACAGCGCCGGGATCTCACCGGACTTCGCTCTCATCCACGCCCCCCCATCGAGGGGCCCGGGGGACCCTAGACGGGGCGCCGGACGGAGCCCCGGAGGGGCCCCGCCCGGCCTCGCCTACACCGGCAGCGCCGCCCGGCGGCGGCCCGCCGCGGAGACCATGTTCTGCAGGGCCTCCGTCGTCTCGGCCCAGCCGCGCGTCTTGAGGCCGCAGTCCGGGTTCACCCAGAGGCGGTCCCGGCCGACGCGCTCCTCGGCCAGCGCGAGCAGCTCCTCCATCTCCTCCGCCGACGGCACGCGCGGGGAGTGGATGTCGTAGACGCCGGGCCCGACGTCGCCGGGGTACTCGACCTCGGCGAAGGCGTCGAGCAGCTCCATGCCGGAGCGGGACGCCTCGATCGAGATGACGTCGGCGTCCAGCCGGGCCACGTGGTCCATGATCCCGTTGAACTCCGAGTAGCACATGTGCGTGTGCACCTGGGTCTCGTCGCGCACCGCGGCCGTGGTGAGGCGGAAGCAGTCCACCGCCCAGCGCAGGTAGTCGTCCTGGTCGGCCCTGCGCAGGGGCAGGCCCTCGCGCAGGGCGGCCTCGTCCACCTGGATCACCGCGGCGCCGGCCGCCTCCAGGTCGCGCACCTCGTCCTGCAGCGCCAGCGCGATCTGCGCGCAGGTGTCCCGGCGGGGCTGGTCGTCGCGCACGAACGACCACTGCAGGATCGTCACCGGGCCGGTGAGCATCCCCTTCATCGGCCGCTCGGTGAGCGACTGCGCGAAGCGCCACCAGGCGACGGTCATCGGCGCCGGGCGGGAGACGTCGCCGAACAGGATCGGCGGCTTCACGCAGCGGCTCCCGTAGGACTGGACCCAGCCCCACCGCGAGAACGCGAACCCGCGGAGCCGCTCGCCGAAGTGCTCGACCATGTCGTTGCGCTCCGGCTCGCCGTGCACGAGCACGTCCAGGCCGAGGCGCTCCTGGGCCCGCACCACCTCCTCCACCCGCTCCTCCAGGAAGGCCTGGTAGCGCGCGGGCTCCAGGCGGCCGTCCTTCAGGTCGCGCCGCGCCTGCCGGATCTCCGCCGTCTGGGGGAACGACCCGATGGTGGTCGTCGGCAGCTCGGGTAGGCCGAGCCGCGCGCGCTGGACCTCGCGGCGCGCGTCGAGCGGGGTGTCCCGGTCGTGGTCCTCCGGCCGCAGCGCGGCGGCGCGGGCCCGCACGTCCGGGTCGTTGGTGCGGCGGCTGCCCGACCGGGCCTCGCGGCGCCGCCGGTTGTCCTGCAGCAGCGCGTCCCGCGCGCCCGGGTCGGCGACGCACCGGCCGAGCGTCTCCAGCTCCGCGAGCTTCTCCTCCGCGAACGCGAGCCACTCGCGCACGTCGGCGGGGATCGCGTCCTCGCGGGCGGCCGCGTAGGGGACGTGGAGCAGGGAGCACGACGGCGCGATGGTCACGCGGTCCGTGCCCAGCGCCGCCACGGCCTCGTCGATCCACCCGAGCGCCCGGTCCAGGTCGGACACCCAGACGTTGCGGCCGTCCACCACGCCCAGCGAGAGGCGGGTGGCGCCGGACGCCGCCAGCGCCCGGAGGGCCGGCGCGAGCTGGTCCGGCCCGCGCACCAGGTCGAGGTGGACCTCGCCCAGCCCGAGCCGGGCCAGCCGGCCGACGACGCCGTCGTCGAGCGGCGCGAAGTAGGTGGCGACGCAGATCGACGGGCCCCCGGACGCCGCGAGCGCGCCGAGCGCCGTCAGCGCCGCGTCCGCCTCCTCGCCGGTCGGGTCGAGCGCGAGGCACGGCTCGTCGATCTGCACCTCCTCCACGCCGGCCGTCGCGAGCGCGGCGAGCAGCTCGGCGTACACGGGCACGAGCGCGGCCAGTGCCTCCAGCGGTCGCTCCAGGCCCTTCGACAGGCGCACGAAGCTGTAGGGGCCGACGAGCACCGGCCGGGTGGCGATGCCGATCGCCCGGGCCTCCTCGGCCTGCGCGACCCAGCGTTCCGGGCGCGCCCGGAAGGCCTGCCCGTCGTGCAGCTCCGGCACCAGGTAGTGGTAGTTGGTGTCGAGCCACTTGGTCATCTCGAGCGGGCGGACCCCCTCCCGCCCGCGCGCCATGGCGAAGTAGGCGTCCAGGCCCTCGGTGCCCGGCCCGCCGAAGCGCTCCGGGATCGCGTCGAGGCCCCACGCGGTGTCGAGGACGTGGTCGTACAGGGAGGAGTCCCCCGAGGGGATGACGTCGACCCCGGCGTCGCGGGCGCGCCTCCAGGTGTCCGCCCGGAGGGCGGCGGCCGTCGCCTGCAGCTCGTCGGCGCCGGCCCTGCCGGCCCAGTGCGCTTCCAGGGCGGCCTTCAGCTCGCGGTCGGGTCCCACGCGGGGGAACCCGAGGACGGCGATGCGTGCCATCGTGTCGTGCTCCGTTTCGTCCGGCGATCCGGAACGCGGGATCGCGGTGAGCGTTGCGAGGGGCACGGGGCCCCGCGCGGAGACGACAGGTCTTCGGGCTCGGATGCGATCGAGACGACCGCCTTCCCAGGCCTCACGGCCCAGTGGCGCTCATCGCCGTCCCGCACATCCCCACCGCTGCGCGTCAGCTCCGGACTCTGAACCGGATTCCCTGGCCCCCGGGGGGGCGCGATCGACTCCGCGGCCAGCCTACCGCGGCGCGCCGCGTCAGCGCACGCGCACCGCCACCGTCCCCACGGTGACGGTGCCCGACCGGAGCACGCACGTGTACCGCCCCGACGGGAAGCGCGACCCGGCCGGCGCGATGACGCCGGAGACGCGCCGGGTGCGCGGCTTGCTCACCCGCGGCAGCGTCCCGCCCGGGACGCGCCACTGGGTGGTGAGCGCCCGTGCGCGGCCCTTCGCGGGCAGGACGGCGAAGTCGAAGGTGCAGAACATGCGCCGCGCCGTCCGCGGGAGCACCGTCGCCCGCGGCCCGTTCTGGACGGCCGAGCCGAAGGAGCGCCGCAGGATGCCCTGCGGCGGGGCGGCGATCGTCACGCGGCCGGCGGGTGCCCCGCCGACGCTCACGGCGTAGACCCCGGGCGCGAGCGTGCGCGGCAGGGCGATGCGCGTCCGGGTGAAGGCGCCGGCGGCCGGCAGCGGGAGGGTCAGCGCCGCGGAGGTCGCCAGCCCGCTCACCGCCGGGCCGCTGCGGCGGGTGAGGGTCACCTGCACGGAGCCCGCGGCGGTCGTGGAGCCGGTCAGGAGGATCGACGCCCGCAGGCGGCCGCCGCGGTATGCCCCCGCGACGGTCGCCCGCTGCACGGTCACGACCGGCGGCGGGGGCGGCGCGGCGGGCACCTGCACCACACGCGAGGAGGTCGCCAGGGCGCCCGAGTCGTCGCGGACCGTCAGCGTCACGGTGTACGCGCCGGCGGCCGCGTAGACGCGGGTGGCGGCCGGGCCCGTGGCCGTCGCGCCGTCGCCGAACGACCACGACCACGCGATGATCGCCTCGTTCGCCTGCCCGGAGGGCGATCCCGAGCCGTCCACCTGCAGGGTCAGCGGCGCCGGCGTCGCGGCGGTGAACACGGCAGAGGGGGCCACGTTGAGCACGCGCCGCACGCGGTTGCCCGCCCCGGCGGAGATGAGGAGGGAACCGCCCGGGTCCACGGCCACGCCGCTCGGGCGCGCGAGCGCGGCCACCGCGGGGCCGCCGTCGCCGGAGTCGTCGCTGGGGGTGCCGTTGCCGGCGATGCGCCGGATGAGCCCGCTCGCCACCTTGGTCACGCACCCCTGCGCCGCGATGTAGACGTTGCCGCCCGCGTCGACCGCCACCTGCTGGGGGAAGTCGAGGTGCGTGCCGCCCGCGTCGGCCGGGGCGATGGGGCAGGTGGCCCCCGAGCCGGAGTCGTTGCCGGCGATGGTGCGGATGACCCCGTTCGGGTCGATGTGCCGCACGCGGTTGTTGCCGCTGTCGGCCACGACCAGGCCGCCACCGGGGACGATGGCGACGTCGCGCGGCCCGAACAGCTCGGCCGACGCGGCCAGCCCGCCGTCGCCCGAGAAGCCGATGCCCCCCGTCCCGGCGACCGTGCGGATGATGCCGTCGGGGCCGACGCGCCGGACGCGGTTCCCGCCGGACTCGGCGATGTAGATGGTGCCGTCCGTGTCCACCGCCACGCCACGCGGGTCGTCGAGTTGCGCCGCGGTGGCGAGGATGCCGTCGCCGTTGTACCCGGCGGTGCCGGTGCCCGCCACGGGGGTCCGCGTGCCGGCGGGGCTCACGCGGTAGACCACCTGGTCGCTCGCGCCCGCCACGTAGACGTCGCCCTGCGCGTCCGCGGCGACGTCGGCCGGCTCGCCGAACGGCCCGCCCGTGGAGCGGATGGTCCCGTCGGGGTCGACGACCCGCACGGCGCCGTTGCCCCCGTCGGCGATGTAGATGCGCCCCGCCGCGTCGGTCGCGATGCCCTGGGGCGCGTTGAGCTGCGCCAGGATCGCGGGCCCGCCGTCGCCGGCGCCCCCCGCGGTGCCCGTGCCCACGATGCGGCTGATCGGGTCGGTCGGCACGACGGCCCCGGCGGGCGCGGCGGCCACGGCGAGGGCGGCGCAGCCGGCGGCGAGCAGTGCGAGGCGGCGGACGGGTGCCACGGGGTCTCCTCGGTCCCGGGTCGGTCCTTCCTAGGCCGACCGGCCGGGGGGTGTCAAGCGGCTGAGGCCGGCTCCCGCAGGATCTGCCGTCGCAGCGCCTCGACGCCCGCGGCGAGCAGCGCGAGCAGGATCACGACGCCGAGCAGTTGCCGGCCGGTGGACGGCCCGTTCAGCAGCACGATGAGCACGATCAGCGCCAGGACCCCGTAGAGGATCGCCGGGCGGGTGGCGACCGGCCGTGACCAGCGGCGCACGGTGGCGGCCCACCGGTACGGGCCCGCGAGCAGCGCGCCCACCAGGGCGAGGGCGCCGTACAGGATCAACGCCACGGCGATGTCGCGCAGCAGGCTGGTGCCGATGAGCCACGTCGCCCATCCGGCGTCCTCGCCGGTCGGTTCGGTGAGCGCCGCGACCAGCGCTCCGCCCACCAGGTGGCGCGCCACCAGCAGCACCAGGCCGGAGGCGATGAAGGCCACCCCCGCGGCGAGCAGCATGCGCCGGCGGAAGCCCTCCGCCAGCCAGACGGCGACGGCAAGCAGGGCGATCACGAGCAGGACGAGGAGCATCGAGGTGCGGTTGAGGACGTCGAAGGCGTCCTGGGCGGCGCCGAGCTCGTCGCTGTGGAGGATGACGATCTGCCCGGCGTCCTCCGGGATGTCCGGCGTCACGCCGAGCCGTTGCGACACCCGGTCGATGAGGGGCTGGAGGTCGAGCACCACGTCCCCGCCGGTCGACTGGAGCGCGCCCTCCTCGTCGCCCTCCAGCAGGGCGACGAGCTGGGTGTTCGCCACCCGGTTCGCCTCCCGCCAGAGGTTCGCGGCCTGGGGGGTCTGGAGCAGGCGGTCCGTGCCGTCCACGGCGGCCTGGCGCAGGAGCCCGCTCAGGGTGGGCACCGCGCCGGCCAGGACGGGGGGCAGGTCCTCCTGGAGCGAGGCCGCGACGTTGCCCTGGAAGACCGAGTCGACGATCCGCTCGGACAGCACGGCGCGCACGTCGTCGTTCTCCAGGATCTGCACGCTCGCGTCGGCCCAGGCGTCGGCGTCGAGGGCCTGGCGCTTCACCCACACCGTCAGGGACGAGACGACCAGGATCAGGATCGCGAGCCCGAAGGCGACCCAGGCGAGGATCGCGCGGCGCCGGGGCGTCACGGGGCCGACGCCTCGTGCCGGCGCAGCGAGGCCCGGGCCGCGCGGGCGGCCTCCTTCTCGCGCCACAGTTCCGCGTTCACCACCGCTCCTCCCACCATCAGACGGGCCAGGATGAAGAGCCACAGCAGCAGAGTCAGCGCCGCGCCGATCGTGCCGTACACGGAGGTGGCCCGTTCGGCCCGGTCGGCGAGGTAGTAGACGGTCACCATGTGCAGGATCTCCAGTCCGACCGCCACGATCAATGCCCCGGGCACGAGTGCCCGCATGGGCGTGGGCCGGCGGGGCATGTACGCGGACACCCTCAGCCACACGATGAAGTAGAGGAGGATCGTCAGCAGGATCGCGACGAGGCCCCCGAGGGGCGACCGCTCGCGGATGAAGCCGACGAGGACGCTGGCCAGGCTGAGGCCGATGACGATGCCGAACAGCACACCGGAGGCCATCAGCGGGCGGGTCATCTTGTCGGGCGCCACGCCCCAGGCCGCCGCGTGCGCGATGCGCAGCGAGCGCACGGCGCCGATGCCCGCGTAGGCCGTGCCGAACAGGCCGAGGAGGATCGCGATCCACCAGCCGCGCTGCGAGGCGGCGTCCTTGAGCACGTCCGTGAGGAGGCTCTGCATCCCGAGGTCGCGGGCGAGCTTGTCCGGCGTCTCCTCGTCGAGCCCGGTGATCGCGCCGAGGATGCCCACCACCAGCAGCGCGTAGGGCAGGAGCCAGAGGAACATCCGGTAGGCGACCGCCCCGGCGAGGAGCCCCCCGAGCCGCTCGCGGTCGCGCTCGGCGATGGCGAACCCGGTGGCGACCGTGGCCGACCGCTCGCGGGCCTCGTCCGCGTAGCGGAGCGCGTCCTCCTTGCGGCGCTTCGCCAGCTCCTGGGCCGCGGCGATGCGGCCGGGGCGCGATCGCGGCGGATCGTCGTCGGCGTGGGTCGTGACGTCTCGGTCCGGAGGCTCCGCCACCCGCCGGAACATACGCCGGGACCCGGGCGCCCGCCAACGTCCCGTGGACCGCCTGCGGCCCCTCGGATAGCGTGCCTCCCGCCCGTCGCGCGGCGGGGAGGCACCGGACCGGACCGGAGGTGCGCGTGGGCGGGGTGATCGGGCAATTCCTGCCGGTGGCCGTCGGGATCGCCGTCAGCCCGCTGCCGATCGTGGCGGTGGTGCTGATGCTCGCGACCCCCCGGGGCCGGGTGAACGGGCCGGCCTTCGTCCTGGCCTGGATCGTCGGGCTCGCCGTGGTGACGACGGCCGTCGTTCTGCTGGCCGGCGACGACGCGACCGACGACGCGGGCGCGCCGGCGACCTGGGTGAGCTGGCTCGAGCTGGTGCTCGGGCTCGGGCTGCTGCTGGTCGCGGCCCGGCAGTTCCGCGGGCGGCCCCACGGCGGAGGGGAGGCGTCGCTGCCGAAATGGATGGCCGCCCTCGACGGGTTCGGTGCGGGCAAGGCCGCGGGCGCGGGCGTCGTCCTGTCCGCGGCCAACCCGAAGAACCTGCTGCTGGCCGTGGCCGGCGGGGCGATCATCGCCCAGGGGGCCCTGTCCGGGGGCGCCGAGGCCGGCGCCATCGCGGTCTTCGTCCTCATCGGGACGATCGGGGTCGCCGCCCCGGTGGTCCTCTACTTCGCCCTGGGTGCGCGCGCGGGAGAGGTGCTCGACGCGCTCCGCGGCTGGATGGCGCGCAACAACGCGGTGATCATGGCGGTGCTGCTGCTGGTGATCGGGGTCAAGCTGATCGGCGACGCGATCTCCGGCTTCGCCGCCTGAGCATCCCGGTCGGCCGGGGCGGCCGGGAGGCCCGGAGCGGAGACGGGGTTCCCGACGATAGGTGGCACCGGCACCCCGATCTCCACCGGACCGTGCCGCATGCGCCACGGCTCCGTGCCGCGGAGGGTGCCGATCCCTCCCCCGCGCCGGTCCCATTTCGCTTGGTCGGGGCCCCGTCGATCAAGTGATCGCCGGGGGACACCGGGAGTGATCGTGGCGCGGCCCGTCAGGGGGGCCACTATCCCGGATCGTGAACCCGAATCGGGGAAAGTCGCCGACGCTGTTTCCTCGCCCGCGCCCGGCTTCCGGGCCATGGGGTAGGGATGGGTCCATGACGGTCGCGGGTCGCCGCCTGGCAGTCGTCCTCGTCGCCCTCGCGGCGTGGTCGCTGGCGAGCGCGGTGGGGCTCGGGCAGCAGCAGGGGGAGCGGCTCGTCACGTACGCGGCCCGGTCGTGCCCCGACTACTCGGACATCTCCGCGAACCTGGCGCGGAACGACATCCAGGAGAGCCTGGAGGACCTCGGCCCGGACACCTCCTATGTCGCGGGCCAGGCGATCGACCCGGCCATCGAGGCCGCGGCGCAGCCCGAGTGCACCCCGATCACCGATTGGCGGTTCACGCTCGGCACGGGGTACCAGACGGCCGCGGTGAACGGGTCGTGGGGCTCGTTGTCGAAGGTGCTCGGCCCCTACGGCACCTCGCTGGTCACGAAGGCCACCACGCCGCTGCTGAACTCGGCCGGGGCGCCCACCGGGCAGCAGCTCGAGGGCGCCGTCACCGTCGCGCTCACCGCGGACCAGGCCCAGCGGGCGACCACGGCCAACTCGCTCTGGGTGCAGGGCGGCACGGTGGACGACCCCGTCCTCAACCAGCAGTACCCGGGCGTCTACGGGTTCGGCGCCCTCCGCTGTGCCATCGACAACCTCAACGGCGACAACGTCGAGTGGATCGCCTACCCGCAGGGCGCGCGTCACGTCTTCTGTTACGCCTACTACGTCACCCCGCCGCCGACCGGCGGCACGATCGTCGTGCGCAAGGTGGTCCAGGCGCCCTCCGGGACCGCGTCCCAGTCCTTCACCTTCCGGGGGAACATCACCTACTCGGAGGACAACCGGTTCTCCCTCTCCGCCGCGCCCGGCTCCCCCGGCTCGACCTCGTTCGTGCGGGCGGCCGTCGGCCCCGGGGTCGCCCCGTGGACCTTCACCGAGCAGACGCCCCCCGGTTATGAGCTGACGGGCGTCGCGTGCACCTCGCAGACGGGCGAGAGCGGCACCGCGACCACCGGCGCGACGACGTCCGTCCGCCTGGCCGCCCGCGACACGGTCACCTGCACGTACACCAACCGCCTGGTCCCGCCGAACGCCGGCCTGGTGCTGTCGAAGGTGACCCTCGGCGGGACCGGCGCGTTCGACTTCGCGGTCGCCGGCGAGGGGGAGACCCGCCGCCAGACCATCACGACCCTGGACGAGGACGTCCCGCGCGCCGGCGCGCCCCTCGTCCTGCCCCCCGGGGACTACCGGATCACCGAGACCGTCCCCGCGCGCACCCGCCGCGGCCGCTGGGTGCCGACGCGGGTCGTCTGCGACGGGCGCGTCCATCCCGCGGGCCGTCCGGTCGCGCTCACGCTGGAGGCGGGCGAGGGGTCGGCGTGCCTGTTCACCAACCGCTTCATCCCCGCGGGTGGCATCACGATCCTGAAGGTGACGCGCGGGGACACCGGGACGACGGGGTTCGTCATCCGCCCCGTCGGCGGTCTCGGACGGTCCTACGAGCAGAGCGCGACGACCCGGAGCGAGGGCGTGCCCGTCCGCGCGACCGGCGACGCCACCAACCGCCTGCGCCTCGGCACCTACGAGATCATCGAGACGGGTGCGCCTCCGACGGACCGCGGGCGCTGGACGCTGGAGTCGATCATCTGCGACGGCGTCCCCCTGCCGGCGGCGCAGGGGCGCACGCGCGTGATTCTCACGGCGGCGAACCCCCGCGTGACGTGCACCTTCGCCAACCGGTTCGTGCCCGGTCCCGAGCCCCCGCCGACGCCGCAACCACCCACTCCGACCCCGCCCGGCCCGGCGCCGCCGGACGTCACCCCGGCGAGCCGCCCGAGCGCCGACCTGTCGGTCACCAAGGCCGTGGTGCCGCAGGCCGCCCTGCCGGGCGCGCCCGTCACCTACACGGTCCGGGTGACCAACAACGGGCCCGACACGGCGACGGACGTGGTCCTCACGGAGTTCCTGCCGCCCACGACGCGGGTGGTGCGCCCGGTCGCCTCGCAGGGGACCGGCCGCGGGACTCGCCCGGCCGCCTGCCGCCTCGGTACGCTCGCGCCCGGTGAGAGCGCCACGATCACTGTCCGCACGACCGCGCTGGGCCCCGGGACCCGCACGAACCGCGTCGCCGTCCTCTCCGCGGCCAACGACCCCGACCTCACCGACAACCGCGCGGCCGCGACGCTCGCCGTCCGCCGCTTCTCGCCCGCCGTCACCGGCTGAGCCCGCGCGGGTGAGGCCCGCGTGATCCAGGTCGACGCCGCCCAGCTCGCGCACATGCGCGAGGCGGTCTTCTTCGAGGGGGAGGAGGCGGGCCGCAAGCTCAGCCGCTTCTGGATCCTCCTCACGCTCTCCGCGGTGATCGCCGCCGCGGGCGTCGTTGCCGACTCCACCGCCACCGTCATCGGGGCGATGATCGTCGCGCCGCTCATGATCCCGATCCAGGGGACCATGCTCGCCTCGGTGCTGGGGGACCGCGACAACGCGGCGCGGTCCGTCGGCCTGGTGGTGAGCGCCGCCGCCGTGGCGATCGCGATCGGCTTCCTCATCGCGCTGCTCGTGCCCAACGACGTCGTGGCGGCCACGAACTCCCAGGTCGCGGGTCGGGTCAACCCGACGCTGCTCGACCTCGTGGCCGCGCTCGCCACCGGCGCCGTCGGCTCAATCGCGCTCGTGCGCAGCGACATCTCGGACACCCTGCCGGGGGTGGCGATCGCCATCTCGCTCGTCCCGCCCCTCAGCGTGGTCGGCATCACCCTCGAGGGCGGCGCGGGGCGGCAGTCGCTCGGGGCGCTGCTGCTGTTCCTGACCAACGTGACCGCCATCCTCGCGGTCGGCTCGTTCCTGATGGCCGTCTTCCGCGTCCGGGCCGTCGCGGCCGCGACGGCCCTTCTGACCGCGGACCGCGCGCGCCCCCGCCGCAGCCCCTGGGTGATCGCGGCCATGCTCGTGCTCGTCGCCGTCCCGCTCACGGTGTCGAGCGTGCTCCTTGCCGAGCAGCGGTCGCAGGAGCAGCAGGTCTTCGACAGGAGCCAGGCGTGGGCGGAGGCCCGCGGCTGGGACGTCGTCACCATCACGACCCGCGGAGGCCGCACCGTGGTGCGCATGTCGGGCCCGCTGCCACGGCCCGACCCCGGCTCGCTGCGCGACGACCTCCGCGCCCGCGGGGTGGACGTCGACGGGGTCACGGCCGAGTTCTTCCCCTCCGAGAGCATCGACCTCGGCGGCGGGGACTAGGTCAGCCGGCGGCGAGCAGCTCCAGGCTGCGGCGCATGAACGCGGTCGCCGCCTCGTGCGGGTCGCGGGCGGCCGCCAGGGCCGAGTGGCCGAGCAGGGCCCCGAAGGGGGCGTTCCACCAGGCCTCGTCGCCCGGGCGCTCCCCTCCCCACGGGCCCACGTACAGGTACGGCTCCGGGTGGAACGCGTCGCCCGCCGAGCCGCCGAGGTTGGCGCGCATCCCCTCGGCGGGCCCCCACGCGACGTCGCAGGCCGCGTCGAAGTGCTCCGGCCAGAGCTGGACGGGGGTCGGGTCCGCGGCGCGCCCGAGCCAGGCGGCGATGTCGTCCAGGACCGTCGTGGTGAACGACCACCAGGCGCCGAGCGCCCGTCCGCCCTCGGCGCTCACCCGTAGCGGCGCGTCGGGGTCTCCCACCGGCGGCGCGTGGTCCCCCGCGGCCGGGAAGGGCGCGTCCAGGTCCACGTCGGCGATGGCCGCCAGGCCCGCGAGGGTCGTCATCGGCACGGCCAGGGCACCGCCGGCGCGCTCCACCACCAGCAGGTCACCGTCCGTGCGCAGCACCTCGGCGTCACGGCCCGCGGCCGGCATCGCGCACCCGCCCGGGGAGGCGCGGAGCCCGACGTGCCCGGTCAGGGCGTGGCGCCGCCGCGCGAGGACGTGGGTCGCCACGCGCTGGAGATCGCCGCGGACGACGTCGAGGTCGCCGGGTAGGACGGGCACCGTCACGCGCCGATCCTCCCATGGTCACCGGACGACGAGAACGACCTTGCCCATCGTGCGGCGCTCCTCGATCGCGCGATGCGCCGCGGCGGCGTCCTCCAGTGCGAACGCCTGCACCGGGACGCGCCGCACCTCGCCCGACGTCCAGAGGCCCAGGGCGCGCTCCTCCAGGCCGCGCAGGCCGCCCGGCCCGCGCAGCGCGCCCGGGCCCACCGCGACGACGGCCGCGAGCGACCGGGGCAGGAGGTCGTCGGTGGTGGCCCGCGTGGGCCCGGCGTCCGGCGCCCAACCGACGATCGCGAGCCGCCCGCCGGGGGCGAGTATCGAGAGCAGCGCGCGCCCGGTCTCCCCGCCCACCGCGTCGATGGCGAGCGTCGGGGCGCCGGCCTCCCGCACGCGGTCCTCCCAGCCGTCCCGCGTGTAGTCGACGGCGGCGTGCGCGCCCAGTTCCCGCGCGCGGGCGAGCTTGGCCGCCCCGCCCGCCAGGGCGATGACCGTCGCGCCGCGGGCCGCCGCGATCTGGACGATCAGGCCGCCGATCCCACCGGCCGCCCCGGTCACGGCCACGACGTCGTCGCCGGACAGGGCGGACCGCTCCACGACGCCCATCGTCGTGCGGCCGGTCCCGATCAGGGCGACGGCCTCGGCGTCGCCCAGCCCGTCCGGGATCGGGTGCAGCGAGGCCTGCGCGGCGACCGCCCGCTCCGCGTAGCCGCCCGGGACCATCCCCAGGTGCACCACGACGCGGCGCCCGAGCCAGGCCGGGTCGGCCCCGGGGCCGAGCGCGTCCACGACGCCCGCCACCTCGCGGCCGGGGATCGTCGGGAGCGCGGCCCCCGCGAGCGGACCGGACGCGCGGCCGGCCCGCAGGGCGGTGTCGATGACGTGGACGCCGGCGGCGCCCACCCGGATGCCCACCTGCCCCTCGCCGGGGACGGGGTCGGGCACCTCGTCGAGCACGAGGTTCTCCGGCGGGCCGGGGGAGTGCAGGCGGATCGCGCGCATTCCGCGCGATGCTAGGACTTCGAGCGCGCTCGAAGTCAAGGGCGGATCAGGCGGGCTCGCCCTCCGAGGCGCGGGCCGCGACGGCGCTCAGCTCGGCGTCGCCCGTGAGGGCCTCCCACACCAGCTCGCGCTGCCGCAGGGTGAGGCGCCGCTCGGTCGCATCGATGGCGTCCTCGAACTCGCTCGCGCCCCACTCGCCGGACCCGAGCTTCTGCGTCGCCCGCGTGCGCAGGCGGTGGGCCAGCAGGCGGCCGAGTTCGTCCTCCCAGTCGTTCAGCGGCGCGTCCATCTCGTCTCCGTTCTCCTCCGCACGGCGTCCGGCCCCCTCATCGGCCGGGCCACGCCCGACTGGAGGACCGGGGGCACCGGATCCACGTCCACCCCGCCGGCGGGCAGGGCCGCCGGCCTCCGCATCACCGTGCCCGTGCGGCGTGGTGGCCGGGCCGTGCGATGCTCCGCGGGATGGTGCCACGAACACGCCTCCTCGTGCCCGCGCTCCTGGTGGCCCTGCTCGTCGCGCTCGCGGGATGCGCCGCCGACGGCGCGAGCCCGGGCGCCGCGGCGCCCGGCGTGGACCGCTTCGACGGCGCCCGCGCCTTCGCCGACCTGGAGATGCAGGTGCGGATGGGGCCGCGCCCCGCCGGCTCCCCCGCCTCGAAGCGGCTGGCCGAGCGGCTGCGGCGCGCCCTGCCGCGCGGCCGCTTCGAGGCCGTGCCCGGCGGCCTGCGCAACGTGGTGGGGTCGCTGCCGGGCCGCGGCGCCCCGATCCTCGTGGGCGCCCACTACGACACCAAGGACCTGCCGGGCTTCGTGGGCGCCAACGACGGCGCCGGCGGGGTGGCGGTGGTGCTCGAGCTGGCGCGGGCGCTGCGCAGCGGCCAGCGGGCGTGCCAGCGGCCGATCCGCTTCGTGATGTTCGACGGGGAGGAGAGCCCGCGAGGGTCGGATGACTTCCTGCGCGACGGGCTGCGCGGCTCCAAGCACCACGCGGCGACCCGGGGGCGCGGCCTGCGGGCCGTGATCGTCGTCGACTTCGTGGCCGACAAGGACCTCTCCATCCCGCGCGAGGCCGGCTCGCACGAGGGGCTGTGGTCACGCCTCCGCGCCGCGGCGGCGGCCGTGGGGGCCGAGGCCGTGTTCCCGGACGAGACCGGGCCGGGGATCCTCGACGACCACACGCCGTTCCTGCAGCGCGGCATCCGCGCGATCGACCTGATCGACTTCGACTACCCGCACTTCCACCGGGCATCGGACGACCTCGACGCCGTCTCCCCCCGGAGCCTCGACCTCGTGGGGGAGACGCTCGTCGAGATGCTGGGCCGCCTGCGCGGGGAGACCTGCCCCCCGCGCTGACGGGCCGGGCGGGTCAGGCCGCGGGCGCCGTCCGGGACGGGACGAGCGGGCCGCGGAGGCCGCGCCGCCGCCGGCCCGTGGTCTCGGCACCGGGCCGCCCGCACCAGCACACGTAGGCGATGCGGAGCCCCTCGGGGGTCGCCGTCATCGAGATGATCTGACGCGCCCCGATCAGGGTGCGCCCGCAGTTCACGCATGTGATGTCGAGCATCGGTGCCTCCGGGATGTCCAATCAGCCCATATTGGACTGGTAGCGGGCCTCAGACGCAGGATTGGACTGATCCAATCGCCGTAGGGGGTGGTCATCAAGAGCCTTTCCTGCGATATTGGTCTGGATGAAGGTCGACGCCACCCGCCTCGCGACGCTGATCGGCACCTGGGCGGGCGGGCCGGGGCCCCTCTACGACGCCCTGGCCGACGCGATCGCCGCGGCCATCGACCGCGGTGAGCTCCCCCCCGGCAGCGTCCTGCCCACCGAGCGCGAGCTGGCCGGTCGCGTCGCGGTCAGCCGCACCACGGTGGTCGCCGCCTACGGCCGGCTGAAGGAGGAGGGGCGCCTGGAGAGCCGCCAGGGCCGCGGCACCTGGGTCGCCGGCGCGCGCGACGCGCCGCCGCCGGCGGACAAGGCGTTCTCGGCCGAGCTCTACGCGGGGATGCTCGGCGGCGGCGGTGACGTCATCGAGCTGACGGCCGCGTGCCCGCCGCCCAGCCGCCTCATCGCCGAGACCATCACCTCGCTGGCGCCCGGGCGGATGGCCGCCGCCGTCACCGGGGCGGGCTACCTGCCCGGTGGCCTCGAGGCGCTGCGGGTCGCGATCTCCGACCACATGACGGCCACGGGCCTCCCGACCGGCCCGGACGAGGTCATCGTCACGACGGGCGCGCAGCAGGCCATCGGGCTCGCGACGATGCTGCTGGGCGGGCCGGGCCAGTCCGTCCTCGTGGAGGACGCCACCTTCCCGGGGGCCCTGGACATCACGCGCGGCGCGGGGATGCGGCCGGTGGCGGTGCCCATGGACCGCGACGGCGTCCTGCCCGACGCCCTCGAGGACCTGCTGGAGCGCGTGCGCCCGGCGTTCGTCTACCTCGTGCCCGCGCACCAGAACCCCACGGGCTCCGTGCTGTCGCCGCAGCGCAGCCGCCGGGTGGCCGAGCTGTCGGCGTCCTTCCGCGTACCGGTCGTCGAGGACCTCACGCTGCGCCACCTGGAGCTGGACGCGCGGCCCATGCCGGCGCCCATCGCCGCCCACGGCCCGGACGGCTCCTCGATCCTCATCGGCTCGCTGAGCAAGGTGCTCTGGGGCGGCCTGCGGATCGGGTGGATCCGGGCGGCGCGCCCGGTCATCGAGCGCCTCATGCGGCTCAAGATCACCGCCGACCTCGGCAGCCCGATCCTCGCGCAGACCCTGGCCGCCCTGGTGCTGCCCCGGTACGCCGAGGCCGTCGAGGAGCGGCGGGCGTTCCTCGGGGAGCGGTACGCGGTGCTGTCGGCGGCGCTCGGCGAGCACCTCCCGTCCTGGGACTGGGAGACGCCGCGCGGGGGCTGCACGCTGTGGGTGCGCATCCCCTCGGGCGACGCCCGCGGCCTGGGCCAGGTGGCGCAGCGCTGCGGGGTCAACGTGGTCCCCGGCCAGGCTCTGTCGGCGGAGGGGCGCCACGAGGACCGCCTCCGCATCCCGTTCGTCCACGAGCCGGACGAGATCGAGGAGGCGGTCCGGCGCCTCGCGGTGGCCTGGGAGGTCTACGCCGGCGCCGCCGAGCGCGGGCGCGAGCCGGCGGGCCTGATCGTCTAGCCCGGAGGGCCCGCGGCGGGCGCGAGGGTGCCCGTGAGGACGGTGTGGGCCCGCCCGGCGAGCTCCACCCGGTCGCCGCGCACGCCGACGCGCACGACGCCCCCGCGCGCCGACGCCTGGCGGCACACGAGGTCGTCCCGCCCGAGGCGCTCCGCCCACCAGGGGCCGAGCGTGCAGTGGGCCGAGCCGGTCACGGGGTCCTCCGGGATCCCGACGGCGGGCGCGAAGTAGCGCGAGGTGACGTCCGCGCCGTCCGGGCCGCCCGCCGCCGTGACGATGAGCCCGCGGGCGGTCATCGCCGCCAGCGCGGCCAGGTCCGGGCGCAGCGCCTCGACGTCCGCCGCGCCGGGCAGCACGGCCATCCAGTCGTAGGTGCTGCGGCCGCACCACTCCGGCTCGCCGCCCAGCACCGCGACGAGCTCCGGCGGTGCGGCGGCGGGCTCCGCCCGGGTCGCCGGGAAGTCGAGGACGATCCAGTCGCCGTCGCGGCGGGCTCCGAGGTCGCCGCCCAGGGTGGCGAACCGGATGGGCGCGCCGGCGGCGACGCGGCCGGTCTCCCACAGGGCGTGCGCCGTGGCGAGGGTCGCGTGCCCGCACAGCTCCACCTCCGCGGCGGGCGTGAACCAGCGCAGCAGCCAGCCGTCGCCCTCCGGCACGGGGAAGGCCGTCTCGGACAGGTTCATCTCGGCGGCGACCGCCTGCATCCAGGCGTCCGGCGCCGGGGCTCCGTGCAGGCAGACCGCCGCCGGGTTCCCGCCGAAGGGGCCGTCCGCGAACGCGTCGACCACCATCACGGGGACGCCGGTCACGGGTAGTCCATGACCAGGACGGCGGTCGTGCCCTCCGCGTGCGCGCGGTAGAGGTGCGGCACGTCGGCGGGGAAGGTCGCGAGGTCGCCGGCCTCCAGCGTCGCCGGGGCGTCGAGCGGCCCGGTCTCCAGCACCCCGGCCGTCACGAGCACGTGCTCCACCACGCCGGGCGGGTGGGCGTCGGCGTGCCGCGGCTCGCCGGGCGCGGGCTCGATGACGTACAGCTCGCTCGCGCCGCGGCGGCCCGTGGTCGCCAGCAGGCGCAGGGGGAACGGGGTGCCCTCGCCCTGCACGCGCACGCCCTCGCCGGCGCGCACCACGCGGACGTCGGGGGCGTGGGGCGAGACGAGCTCGCCGAACGGGGTGCCGAGTGCGGTCGCGATGGCCCAGAGCGTGTCCAGGTTGGGATTCGCGCGCCCGGACTCGATCCCGGACAGCGTGGACTTGCCGACCCCCGCCAGCGAGGCCAGCTCCGAGAGCGACAGCCGTCGCCGCGCGCGGTGGCGCCGGACGTTGGCGGCGACGACCTCGGCCAGGTGGCCGGGCGGGGGCGGTTCCAGGTGTTCCACCATGATGAACGTCCCGTTCGGCTTGACGAACCGGCGGTGAGGGTTCCAGGATACCGAACGGTGCGTTCGGTTCGCCAGGACAAGGCGGTGGTGCGGCAGGCGGGGGCCATCGCGGTCGTGGCCGGCGCGTTCGCGCTCTCGTTCGGGGTGCTCTGCTCCGAGACCGGGCTCGGCCTGCCGATGACCGTCGCCCTGTCGACGCTCGTGTTCGCGGGGTCGGCGCAGCTCGCCGCGGTCGGCGTGATCGCCGACGGCGGCACGGGCGCCGCCGCCGTCCTCGCCGGCCTGCTCCTGAGCGCCCGCAACCTGGCGTTCGGGGTGGCCCTCGCGCCGCTGCTCGGCGGGCGCCTGGGGCGGCGCCTGCTGGCCTCGCAGCTCGTGATCGACGAGTCGGTCGCCGTCGCGACGGCCCAGCCCGACCCGGTCTCCGCGCGCCGCGCCTTCTGGATCACGGGGCTCGGGGTGTTCCTGCCGTGGAACGCGGGCACCGTCGCGGGCTGGCTGCTGACCGACGCGATCGACGTCGAGGCGACCGGCCTGGACGCCGCCATCCCCGGGGCCTTCGTGGCGCTGCTCGCCCCGCGCCTCACCTCGCGGGCGGCGTGGACGTCGGCGCTCTGCGGCGCGGGCATCGCGCTGGCCCTGACGCCGGTCACGGCCCCGGGCGTCCCCATCCTGCTGTCGGCGGCGGGTGCCCTCGCGGGGCTCGTGGTCCAGGCGCGGGCGGACCGGTCGTGACCTGGGCCGCCGTCCTGCTGCTGGCCGCCGGTACCTACGCCATGAAGGCGGCGGGCCCCGTGGTGCTCGGCGGCCGCGCGCTGCCACCGCTCGTCGTCCGCGTGACCGACCTGCTGCCGGCGGCGCTGCTCGCGGCGCTCGTGGCCGTGCAGACCCTCACCTCCGACGGGCGCTGGACCATCGACGCGCGCGCCGCCGGGGTGGCCGCCGCCATCGTCGTCGCCGCGCTGCGCGGGGGCTTCCTGCTGATCGTGGCGACGGCGGTCGCCGTCACCGCCCTCGTGAGGCTGATCGCCTAGAGGGAGCGGCGCATCGCGACGTGGACGATCCCGGCGTCCATGAACTCGTCGCCCTCCGCCGCGTACCCGGCCCGGTCGTAGAAGCCGCGCGCCGAGACCTGCGCGTGCAGCGTCACCTCCGTCGCGCCCTCCTCCCGCGCCACGTCCTCGGCGAAGGCCAGCAGCCGGGCGCCGGCGCCGGTCCCGCGGGCGTCCGCGGCGACGGCCATCCGCCCCAGCCGCATGGCGTCCCCGGCGCGCACCAGGCGGCAGCAGCCGACGACGCGGCCTCCGTCCTCGGCGAGCAGGTGGAGGGCCGTGGCGTCGAGCGCGTCGCGCTCCAGGTCGGCGGGCACGCCCTGCTCGTGGACGAAGACCGAATGGCGCAGCGCCATGACCTCATCGAGGTCGCCCGCCCCCGCGCGACGGCAGACGACCTTCATGTGCTTTTCATAACGAACTCACCGGGATAGGCTCGCCCGCATTCGCATTCGGCGCCGCTCCCGACGGCGGGCCGGTGAGTGAAAGGGGCTCGGATGAAACGACGGCGCACGATGGCGTCCCTCCTGCTCATGGCGGGGGCACTCGGTCTCGGTATCGCCGCAGGCTGCGGCGACGACGATAGCGGCGGCGGTGACGTCGGCGAACTGAAGATCGGCGTGCTCGTGCCGCTCACCGGCGCGCTCGCCGACTTCGGCGGACCCGGCTCCGACGCGGCCAACCTCGCGGCCGAGCAGGTCAACGCGGCGGCCGGGGACACCGGCCTGAGCCTGACGCTGGTCACCGAGGACACCAAGACCGACCCGCAGGCCGCCCAGGAGGCCGCGACCAAGCTCATCGAGAGTGACGGCGTCTCGGGGCTCGCGGGCCCCTGGGCGACGCCCGAGCTCATCCCGACGTCCGAGAACGTGACGATCGCGGCGGGCATCCCGCTGGTGACGCCGTCGGCCACCGGCCCGGACCTCACCACCCTCGACGACGACGGCCTCGTGTTCCGCACGCCGCCGTCCGACGCCATCCAGGGCCAGGTGATCGCGCAGGTGATGGCCGAGGCCATCGGCGCGGACTCGACGGTCAACACCGCCGGCCGCAACGACGCCTACGGCACCGCGCTGGTGGAGGAGTTCACCAAGGCGTGGGAGGCCAACGGCGGCACCGTGGGCCGGAACGTCTCCTACAACCCGGACGCCACGAGCCTCAACTCCGAGGCCCAGCAGATCGCCAGCGGCAACCCGGACGGCTGGATGATCATCGACTACACCGGCACCTGGGCGAAGATGGGCCCGGCGCTGGTGCGCACCGGCAACTGGGACCCGGCCCGCACCTTCACGGGTGACGGCCTGCGCTCCCCGGACCTCCCCGGCGACACCGGGCAGCCGTCCACGGAGGGCATGCGCGGCACCGTCCCGACCTCCCTGGAGGCGCCGGCGGGCCAGGCCTTCGACGACCTCTGGTCGGCGGAGATCAACAAGCCGCGGCAGACCTACGACGCGCAGAACTTCGACGCCGTCATCCTGCTCGCGCTCGCGGCGGCGAAGGCCGGCTCGAGCGACCCGGCTGACATCGCGGCCGAGCTGCAGGCGGTCTCCGGGCCTCCCGGCAACAAGTACACGTTCGAGCAGCTCTCGGAGGCGCTCGCGGCCCTCGCCGACGGCGAGGACATCGACTACGAGGGCGCTTCGGGCCCGATCGACTTCGACGAGAACGGCGACCCGTCCTCGGCGAACTACAACACCTGGAGCTACACGGGTGGCGAGCTGATCGACAGCGACAACGTCATCTCGTTCACGGAGGACGCGGACTGACGGATCAGGGCGCGCCCGGCGGGGTCACCCCGCCGGGCGCGGCCGTCCCGCCCAGGTAGAGCTCGGCCACCTGGGGGTCCACCAGCAGGGCGTCGCCGGGGCCCTCGAAGCGGTTCTGGCCGCCCTCCAGCACGTAGCCGCGGTCGGCCAGCGCCAGCGCGCGGCGGGCGTTCTGCTCGATCATCACGATCGTCACCCCGGCACGGTTGATCTCGGCCACGGTGTCGAACACCTCGCCGACGGCCCGCGGGGCGAGGCCCGCCGAGGGCTCGTCCAGCAGCAGCACGCTCGGGTCGGGCATCAGCGCCCGGGCCATCGCGAGCATCTGGCGCTCGCCGCCCGACAACGTGCCGGCGCGCTGCCGGCGCCGCTCGCCGAGCCGCGGGAACAGCTCCATCATCTCCTTCATGCGGGCGCCGGTCCGCTTCCTGGTCAGCACGCCGCCCACCTCCAGGTTCTCCTGCACCGTGAGCGTGCCGAAGACGTTGGCGACCTGGGGGACGTAGCTCATCCCCCGGGCGGTCACCTCGTGCGGGGCGGCGCCGGTGACGTCCTCGCCGCGCAGGCGGACGTGGCCCTCGCGCACCGTCACGAGCCCGAAGACGGCCTTGGCGAGGGTCGACTTGCCGGCGCCGTTCGGGCCGATGACGACCACGATCTCGCCCTCGGCGGCGGTGAGGGTGCAGCCCCGGAGGATGTCGACCTCGGCGACGTACCCGCCCACCAGGCCGTGCGCGTCCAGGACCGGCGGTGCGGCGACCGGGGGGGCCTCCTGGTCCGGCCCCGTCACGCGGCGCTCGGCTCGGCGCCGAGGTAGGCGTCGATGACGCGGGCGTCGCGCCGGACGTCGTCGGGGCGCCCGCGGGCGATGACGGCCCCCTCGGCCATCACGATCACCTCGTCGGAGCGGCCCATGACGGCCTCCATGTCGTGCTCGACGAACAGGACCGTCAGGCCGCGTTCGGCGCGCAGGCGCGCCAGGTAGTCGAGCAGGCGCCGGCCCAGCGTCGGGTTGACGCCGGCCATCGGCTCGTCGAGCAGCACGAGGCGCGGGTGGGTCATCAGCGCCCGGGCCAGCTCGAGCAGCTTGCGCTGGCCGCCGGAGAGGGTGGCCGCGTAGGCCGACGCGTGGGAGTCGATGCCCACCTCGGCGAGCAGCGCCATCGCCTCCTCGTGCACCTCGGCCTCGCGCCGCCTCCACTCGCCCCGGCGGAACAGGGCCTTGTCGAAGCGCATGCCCGGCTGGTCCGGGGCGGCCAGCATGACGTTGTCGATCACGGTCATCTTCGCCAGCACGCGCGTGAGCTGGAACGTGCGCACCATGCCCATCCGCGAGATCTGGTCCGGGCGGCGGCCGCTGATGTCGTGGCCGTCGTAGCGCACGACGCCCGAGTCGGCCTTGATGAACCCGGTGAGCAGGTTGAAGGCGGTCGTCTTGCCGGCGCCGTTCGGCCCGATCAGCGCCGTCATCGAGCCGCGGCGCACCGAGAACGTGGCGCCGGCCACGGCCTGCAGGCCGCCGAATCGCACCCGCAGGTCCTCCACCTCGAGCAGGTCGGGCGCGGCGGCCGGCGCGGTCGTGGGCAGCTCGGCGTCAGGCGTCGAGATGGAGCTCCTCCTTCTTGCCGAAGAGCCCCTGCGGGCGGAAGGCCATCATCCCCATGATGATGAGGCCGACCAGCACGAACCGCAGGGCCGCGACCTTGTCCGCGTCGAGGGGGAAGTCGAGGAAGCGGGTTCCGGACACGATGAAGCCGATCACCACCGACCCGACCAGGACCCCGAAGTAGGAGCCGATGCCCCCGAGGATGAGGATCGCGAAGCCCACGAAGGTGAAGATGGGCTCGAAGTTCTCGGGGAAGAGGGTCGTCGAGTAGAAGGTGAACAGGACGCCGGCGACGCCCGCGATGGCCGACCCCAGCACGAGCGACTGCAGCTTGTAGGAGAAGACCGGCACGCCGGACGCCGCGGCCGCCTCCTCGTTCTCGCGCACCGCGCGCAGCGCCCGCCGCCAGGGCGTGCGGCCCAGGTACACCAGCAGGCACCCGATGAGCACCACGACGACCCAGGTGATGACGAGCAGCGGGACCCGCCGGTCGAGCTCGATGCCCCAGCCCTCGAACGTGTCGAGGATGTCGTTGTTGAAGTCGCGCCACGGGCCGCTGGCGCCGCGCAGGCCCTGGGTGCCCCCGGTCGTCTCCTGTTCGTTCTCGATCATGATCCGCAGGATCTCCCCCGCGGCGATCGTGGTTATGGCGAAGTAGTCCGCGCGCAATCGCAGGGTGGGGATGCCGAGGAGCGCGCCCGCGGCCCCAGCGGCGATCACGGCGATCGGCATCGCGAGCCAGATCGTCACGCCGTTCGTGAGCAGCAGCCCGGTGGTGTACGCGCCGATGGCCATGAAGGCGACGTGGCCGAAGTTGATGAGCCCCGTGTCGCCCACCTCCACCTGCAGGCCCAGCACGAAGATCGCGTAGATGCCGGCGAAGGTGAGGACGAATGCCCAGAAGCCGAAGGCGAGGAGTGGGTCCATGGGCGATCAGACCGTCCGCGCCACGCCGAAGATGCCCTGGGGCCGCGCCAGGAGGACCAGGATGAGGACCACGAAGCCGACCGCCTCCTTGTAGGTGGGCTCGACGATCATCGTCGACCACTCCTGCACCAGGCCGAGCACCAGGCCGCCCACCAGGGCCCCGTAGGCGTTGCCGATGCCGCCGAGCACGACCGCCGCGAAGATCGACAGCAGCAGGAACCAGCCGAGGTTCGGCGTGAGGGTGGTGTAGACGGCGGCGAGCACGCCGGCCAGGCCGGCGAGGCTGCCGGCGAGCAGCCAGGTGTAGGTGACGACCCGCTTGGTGTTGACGCCGGAGACCTCGGCGAGGTCGAAGGAGTCGGAGAGCGCGCGCATCGTCTTGCCCATGAGCGTGGACTTCAGCATCGCCGCGACCAGCAGCAGCACGATGCCGGCCGTGGCGATCACGGTCACCTGGATCGCCGTGATGACCACGTCGCCGAACGGGTTCCACGACTGGAACTGGTCGACGTCGAGCGAGCGGTCGTCCCCGCCCCACTCGAACAGGATCATGTTGCGGATGACGAAGGCCAGGCCGATCGAGAGCAGCAGCAGCTGCATCACGCCGGCGCCCTTGCGCCGCATCGGCGCCCAGATGCCCCACTCGAGCACGAGACCCAGGGCGGCGATCGACGCGATCGCGGCCAGGGCCGCCACCGCCAGGGGCATCCCCGCGCTCACGTTGACGGCGAAGGCGACGTAGCCGCCCAGCGTCATGAAGTCGCCGTGGGCGAAGTTGACGAGCTTCAGGATCCCGTAGACGAGCGACAGGCCGATGGCGCCGAGGGCGTAGATCCCGCCGCTCGACAGGCCGTTGATCGTCGTGTTGATGAACTCGTCCACGCGCCCCCCTCGGGTGGGGATGCGGAAGGCTACCCCGCGGCCACCGGCCCTGTCGCGGATCCGCCCGCCGATCTCGCGGTGCGCTTCAGCAGCCCGGCCAGGAGCCGCGCGCCCTCGGGCGTGGCGTGGGCGGTGTCGGCCAGCAGGTCGGGCCGTCCCTCGGTGAGCCCGTGCCAGTCGGCGAGGGCGACGTTCACGCGCCCGGAGGCCGCGGCGCGCAGCACCTCGTTGACGCCGTCCTGCCACGGCTGCGACACGCGGACCGTCACGAGCACGATGACCGGGACCGCGGAGAACCCGTCGAGCAGGTTTTCCAGGTCGCCCTGGTCGACCGTCCCGTTCGTGCCGACGTGCAGCACGAGGACCGCCGGCGAGAGGGCCGCGACGGCGGCCCGGGCGGCGGCCGCCGACTCCGGGAACTGGCGGGCGACGGTGGCGTCCAGGGACAGGCGCCGGCCGAAGGCGGCCGTGAGCTGCGGCTGGGCGCCGAGCAGCACCGAGTCGCCCACCGCGAGCACGGGCCCGCGCGGCGCCCGCGCCGGAGCCGCCTCGGCGACCGCCTCCGTCTCCGCCTCGGGGACCGACCCGGCGGCCGAGGCCCCCTGCGGGCCGAGGGCCGACACCGACGGCGGGATGCCCGGCAGGCCCGGGGTGGAGGCCGGGAGCACCGCGACCAGCACGGCCACCACGGCCGTCGTCGCGACCGTCGCGGAGATGGCCCAGCGCCGCCGCGGGTCGCCGTCGCGGCGCAGGCCCTGGCGCAGGCCGGTCCAGACGACGCCGAAGCCGTCGCGCCGGATGGGCGTCTCGACCCAGCGGTACGAGGCCCACGCCAGCGCGACCGTCAGGCCGAGCTGCAAGGCGACGAGGGCCGGGCCGTCGAACGGCACGTCGCGGCCCGGGCGGGTCAGCATCAGCACGGGCCAGTGCCAGAGGTAGATGCCGTAGGAGCGGACGCCGATCCACACGAGCGGTGCCCAGGCGAGGGCGCGCCCGAGGCGCGAGGCCGGGTGGCAGACCACCGCGAGCAGGACGGCCGAGACGATGGCCGTGACCAGGAAGCCCCCCTGGTACAGGAAGCGGCCCATCTCGCCCACGGTGCCGAGCAGCAGCAGCAGGAGGGCGAGGGCGGCGAGGCCGATGCCGTCGAGGGCGGGCGGGGCGGAGCGGCGGGCCGCGCGCGCGAGGCGCGCCGCCGGCCAGAGGAACGCGAGCGCCACACCGGCGAGCAGGCCGGCGGCGCGGGTGTCGGTGCCGTAGTAGATGCGCGAGGGGTCCGTCCCCGGCGCCCACAGCACCGCCGCCGCGACGGTGGAGGCGAGGATCCCGGCGAGCACGCCGATCAGCAGGCGGCGGCGCCCCAGCACCGCGATGCACGCCGCCATGATCGGCGGCCACAGCAGGTAGAACTGCTCCTCCACGGCCAGCGACCACAGGTGCTGCAGCACGGACGGCCGGGCGAACTGCTCGAAGTACGACTGCTCGACGGCGATCTGGTACCAGTTGCCGACGTAGAGCAGGGAACTGACCACCGCCCCGCGCAGGCCGCCCACCTCGCCGGGGTGCAGCACGAGCATCGCGGCGAGCACGACCGCGATCATCACGACGACGGCCGGCAGCAGCCGCCGGGCGCGGCGCACCCAGAACCGGCGCAGGTCGATGCGCCCGGTGGAGGCCCGCTCGGACAGCAGCAGCGAGGTGATCAGGAAGCCCGAGATCACCAGGAAGACGTCGACGCCGAGGAACCCGCCCGGCAGCCACGAGGCGCCGGCGTGGTACCCCACCACCGCGAGCACCGCGAGCGCGCGGAGCCCGTCGACCCCCGGCATGTAGGGCAGCCGCGAGGGGCTCCCCGGCGGGGTGGTGGGCGTCGTGCGGTCCGGCACGGTGACGTCTTCGCCACCGGCCGGGCGTGCCCTGTCGTCCGGGGACGACTGGGCACGGGCGGTGTCCCTACGAGCTGGTCGCGCAGATCGCGTACGCCTGGATCTGCAACGGCGTCGTGGGCGACTCGTTCTCCACGATGATCTGCCAGCGGGCCGGGGTGACGCCGTCCGGGCCGGCCTCCGGCCGGGAGGCCTCCAGGTTCACCCCGACGGCGGTCGCGACGGGGCCGCCGCCGCCGGCGACGAGCACCTGGCCCGCGCCGCACTCGACGGCCGCCTGCCCGATGGTGCCCGGGTTCACGCCGACGACGACCGAGCGGTTGATGACGAGCTCCGGCAGCCGGGCGTTCGCGGCGAGCTGCGTGCGGGTGACGGCGCCGTTGGCGATGTTCGCGGTGCCGACGGCGCCCGGGGCGATTTTCGGGCCGGTGACGGCGGCCCGCTTCAGCTTGGACACGGTGACCGCGCCGTTCTGGATGTCGCGCGCCTGGACGGCGGAGTTGCGCAGCTCGGCGGTGCCGACGGCGCCCTGCTTGAGCTTGCCGGCCGGGATGGAGCGGTCCTGGATGAGGTTGCCGTTGATGAGCGCCTGGGCGGCGCCGGTTCCGGCGATGCCGACGACCAGCGCGCCGACGGCCAGTCCCACGGCGGCGGGGACGCTCATGGAGCGGCGGGGAAGGCGGGGCATGGGGCCTCCTGTGAGGGGTCCGGGCGCGGCGACCATATGCGCGAGGGGGGCCGTGGGGCGAGGGGCGTGCGCCGGGTCCCGGGGGCGGGGTAGAGTCGCGCGCCAGATCGTCGGCGCCGGGGGTGGGGCTGGTGGACATCGACTTCCCGCCCGCGGGGGCGGAATGGACGTTCTTCGTCTGCGCGCTGGTGATCCTGATCGGGCCGGTGCTGGCGCAGCGGATGCGCCTGCCGGGCATGGTCGGCGTCGTCCTCGGCGGCCTCGTGATCGGGCCCAACGTGCTCGACTGGGTGCCGCGCGAGGGGATCGTGGAGGGGGTGGGCCAGCTCGGCCTGCTCACCCTCATGTTCCTCGCGGGCCTGGAGCTCGATCTGGAGGAGTTCGCCCGGCGCCGCACCGAGTCGGTGCGCTTCGGGCTCATCACGTTCACGCTCCCGCTCGTGCTCGGGATCGCCGCGGGCGTCTCCGGGTTCGACTACGGGTGGGCCGCGGCGATCCTCTACGGCTCCCTCTGGGCATCGCACACCCTGGTCGCCTACCCCATCGTGCGGTCGGCGGGGCTCGCCGGCCACCGGGCGGTGGGGATGTCCGTCTCGGGGACCGTCATCACCGACACGCTCGCCCTGTTCGTGCTGGCCGTCGTGGTGGGGTCCCAGACCGGCGACGGCTCGACCGCCGCCATCGTGGGCGGCCTGATGCTCGGCCTCGCGGTCCTGGTCGTGGTGGCGTTCGTGCTGCTGCCCCGCATCGTCAAGGTGTTCTTCGCCACCCTCGGCCGCGACCGCTCCGTGCGCTTCATCGGCGTCATCGCCGTCTTCACGGGCATCGCCGTCGTCGCCGACCTCGGCGGCATGGAGGGGATCGTCGGCGCCTTCTTCGCGGGCCTGGCGATCAACCGCCTCATCCCCAACCGCAGCCCGCTGATGGAGCGCCTCGAGTTCTTCGGCTCGTCGCTCCTGGTCCCGTTCTTCCTCATCTCGACCGGAATGCTCATCGACCCCGCGAAGTTCACGGAGGCCGAGACGCTGGCCCTGGGCGGGGTCTCGCTCGCGGTGGTCGTCGTCGGCAAGCTGGGCGCGGCCGCCATCGCGGGACGCCTCGGTGGCTTCACCCGGGACGAGATCGGGATCGTCTTCTCGCTCACCGTCGCCCAGGCGGCCGCGACCCTCGCGGCCGTCATCGTCGGCCTCGAGGCCGGCATCTTCGACGAGACCCTGGTGAACGCGGCCCTCGTCGTCGTGCTGGTGAGCCTGGTCATCGCCCCCCTCGGCGCCGCGTACTACACGCCCCGGGTGCGGGTGCCGTCCGGCGAGGAGGGCTCCCGCCGGCTCGGTGAGGCCGTCCTGGTGCCCCTCGCCGACGAGCACGTGGAGGACCGGGCGCGCCTCGGCGCCCTGCTCGCGCGGTCCGACAAGGGCGTCGTGCTGGCGGTCGCCCTGGCCCCGGAGCCCGCCGGCCCCGAGACCCGGGCCGAGGCCCGCGCCCGCCTCGGGCGCGCCGAGGAGGTGATCGGCGGCCTGGGCGTGGAGTACGAGTCGGGCGTGCGGGTGGCCGACTCGGTCGCGGGGGGCGCCCTACGCGCGGCCGTCGAGCACGACGCGAGCTGCATGGTGGTGTCGTGGGCCGGCGTCGTCGCGGCGCGCCAGGCCGTGTTCGGCGGGTCGCTGACCGGTCTCCGGGTCGCCGCCCACGTCCCGGCGCTCGTCGTCGCCGCCGGCGGGGCGCCCCCGGAGCGGGTGGTGCTCGCCCTGGCGCACGACGACCTCGCCCCGCGCGGGCACCCCGAGACCCTGCTCGCGGTGCGCACGGCCCGCCTGCTCGCCCACGGGCTGGGCACCGAGCCGCGCATCCTGGCGCCCGACCCCGACGTCGCCCGGCCGCTGCTGGTGGGGCTCGAGAACGCCCCCGTGCACGGCTTCCCCGGGACGCGCGCCGAGGCGCTCGCGGTGGATCTCGGCCCCGGCGACCTCGTCGTGCTGCCCGGGAGGATGACCCCCGGTGTGCTCGACGGTGACGCGGCACCCCTCGCGCGCGCGGGCGGGCCGACCGTCGTGCTGGCGGTCCCTCCGCGATCCGCCGGCGGGGACGACCTCGCCTCCCTGATCCTCAAGGCCCGTGCCTGAGCGCGGGGCCCTCCGGCCGGGACCGGGGGTACGATCGCGCCGTCCGTCACCCCGGCGCCGTCCCGGGCGCCTCGCGAAGGAGCTCAATTGAACCTGTCGTCGCGCGCCCTGGCGGCGTGCCTCGCGCTCCTCGGCCTGCTCGCGTTCGCGGGCACGGCGATGGGGACCGTGAAGGTCGCGTTCGTCCAGGGCGAGCAGAACGTCACCGTGACCCGCCCGGGCGACGGCCTGGGCGTCGCGGTGGACGCGCTCCTGGCCGGGCCCACGCCGGCCGAGCGGTCGAAGCAGATCCGCAGCTACATCCTGCCGAACACCCCGGTGCTCGCCGTCACCCAGGCGGGCACCGTCGCGACCGTCGACGTCGGCTCGCGCTTCGTCGCCGGCACCGACGCCGACGCGCTCGGCGCCCGCCTCTCGCAGCTCGTCTCCACCGTGACCGCCGTGCCGGGCGTCACCTCGGTGCAGGTGCTCGTGCAGGGCGGGGTGCCCCTCGGCCTGTTCCCCGGCATCAACGCCACGGTCCCGCTCACGGCGGCCGCCCTCCGGGTGCCGGACGTGAAGCCCCCCAAGCCGAACGTCACACCGTCGGGCGGCGCTACGACCGGCACCCGCGCTGCCCAGCAGAGGCTCGCCGACCTCGGCTACCTGCTGCCGGGCGACGTCGACGGGCGCACCGGTCCCGCGACGACCGCCGCCGTCATCGCCTTCCAGAAGTGGGAGGGCATCCAGCGCGACGGGGTCCTCGGCCCGCAGACGCTCGGGAAGCTCCGCACCGCGCAGCGCCCCGTGCCGCGCACCCGCGGCGGCTCGGGCCGCCGGGTGGAGGTGCTCGTCGGCAAGCAGCTCGCCCTGGCGATCCAGGACAACAGGGTGGTCCGGGCGCTGCACGTCTCGTCGGGCAAGCCCTCCACGCCCACGCCGATCGGGAGCTTCAGCGTGTACGCGCAGTACCCCCGCTGGTGGTCCGTCCCGTTCCGGGAGTGGCTGCTGTGGGCCTCGCCGTTCGTGGGCGGGGTCGCGCTGCACCAGTTCCCGGACGTCCCGGTCTACGCGGCCTCGCACGGGTGCG
Source organism: Thermoleophilia bacterium (assembly GCA_050249835.1). GTDB lineage: Bacteria > Actinomycetota > Thermoleophilia > Miltoncostaeales > Miltoncostaeaceae > Miltoncostaea. The sequence continues at coordinate 126,400 of JBFWPT010000001.1, forward strand.
TGCGGGTGCCGGAGGCCAACGCCCAGTGGCTCTACCGGTTCGTCTCGGTGGGGACGCCGGTCCGCGTGCTGGCGGGCTCGTGATGCGGGCGCGCGCGATCCTCGCGGCGGCCGCCGCGGCCCTGGCGATCGGCGCCGGCACGGCGTCGGCGCAGGCCCCGGCGGCACCGCCCACCACCATCACGCCCGGCGTCCTGACCGTCGGGGTCAACCTCCCGAGCGAGGGCTTCCAGGTGGGCGCCGTGAACGGCACCCAGGTGGTCTTCGCCCGGGGCCTGGAGATCGGTCTGGCGTCGGCCATCGGCCGCCGCCTCGGCCTGCCGGTGCAGTTCGTCAACGTCCCGGTGTTCAGCGACATCGTCGCGCCGGGCCCCAAGACGTTCGACATCGCGCTGGCCCAGGTGTCGATCACCGCCGGCCGCCGGCAGGCGGTCGACTTCTCCACGCCGTACATGAACGCCGACCAGGGCGTGCTGCTGCGCCGGGGGCTCTCGTCCGCGACGACGATCGCCTCCCTGAAGTCGCTCCAGCTCTGCGTGCTGCGGAAGTCGACCGGCGCGGCGATCGTGGCGAGCCGGGTGAAGCCCACCCGTCCCGCCCGGCCCTACGCCGACGTCACGACCCTGATCCAGGGGCTCGAGACGGCGCGCTGCGACGCGGTCGTCTACGACTCCCCGTCGCTGGCCGTGCTGGCGGCGGAGATCCCGAACCGGGTGGGGCCGATCGCCGGCGTCATCCGGACGGGGGAGCGGTACGGGGTCGTGCTGCCGGACGGCAGCCCGCTGCTGCCGTCGGTCAACTCCGCCCTGCGGACGCTGATCGCCAACGGCAACGTCGCCAACCTCACCAAGAAGTGGCTCTCGGTGAACCCGGCGACGCTGAAGGCGCTGTCCTAGAGCCATGAGGCGGACGGGGCCGGGCGCCGCTCAGGCGCCCGGCCCGTCCTCCCTCCGGCCCATCTCCGCGGCCACACGGGCGGCCGCCGCCATGGGGGCGTCCTGCAGCAGGCGGGCGCCGGCGCGGTGCGCGGCCTCGGCCGACGCGCCGCGACCGGCCAGGGCGAGGGGGTGGTCGCGCGCGAGCGCGCCGAGGCAGGGGACGACCGCGTCGATGGGCCCGATGCGCTCGGCGCAGACCACCACGAGGTCCGGCCGCAGGCGGTCGGCGACGTCGGCGAGCGTGTCCATCGGGACGTCCGCGCCGAGGTAGGTGATGCGCCAGCCGCGGTCGCGCAGGCCGATGCCGAAGCAGAGCAGGCCGAGGTCGTGGCGCTCCGACGGCGGGCAGGCCAGCAGCGCCCGCGGGCCGATGCCGAGGTCGAACCCGCGCGCCAGGCCCAGCAGCCGCCCCTGGAGGACCGCGCTCGCGAAGTGCTCCTGGCCGACGGAGACCTCGCCGCTCCCAGCGGTCCCCGAGGTCCTGCAGGTACGGCAGGACGACGTCGCGCAGCACGGCCTCGACGCTGAACGCCGCGAACAGGCGGTCGATGACGGCCTGAGCCTCGACGTCGTGGAAGCCCTCGAGCGCCTCCCCGAGCTCGGCGCGGGCGGCGGCCAGCGTGTCGTCGGCCTCGGGCGCCGCCGGGCGGACGGGGGCGCGCAGGGCCATCCGGGCGGCGACGGCCGCGGCGTACCCCTCGGCGAGGTACCGCTGCATGGCGCGCACGCGCGCCTCGTCGCGCGGGCTGTAGAGCCGGAACCCGCCCTCGGTGCGCTCCGGGGAGAGCAGCCCGTAGCGGCGCTCCCACACCCGGAGCAGGTCGGGGGTGACCCCGAGACGGCGGCTGAGCTCGCCGATCCGCAGGCCCGCCGTGCCGGTGGGTGTCGTCTCAGGGGTCGTCGGCGCCTCGGTGTCCGGTTCCGGAGGGCAGGTATCTCGACAGCCTGTCCAGGGTATCCCCCCGCTCACACGATGCGAGGGGACCCGTCCATGAATCTCGACAGAACCTTGACAGCCTGTCCGGGTCGTGCTGCCATGCGGTCATGACGAGCAGCAGCCCGCCCCGCCGCCGCACCTCGGGCACCGCGCGCGGAGCCGCGCTCGAGCGCTTCAGCCGCGAGCTCGGCGACGCGCTGACGCCGTGCCTCATGCCCGACCCGCGCCGCCCCGGCTGGGCCGAGGCCTACCTGCGCGAGATCTGCGCGGCCGGCGTCGCCCGCCTGGCGGCCGACCCGCGCGCCGAGCCCATGGCTTCCCGCGCGCTCTTCGGGTCCGCCCGCTCCCTGCTCCGCGCCCACGACCAGTTGCGCGCCTCGCAGATCATCGATGCCCATCTGGCGCGGGCCCGCGCCTTCTTCGAGCGCGACCGCCGCGACGTGGACGACGACGGCAGCCCCCGGTGCGCCGCGCTCAACCGCAAGGGCAAGCCCTGCGGGCGGGAGCCCATGTGGGGAACCCCGTTCTGCGTGTCGCACACGGAACGCTGAGACAGGGGGCCGGTCCCCGGCCACTGCTCTAGGCTGCCCCGCCATGGACGTGCATCTGGCGATCGCCTCCAAGCGGGACTCCCGGCGCTACTCGGGCGCCGCGGTCGCCGAGGAGGCCGAGCGCCGCATCCTGGACGCCGGCCGCCTCGCCGGCAGCGCGCGCAACCGGCAGCCCTGCCGCTTCGTCGTCGTGGAGGACGAGGCGCTGCCCGCGGTGGCCGACGCGGTCTACCAGCCGGGCAACGTGCTCTCGGCCGGTCTGGTCGTGGCGATCGTCGTCACGCCCGGCGGCGGCCTGGTGGACTTCGACGCCGGCCGCGCCGCCCAGAACATGATGCTCGCCGGATGGGCCGAGGGCGTCACCTCGTGCCCCAACGGCATCGCCGACCGCGAGGCGCTCGACGGCGCGCTGGGCCTGCACGAGCCCGAGCGCGCCGTGATCGTGCTCTCGTTCGGCGCCCCCGACCCGCCCCGCGACCCGGCTCGCCGCGACGCCGACGCCTGGAGCGCCCGCGCCCCGCGGCTGCCGCTGGACGCGCTCGTGCGCCGGGTGGAGGGCCACCGATGAGCCTGGAGCGCCGTGGGCGCCTCGGCGCGACCGGGCCCGGGGAGGCCGCCCTCGGCCACGCCGACGCCGCCCTGCTGCGGCGGGGCAGCGACCCCGAGTTCCTCCACAGCGACCCCTGGCGGGTGCTGCGGATCCTCGGCGAGTTCGTGGACGGCTTCGACGCGCTCGCGCGCATCGGGCCCGCCGTCTCGGTGTTCGGCTCGGCCCGCCTCGGCCCCGACAACCCGTACTACGGGCTCGCGCAGGAGGTCGGGCGCCTGCTGGTGGAGCGCGGGTACGCGGTCATCACCGGCGGCGGCCCCGGGATCATGGAGGCCGCCAACCGCGGGGCGTCGGAGGCCGGCGGCATCTCGGTGGGCTGCACGATCGAGTTGCCGCACGAGCAGGCCGTCAACGAGTGGGTGAACCTGGCGATCGCCTTCCGCTACTTCTTCGTACGGAAGACCATGTTCGTGAAGTACGCCGAGGCCTACATCGTGTTCCCGGGCGGGTTCGGGACGATGGACGAGCTGTTCGAGGCGCTCACCCTCATCCAGACCGGCAAGGCGAAGAGCTTCCCGCTGGTGCTCTGCGGCTCGGGCCACTGGTCCGGGCTGGTGCGGTGGATCCAGGCGCGGCTGCTGGAGGAGGGCTACGTCGGCCGCGGCGACATGGGCCTGATCCAGATGTCCGACGACCCCGAGGAGGTCGTCCGGATGGCGGTGGGGCCGCCCCCGGGATGAGGGCGGACGCGGCGGACGGGCTCCCCCGGCGGCCGGGCCGGCGCGACCGGCTCGCGCGCGAGCGCACCGAGGGGATGATCCGCCGCCGCGAGCGCCTGGAGGCGGAGGTGGCCGAGCAACTCGAGCCGCTCCTCGGCCCCGCTGGCGGGCCGGTGGGCGAGACGGCCCGGGCGCACTGGCGGAGGACGCAGGTGGACGCCTACCTCGCGCTGCCGCCCTGGCGCCGCGCGGCCCGCACCTGGAGCGCGTGGGCCCGCACCCAGCGCGCCGCGACGTTCCTCGGCCTGGCGGCGCTCTGGACCGTCGTGCTGCTGCCGCTGCGCATGCTGGGCCTGGCGGGGCTCGGCGCCTCCCAGGTGGGCGTCGCCACCCTCGCCCTGCTCGCGCCGGTGGCGGCGTTCGTGCCCCCCGGGCGGCGCGGGCGCTTCGCGCGCCCCCTGCCGCCGCCCGCCCCGCCGTGGCGCGGCTCCCGGGCCGCGCGGACCGTCGGGCGCGCCTGCATCGCGGCCGCCCTGATCGCGCTCGCCGCCGTCGGCATCCTCACCGCCCTCGGCCCGGGCCCCGCCGCGCCCCCCGAGGGGGTGGCGCGCGTGGCCCGCCAGGCGGACGTGCTGCTGCTCGACCGCGCGATCACCGGCCTCTGCGGCACCGGCTCCCACGCCGAGGTCACCCCCCACGGCCCCCACACCTACACCGTCGCCCTGGACGGGGGCGTCCCCTCCCGCGCCGAGGTGGTCCGCAGCGGCGGGTTCGAGGAGGGGCGGGCGCGCGTGGAGATCGCGGAGGGCGCCGCGATCTGCCCGCCCGCCTGAGGCGTCAGCCCGCCCGGCGGCGGAGGGTGACGGCGCGGGAGGCGAAGCCCTCGCGCCAGCTCAGGGGGAGCGCCCCGAGGGCGGCGCCGCGGTCAAGGTCGTCCGGGCGGGCATCGTCGAGCAGGAGGGCGGCGACCTCGCGCACGGTCATCGAGCCCTCCGCCGTCCGCTCCCGGACGAGGTCGTCGCCGGCGCCGACGGTGCCCGGCTCGATCACGCGCAGGTAGAAGCCCACCCGCCCGCTCCGCAGGAAGGGCTTGAGGAAGCCCGGGTCGCCCATCCGCATACCGAGCTTGAAGCAGGGGATGCGGGGCTGGCTCACCTCGAACAACGTGTCGCCGGTGCGGAGCAGGTCGCCGATCCCGACCTCGTCCTCGGTGACGCCCTCGACGGTCAGGTTCTCCCCGAACCGCCCGGGGGAGAGGTCGTCGCGGCCGAGCGCGACCTCCCAGTGGGCGTAGTGCTCCAGCGGGTAGGCGTAGACGGCCTTGTCCTCGCCCCCGTGCACCGTCAGGTCGGCCTGGCCGTCGCCCGCGAGCCCGGTCGGCCCCGCCGCGACCCGGCCGCCGACCGGCTCCTTGACGATGCCCGTCAGGACGGTCCTCCCGCCGTGGGTGAGCTCGGCGGGCAGGCCCACGTTGACCGACAGGATGCGCACCAGCCGAGAGTACGCCCCGCGGGTATCGTCCGCCGCATGACCCGCGTCTTCCCGCGTGACGAGCACTTCATGCGGGTCGCCCTGCACGAGGCCGCCGAGGCGAGCGCCCACGGGGACGTGCCCGTGGGGGCGGTGGTGGTGCGCGACGGCGAGATCGTGAGCCAGGCCCACAACGAGCGCGAGCTGCGCGGGGACCCGACGGCCCACGCGGAGGTCCTGGCGCTGCGCGCCGCGGCGGTCACCCTCGGCGGATGGCGCCTGCTCGGCACCGTCCTCTACTGCACGCTGGAGCCCTGCCCCATGTGCGCGGGCGCCATCCAGCAGGCGCGCGTCGCCCGCGTCGTGTTCGGGGCCCCCGACCAGAAGGTGGGCGCCGCGGGCACGGTCATCAACCCGCTGCAGGACCCGCGCCTGCTCCACCGCGTCGAGGTCCAGGGCGGCGTGCTGGCCGCGGACGCCCTCGGCCTGCTGCGCTCGTTCTTCGACGACCGGCGTTAGCGCACGCTAAGAGCCCGTAAGAGTCTGGTTGACGGGCCGGAAGACGCATGGTCGCGGCGCCGATGCTGGAGTACCATCGCCCCGCCCGGACCCTCCTGGAGGAGACCCCCTTGAGCAGAAAGGCCCTCACGCCCCGTCGCGCCCTCACCGGCCTGGCCCTCGCGGCCGCCGCGGGCGCCGCGCTGGCGATCCCGTCGACCGGCGCCGCCGGCGTTGCCGCGGTGCAGGACGACGTGCTCACCACCGCGCCGCTGGGTGAGATCCCGGCCCGCGTCGCCATGGTCAAGGCGACCCGCGCCAAGGTGGCGCGCTTCGACATCCTGTGGTCCACGGTCGCGCCGACCAAGCCGGCGAACCCGACCAACCCGGCCGACCCGGCCTACGACTGGTCGCGCATCGACGCCGTCTTCGCCGGCTTCAAGGCCGCGAAGGTGACCCCGATCGTGAGCACCTACAGCACGCCGGCATGGGCGGTGCAGGGCCGCGACATCCCGCAGGCCACCGCCTACAACCCGGACGCGCCGACGCCGGCCGCCTACGGCCAGTTCATGAGGGCCGTCGCCACCCGGTACAGCGGCACCTACCGGCCCGCGCCGGGCGCCGCGCCGCTGCCGCGCGTCCGCCACTACGAGGTCTGGAACGAGCCGAACCTCAAGGCGTTCTTCTCGTACAACGGCCGCACCAGCATCCCGAAGTACAAGGCCCTGGTGAAGTCGGCGTACACGAACATCAAGGCCGCCAACAAGCGCGCCATCGTGATCGCCGGCGTCGGCGGTCCGCGCTCCTCCACGGGCAACGGCAACATCGGCGCCCGCCAGTGGATGAACGCGCTGGTCAACGACCGCAAGGTCAAGTTCGACGCCTACTCGCAGCACATCTACCCGTCGCGGGGCCCGCGGTTCTCGACGCCGTCCTACGACAAGGCGTTCCCCACCTGGAACAGCCTGGACGAGATCTACACGGCGCTGAACAAGAAGAAGAAGGGCATGAAGCTCTACGTCACGGAGGCCGGGTACACGACCGCCAAGACGATCTTCCGCCCGGACCTCAAGCCGGTGAGCCTCTCCCAGCAGCGCACCTACCTGAAGCAGATCTTCGCCCTGCCGGAGGTGCGGAGCCCGCAGATGGCCGCCGTGGTGTGGTTCAACCTGCAGGACAACATCAACTGGCCCGCGGGTCTGGTGAGGGAGAACGGCACCAACAAGCCGAGCTACGCGGCCTTCCGGGCGATCGCCGGCCGGCCGATCCCGGCGGCGCTGCGCTCCACGCTGTCCACGAGGTAGACCGTCCCGCGGGGGGCCCGGGTTGCCGGGCCCCCCGCGATGGGCGACCATCGGGGGGTCCCGGTGGTCCGACCCAGGCGGCCCGATGAGCACCACCCGCGAGCCCGCCCGCGCGACGGGCCCCGACCGCACCACCACCATGTCGGGCGTCCCGATCGACGCCGTGTACGGCCCGGACGGGCGCGTCCCGGAGCCGGCCCCCGGCGAGTACCCGTACACCCGGGGCCTCCACCCGGAGATGTACCGCACCCGCCTCTGGACGATGCGGATGTTCGCCGGCTTCGGTACGCCGGAGGACACCAACGCGCGCTTCCGCCACCTGCTGGCGGAGGGTCAGACCGGTCTCTCGACCGCCTTCGACATGCCCACCCTGATGGGCTACGACCCGGACCACCCGCTGTCCGAGGGCGAGGTGGGCGGCGAGGGCGTGTCGGTGGCGTCGGCCGACGACATGCAGCGGCTGTTCGCGGGCATCGACCTGGAGTCGGTGTCGACGTCCATGACGATCTCGGGGCCCGCCGGGCCCGCCCTGGCGCTGTTCGTGGTGGCGGCCCGGCGCGCGGGCGCCGACCCCGCCCGGCTGCGCGGCACGCTGCAGGCGGACATCCTCAAGGAGTTCATCGCCCAGAAGGAGTGGATCGTCCCCGAGCGCCCCGCGGTGCGGGTGCTGACGGACCTGATCGCCTGGTGCACGGAGGAGATGCCGCTCTGGCACCCGGTCTCGGTGAGCGGGTACCACATCCGCGAGGCGGGGGCGACGGCCGCCCAGGAGCTGGCGTTCACGATCGCCGACGGCCTCGCCTACGCCGAGGACCTCGTGGCCCGGGGCGTGGACCCGGACGCGTTCCTGCCGCGCTTCTCCTTCTTCTTCAACTTCCACATCGACCTGTTCGAGGAGATCGCCAAGCTGCGCGCGGCCCGGCGGCTGTGGGCCTCCCTGATGCGCGACCGCGTGGGCGCGCGCGACCCGCGCTCCTGGCAGCTGCGCACCCACGTCCAGACCTCGGGCGTGTCGCTCACGGCCCAGCAGCCGCTGCTGAACCTGGCGCGGGTGGCGGTCGAGGCCCTCGGCGCCGTGATGGGCGGCGCGCAGAGCCTGCACACCAACGCCTACGACGAGACGCTCGGCATCCCCACCGAGGGGTCCGCCACCCTCGCGCTGCGGACGCAGCAGATGATCGCCGAGGAGACCGGCGTCGCGTCGGTGGCCGACCCGCTCGGCGGCTCGCACTACGTCGAGGCGCTCACCGACCGGCTGGAGGGGGAGGCCCGTGAGCTGATCGCCCGCATCGACGCGATGGGCGGGATGGTGGCCGCCGTCGAGGCTGGGTTCCCCCAGGCGCGCATCGCCGACGCGGCCTACGTCTTCCAGCGCGAGCTGGAGGGGCGTGAGCGCCTGATGGTCGGGGTCAACTCGCACGTGGAGGCCGAGGGCGAGGACCCGCCGATCCACCGGCCCGACCCGGAGGCCGCGCGGCGGCAGGTCGAGCGGGTGCGCGACCTGCGCGCCCGGCGCGACGCCGCGGCGCACGCGTCGGCCCTGGAGCGTCTGCGGTCAGCCTGCGCCGGCGAGGAGAACGTGATGCCCCACCTGGTGGCGGCCGCCGATGCGGACGCCACGATCGGGGAGATGTGCGACGTGTTCCGGGAGGTCTGGGGCCGCTACCGCGACCCGGGCCGCTGGTAGGTCAGGCGGCCTCGGAGGCGGCGGCGCCCGGGACCACGGTGTCCGGGTCCACCTCGAGCGGGGCGCGGCGGCCGGCGACGAGCGCCGGGCCGAGCCAGGCCAGCGCGAGCGCGCCGGCCCCGAGGGAGGCGACGAGCGCGGTCGCCTGGATGGCCATGCCGAAGGCGAGGGCGTGCGCCGCCGGGATGCCGTGGGCCATCGCGAGGGCGGGCAGCAGCACCACCTCGCGGGTGCCGGCCCCGCCGGGCGCGGCCGGCACGATGCCCGCCAGCACGATGGCCGCGTAGGCGAGCGGCGCGGCGTGCGGCGGCAGGTCGAGGGCGAGCAGGAGGGCGGCGAGGAAGCCGATGCGCGCGACCACCGCCAGCGTGCCCGCCACGGCCGCGGCGCGGGCGGCGTCGCCGTCGCCCAGCACCCGGGCCCCCTCGCCCAGGCGGCCCGTGATCCCCCGCACCCGCGAGGGCAGCAGGCGCGTGATGCGGCCCGCGTGCCCGAGCCGCGCGGCGACCGCCAGCGCGGCGATCCCGGCGGCGACGGCGATCGCAGGCCAGCGCAGCCCGGCCAGGGGGCCGGGGAGGGGGAGCGCGAGGACCAAGACGAGCATCGCCCCTGCCGTGACAGCGGCGTCCATGGCCTTGAAGCCGGCGAGCCCGCCCGCGATGCGGAGCGTCCCCGCCTTCGCCCCCTCCGGGTGGCGGCGCACGATGGCGACCCGGAGCGCCTCCCCGAGCCCCACCGGCAGCAGCTCGCAGGACGCCCGCGTGATCCAGTGGAGCCCGAGCGTGGTCCCCATCGCGATCCGGATGCCGCCCGCGCCCTGGCAGATGCCCCACATCACCCCGGACAGGGTCTGGCTGGTGAGATAGAGGGCGAGCGCCGCGGCGAGCATCTCCGGCTCGGCGTGGGTGAACGCCGTGACGGCGGCGCCCAGGTCGAGTTGCGCCATCCCGAACCCGGCGGCCACGAGCAGCGCGACGAGGGCGGCGCCGGCGACGACGCGGCGTGGGGTGAGCCAGGGCATCACCCGGTCCATCGGCCCCCAGGCCCCGTCACTTGCCCCCCGGGGCGCCACTCCCGGTGTCCCCATGTTCCACTTGGGTCACGGCGCGGGGGTCGAGCGGCGTATCGGCCCCCCGGACCGGGGGGCGCACGGCGCACGGTGCGGAGGCGTGACGGACCCGGCACGGATGGGCGTCGAGCCGGGATGGGATGACGGCTACGGTCGGGAACCCCGTCTCCGTTCAGGCCCCCCGTTTCCGACGAGGCCGGCGAGCCCTGGCGACCGCGGCGATCACTCTCGGTTCCCCGGCGATCACTTGATCGGCGGGCCGCCTGTCGAGTGGGAGATGAGGCGCCGCGCGGGGCGGCGCCGGGACCGGGGGATCAGGCGGGCTCGCCCGCCGGGAGGGCGGCGACGGGGTCCTCGGCGCGGACGAGGACGCAGTAGGGCCCGATGGCCCGGAGGCGGGTGGCCGGTATCGCGACGTCGCCGAAGATGACGGCACGGACGGCCCCGGTGGCCTCGTCGAAGAGGAGGTCGGTGAGCGGCCCCGCGGCGTCGCCGTGGTCGTCGAGGACGAGGCGGCCGTCCAGGTCGAGGCGGCCGCGGACGACGGCCTCCTCCCGGTCGCCGGCGGGCGGCCGGATGGCGTCCTCGCCGGCGACCACGATCCCGTCGGGGCCGAAGCCGACGACGTCGGCCCAGCCCACCAGGCCCGCGCGACGGCCCCGGCCGCTCACGTGGAGCGCGGTGATGCGCCGGGTGGCGGCGTCGACGACGACGTGGCGCAGTTCGCCGAGGGACTCCGCGGTGGCGCGGCTCAGGACGGGGCGGCCGTCGGCCTCGCTCAGGCGCATCACGGCGCCGGCTCCCGCAGGCGGGCGCGGAAGTCGGCGACGGCGCTGCCGAAGCCCGACAGGTCGTCGCGCACGAAGCCCTCCGTGGCGACCGGCACCATCAGCGCGCTGCCGGAGACGGCGAGGGTGTCGTCGATGGGGATGAGCAGGGTCGCCGCGTCCCGGTCCCGGGACACCCCCGGCCCGTGGACCTCGAAGCCGACGACGGCCGCGTCCCGGTCGTCCACCTCCACGATGACGTCCACGACCGTGCCGAGCTCGACGCCGCCGTCGGTCATCACCGCCGCCCCGACCACGTCGTCGTCCCGGCCGGCCCCGGCCGCCTCGCCCATCTCCTCGTCCGGCGCGCCGAGCGCCCCCGCCCCCTCGACCATCACCGCGTCGCGGCCGAGCGCGCTGACCGCCTCCCACGGCAGCACCTCCTTCAGGGGCGAGCCGAGGAAGCCCCGCCGGTTGAGCGTGAAGCCGAGCACGCCCGCCGCGGCGTGGGAGATGACGACGTCCTTCACCTCCGCGACGTCCTCGGCGCCGTCCAGGGTCACGACGGGGCGCCCGGTGATCTCGCGGGCGCGCATGAGCACCGGCGTCACCGCTCGTCCCTCCGCCTCCGCGCCGCGACGACGCCGCCCGCCCGGCGGCGGCGCTGCGCGACCACGGTGAGCACCCCCAGCACCACGAGCACGATCACGATGGCCAGCAGGATCTCCACGGCGTCGCTCCACCTCGGTCGATCGCTTCACCCAGGTCTGTTCCCCGGTCCCGGCGGGCGGGAACACGATCGGTCGGCGGTAGGGTGACCGCGATGAGCGAGGCTCCCCCCGCCGTCTCGCGGCTCCGCCGCGAGGTCACGACGATGGTCCTCTACGTGTGCGTCGTCCTCATGGCGACGATTGCGGCGGTGCCGGAGGACGGCCTCGACGAGGCCTACGAGGTGATGGGGGTCCTGTGGGGCGGCGCCGTCGGCCTGGCCGTCGCCCACTGGTTCTCGTTCAACGCGGCCGCGCAGCTCTACTCGGGGGGGCGGCTGGACGCCGAGGACCTGGAGACCGGCTTCGCCCAGGCGGCGGCGGCGCTGCTCATCGCCACCGTGTGCACGGTGCCGCTCTTCCTCTCCAACGACGAGTGGGCGGCCGTGGTGTCGATCGTCGCCCTCGCGGCCATCATCACGACGGTCGGCTACGTCGCGTCCCGCCACGCGGGGCTCGCCCGCCACAAGGCGGTGCTGCGAGCCGCGCTCACCCTCGCCGCCGGCATCCTCGTCGCCTTCGTGAAGCTCGCCCTCGGCCACTGAGGGCGGCCCCGCCGGGTCAGGGCCCCGGCGCCCCCCGCACGACGCAGCGGAACCCGATGTGGGTCGTCGAGGTGTCGATCGACTCGGCCTGGCGGGCGGCGGGCCGGTAGCGCAGGCAGTAGTTGGCCGCGCACAGGTGCGAGCCGCCCTTCACCACGCGGCGGGGGATGTTCGCCCCGGGCCCGCCCGCGGGCATGCTGGCGTCCGGCACCAGCACCCGCGGGTTGCGCGGGATGCAGCAGGACTTCGCCAGGTCGCCGGGGTGGGCGGGCGTGAAGAAGTCGTCGGTCCACTCCCAGACGTTGCCGGTCACGTCGCGCAGGCCGTACCCGTTGGGCGGGTAGGAGCCCACCCGGGTGGTGGTGGGGTCGCCGAGCCGCTGCCAGGGGAACTCGCCGCGCCAGAAGTTCGCCATCTCCCGGCCGCCGGGCTCGGGGTCGTCGCCCCAGGCGTAGACGGCGCCCTCCAGGCCCCCGCGCGCGGCCCGCTCCCACTCGGCCTCGGACGGCAGGCCCTTGCCGGCCCAGGCGGCGTACGCGGCGGCGTCGCGGTGGGTGACCTGGGTGACCGGGTGGCGGCCGCGGCGGCGGACGTCGCTGCCGGGACCCTCGGGCGCGCGCCAGGTGGCGCCCGGCGTCCAGTGCCACCAGTTGCGCACGTCGCGCAGGTCCACCGGCCCGCGGGTGGGACGGAACACCAGCGAGCCGGGCACCAGCAGCTCCGGGTCGGCGTCCGGGTAGTCCGCCGGGTCGGGGGCCACCTCGCAGAAGGTGACGTATCCGGTGTCCTCCACGAAGGCGGCGAAGTCCTCGACCGTCACCGGCGCCTCGTCCATCCAGAACCCGTCGACGGCGACGGTCGTGACCGGCGCCTCCTCGGGGTAGAAGCCGTCGCTGCCCATCCGGAACTCCCCCTCGGGGATCCAGCGCATCCGCGGGAAGGGGGCCTCGGCCATGGCCGGAGCATAGGGCCGCCCCGCCGGCGGGGCCTTGCCCGGATCCGGGGCCGGGGGGACGATCGGGATCCCATCCACCGGACCACCAGGAGACCCCATGACCACCCAGCCCGCCGATCGCGGACCCGACTCCGACTGGGCCACCGCCGGCGTCATGTTCGCCGCGGTCCTCATGATCCTGACCGGCGTGCTGCAGATACTGCAGGGCATCGCCGCGATCGCCGACGACGATCTGTTCCTCATCGGGTCGGACTACGCCTATGACATCAACGTCGCCGCGTGGGGGTGGATCCACCTCGTGATCGGCGCCGTCGTGTTCGCCGCGGGCGTCGCACTGCTGCGGGGGGCGTTGTGGGCCGGGATGCTCGGCATCGCCATGGCCGTCATCGCGGCCGTCGCCAACTTCTTCTTCCTGCCGTACTACCCGTTCTGGGCGATCGTCCTGATCGCCATGAACGTCTGGATCATCTGGGCGCTCACGCGGCCGGGCGCGCTGGCCGGCACCTGAGCAGGGGGCGGGCCGGCGGGGATCCCGCCGGCCCGCGCCGCGGCTACTCCTCCTCGGCGAAGGCGGCCCGCAGGGCGGCCTCGTCCTCCTCCGACAGGTTGGTGCTGATGAGCTCGGCGTCGATGTCGCCGAGCTCGTGGGCGACCCGGTCCACGACCGCGTTCGCGCTCATCAGGAACAGCGCCGACGTGCCCGGGGTGACCTTCTCCCGGACCGAGTCGATGAAGTCGTCGTCGATCCCGACCTTCGCGAAGTGACCGCCGATGGCGCCCGTCACGGCGCCGATCGCCATGCCGAGCAGCGGCACGAAGAAGATGAGGCCGAAGAGCAGGCCCCAGAACGCCCCGCCCACGCCGCCGGCGGCGGTGAGGTCGGAGAGCTGCCGCGTCTTCGGCTTCTTCTTGTCGGGAGGCCAGGAGACGACGGCCGCGTCCTGGATGGTGATGAGCGCCTGCTTCTGGAGCCCCTCGAGCCGGCCGAGCACCTCGTCGGCCTTGCCGGGGTCGTTGAACTTCCACACCGTGAGGCTTGCCATTGATCGTGGTCCCTTGTCGGTGGCCGGAAACCACCCCGCAGGCTACGCGCGGGCCGTGACGCGCGGCAACACGCATGGCTGTTGCGGGGCGTAACGCCGTACGGCCGCGCGTCCGTGCCGGGCGTAGGGTCGGGGGGACACCGACCGAAGGAGCGATCGTGCCGGACCAGCCGAACATCCTCGTCATCTGGGGAGACGACATCGGCATCACGAACCTCTCCTGCTACAGCGACGGGCTCATGGGCTACCGGACGCCCAACATCGACCGGATCGCCGACGAGGGGATGCGCTTCACCGACGCCTACGGCGAGCAGAGCTGCACCGCCGGGCGCTCGTCGTTCATCACGGGGCAGAGCGTCTACCGCACCGGGCTGAGCAAGGTCGGCATGCCCGGCTCGCAGGTCGGGCTCCACGCGGAGGACCCCACCATCGCGGAGCTGCTGAAGCCGCTCGGCTACGCCACCGGGCAGTTCGGCAAGAACCACCTGGGCGACCGCAACGAGTTCCTGCCCACGGCGCACGGGTTCGACGAGTTCTTCGGCAACCTCTACCACCTCAACGCCGAGGAGGAGCCGGAGTCGCCCAACTGGCCGCCCGCGGAGGACTTCCCGAAGTTCAACGAGATGTTCCGCCCCCGCGGCGTCATCCACTCGTGGGCCACCGAGGAGGAGGACCCCGCCGTGGACGAGCGCTACGGGCCGGTGGGGCGGCAGCGGATCGAGGACACGGGGCCGCTCACGAAGAAGCGGATGGAGACGATCGACGACGAGATCCTCGAGCACGCCCTCGACTGGATCGACCGCAAGAACGGCGAGGACGCCCCCTGGTTCATGTGGTTCAACACGACCCACATGCACCTGCGGACGCACCCGAAGCCGGAGAGCGTGGGGCGGGCCGGGCGCTGGCAGTCCACGTACCACGACACGATGCTGGACCACGACGACGTGGTCGGCGCGCTGCTCGCCAAGCTCGACGAGCTGGGGATCGCCGAGAACACCATCGTCGTCTACTCCACGGACAACGGCCCGCACATGAACACGTGGCCCGACGGCGGGATGACCCCCTTCCGCAGCGAGAAGAACACCAACTGGGAGGGCGCCTTCCGGGTGCCGCAGATGATCCGGTGGCCGGGCCGCATCCCGGCGGGCGTCGTCTCGAACGAGATCGTCCAGCACCACGACTGGCTCCCGACATTCCTGTCGGCGGCCGGCGAGCCGGACATCGTGGAGAAGCTGAAGGCGGGCCACACGGCCGGCGACCGCACCTTCAGGGTGCACATCGACGGCTACGACCTGGTGCCCTACCTCACCGGCGAGGTGGACGCGTCGCCACGCAAGGGATTCCTCTACTTCTCGGATGACGGCGACGTGCTCGCGCTGCGATTCGACAACTGGAAGGTCGTCTTCATGGAGCAGCGCATGCAGGGGACGCTCCAGATCTGGGCGGAGCCGTTCGTGAACCTGCGGGTCCCGAAGATCTTCAACCTGCGCACCGACCCGTTCGAGCGGGCCGACACGACGTCGAACACCTACTGGGACTGGTTCCTCGACAGCGACTACATCGCGCTGGCGGCCACCACGCTGGTCACGCAGTTCCTGGCGACGTTCCAGGAGTTCCCGCCACGGCAGAAGGCCGCGACGTTCACGATCGACCAGGTCGTGGAGAAGCTCGAGGCCGCCCTCACCCACGGGCACTGAGGTGGCGGGGCTCGGGTCCTGGAACGACGGGGCGGCGCGGGCGGCGATCGAGGAGTTCGTCGCCCGCGTGACCGCGGAGGGCGGCCCGGACTTCGTGCCGCCCGCGGAGCGCATCGCCGTGTTCGACAACGACGGGACGCTCTGGAGCGAGCAGCCGATGCAGGTCGAGATCGGCTTCATCCTGCAGCGGCTCGCCGAGATGGCGGAGGCCGACCCGGCGCTGCGCGACGAGCAGCCCTGGAAGGCCGCCCACGCGAAGGACCACGCCTGGCTCGGCGGCGCCATGACCATGCACTACGAGGGCGACGACTCCCGGATGAAGGTGCTGATGGGCGGCCTGGTCCGGGCGTTCGCCGGGTGGACGGTGGAGCGGTACGTCGCGGCGGCGGGGGACTACATCCGCGGCGGGACCCACCCGGTGCTCAACCGCCCGTTCACGGCCATCGGCTTCGTCCCGATGGTCGAGCTCCTGCGCTACCTGGAGGCGCACGGCTTCACGACCTACATCGCCTCGGGCGGGGACCGCGACTTCATGCGCCCGGTGACCGAGGACATGTACGGCATCCCGCCGGAGCGCGTCATCGGCTCCACGAACGGGATCGAGTGGGTGGAGGACGAGCACGGCGGCTCGCTCGTCTACCTCGACGAGCCGGACTACTTCGACGACGGGCCGGTGAAGCCGGTGCGCATCTGGAGCCGCGTCGGCCGCCGCCCGATCCTGGCGGCGGGCAACGCCAACGGGGACATCCCCATGCTCGCGAGCGCCGGCGGCCCGGGCCGCCCGGCGCTGCGCCTCGTGATCCTCCACGACGACGCCGAGCGCGAGTTCGACTACACCTCCGGCGCCGATCAGGCGCTCGACCGGGCCCGGGCCGACGGGTGGACCGTCGTGAGCGTGCGGGACGACTGGGCGACCGTGTTCGGGGACTGAGGCCCCGCCGCCGTGGCGGAGGGGCCGGGCGCGGCGATACAGTCGCGCGGATGCGCGCCGCCCCCGTCGTCACCGGCCTGTTCGTCGCGGCCGCGCTCGGGCTGTTCGTGGCGGCCATGTCGGACTCGTCCGGCAACGAGCCGCAGGCGGCCTCGAAGCCGGACACGGCGGCCGCGACGACCTCCGAGGCCCCCGAGGAGGCCTTCGAGGACGCCCGGGAGCCGGGCCACCGCTCGGACCGGCGCCGCCTCTCCCTGCGCACCACCCTGGGCGGCGCGATCTCCCCGAAGTCGGTCGCCGCGTCCGGCACCGGCCTCGTCTTCGCCCAGAACATGATGTACCGCCACAGCGTCACGGTGTACGACGCGAAGAGGGTGGCCCTGAAGGCGACGATCCCGGACACGGTCCGGCTCAACCGCCTCGGCTGGCCGGAGTACCGCGGCACCCAGCGCGGCGCCCCCGTCGAGGCCGCCTTCTCCCCGGACGGCAAGTACGGCTACGTCACCAACTACTCGATGTACGGCTCGGACTTCGGCCCCGAGGGGTCCGACGTCTGCACGCCCTCGTCGGGATACGACCGCTCGTTCACCTACCGCATCCGCCTCGACACCCTGAAGATCGACCAGGCCTACCGGGTGGGCGCGGTCCCGAAGGTCGTCGCGACGACGCCGGACGGCAAGTACGTCCTGGTGAGCAACTGGTGCACCTACGACCTCAGCGTCATCTCCACGGCGAAGGGCAAGGAGGTCCGCCGCATCCCGATCGGCGCCTACCCGCGCGGGGTCACCGTCTCGAAGGACTCGAAGAAGGCATACGTCGCGGTGATGGGCGGCAGCGAGGTCATCTCGATCGACCTCACCACCTGGCGGACGAAGGCCCTGCCCATCGGGTCCGGCCCGCGCGCGCTGTCGCTGCACCCGTCGGGCCGGTACCTGTTCGCCACCCTCAACGCGGCCGGCCGGGTGGCCCGCCTCGACCTGCGCACGGGCCGCGTGGTGAGCGTCGCGACGGGCACCCTGCCGCGCTCGATGGACATCGCGCCGGACGGCCGCTCCCTCTACGTCGTGAACTACGAGGGCGGCACGGTGAGCAAGGTGCGCACCGTGGACATGCGGGTGCTGGAGACCGACGAGGCCTGCTACCACCCCATCGGCATCACCTACGAGCCCGTCACCTCACGGGTGTGGGTCGCCTGCTACGGCGGCTCGATCCTCGTCTACGACGACAAGCGGGCCTGAGCGGGGCTCCTCCGGCTCCACCACCACCCGGTCGCGACCGGCCCGCTTGGCCGCGTAGAGGGCCTCGTCGGCCCGGCGGCGCAATGCGGCGCCGTCGTCGCCGTCGCGCGCCTCGGCGATGCCCGCGGAGATGGTCACCGCCCCGGCCACGGGGAACGGCCGGCTCCGGACGGCGGCCATTAGGCGTGCCGCCGCCGTGCGTGCCGTGGCCTCCGCGCCGAGGTCCGCGACGACCCACGCGAACTCCTCGCCCCCGACGCGGGCGACGAGGTCGCCGGCGCGGCTCACGCCGGCGAGGCGCACGGCGAGCTCGCGGATGACGAGGTCGCCGGCCTCGTGGCCGAACGTGTCGTTGACCCGCTTGAAGTGGTCGATGTCCATGAGGATGAGAGAGAGCGGCCGCCCCGGCGCCTGCGCCTCCGCGAGGGCCGCGGGGAAGCGCTCGTCGAAGGCCCGGCGGTTGGCGAGGCCGGTGAGCGCGTCGGTCTCGGCCAGGCTGGTGAGCTGCATCCGCGCCTCGGCGCCGGCGATGCCGAGGGCGACGAGGCCCGCGAACTCGGCGAGGCGCTCCTCGGCGTCGGCGGCGAGGCCGGCCGGGCGGTCGCTGAGGGCGCCGACGGTCCCCCAGACGCGCCCGCCGATGCGGACGGGGGCCGCCACCGACGAGCGCCGGGGCGCGTGCCCGCCACCCACGGCCCCGGCCGGGAGGCCGGCGTAGTCGTCGATGCGGGCGGGCCGGCCGGTGCGCCGCACGGTGGCCGTGACGCTCTCCCCGGTCAGCGGCAGGGCGGTGCCGGGCTCCAGGCGCAGCGCCTCCACCGAGGTCCACGCGCCGAGCAGGGTCGCGGTGAGGCCGTCGGCGTCGAACCGGGCGACCCCGCCCGCCTCGACCTCCAGGAGCGCCGCGACCTCGCGGGCGACCAGCGCGAACACGTCCTCCGGCGCCTCGCCGGCCGCGACGGCGGCGGCCACCCGGGCGAGGGCGGCCTGCTGGGTGGCGACGCGCTGGTGCGCCTCGTCGCTGCGCCGCAGCTCCTCCTCGGCGGCCCGGCGCGCGGTGACGTCCTTGACCGTGGAGACGAAGGCCTCCACCCGGCCGCCGGGGCCGCGCAGGGGCGCGATCGAGACGATGACGTGGCGCTCCTCGCCGCCGGGGCGCACGTAGACGCGGTCGCTCTCGCCGGAGACCCGCCCGGCGAGGGCCCGGCGCAGGCGGCGCCCGTAGGCGGCGCGCTCGGCGGCGGGCCAGAAGGCGAACGGGGGCTCGGCGCCGATCAGCTCGCCGACCGGGCGGCCGGTGATCTCGGCGAGGCGGTCGTTCGCGTCGAGCATCCGCCCGGCGGGCGACAGGATGGAGAGGCCGTCCTGCAGGGACGAGCGGAGCGCCGCGAACCGCTGGCGCTCGGCCCGCAGCTCGGAGTGGAGGCTGCCGATGGCGAGCGCCGCCTCGACCGACACCTCGTCGCCGCTGACGATCACCGTGGGCAGGCCCGGGTGCTCTCCGCGGATGGCCGCGAGCGTCTCCCGCGCCCCGTCGCCCCCGGCCACCACGACGACGTCCGCGCCGTCGGGCCCGGCGGCCTCGGCGGCCCCCGCCGCCGCGAGCGCGTCGCGCACCCGGGCCCGATCGCCGTCGTCGCCTCCCGTGACGAGGGCGCGGGGGACCTGCGGGGTGTGGCGCCCGAGGCTCACATGGATCCCATCGACGCCCCCGGAAGCGGCTTGAGCAACAGGTTTTCAGCCCACTCCGGGCCGTAAACCGGGGCGGGGCCGTTCACATCTCGTTGACGCCCGGCGACGCCGCTTTGAGGACCCGTTGACGGGACCGCGTCCACCATGGATGGGGCGGCCGCCGGATCCACCGCCGGCGGCCGCTCCATGGCCGAGATCGCGGGAGGTGCGACATGGCGGTTCAGGACGACGGGCAGCTCACCCTCACCCTCCGGCTCACCCGGCGTGGCGCCGACATGCTGCGGGCCGAGCTCGCCGAGCTCATCGACATCGGCCGTCCGGCGGCCCAGGGGCGCCTGCACGCCGCCTACGAATCCGGCAACGGTGACGGAGGGGCGGAGACGTCCGACGCCGCGTGGGCCCTGGACCGGCTGGAGCGCCGCATCGCCCGCCTGGAGGCCCAGCTGCGCACCGCGCAGATCGTCGACGCCGACGACCTGGAGGACGACGTCATCGCCGTCGGGCACCGCGTGGACGTGCGGCGCGCCGGAGGCCTGGAGCGCTGCTACGTCCTCGTCAGCCCGGTGGAGAGCGACCCCCGGACGGGGCGCATCTCCATCGACAGCCCCCTCGGGGGCGCTCTGCTCGGCCGCCGCGCGGGGGACGTTCTCGTGCTCCCGCACAACGACGAGGCCATCGAGATCACGGCGGTCGGCGCGGCGCCCTGACGTCGCGCGCGGCCGGCCGCCGTCGCGGCCACCGGCCTACGGCACGTCCGCGATGAGCCGGTAGCCCACGCCGGACTGGGTCAGCAGGTGGCGTGGGCGCGAGGGGTCCGCCTCGAGCTTCCGCCGCAGGCGCGCCATGTACACGCGGGCGTAGTGCGTCTCCCCCTGGTACGCGAGCCCCCACACCTCCCGCAGCAGCATCGCGTGGGTGAGCACCCTGCCCGGGCTGCGCGCGAGGACGGCCAGCAGCCGGTACTCGAGCGGCGTGAGGTGCACGGGCTCCCCGTTCCTGCGCACGGTGTCCAGGGCCAGGTCGATCTCCACGTCGCCGAACCGGACGGTCGTCTCGCCGTCGGTGCCGTCCGGCGCCCGCCGCAGCGACGCGCGCAGGCGCGCCAGCAGCTCACCCACCGACCAGGGCTTGGTGACGTAGTCGTCCGCGCCCGCGTCGAGCGCGTCGATCTTCTCCGTCTCGGCGTCGAGGGCCGACAGGACGATCACCGGGACGTCGCTCCACGCGCGCAGGCGGCGGCAGACCTCGACGCCGTCCATGTCCGGGAGGCGGAGGTCGAGGACCACCGCGTCCGGCTGCCGCAGCGCGGCGGCGCTCAGCGCCGATGCGCCGTCCGGGGCCGTCGTCACCGCGTAGCCGGCGGCGTCGAGGCTCGCGGTCAGGGCACGGCGGATGAGGGGCTCGTCGTCGACGACGAGCACCCGGCGGCGGTCGGTCATGACGCCACCCGCGGGGCGCGGCGGAGCGGGAAGGCGATCACGAACGACGCCCCGCCGCCCGGCGCGGGACGATGCTCCAGGCGCGCGCCCTGGGCCTCGGCGAGACGCCTGCACAACGGCAGCCCGAGCCCCAGGCCGACGCCCTCGCGGTGGATGAACGGCTCGAACACCGACGGCAGGACCTCCGGGTCGACGTCGCCGCCGGAGTCGGACACCACCAGCTCGACGGCGCCCGGCACGCAGCGAACGGCCACGGTCACGGGCGGCGCCCCGTGCCGGACGGCGTTGTGCAGGAGGTTGGTGAGGATCCGCTCCGTCAGCACCGGGTCGGCGCTCACGAGCGGCGCGTCCTCGGCGATCTCCGTGCGGACGTCGACGTCGGCGAGCGACGTCGCCGACGCCTGGATGCCGGCGCCGACGAGCTCCTCCGCCACGCACCACTGCATGCGCGCGGCAAGCACGCCCCCCTCGACGCGCGAGAGGTCCAGCAGGTTCGAGACCACCCGCTCGAGCCGCGCGGTCTCGGCGAGGATCGCCGCGATGATCTCCGCGCGCTCCGTGGCGTCCTCGATCACCGTGAGGGCCTCGGCGGCGCCGGCGATGCCGGACAGCGGCGTCCTCAGCTCGTGCGTCACGCCGCGCAGGAGCGCGGTCTTGAGCCCGTCGCTCCGCTGCAGCTCGTCGGCCCTCGCGATCTGGTCCCGGCGCGCCCGCTCGGCCGAGGCCGCCCGCGCCAGTCGCGCGGCGACATCGTGCGCGAGCGCGAGGTCGGCCGGGACACCCGACGGGCCGGAGAGCCACAGCGTGCCCTCGTCGTGGTGATCGCAGACGAGCGGGATCGCGACCACGGCGGCGTCCCCGGTCCGGGCGGGTGCGTCCCCGCCCGCGATGCCGGGGACGCCGGCCGCCCGGCACAACCCGGCGCCGACCATCAGGTGGATCACCTGGTCGACGCGGCTCGCGAGCGCCGCCTCGCCCTCCAGGATCTCGATCGCCGCGAGCAGGAGCTCGAGCCGGCGGACCCGGGCGCGGTCATCGACCCCGGCGTCGCGGGCCGGTCGGGTGAGCATCTCCATCCGTCCGATGGTAGGCCACGAAAACGCGCGGGGGGCCCGGCGGCCGCCGTGAGGCGTCAACGAGTCGTCAACGCCGGGACCCGCCGGCGACCCGGGCTCGTAGGGTCGGCGGTCCCGGTCATGGCGCTCCTCCCCGCACGACGCGAGCTCGCGGTCGACCTCGGCACGTCCAACACGCTCGTGTGGGCGCGGGGGCGCGGCCTCCTCCTCGCCGCGCCGTCGGTCGTCGCGCGCGACCGGGACACCGGCGCGCTGCTGGCCGCCGGCCTCGACGCGCGCGCCATGCTGGGCCGCACGGCACCGGCGGTCGAGGTGGTCGAGCCGCTCCGTGACGGCGTCGTGGACGACCTCGAGGGCACGGCGCTCCTGCTCCGGCACGTCCTCGCGGCCGTCGCGCGCCGGCCGTCGTCCGCCGAGGTCATCGTGTGCGCCCCGCTCGGCCTCACGGACGTCGAGCGCCGCGCGGTGCAGGAGGCCGTCCGCGGGGCGGGGGCCCGGCGCGTCTTCGTGATGGAGGAGCCGCTCGCGGCGGCCATCGGCGCCGGGCTGCCGGTGGGCGAGCCGACCGGCAGCATGGTCGTGGACATCGGCGGCGGGACGACGGAGATCGCCCTGGTGTCCCTGGGCGGCATCGTCGGGGCGGAGTCGGTGCGGGTGGGCGGCCGCCACCTCGACGCGGCGATCCAGGATCACCTGCGGCGGCGGGGGCTGCTGGTGGGGCGCGTCACCGCCGAGGCGCTGAAGATCGAGCTGGCCGGCGCGACGCCGATGCCCGGCGTGGCGGGCGAGGTGCGCGGCCGGTCCCTGCGGACAGGCCTGCCGAGCGCCCTGGTGGTCTCCGCCGGGGAGATCGCCAGCGCGATCGCCGAGCCCCTGTCCCGGATGCTCGGGGCGATCCGCCGCTCCCTCGAGGCCGCGCCGCCCGAGCTGGCGTGCGACGTCCTGGACGCCGGGATCATGCTCACCGGCGGCGGGGCCCTCCTGTCGGGCCTGGCGGACCGGCTACGGGCGGATCTGGGCCTCCCCGTGCACATCGCCGGCGATCCGCTCGCCGCCGTCGTGCAGGGCGCCGGCATGGCGCTCGAGGAGATGGAGGCGATCCGGAGGTCCGCGTGACGGCTACCCGAGCGTGATCCCCGGGGGGCGCCGGAGGTGCACGGACAGGTAGCGGATGCCCTCGGGGCCGGCCCGCACCGCGCGCTCCGCGCCGGCCGGGACGATCGCCGCCGCGCCGGTCGTCAGCGCGTGGGCCTCCCCATCCACCTCGACCGTTCCGGAGCCGTCGAGGACGGCGAGCAGCACGTCCCGCTCCGTGTTCACGTGGCTGCCGACGCCCCCGCCCGCCGGCCACACCACCAGGTTGACGTTGAGGTCGGGCGTCGCCGCCGACCACGCCACGCCTCTCCCGGCGATCGTCCGCAGGTCGGCCACCACCTGCGCGCCGGGCCGCTCCGGTTCCGCGTCGTGCAGCCGCAGCGCCGCCAGGCCCTCCTCGCCGGCGCGCTCCTCGATGAGCGGGAACAGGACCCGCTCCTCCAGCCGGACGTGCTCGGCGAGGAGGGCCCCGGCCGCCTCCAGGGCGGCGCCGTCGACGTCGCCGCTCTCGACGCCGGCCCGGATCTCCCCGGCGAGCGCGTGGAGGCGGACGTGGTCGAGCAGCGCCCGCGTCAGGGACTCGGGCGGCTCCCCGCCGTCCCGCGACAGGAGGGGGAAGATGTCCTCCTCCTCGGAGCGGAAGTGCGGCACCGCGTGGCCGGCGAAGAAGGCGGCGAAGCGGCGTCCGCCCTCGACGCGCGCGCGGGCGTCGCCGGATGCGGCCGCCCGGGCGGCGCGCGCCTCCACCAGCGCGCGGTGGTGGTCGCGCGAGAGCGGGGCGAGCGCGGGATGGCGGCGCACAGGGGCACGCTACCCCCGCGACGGCTACCGGTGCGAGCCGTCTGTGATTGCGGACGCCGCCGGGTTTCGCAGCCGCATCGGTGGTGGTTGGATGAACCGGTGAGCCGTTCCGTCCCGAAGCAGCGGGACTCTCTGCTGACCGCCGCGCACGAGTTCTTCCGTTCGGGCGAGGCGAACGCCGAGGGCTGGAGCATGCTCATCGGCCGCGGGCGCGACTGGGAGCGGGCCTACCGGGACCGCTGGAGCCACGACAAGGTGGTGCGCTCCACGCACGGCGTAAACTGCACCGGCTCGTGCTCGTGGAACGTGTACGTGAAGGACGGGCTCATCACCTGGGAGACCCAGGCGGTCGACTACCCGCGCACCGACCCGGGTCGCCCCGACCACGAGCCGCGCGGCTGCCCGCGGGGCGCCTCCTTCTCCTGGTACACGTACTCGCCGGTCCGGCTGCGCCACCCGTACATCCGCGGCAGCCTCCTCCGGCGCTGGCGGGCCGCCCTCGACGCCGGGGCCGACCCGGTCGCCGCGTGGGCCGCGGTCGCTGCCGACGGGGGCCACAAGGGGGAGCGCGGACGCGGCGGGTTCGTACGCTGCGGCTGGGAGGAGGCGACCGACATCATCGCGGCCGCGACGGTCCACGCCATCCGCGAGCACGGCCCCGACCGCGTCGGGGGCTTCACGCCGATCCCTGCGATGTCGCCGGTGTCGTTCGCCTCGGGCACGCGCTTCCTGTCGCTGATCGGCGGCCACACGACCACGTTCTACGACTGGTACGCCGACCTGCCGGTCGCCTCGCCGCAGGTGCTCGGCGACCAGACCGACGTGCCGGAGTCGGCGGACTGGTGGGACGCGAGCTACCTGGTGATCTGGGGGACCAACCTGCCGATCACCCGCACCCCCGACGCCCACTTCATGACCGAGGCGCGCTACCGGGGCCAGAAGGTCGTGGTCGTCTCGCCCGACTACTCCGACCACGTCAAGTTCGCCGACGACTGGCTCCCCGCGCAGCCCGGCACCGACGCCGCCCTGGCGATGGCGATGGGCCACGTGATGCTCAAGGAGTTCTGGGTCGACCGCGAGGTGCCCGGCTTCCGCGACTACGGGAAGCGCTTCACCGACCTGCCGCTGCTCGTGGCCCTGGACGAGCGCGACGGCGTCCACGTGCCGGGCCGCTTCCTGATGGCGGCCGACATCGGCGACCAGGGGGAGAACGCCGACTGGAAGCCCGTCCTGCTCGACGCGGCGACCGGCGCGCCCGCGGTCCCGAACGGCTCGGTCGGCTTCCGCTACGGCGACGAGGGCGAGGGCCGCTGGAACCTGCTGCTGGGGGACCTCGACCCGGTGCTGACCCTGCACGGCCGCCACGAGGAGGCCGTGGAGGTGGCGCTGCCGCGCTTCGACGCCGGCGACGGGCCGGGCGGCTCCTCCATGCGCCGCGGGGTGCCGGCGACCCGCGTCGCGGGCCGGCTGGTGACCACCGTGCTCGACCTGATGCTCGCAACCTACGGCGTGGCCCGTGACGGCCTGCCCGGCGACTGGCCCGAGGGCTACGACGACGCCGCCCAGCCGTACACCCCCGCCTGGCAGGAGGCGATCACCTCCGTCGACCGGCGGCTCGCGGTGAAGGTGGCGCGCGAGTTCGCCCGCAACGCGGAGCTGAGCGGCGGGCGCTCGATGATCTGCATGGGGGCGGGCACCAACCACTGGTTCCACTCGGACGAGACATATCGCTCGTTCATGGCGCTGCTCATCCTGGGCGGCTGCATCGGCATCAACGGCGGCGGCTGGGCGCACTACGTGGGCCAGGAGAAGATCCGCACCTTCGCCGGCTGGCAGACGCTGGCGTTCGCCCTCGACTGGACGCGCCCGCCGCGCCAGGCCCAGGGCACGTCCTGGTTCTACACGCACACGGAGCAGTGGCGGTACGACCGCCTGCGGCCGGACGGGTTCGCGTCGCCCCTCGGCGAGGGCCTGCTGGAGGGGATGACGGCCATCGACGCCCACGCCAAGGCCGTGCGGATGGGGTGGATGCCCTCGTACCCGACCTTCGACCGCAACCCCCTCGACCTGGCCGACGAGGCGGAGGCGGCCGGCGCCGGCGTCGCCGACCACGTCGTCGCGGAGCTGAAGGCCGGGCGCCTGGGGTTCGCGGTCGACGACCCGAGCGCCCCGTCGAGCTTCCCGCGCGTCTTCTTCGTGTGGCGCTCCAACCTGCTCGGGTCGTCGGGCAAGGGGCAGGAGTACTTCCTGCACCACCTGATCGGGGCCCGCGACGGCCCGCTGGCCGAGCCGCTCCCCGAGGGCGAGCGCCCGGGCACCGTGCGCTGGCGGGACGAGATCCCGCAGGGGAAGCTCGACCTGCTGGTCAACATCGACTTCCGCATGACCACGACCGGGCTCTACTCGGACATCGTCCTGCCGGCGGCGACCTGGTACGAGAAGTACGACCTGTCGATGACCGACATGCACCCGTTCGTGCACACGTTCAACCAGGCGGTGCCGCCGCCGTGGGAGGCGCGCAGCGACTGGGACGCGTTCGGGCTGGTCGCGCGGAAGTTCTCGGCGCTGGCCGCGGAGCACCTGGGGGTGCGCCGCGACGTGGTGGCCGGCCCGATCCTGCACGACACGCCCGGTGAGATGGCCCAGCCGCGCGGCGAGGTGGCCGACTGGCGCGCCGGCGAGTGCGAGCCGGTGCCGGGGCGCACGATGCCGGCGCTGACGGTGGTGGAGCGCGACTACGGCGCCGTGGCCGACAAGTGGGCGGCGCTCGGTCCGCTGACCGAGAAGCTCGGCGCGAGCGTGAAGGGCGCGTCGTGGATCCCCGACCGGGAGGTCGCCTGGCTGGCCGAGCGCAACGGGCGCGCGGCGGGCGGCGCCGCAGACGGGCGGCCGTCGCTGGAGCGGCCCGAGCAGGCGGCCGAGGCCATCCTCGCGCTGTCCGGCGTCTCCAACGGGCGCCTGTCCGCGGAGGGGTTCCGGGCGCTCGAGAAGCGCTGCGGCGTGCCGCTGGCGGGCCTCGCCGAGGGGGCGGAGGAGTCGCGCATCACGTTCCCCGACGCCCAGGTGCAGCCGCGCCGCGTCATCACCTCGCCCGAGTGGTCGGGCATCGACGAGGAGGGGCGCAGCTACGCCGCCTTCACGATCAACGTGGAGCACCACAAGCCCTGGCACACGCTGTCGGGGCGCATGCACATGTACCTCGACCACGCCTGGATGCGGGAGCTGGGCGAGTCGCTGCCGGCGTACCGCCCGCCGGTCGACCACCGCCTCATGCTGGCGGGCGGGCAGCCCGTCGCCGCCGACGGGGTGCCCGAGGTGACCCTGCGCTACCTGACGCCCCATTCGAAGTGGTCGATCCACTCCGAGTACCAGGACAACCTCCACATGCTGACGCTCTTCCGCGGCGGCTCGGGGCTCTGGCTGAGCCCGCAGGACGCCGCGGCGATCGACGTCTCCGACAACGACTGGGTGGAGGCCTACAACCGCAACGGCATCGTCGTGACCCGGGCGGTCGTCTCGCACCGCGTCCCGGAGGGCGTGTGCCTGATGTACCACTCGAAGGACCGGCAGCTCGCCACGCCGCTGTCCGAGATCGACGGCCGCCGCGGCGGCACCGAGAACGCGCTCACCACCATCGCCATGAAGCCGACGCACATGATCGGCGGCTACGGCCAGCTCTCGTGGGCGCCCAACTACATCGGGCCGACCGGGTCGAACCGGGACTCGGTCACGGTGGTCCGCAAGCGCCGGCAGGAGGTCGAGTACTGATGCGGGTCAAGGCGCAGGTCGCGATGGTGATGAACCTCGACAAGTGCATCGGCTGCCACACCTGTTCGGTCACCTGCAAGCAGGTGTGGACCAACCGCCCCGGCACGGAGTACGTCTGGTTCAACAACGTCGAGACCAACCCGGGGCAGGGCTACCCGCGCCAGTGGGCCGATCAGGCGCGGTGGAACGGCGGATGGGAGCTCGACCGCAAGGGGAAGCTGCGGCTCAAGGCCGGCGGCCGGGTGAAGAAGCTGCTGACGATCTTCTCCAACCCCGACCTGCCCTCGATCGACGACTACTACGAGCCGTTCACCTACGACTACGGGAGCGTGGCGGAGGCCCCCCTGGGCGAGCGCGACCCCGTGGCGCGCCCGCACTCCCAGCTCACCGGCAAGCCGATGGAGGTCGAGTGGGGCCCGAACTGGGACGAGGGCCTGGCGGGCGGCCCCGAGCTCGCCCCCGCCGACCCGCACATGCGGGCGGTGCAGGAGGACGTGCGCCTCACGTACGAGCAGGCCTTCATGTTCTTCCTGCCGCGCATCTGCGAGCACTGCCTCAACCCGTCGTGCGTCGCGAGCTGCCCGTCCGGGGCGATGTACAAGCGCGAGGAGGACGGGATCGTCCTGGTCGACCAGGACCGCTGCCGCGGCTGGCGCTACTGCGTGTCCGGCTGCCCGTACAAGAAGGTCTACTTCAACCACCGCACCGGCAAGGCCGAGAAGTGCACCCTCTGCTACCCGCGCATCGAGATGGGGCAGCCCACCATCTGCTCCGAGACCTGCGTCGGGCGCATCCGCTACCTGGGCCTCGTGCTCTACGACGCCGACCGGGTGCAGGAGGCGGCGTCGGTGCCGGACGAGCGCGACCTGCTCGCCGCCCAGCGCGACGTGTTCCTGGACCCCGAGGACCCCGCGGTCCAGGAGGCCGCGCGGGCCGAGGGCATGCCGGAGGACTGGATCGAGGCGGCCCGGCGGTCGCCGGTCTACGACCTGGCCCTGCGCTGGGGGGTGGCGCTGCCGCTGCACCCCGAGTTCCGGACGCTCCCGATGGTCTGGTACGTCCCCCCGCTCTCGCCGGTCGCCTCGACGCTCGAGACGGACGGCTACGAGGCCGACCCCGACGACGTCTTCGGCGCGATCGACAACCTGCGCATCCCGCTCGAGTACCTGGCGAGCCTGCTGACCGCCGGTGACGTCGACGCCGTCCGCGGCGTTCTGCACCGCCTGGCCGCGATGCGCGCCTACATGCGCAAGCAGCAGGTGCTGGGGGAGACGGACGCGGCGCTGCCCGGCCGGGTGGGGCTGACGGGCCCGGAGCTGGAGCGCATGTACCGGCTGCTGGCGATCGCGGACTACGAGGACCGCTACGTCATCCCCAAGGCCCACGCCGAGCTGGGGAGCCGGCTGATGCAGGAGCAGGGCGGCTGCGGGCTCGACTTCGAGGGCGGCCCGGGCAACTGCGGCGCGGTGGACCGGCGGCCGGACAGCTCCTCCCCGGTCGTCCCCTACGACGGCGAGCGGTTCCACCTGCGCGGGGAGCGGGACGGCCGGTGAGGACGCGGCGCGCCGGCCCGCCGGCCCCGGAGCGCCCGCCCTGGGCGCTCCTGTCGCTGCTGCTCCGCTACCCGGACGCCCGCGTGCTGGCGGCCCGCGATGAGGCCCGCGCGCGCTGCGCCGCCCTGCCCGAGGGGCCCGCGCGGGAGGCGATCGGCCGGTTCCTGGAGGGCTGGGACGGCGACCCCACCGCGCTCGCCGCCGCCTACGTCGAGACGTTCGACCTGCGCCGGCGGGCGAGCCTCCACCTCACCTACTACGCGCACGGCGACACGCGTGAGCGCGGGATGGCGCTGCTGCGGCTGAAGGGCCTGTACGAGGCCGCCGGGCTGCCGCTGCAGGACGGCGAGCTGCCCGACCACCTGGCCGTGATGCTCGCGTTCGCCGCGCTGGCCCCGCCGGGCCACGGCGAGGCGCTGCTGGCCCACCACCGGCCCGCCGTGGAGCTGCTGCGCCTGGCGCTGCACGACGGGGGCAGCCCCTACGCCGACGTGCTCGACGCCCTCGCGGCGCACCTGCCCCGCCTGAGCGTCGCCGAGCGGGGGGCGGTGGAGCGGCTCGCGCGGGAGGGCCCGCCGGAGGAGGCCGTCGGGCTGGAGCCCTACGGCCCGCCCGAGGCGATGCCGCTGGGGGCCCGGACGTGAGCGCCGCGGACATCTTCTGGTGGGTGATCGTCCCGTATGCCGCCATCGCGACCTTCCTGGTGGGGCACTGGTGGCGGTACCGGGTGGACCAGTTCGGATGGACGAGCGGGTCGACCCAGATCTTCGAACACAAGATCCTCGGGTGGGCGGGGCCGGCCTTCCACTACGGCGCGCTCGCCGCGATCGGCGGGCACGTCATCGGCCTGATGATCCCGGCCTCGTTCACCGAGGCGATCGGCATGTCGGAGAACACGTACCGGTGGTTCTCGGCGATCGCGGGCGCGCTGGCCGGCGCCGTCTGCGTGGTGGGCTTCGTGGGGCTCGTCTACCGGCGCGCGACCAACCTGCGCGTGCGCCGGACCACCTCGCACACGGACATCCTGGTGTACCTGCTGCTGGTCGTCCTGATCGGCATGGGCTGCTGGCTGACCTTCGCCCACAACCTCCTGACGGACTCGCCGTACGACTACCGCGAGTCGATCTCGGAGTGGTGGCGGTCCCTGTTCATCCTGCAGCCGGACGTCGAGGCGGCGAGCAGCGCGATGACGATCTACCAGGTGCACGCGATCATCGCGTGGGCGTTCTGGGCCCTGTTCCCGTTCAGCCGGCTGGTGCACATGTGGAGCATCCCGCTCCAGTACCTCGGCCGGCCGTACATCCTCTACCGCCGCCGGTACCCGGCCCCCCAGGAGCGGTCCCGGTGACGACCGGACGCCGCGCGCCCGGTCCGGCCGCCGAGCTCGCGCTCGCGACGGTCGCGTTCACCGTCTCGTTCTTCGCGTGGAGCCTCCTCGGCCCGCTCGGCCCGGACCTGCAGGAGGACCTCGGGCTCACGGACGTCCAGATCTCGGCGATCGTCGCCGTCCCGGTTCTGCTCGGCTCGGTGATGCGGATCCCCCTCGGCTGGCTCGCGGACCGCTACGGCGGCCGGCTGGTCTTCACCCTCCTGATGGCGTTCACGCCGCTCCCCCTCATCGGCCTCGCCCTCTGGCACGACGACGTCGCGCCGCTGCTGGTGCTGGGGTTCCTGCTCGGCTTCGCGGGGGCGTCGTTCGCGGTGGGGGTGCCGTTCGTGAACGGCTGGTACCCGCCGGAGCGGCAGGGCGTGACCCTCGGCATCTACGGCGTCGGGATGGGCGGGACCGTGATCGCCGGGCTCACCGCGCCGGGCATCGCCGACGCCTGGGGCCTGGCGGCGCCGTTCTGGATCGCCGCGGCGCTCGTGGCGGTGACGGCCGCCGTGTTCTGGCTGCTCGCCCGGGACGCGCGCCCCGCCCCCGGCCGCGGCGGCGACGGCCCCGGCATGTTCGCCTCGCTGTCGGTGTTCCGCACCAGCCCGCGCGCCTGGGCGCTGACGCTCTTCTACTTCCTCTCGTTCGGCGGCTTCGTCGCGATGTTCCTGTACCTGCCGAAGCTCCTCACCGGGGAGCACGACCTGACCAAGGCGGACGCGGGGGCCCGCGCGGCCGGATTCGCCCTGCTCGCCGTGATCGGCCGGCCCCTCGGCGGATGGCTCTCCGACCGGATCGGCGCGGCCCGGGTCCTGCTCGTCTCGTTCGTGGTGGTCGCCGTCCTGGCGGCGGTCCTGGCCGCGACCTACGGCGAGATGGTGCCGCTCACGATCTCCTGCCTCGTCATGGCCCTCGCCCTGGGCCTCGGCATGGGCGCGGTGTTCAAGCTCGTCCCGGAGTGGTTCCCCGACCGGGTGGGCGCCGTGACCGGCGTGGTCGGCGCCGCGGGCGGCCTCGGCGGCTTCTTCCCGCCCCTGGTGATGGGCGCGATCAAGTCGGCCACGGGCGGCTACGCGCTCGGCTTCCTGCTGATGGCCCTGGTGGCGGTGGCCTGCCTGGTGGTCCTGCGCGCCCTCGGCATCCACGGGGCGCCACGGGGGTCGCAGGGATCAATTCCACGTTCAGCAGTAGACAAATAGAATCGGGCGGTGATTTAGTCCACTAACCAGTAGAAGAAAACAAGCGTCCGACGCCGGACGTGAGGAGGCCGCCAGATGGGTACCAACGCCGGCAGGTCGGACGCGCCGGGTGGTCCGGTGACCGAGCTCGACGTCCGGCCGGTCATCGCCTCGGGCGGTGAGCCGTTCCGGATGATCATGGATGCCGTCGAGGGGCTGCCTCCGGACGGGGTCCTCCGCATCCGGAGCCCGTTCGAGCCGACGCCGCTCCACCGGGTCCTCGCGGGGCGCGGGTTCTCGAACATCGTGCGCGAGCACGCCCCCGGCGACTGGCAGACCGACTACTGGCGGCCCGGCGCCACCGGGCCCCTCGTGCTGGACGTCCGCGGCCTGGCCCCGCCCGAGCCGCTCGAGCGCACGCTCGCGACGCTGGAGGAGATCCCCGGCGACCGCCCGCTCCTTCAGATCAACGACCGGGTGCCGGCGTTCCTGCTGCCGCTGCTCGACGAGCGCGGGTACCGCTACAGCATCGACGAGGACGAGCGGGGGACGCTGACCACGATCTGGCGGGAGAGCGCGACGTCATGACCGAGGGGGAGGCGTGGGAGGCGCTCGCGCAGGTCATCGACCCCGAGCTCGGCATCGACATCGTCGAGCTCGGGCTCGTGTACCGCGTCGATGTGGACGAGCGCGTCGTCTCCGTGCTGATGACCCTGACCACGCCGGGCTGCCCGCTCCACGACGTGATCGTGCAGGGCGCCGAGCGCGCGCTGGCCCAGCCCGGCGGGCCGCGCGTCGAGGTCGAGGTCACCTTTGACCCGCCCTGGGACCCCGGGCGCATCGGCGCCGGTGGCCTGCGGCAGCTCGGCGCCCCCGGGGCCGGCGGATGAGCCGGGGGGCGCGCTGCGAGCGACCCGGGCAGCGGACCGCGGACCGCATGGCGACCGTCGGGGGACCCCCGTGGCGCCTGCCCGTCGCGCTTCTCGTGGCCGCGACCGCCGGCCAGGTCGCCGGCGCCATCGCGCTGCTCGCGTCCGCGGGCGACCTCGCCCGCGGGGTGGGCTACGGGCCCGAGCAGCTCGCCGCCGTCCACCTCCTGGGGCTGGCCTTCCTGACCGTCGCGATCGTCGGCGCCCTGCTGCAGCTCGTGCCGGTGCTGTTGCGGCGCCGGCTCGGGTCCACGGTGCGCAGCGCGGCCGCGGGCGCCGCGATCGTCGCCGGCTCCTGGTCGCTGGCCCTCGGCCTCTGGAGGGCGGACGACGTCCTGATCGCCACCGGCGGCACGCTCCTCGTCCTGGGCGGCGGGGTCGTCGTGGCGGACCTGGCGGTCGCCCTGCTCGGCGCGCTGCGGGCGGGCACCCTCGGCTCGTCCGGCGCCGGCATCGCGGCCGCGACGCTCTGGTTCGCCGCCGTGCTCGCCCTGGGGGCCGTCATGGCGGCCAACCGCGTCCACCCCTTCCTCGAGGTCGACCGCACGCGCATGATGGCCGCGCACGCGAGCATCGCCATCGTGGGCTGGATCGGGGGCACCATCCTCGCGGTCGCGCTGCGGCTCGCGCCGATGTTCGCCCTCGCCCACGGCCACCGGCAGTGGCTCGGCGTCACGGCGATGGCGGCCTGGCACGCAGCGGTCATCCCGTTGACCGCGGGCCTCCTGCTCGGCGTGGGCCCGCTCGCCGCCGGGGGCGGGGCGCTCCTGCTCGTCGCCTCCGCGTCCGGGCTGGCCTACGCCGTCGACGTCGCGCGCCACCGCCGCCGGCGGCCCGAGGCGCCGATGGTGCACCTGGTCATCGGCCTGCTGTCGGCCGCGGCTGCGGTGACGCTCATGCTCGTCGCCTGGGCCGGTCCCGGTGACCCGTACCGCATCGCGATCCCCGCCGCCGTGCTGGCGCTGGTGGGGCTGGGGACGGGCACCACCTCCGGCCACCTCTTCAAGGTCGTCCCGATGCTCGTCTGGACCGGCCGCTTCGCGCACCTCGCCGGCACGCCGGGCGCGCCGCGCCTGGCCGACCTCTACCCGGCGCCCCTGGCGCACGCCGAGCAGGCCCTCTTCGCCGCCGGGCTCGCGCTGTGCGCCGGCGGCATCGCCGGGGGGTCCGCGGCGGCGGCCCGGGCGGGAGCCGCCCTCCTCGTCGCCGCCGCCCTCGCCGTCGCCGCCGCCGTCCTCGTCACCGCGTTCCGTCCCGCCGGGCCGCGCGCCCGGCGCGCCGCAGCATCCATCCACCCATCCATGAAGGGAGCCTCATGACCCCGCCGTCAACGACCCTGCTCGACGTCCGCGAGATGGCACCCCGCGACCGTCACCCGACCATCCTCTCCACCTTCGACGCCCTGTCGCCGGGCACCGCGATGGAGCTCGTGAACGACCACGACCCCAAGCCCCTCCGGTACCAGTTCGAGGCCGAGCGTCCCGGCACGTTCACCTGGGACTACCTCGAGCAGGGGCCGGACGCCTGGCGCGTGCGCATCGGCAGGGTCTGACGGGTCCTCAGCCAGCCTGCCCCTGGATGAGCGTGAGGAGCAACCGCGACGGCTCGCGCGCGCGCAGGGCGTGCGGCAGCCCGGCCGTCATGTGGACCCACGTGCCGGCCGGCGCCTCGACCGGCTCGCCGCCGAGGGTGAGGTCGAAGCTCCCGGACAGCACCTGGATCGTCGCCGGCCGCGACGCCGTGTGCTCCGTGAGTTCCTCGCCGGCCGCGAAGCCGAAGAGGACGACCCTGATCGCGTCGTCGGAGTGGACCGTCTGCGAGTGGATCCCCGTGGCCGGGATCGGCTCCGCCTCGCCGGGGCGGACCACATCGAACCCGCCGGGACCCCGCATCGCCGCCTCCCCGATTCCATCGCCTGACGCCCGGATCACATCACGACCCCCCCGTTGACGGCGACGACCTGGCCGGTGATGAAGGCCGCCGCGGGCGAGGCGAGGAACGCCACCGCCTCGGCCACCTCGGCCGGCCGGCCCGCCCGGCGCATCGGCGTGGCGCGGATGGCCCCCTCGACGACCCGCGCGCCGACCGGGTCGTCCCGGAGGCCCTGCTCGAAGCCGGTCTCCGTGACCGACGGCGAGACGCAGTTGACGCGGATCCCCTCCCGGGCCACCTCGCGCGCAAGCGACTTGGTGAACCCGACGACCGCGGCCTTGGCGCCGGCGTACACCGCCTCGCCCCATCCGCCGGTGCGCGCCGTCTCGGACGCGATGGAGACGATCGCGCCGCCGCCGGGCGCCGCCGTGAGCGCGTCGAGGGCGGCCCGGCAGCCGTTGAGCACGCCGATGTAGTTGACGTCCACCAGCAGGCGCCAGACGTCGGGCCCGGTGTCGCGGAACAGCGCCGGGCGGTCGAGCCCGGCGTTGTTGACCCAGACGTCGAGGCGGCCGAACCGGTCGAGGGCGGTCGCGACCACGTCCCTCGTCGCGCCGAGGTCGGTGACATCGTGGACGACGCCGAGCGCGCCGCCCCCGAGGGCGGCGGCGACCTCGCCCACGGCGGGGTCGCGGTCGGTGAGCAGCACGCGCGCGCCGCGCGCCAGCAGGAGGGCGGCCGTCGCCCGGCCGATGCCCCCTGCCGCCCCCGTCACCACGGCCACGCGGCCGTCGACCCTGATGGCATCCATCACTCCTCCTCCATGGCGAAGCGCGCGAACGTGCCCTGTCCGACCGCCACCAGCACGCCCTCGGCGTCGCGGGCCTCCGCGGTGGCCGTCACGAGCCGGCGTCCCATGTGGGCCACGCGACCGGAGGCGCTCAGCGTCCCGTGGCGCGCCGGCGCCGTGAACGAGACGGTCATGCCCACCGTCGCGCACCCCTCGAGCGGCCCGGTCCGGCCGAGGACGGCGAGGCCCATGGCGGCGTCGAGCAGCCCGGCGGTGATCCCCCCGTGCGCGGTCCCGTAGGCCTGGAGGTGCTCGTCGCCGACCACCAGGTCCAGCTCGCTCCGGCGGTCGTCGACCCGGACGACCCTCATCCCGACCAGGCGGTAGTACCCGCAGGCGTTCCACGTCGCGACGAGGGCGTCCTGCCGGGCGGTCGTCACGACGCCATCCGGACCGTGAGGGGCTCGGCGTCGCCCAGGATCGCGGCGGCCCGGGTGCGGTCGAGCTTGCCGGAGGCCGTGGTCGGCAGGGAGTCGCAGACGACGAGCGCGCGGGGGACCTCGTGCGGACGCAGCCGTTCGCGCGCCCCCGCCATCACGCGCTCGGCGCGTCCGGCCGGCGACCGGCGGTCCGTCGCGACGATCGCGCCGACGCGCAGCAGGCCCGCGTCGTCCTCGACCGGCAGGACCACCGCCTCGGCGACGCCGGGGATCTCCTCGAGCGCCGACCGCACCTGCGCCGGGTCGATCCAGAAGCCCCCGGCCTTGAAGCGGTCGCCGGTCCGCCCGAGGAACGTGTGGCTGCCGTCGCGCTCGCGCCGGACGAGGTCGCCGGTGGGGAGCGGGCCGTCGAGGGGATCGGCCCCGAGATATCCGCTCATGACCGACGGCCCGCGGACGAGCAGCTCCCCCTCGTCGCCCGCGTCGTCGCCCGCCGGCGCGATGGCGAGCGCGTAGCCGGGAACCGGCCACCCGACCGTTCCGGGGCGCGGACGGTTCGGGCTGTCGGACAGGTACAGGTTGGACGCCTCGGACGAGCCGAGGGCGTTCACGAGGCGGAGCCCGGTGCCGCGCTCGACCGCGTGCCAGGTCGTCGCCGGGAGGGCCTCGCCGGCCGACAGCGCGAGCCGGACGGTGGCGAACGCGCGACGGTCGATACGCCCGTCGGCGGCGTGGCGGGCGAGCCGCGCCCAGGACGTCGGCACCCCGAAGAGCGCCGTCACGCGGTGGTCCTTGCACGCCTGCGCGCACCGGCCCGGGGACCGGTCCGGGCCCTCGACCACCGCGGCGCCCCCGGCGCCCAGGGGGAAGTAGCAGGAGTTGCCGAGGCCGTAGCTCGTCGAGAGGCTCGCGACCGACCAGGTGACGTCGCCGGGGCGGAGCCGCAGGACCCGGCGCCCGTACGTGGCGATGCATGCGGCCATGTCACCGGCACGGTGGGCCGCCCACTTGGAGGGCCCCGTGGAGCCGGACGTGAGGAGGAGGTAGGCGGGATCGTCCCGGCGGACCGGCGCCGGTCCGGGATCGCGCGCGGATCCGCCCACGGCGCGGCGCGCCGCGGCCCCCGGCACCGCGCCCGCGGGCCCCTCCTCGGCGATGACGATCGACGGCCCCAGGCGGGCGGCCGCGCCGGCCAGCCGGTCGCCGGGCAGGTCGGGGCTCGCCAGCGCGCAGACCGCCCCCAGGCGCATCGCCCCCAGGAAGAGCGCGATCCACTCGGGTGAGTCGCGGAGCGCGAGCAGGAGGAGGTCGCCGCGGCGGACGCCCAGCCCGGCGAGCCAGGCCGCCGCCGACCCCATCCGCTCCGCGAGGTCCTCGTAGGTCCACCGGACCCCGTCCGCGAGGATGGCCGGCCGGGATCCGAGACCGCGCTCGAGCGCCGCCTCGACCAGGACGACCGAGAGGTTGCCCTCCGGGGGCGTCACGGACGGCGCGCCCTGGTCGCGGACGTCCTGCGGAGGGGCGGTCGCCGCGCGGGGCCGCTCGTGGACCAGGCGCTCGCCCCCAGGACGCTCCTCCCCATGCCGCGTGCCGGCGCGGCGCCGGCCCCGGCCGACAGGGCCAGGGCCGTCGCGGCGAGCTCGCGACCCCGGGGCGAGCCCGGCCCCTCCTCGAGGGCGTGCAGCACGCTGACGACCGCGGCGAAGCGGACGATCCTCCGGTCCTGCCACGAGCGCCGGGCGAGGTGCGCGGGGGGGACGAGCGCGAGGGCGGCACGCGCCTCGGCCGGGGTGGGCCATCCCCCCACGGACGACGTCAGCGCCGGCAGCACGGTCAGCGCGTGGTCGAGGGCTCGTTCGTCGGCCGCGTCGCGCAGCCGGTCGAGCAGAGCCGCGGCGGGCCGGCGGGCGGCAACCGGGAGCGCGGGGAGGCCGAGGGTGTGCTCGACGGCCCGGCGGAGCACCGCGGCGTCCTGGGCCGCCAACGCATCCCTGATGTCACGGTCGGTGACGGCCATCTGCTCCTCCGTCTCGATGTCCCCGTCGGGTGGATGGTCTGTCCTCCCGGAGGGGTCGACACCGTCGACCAAGGGACCGTTCGTCCGTGTCCGGGGGGCCGAACGGGCCCGGTGCGCCTCCCCGGCCGGGGGAAGGGCACCGGTGGCGGCCGCGCTGCGGAGTGCGGTCCGCCGGCGCATCGTCAGTGGCTCATCGAGCCCTCGGCGTGCTCCGTGCGGAGCAGCCCGACGGCGCCCTTGGTGGCGTTGGTGAAGTCGTGGGTGACGAAGGGGTAGATCCCCTCCTCGTCGAGCCGGAACTCGGCGATGGAGCCCTGCGAGGCGGCGAGGTTGAGGGTCTGGTTGCCGATCTCCTCGTTGGCGGGGTTCCCGTCCTGCCAGGCGCGGTCGAAGATCGTCCCGACCACGTGGAAGGCGCTCCAGGTGTTCGGGCCGGCCGCCAGCACGAAGGCGCGGATGCGCTCGCCCTTCTTCACCACGATCGGCTCGTCCTTGTACTGGCCGGCGTAGCCGTTGAAGGCGACGACGTCCGGGATGCCGGTCATCAGCTCGGCGTCGTCGGCCGTGACGCCGGGGGTGTCCGAGACGTAGAAGTCGGACTGGACGAAGGCCAGCTCGCGATCGACCGGCGGCAGGCCCTCCTCGGGCTCGACGATGATCATCCCGTACATGCCGTTGGCGATGTGGTGCACCACCGGCGCCGTGCCGCAGTGGTACATGAAGACCCCGGGGCTGGTGGCCTCGAACTCGAACGAGAAGGTCTCGCCGGGGCCGACGTCGCGGAACGCCCGGTTCGGGGCGATGCGCGCGGCGTGGAAGTCGATCGAGTGCGGCATGGTGGTCTTGTTCGTGATCGAGGCCCTGACCGTGTCCCCGACGCGCACGCGCACGACCGGGCCCGGCACCTGGTCGGCGAAGGTCCAGACCTTCACGACCTTGCCGGGGGCGATCTCGACGACCTTCTCGGTCATGTCGAAGTGGATCTCGTGGACGCGCTGGTCGACGTAGGCGGGGGCGTCGGCGCTCTGGGTGTTCTTCGGGGCGCTGACCTCCTCGGCGGCGGCCGCCGCCTCCGAGGCGTGACCGGCGTGGTCGGAGTGGTCTCCGCCCGCGCCTGCGGTCGCCGTCGCGGTCGCGGCCGGGGTGGCGGGCTCGGCCGGGGCCCCGCCGGCGTCGGCCGCGCGAAGGCCGAGGGTGAGCCCCGCCGCGGTGAGGACGAAGGCCGCGAGCGATGCGGCGACGAGGCCTCCCCGCCCTCGACGGGTGGTGTGTGCCGTTCCCGGATCGAACATCGTGGGGCCTCCGTATGGAGCGAGTGCCGTTTTTTCTGTTATCGACTAAACTAAATCACCACCTGAGATAATTGTCCAGTATCCAACAGAGAAATAAATGGGCACGGCGAACGCCGGCCGCGTCGCACGGCCCGTGCCGGCCGCGTCGCACGGCCCGTTCGCCCTCGAGGTCACGTCGTCCCACCACCCTGCGGCGCCGCCCTGCGCGCTGCCTGCGGGTCAGGCCCCCGGGGTCTCGGGGGGCGCGGGCGGGGCCTCGGCATCGGCATCGGCGCGCAGCCCGCTCACCAGCACCCTGCATCCGGCCGTGACCGGGTCCTTCGGCTCGAAGACCTCGAGCTCGGCGTCCTCGTCGATGCGCTCCAGCGCGCCCCGGACGAGGCCGCGGTGCAGGGCGCAGATGAGGTGGCCACCCTCGGCGAGGACGGCCTCCTTGAAGGGGCAGGCGCGGAGTCGCAGGTCCATGCGCCCCTCCCGGCGATCGGCCTCCGGCGTGACCTCCTCCGGGGCGAACCCGAGACCCGCGAAGGCGCCGGGCAGGGCGTCGCGCGGCCCATCGCGCTCGACGAGCCCGCGGCCCTGCTCCCAGCCGAACGCCTCCACCTGGTCCTCGTCGGTGCCCGCCCGGCGGACCAGCTCCAGCAGCAGCCGCACGAGCTCGCGGTGACCGACCGCCGCCACGGCGTGCGGGGCGGCGAGCGCGTACCGCGCGCTCGGGCGCCCGCGACGGCCGGTGGGCGGGGACGGCGCCGCGACCACGATGCCGGCGCGCTGCAGCGCCTCGAGGTGCTGGCGGACGGCGTTCGGGTGCCGGTCGACCCGCTCGGCGAGCTCGGCCACGGTCAGGCCGCCGTCGGCCGCGCCGAGGGCCTCGGCGATCGCCCTGCGGGACGGGTGCGCGAGGGCGCCCGCCTCCTCGGGGGTCATGGCGGTCGGCGCCGGCCTCGGCATGGCGATTATTACATCACATGGCGGAACAATATGTCTCGCGGCTGGGCTGGTGATCCGCCCCGATCACGCGGCGATCGTGCTCCACAGCCCGCCGAACGGGGTGGTCGTCTCGACGCCACGGGCGTCGAGCGCCGGCGCGGCGCCGCTCACGACGGCACCCCCACGGGGCCGGTGGGGCTGCGCTCCTCGACGAGCGCGCGCAGGAAGGGGGCGAGGAACCGGCCGCTGACCTTCGCGACCGGCCACGCGAGGGCGGCTGGGCCCGTGGCGCCGTCCGGGGGGTCGCCGACCGGAGTCCCGAGATGTGCTGCGATGTCCGCGGCGGCGGCATCCGCCTGCCGGCACGCGATGCCGCCCTGCTTGACGGGGTTGGAGGTCCCGTCGCCGACGGCCCACACGCCGGGGGCTCCGGGGAGGCGGCCATCGGGCGCGGCGGGGATGAAGCCCTCGTCGTCCGCGGGGAGCCCGTCGATCGCCGGCCCCCGGTAGACGGGCAGCGCGATGACGCGGTCCGCCCAGATCGACCCGCCGTCGGCCAGTCCCAGCCGGCCGGCCGTCCAGGACCGGGCGGTGACGCCCGTCCGCACGTGGATCCGGGCGCGTTCCAGCTTCGCCATGACCGTCGCGCTCGGGCCCGGACCGAAGAGCCCGAGGGGGGCCTCCTCGGAGGTGACGATGGAGATCGACACCGGATCCGCCGGGTCGCGCGCCGCGAGGTGCT
The DNA here is from genome assembly GCA_050249835.1 of Thermoleophilia bacterium. Classification (GTDB taxonomy): domain Bacteria; phylum Actinomycetota; class Thermoleophilia; order Miltoncostaeales; family Miltoncostaeaceae; genus Miltoncostaea. The sequence continues at coordinate 167,054 of JBFWPT010000001.1, forward strand.
CGCGGGTCAGCAGGGCGAGCTCGTAGGCCGCCAGGGGCCATCCGCAGCCCGGCGGCACGACCACGGCCAGCCGCACGTCCGCGCCCCGCCGGCCGCGCCGGCCGATATCGCCCGCCATGCCGCGCACGGCGTCGATGTCGGCGGCGCCCCGGAAGGTCAGCGCACCGGGCACGGCGGCGACCGGCCGGGCGCCGACGGCGACCACGAGCGCGTCGTACGTGACGACCTCACCGCCGTCGAGCGTGACCAGGCGGCGCTCGGGGTCGACCGCGGCGACGCGCCCGTTGAGCAGCGTCGCGCCCGCGCGGCGGACGACGTGGGCGAGGGGGAGGTCGACGCCCGCGTCCTTGCCGAAGGCGCGGGCGGTCGCCGTGCCCGGGATCGTGAACCGGCGGCCGGGGTCGACGACGACCACGGAGGCCGCGCCGCCCGTGAAGGCGCGGACGGCGAGGGCCGCCTCGATGCCCGCGATGCCGCCGCCGGCGATGACGACCCGTCGGGGCGGGGTGGCGCCGGCGCCGCGTGGATCCGGGACGCGGATCACGGGCGCATCACCTCCAGGAGCTCATCCGTGTGGCCGGTCACCGTCGCGCGGTCCAGGGCCGCCCGTCGTTGCGGGCCCCCCGCGAAGCCCTCGGCCTCGGCGCGGGTGGCGAACTCGACGAGGGCGACGAACGCCACCCCCTCGCCCACCGACACCAGCAGACTCCGGGTGACGCCGCCGGCACGGGCGCGCTCGGCCTCGAAGGCGTCGAACTCCTCGAGGAACCGCGCCCGGTCGGCGACCTCGTAGCGCGCGAGCAGCATCGTGGCCATCAGGACCCTCCTCCGTCTTGCATCGGTGCCGCCAGGGTCCCCCACCGGGTCCGGTGCGCCATCCGGGGGCTCGCCGCCGGCGAGTGCGGAGAACCCGCAACCGGGAACCGCGACGCCCCCGGTGCCCGGCCATCCCTGCGGTCGTAGCGTCGAGGACGGCGACAGTCGGAGGTCCGGCGATGAAGGTCCGCGAGGTGATGACCGCACGCCCCGTGCTCGCCACGGCGGACGACGACGACCGGGGCGGCATCCGCCGGAGGATGGCCGACGCGGGCGTCCATCACGTGCCCGTGGTGGAGGACGGCGAGGTGGTCGGCGTCTGGGTCCAGGCTCCTGACGGCTCGGTGGTCCTCCTGGGCGGCGACCGCGTCGCCGTGCTCTCGGCCGAGGCCGAGGCCGACGAGGCGATGGCCGCGCTCCTGGACGACGCCGAGGTCGTCATCGTCCGCGACGAGGGGGTCGTGGACGGGATCGTCACGCGCACCGACGCGATGGCCATCCTCCGCTCGGCGCTCCAGGGGGGCCTCGGCCGGCGCGACCGGCGGCCCACGGTCATCCGGTTCGTCGGCGCCGGGGGGGCCGGAAAGACGACGCTCATCATGAGGACCCTCGCGCGCCTGCCGGCGATCGACGCGGTCGTGCTCCAGACGAACGGGCCGAGCGCCTCGCCGCTGACCGGTGAGGCCGAGGTGGTCGACCGCTCCGCCCATCGGCGGACCGGCCTGTCGAGGGCCCTGGCGCGGCTGCAGGACGCCCAGCTGGTCCTGCTCGAGGACCGGGACGACGACCCTGACCTCTCGCACGGCATCGGGGAGGACGTCCAGGTCGCGGTGCTGACCGCGGCCGAGGCCCTCAGGTTCCACCGCGGGCCCCGCCGCGAGCTGCAGGCGATCGTGGTGACGCAGGCCGACGACGCCTCGGCCGACGACGTCGCCTCCGCCCGCTACGCGTGCGGCGCGCGCTTCACGGGCGTCCCGGTCTTCTCCATCACGTCCGGGCCGGCCGGCGGGGACCTGGAGGACTGGATCGGCTGGATCGAGCGCGCGGTCGCGGGCCGTCGTCGCCGTCAGGGCGCCTCATGAGGGTGCTCGTCACCGCGGCGGGCAGGCACGGGGATACGACGCGTCGTCCTCGGTGGCCGCCCGCGACGACCGGGTGTTCGCCGGGCGGCTCGACCTGGCGCGCCTGCGCCTCCGCGGGCGGCGAGGGCGCCGGAGGGTGACTAGTTCCGGCGCTCCTCCAGGTACTTCTTCAGGCCGAGGAACGGGAGGATGAAGGCGGCGAGCAGGGCCGCCAGCCAGACGATCACGGTCGCGGCGATCCACGTCCCGGCCCCGCTGATCGACAGCCCGTCCGTGACGAGGGTCGTGATGATGAGGGCGACGAGCGTCGCGATGAGGGCCACCCCGCCGAGCGCGGCCGAGCTGGCCCTGCGGAACTGGCTCACCAGGAACGGCTGCATCAGCGCGACCACGACGGTGAAGATGACGACGGCGATGAAGAAGCCGGCCACGTCGAGGGTCATGCCGTCGAGCAGCGCCGCCGCCACGATGAGCCCCACCGCGTTGGCGACGAGGAGGATGGCGGTCCGGACCAGCAGGCGGATCATTCGGTCAACCTCCGGCGGCGTAGCGGGGCGGGATGGCGGGCGGCGCCACCGTATCCGAAGAGCCCGCGGGAACGCGTCAGCCCGAAGGGACGATACGCGGGCTCCTCAACCGCCCCCCTGGACGAGCGTGAGCAGCATGCGCGTCGGCTCCCGCGCCCGCCGCGTGCCGGAGCCCCGCCCGCACGAGTCGCTCGACGGGAAACCACCCGCCCAACGATGCACCGAGCGGACCAACGCTGCCGCCTCCGGCTGCGCCGCGCAGGCGGTTGATCGTCTCCCGCCACCGTCGCGCGTGCGCCGAGGCGCCCGGTCAGCTGCCCGGCGGGACCGCCTGGTTGAGCTCGAGCAGCAGGCGGCCGAGCTGTGAGAAGCGCTCCGGCCCGAGCTGCTGCGCCCAGGCGGCCTCGATCTCGCCGACCGCCTCGCGCATCGCCATGCCCATCGAGACGCCGCGCGGGGTGACGGCGATGCGCTTGGAGCGCAGGTCCCCGGGGTCCGGACGGCGCTCGACGTAACCGAGGCGCTCGAGCTCTCCGAGCAGGTAGTTGAGCGCCTGCTTGCTCGTCCCGAGACGCGCGGCCAGGTCGGATGGCCGCTCGCCCTGGGGGCCGGGATACCGGAAGACGCTCAGGTGCGCGGCATCGATGCCGTCGAAGCCGCCCTCGCGCACGCGTCGGAGCATGTGCCGCTGCGCCGCCTCCCAGGGCACGCGCAGGAGCGCGCCCATCAGGGGCGACCCGAGCGGCCCCCCTGGCGCGGCTTTCGTAAAGACGCTTGACGAAGTAGGTGACCGCTGCATATAGTCAAGCCACTTTACCACATTGATCCGAGGAGGAAGACATGAGCACGAGCACGCGCGAGGAGAACGCCCGCGAGGCCGCCAACGCGGACCGGCACCTGGACTTCCATCCCGGGATGGGGATGCGGTGGGAGATCACGCGCAGCACCGAGGACACGGACGGCGAGCTCTTCGAGCACATCGACTGGTACGACGCCAGGGAGCCCGGGCCGCTACCCCATGTCCACCCGGGCACCGAGGACAGCTTCGAGGTGCTCGAGGGGGCCCTCGAGGTGTGCATCGACGGCGAGTGGGTGTCGCTGGGGCCCGGCGAGACGGCAACGGTGCCCCCGGGCGTGCCGCACACGTTCCGCAACGCCACCGATGGGCCCGTGCAGGTGGTGTGCCGGCACAGGCCTGCCGGGAGGGCCGAGGCCTTCTTCCGCGACATGCACCGGCTGATCGAGGAGGGCAGGATCAAGCACCTCCCTCCCAAGGACCCGCGCTCGGCCATCTACGCGGCGATGCTCATCCACGCGTACCCGGACGAGATCCGCGTCGTCAAGCCACCCAACGGGCTGTTCACGACCATGGCCGCGGTCGGGAGGGCGTTGCGGTTCACGCTCTGACGCGACCGCCCGCCTCATGGCTCGCTCACGAGGCTCTCCCAGGTGCCGCTTGCGCTGCGGCATCTGGGAGAGAGAGCGGAGAGGGGGGGATTTGAACCCCCGTCGGAACTTGCGCCCCGAAACGGTTTTCGAGTCGCCGTGAATCCGCGACGTTCTGCCTGCAAATCGGCACCATGGGTGTCGAAATGGGCGAGTGGATGGGCGAGTCTCACAGGAATCGCCCGCTCCCAGCGCCTCCGCCCGCCGGACCGCCGCTGGGCGAGATCGCTCAACGCGGGAGATCCCCACCGCGGCCGACTGGCCCTCCGCCGCCTCGTCATGGAGGCTGGACGGCCTCCCGTTCTGCCTCCAGAAACGACGCGACCCGGGGTGCCAGCCCCGGGTCGCTCACCACGAAAGATCGCTGCTCAGTGGTCGAAGAATACCCCCTGTCCCGGACGGCCTCCAGCCTTTCGGGCGCAACATCGAGATGGCGTTCCGCGTGAGCGACGCTGCCCGCGCCCTCGAGGCCGAGGCCCTCGCCGGCGAGCGCTTCGCCGCGGTCGGACAGACCGTCCTGGCTGTCCTCGCCGAGTCGGGCCTCAGTGGGCGGAGGGTGGCGAACGTCTTGGCATGGGTCATCGTGGCCCAGCTCGCGCTGGGGCCCTGGAGGAGTCGCGGCGAGGTCCGGCCAGCCGCGCTGGCGAAGTCGATGGGGGTCTCGCGCTGGACCGAGTGGCGGACACGGCTCGACGCGGTGCGCATCGGACTGATCCGGGACTGGACGCTCCCGGATCCCGAAGCCCGAGGCTACGGCCGCGGCGCCGTCCGCGTGCTGGACCTGGCGTTCGTGCGCACGCGCGAGGTCACCAAGCGCGTCGTGGCGAATCGGGAGGAGAAGGCGAGCCGCGCCGAACGCCGCCGGGAGGCGCGCAGGCAGGCGAAGGAGGCGAACCGGGTTGTGGCGCCGCCGACCCCGGCCGCCTTGCCGGTAGCGATTCCGAGTGCGCCGGTGAGGCGCGAGGACCTGACCTCGCCCGCCGCTGGACAGCTGTGGGAGATGCTCCAGCGGGTCCAGCCCGCCGCCGAACTAGCCGCCTCGCCGCGCCCGCGCTCGCATCCACCCCCGGGGTAGCCGCGGCCCGGGCCGCCGTCCCCGAAGCCGAGTGGACCGACCCTCCGGACCCCCGGCGGTCAATCAGCGCCCGATCTCGGCCTTCCCCGCTCGGCGGGCATCCACCGGACCTCCATCCGAGCGACGAAGACGGCGCCGACGCGTCCCGTTCCCGGATCACCCCGCCGTGGCGGGCCTCGGCGCTGCAACAGTCGCAGCACAGCGGCGCGCATGGGTGCATGAGCGAGCCCACGACCGACGAGATCGCTCTCAGGGTGGAGGATCTCGCACGGTCCAGAGGCTCCTAACGGAGCCAGAAAGCAAAGAGACCGGCCGGTCCCGGCCGTTGGCCGGCCGGCTCCGAGGATCAGTCCGCGGCAGGCGCGGCCGCCCCGGGACGCCAAGAGTTGTAGCGCTCCTATGGCGAGGTCGGCGCGATGGAGCACGGCGCCGCGCCGGGGTACCATCCAACCGATGGCGACCACCCAGAGCACCGGCCCGAACTCAACTCTGCCGAGCGAAGCGTCCGTGAACGCCGCGCGAGCGGCACTCTTGGCACGACGCGCCGACCCGGATGCGGCGGAGCGCCGCCGACGCGCGCAAGCGGTTCGAGAAGCGGGCAGCAGTCGCCGTTTGGGCGTCGTGGCGACACGCGACCTCTACCGGTAGGACCCGGCGATGCCGGTGCGGGCGCCGGTTTCGGCGAGACCCTCTCTGTCTCCGGCCCAAAGCATTGGACCGACTTCCAAAGCGCCGGAAAGAGCTCAGAGCGGGCTCAATCGGTCCGTGCGCACGTCACCTGAGGTGTGGGTCATGTGCTGACCGCGTCACCTTACGCGGCCTGGCGAGCGGTCGGCGATCGCCACTACGATGCGCGGACGATGGCGACCGACTCAGACATCGCCCCCCGGCCAGAGCCTTCGCTCCCTCGTGCCCGCAGCGGTCGCGAACATCGTGAGGGCAGCGGAACCTGTCCGAGTGATCCTGTTCAGCTCGCTCGCCCGAGGAACGCGGGCCTGAACAGTGACCTCCACCTCTTGGCCGTGCTCGAGGAGGCCGAGGCCGGTCCCGCGCGGCCCGCTTGATGGGCACGACCCCTCGCGCGATCACCAGGGACGCCGCGATCGATCGTTTCGCGACCGGCGTGCCGAGTGAGAACGTCGCCCCGGCGTTGCCGAAACCTCCGTTGCGGGCTCGGCGAGCCCCCCGATCCGGGGTCGTTCAGCTGGTGCCTAGGAGTCGCGCTCGAGTCTGCGTCGCCAAGGGGTGCTGTTCACCACAGCCCCATCGCACGCAGCGCTGCAAGCGTTGGCGGCAGCCAAATCGGATTGCGCGGTGAAGGGAGAAACCCTCGATGAGCGGTGGGTGATTGTCAGCGAGGTGCCCGATGTGGGAGGCACCGCTCAAGTGTGGCGGGCCCTCGACACGAGGGAGGAGCACGGCGCCGTCGCTATCAAGGTTATCCACTCCGGCAATATCGGCGAGCGCACGGCAGATCTCGTCTGGAGCCGCGAGTTCAGCACGCTCCAACGCCTCTCTCACCCAAACATCCTCGCTCTGCTGGACATTGGCTCCGATCCAGAGCGGGCGTTCCGATACTTCGTTCTTCCGTGGTGCCACGGGACCCTTGAAGACGCTCTCCGAGACCAGCCTCCGAGCGGATGGGACGACTTCTACGGCTCATGGGGTGGGCCAATCTTGCGCGGGCTCGCGCACGCCCACGGGCGGGGAGTCGCTCATCGCGACGTAAAGCCTAAGAACGTCCTACTTTCGGCCGAAGGCGTCCCTCAAATCGCGGACTTCGGCATCGCGCGACTGGTTGAAGACGTGGCGATCGGCCCGACCGTAAGGGACTGGAAGAGTCCGCCGTATACCCCGCGCAACCACACGCCTCGCGAGGCCGAGCTCACGGTGGACGTCTTTTCGTTTGGAGTCCTTTGTGCTCTCGCCCTAGAGCCTCAATCCGAAAAGCTCGAGCCGTATGCGCGTCTCGACGCTGCCATGGCGGCATTGGACGTTCCTGCGGAGATCGACGCCGTCCTCCGTCGCTGCGTGAGCGAGGACCCGGGTGAGCGCTATCCCTCTGCGGAAACGCTGCTGGACGACGTAGAGGCGATCGAAAGACGTCGCAGCCAATCGGCAGAGCGGCTCGGACTAGGTCCTCCGATGCCAGTCGTGCCCTTGCAGCTGTCACAAAAAGCCGAGAGCAAGCTGTTGAACTTGCTCGACCTGCAGACGGAACTGCAGCTGGAGGACCTCATCCTCGGGGATCTCAGTGATGCCTATGCCTTTGTTTACGACCCACCCAGGCCAGACCATGGGCGCTCCTCACTCCGCCTCCTCGGCTCGGAGCTTGTTCTCCGGATTGGCATCAACGAGCGACGTGACGCCTTCAGGGTTATCGACGGCTATCCATCAAGTAGCGCAGAACTCGAGCGCCAGCGCGAACACGGCTATGCCCCCCGCGTTTCCTTCAGCTTCGAGAAATCTCGAAGCGGCTCGGAGACGGCCGAGCTCTTGGAGCGTCTCAGCGTTGAGTCTGAAGAACACCACCAGGAGCGAGTGCACCAGCGCCAGGTAGACGCTCGCGCGCGACCGTTCAAGGTCTGGCGCCGCACGTTGATCGCGCTCAGAGCCATCGAAAAGTCCCGAGAAGCTCCGCTGGACTATCTTCGCTTCAGGCCCGGAGCAGTAACCGTCTTTGAAGTCGGGTCCTCGCCCTCCGAGGATCTCGTCGGCGAGACGCGCACCGCGCAACTCGTTGGAGGCCGAGCGCTCACCGGTGAGGTCGTCGCCGTCGATGGCGAGAGCGTCTCGCTGCGCGTTTCCGAAGGAGACCCAAGCGACCTCCCTGGCCGCGGCATCCTCCGTTTGGACACTCGTGCGGCGACCTCAGCGCTCCGCCGGCAGGAACGGGCGCTCGACGCAGTCGAGTTCGGGACGTCGCTGAGGCCCAACCTCGGCGATCTCATGCTGGACCCTTCAGATGCCAGACCGCCGACCCAAGTGGTCGTGGCGAACTGGTTTGGGGAGGCTTTGGACTCACCAAAGCGGGACGCGGTCGTGGCTGCTCTCGGGACGGAGGACCTGCTGGTCGTCGAGGGTCCTCCGGGGACGGGGAAGACCACCTTCATCAGCGAGTTGATCCGCCAAGAGCTCCAGGCCGGCAAACGCATCCTTCTAGCGTCACAGACCAATGCGGCGCTAGACAATGTGCTCGAGAGGCTTTCGGAGAGCGATCCTGCGCTCCGGCTCCTCCGAGTCGCCCGTCCGGACGATCCTAAGGTCGCCTCGGCGGTGGAGCACCTACGTCTCGACCGCCAACTGAGGAAGTGGAAGAGGGAGGCCGTCAGATCGGGGACGCAATGGCTCGCCGCCTGGGCCACAGCGAACGGCTTCAGCGTCCGCGATGTGGAGGTCGCAATGCGTCTTGAAGAACTTGCCATGGAAATCGGGCGGGCGGGCGCCCTCCAGGGCGAAGTTGACGACCTAGACACTCGGGTTGAGACCGCAGGGGCGCAGCAGGCTGTAGCGACGGGTGCTACTGAGGCCGACGCTATCCAGACACTCCGCGGGCAGCGGTCGCAGGCTCGGCGAGAGCTGGAGCAGTGCCGACGGGACGCGCGAGAGCTCGCCGAACGACTTTCCCAGCTCGGAGAGCTCGAGAAGAACTCACGCATCGACGACTTGGATGCGGAAACGCTCGAGCTTCGTGCTATGGAGATTACGGACGGCATCGCCACAGACCCAGGGGATTGCCAGAAGCTGATCCGGCTCCTCGCCGAGTGGCACGCGCGTTTCGGAGTGGGACCTGAGTTCGAAGCAGCGACGCTGCTTCGTGCCCAGGTAGTGGCCGCAACGTGTGTAGGTCTCGGTGGGATTCGGGGGATCGAGTCAATCGACTTCGACACCTGCATCATCGACGAAGCTTCGAAGGCGACGGCGACGGAACTCTTCATCCCGATGTCCCGGGCGAGTCGCTGGATTCTTGTGGGCGACAGCCGCCAGCTGCCCCCCTACGTCGACGAAGCGCTGCGATCTCAGAGCGTCCTGCATGACCATGGTCTCGGGCGAGAGGAGGTAGAGGAAACGCTCTTCGCTCGTCTGCGTGCTCTGCTGCCTGCCCCATGCCAGAGGGCTCTCACGCATCAGCACCGCATGCACCCCTCGATCGGCAATCTCATTTCTGAGTGTTTCTATCGTGGGGAGTTGACAAGCGAACCGCGGGCTCGACCTAAGTGGCTGGGGCTTGCTCTGCCGGCGGCGGTAACGTGGTTCACCACGACCCCGTTGAATGATCGGTCGGAGCGGTTCAGCGGCGGCTCGTTCAGCAATCCATGTGAGGCGCGCGAGATCTTCCGTTTCCTGCATCGCTTGAACTTTGCCGCGAAGGCGAATTCCGCTGACCTGACGGTTGCCGTCTTGAGCGCCTACACGGGCCAGCGGGACGCTCTTGAACGTAGCCTTACGGACCAGCTTCGGGACCTCGCGCAGTTGACGGTGGAGTGCAGCACAGTTGATGCGTTCCAAGGGCGAGAAGCGGACGTAGCGATCTACTCGGCCACTCGATCGAACCCCGACAGCAAAATCGGATTTCTGAAGGAGGCGTCTCGGGCGAACGTCGCCCTCTCGCGAGGTAAGGGCGCTCTGGTGATCTTTGGCGATCACGCCTTTTGCCGGGTCGTTCCTGGCAGCAACCCGCTCCGAGGGGTACTCGAATATATCGAAGCCCACGAAGACTGCGCACTCGTAGCTCTGGAGGACGGATGAGCCCCGAGGAGGTCGCGGAGCGATTCGCCTTTGCGCGTCCGGGCTTTACGCTCATCGACTACGGGCTCGTCGGGTTACCGTTCTGGCGGACCCGCATTCGGGGTTCCATTCAGGCTCGCAAGCCGATCAGCCCGCTCCGCGAGTTCATCCTTCGGGCCGCCGATGCCGGGAACGTCGCTGCCCCGGAGATCGAGAGTCTCTTGGGTCTCGACGAGCAGGTGGTCGTCGTCACGTCTGCGGACCTAGTTCGAGAGGGGATGCTTCGGCTTAGTGAAGGCGGGCGGCTTGAGATCACGCCGGACGGCGAGGCCATGCTCGCCACGCTGGCCGAGGTAGTCATCGAAGAGCGAGAGGTCTCGGTGTTCTTTGACGGGCTACTGCGCGTTCCGGTCGACTACATTGGAGACTGGGCAGAGCCGCGCGACCTTAAGGAGGAGGCGATCCATGAGATCCCCCCTTCGCCGGCTCGCGGCCCGGATATCGACGATATTCGGGAGCATCTACCCCGGATTCAGGCTTTGATGGCGAAGGGCTACCCTCGCCATGAGCAACTCGAAGATCTTCTTGCAATTAAGGCGGTGGATCGGCGTGAAAGGGTTTTCAAGAGGGCGGTTGCTCTTGCATTTCGGGCGCAGCGCGGCGGGGACGTGCAAGTGGGCTTCGTTATCGATGGCGAACTCTCTTCTGTTCACGAACACGCGTTTGCCGAGGCCGGTCTACTGAAGAAGGTCGGGATTGGTAAGGCCGGAGTGTTGTCGGCGAGGGGTCTTGCCGAGGAGGTCCTCGGCAAGGAGCTTGTCGAAAGGCTGGAGGAAGACACGGCCCAGGCGCTGCGGGCCGACCTGTCCCTTGCAAAGCAAGAGGCGCTAGGTGGCGGCGAATTGCAGAGGGTCGAGCGAGCGAAGGAGGCGCTAGAGGCCCTGCCGGTGCGTCCAGTGGCTACCTACGACCATCCAGCGCTATTGAGGGAGGCGATGGAGGAAGCGGAGGAGCGGCTTCTGGTCATCTCGCCCTGGATCAAGCCGGCGGTCGTAGATCATGAGTTCGCTAAGCGACTTGAGGCGCTCCTCGCCCGGGGCGTCGAGGTGCACATCGGATGGGGCATCGCAAAGGACGAGCGAGATGAGCCGGATGCTCATCCTCGAGCGATGGAACGCTTGAACCGGCTGGCCGAGAGTTATCCGAATCTGGTCTTGCGGCGCTTGGGGGATACTCACGCCAAAGTCCTGATCTGTGACCGACGCTACGTTGTCGTTGGCAGTTTTAACTGGCTGTCTTTCCGCGGAGACCCTAAGCGAACGTTTCGTGACGAGCAGGGGACGCTGGTGTCCGTTCCGGAGTATGTGGAACGGGAGTATGCAAAGTTCCGCGCCCGGTTCGACGAGACCACTGGGGCAGAGCGGGATGTGTGATTCCGGGATAGTGTCCATCCCTTCGGTCACGATACGACCGTGATCGCTTCAGGCCTTCATCCACGCCGTCCAGTCGATTCCGACGCATGACCGAGGCGGAGCTTCGCTCACTCGTCGAGGCGGGTGAGACCTTCGTGGTCGAGTTCAAGGGCGAGGAGAGGCGGCAGCTCTCCGACGGGGAGTTGGTTGAGGCCGTCGTCTGCCTCTCGAACGGCGCTGGCGGGTCGATCCTCTTGGGCGTGGAGGACGATGGGAGGGTGACCGGTGCGCGGCCCCGGCACGAAACCGGCGTCACGGATCCAGGCCGTCTGCGTGTCCTGATCGCGAACAAGACCCAGCCCCCGGTCACCGTCGAGGTCGAGCTCGTCGAGCTGGACGGCCATCCCGTGACGGTGCTGATGGTCCCGAAGGCGCGAACGGTGGTCGGCACGACCGACGGCAAGTACGTCCGCCGCGCTCTTGGGGGCGACGGCCGCCCCGCCTGTCCGCCCTTCCACGCTCACGAGATGCTCGCGTACGAAATCGACCGCGGGGCGGCCGACTACGCCGCCCTCGATGTGCACGGCACCTCCTGGGACGATCTCGACCCGCTCGAGTTCGAGCGCCTTCGCCGGCTTGTGCGCGAGAGCGGGGGGCGCGGCGACCAGGCGCTGGTGGATCTCTCGGACCTCGACATCGCCAGGGCCCTCGCGCTCGTCCGGGTCAACGACGATCGCCGGCTGATCACGGCGGGTGCACTTCTCCTCTTCGGTCGCGAGGAGGCCATCCGGCGCCACGTGCCGACCCACGAGGTCGCCTTCCAGGTGCTGTCGGGGACCTCGGTGGAGGTCAACGACATCACGCGCTCGTCGCTGTTCCGGGCCGCCGAGGACATCACCGGCCGCTTCGCCGCGCGTAACAGCGAGGAGGAGGTGGAGTTCGGGCTACTGCGGATCGCGGTGCCGCTCTACCAGGAGACCGCGTTCCGCGAGGCGCTCGCGAACGCTCTCGTGCACCGCGACTACACCCGGCTCGGGGCGGTGCACGTCCAGTGGCTCGACGGGCGGCTCGAAGTGAGCAACCCCGGTGGCTTCCCGCCCGGCGTGAGCATCGAGAATCTCCTCGTCACCCCTCCCCGGCCGCGCAGCCCGATCCTGGCCGACGCCTTCAAGCGGGCCGGCCTGGTCGAGCGCACCGGGCGCGGCGTGAACCGCATCTACGAAGGACAGCTCCGCTACGGGCGCCAGGCTCCCGACTACAGCCGCTCCTCGGGCGACAGCGTGATCGTTGTCCTCTACGGAGGGCCCGCGAACCTGGCCCTTGTCCGCTTCCTGACCGAGGAGAGCCGGGCCGGCCGGGGTCTTGGACTGAACGAGCTGCTCGTGCTGGATGAGCTGCTCCGGGAGCGCAGTGTCACCACCCGCCGGGCGGGCCAGCTGACGCAGCTGCCGGAGGCGGACACCCGCCAACTCCTCACCGCAATGGTGGAGGGCGGTGTCCTCGAGAGCAGGGGCGAGGCCCGGGGTCGCTCATACCATCTCTCCGCCGCGGTCTACCGCGCCCTTGGCGAGGAGGCCGCCTATGTCCGGAGCCGGGGCTTTGAGCCTTTTCAGCAGGAGCAGATGATCCTGCAGTTCGTGGAGGCACACGGTCGCATTACCCGCTCGCAGGCGGCTGAGCTCTGCAAAGTGGCCCCGGAACGGGCTCGGCGCATCCTGAGAGGGCTGGTTGACCGCGGAGAGCTACGCATTGTCGGTCAGCGCCGCTCTGCGCACTATGTGCTCGACCCAAAGAAATGAACTCTATCCAATCGCGATCGAAAAGCTCATAATCTTTGGTCGGCTGCGCGGGTTATGAACTCTTGGGCGCCGCGGCTGCAACGTTGCCGACGCCTGGGCTAGCGAGAGGAGCCCTCAGAGGCCGAGATCCCGGCGCGCCTCGGGGAGCGGGCGAACCTCGCCGGCGGCGATCGCCGCGTCGGCCTCGTGGAGAGCCGCAAGCTCTTCCTCGTTGAGTCGTCCGTCGTGCGGCTGAGCGAGATCCGAGATCAGCTCGAACGCCTCGGCGATCGCGCCTTCGGGGAGTTCGTCGACTAGCCGATGAAGATGCTCGCGACCGGTCATAGGGCGGACCGTACGACAAGTCTCCTCACCGGCGAAGAACTCCAAGGGAAAGCCATCTCGCCACGCGGCCGGCCGGCTGGCTGATCGCCGATACGCCGACGCCAGTAGGATCATTTCCGTGGCCCGGTTCGTAGACCCCGATTCCAGCCGGGCCAAGATCGACGCCCTCGTCGAGGTCTGGAGGGACGCCTGCCTCGTCGGAAGCGGCTCGATCCTCTTCGACGACCGGCAGATCTGGACGGTCCCGAACCTCGAGGACTTCCGAAAGCGCTTCCTGGAGAACCCCCTCGAGGGCACCGAAGAGAACTTCGGCCAGAAGCTCTCGACGCAGCTGGAGACCGCCTCGGAGGACGTGCGCTGGCTGGTCTGTGAGCTGGTGGGCGTGTACTTCCTCTTCGCGCGAGGTGCCGTCGGTGGGCCGACCAAGCGGGCGACACTCAAGCCGATCATCGCCCCCCTGAACGTCGAGCCGCCGCACTGGCAACGCCTGGCCGACACGATGGACGAGGGGATCGGCAACCCGGGGCTCGGCTACAACGTCCGCCGGGATCTCCAGATCGGCTACCTGATCGACTTCTGCCTCAGGATGAAGGCCTTCCCGAGCGAGGATGAGCGCGGGGCGCTGCTCGCTGACCCCTGGGCTCTACGCGACTTCGCCGACGACGCCGGCGAGGGGATCGCGGTGCGGGAGATGCGCCACATCCTGCTGCACCTCTTGCGCCCCGACGAGTTCGAGCGGATGTCCAGCCGAACCCATAAGCAGAACATCGTGGACGCCTTCGCCGGTGAGTTGCTCACGGGGGAGGACGTCCCGGAGGACCTCGACGAGCAGCTCTTCATGGTCCGCAACAAGCTCGTCGCGCTGAACGCCCAGCCGAACGCTCACCGCGGCATTCTTGACTTCTACTACGCGCCCCTTCGCGACATCTGGGATCCGGGCTCCGATCGCCCTGAGGGCGCGAGCGATCTCGACCTCCTGCTCTACAAGAAGCAGATCGTGCTCTACGGACCGCCTGGGACCGGCAAGACACACCGCACCCGGGAGCTGGCCGACCGCCTGATCCGGCGGATCGCCCTGGAGAAGTGGAAAGCGTCTCGGTTCTTCTCATCGCAGGCGGAGCTGGACGAGTACGTGAAGGCCAACGTCCACTGGGTCCAGCTCCACCCGGGCTACGGCTACGAGGAGTTCGTACGGGGCATGCGGATGGCAGCCGACGGAAGGGTCGGCTACGTGGATGGCCTCCTGCCGCGCCTCGTCGAACGCATGACCGCTGTCCCCGGGGCCGATCGGCTGCCCGTCGTGCTCGTCTTGGACGAGATCAACCGCACTGACCTCAGCCGCCTGTTCGGTGAGGCCTTCAGCCTCCTGGAGAATCGAGGCGCGCCCCTGCTCCTCCCCGGCTTCGATCCCGACGACCAGCCGCAGGAGCTCGCCCTCCCAGAGAACCTCTTCGTGATCGGGACGATGAACCTCATCGACCAGTCGGTGGAGGAGCTCGACTTCGCGCTTCGCCGTCGTTTCTTCTGGCGCCCGGCGGGCTTTGAGCCCACTCCGATCATCGAGGTAAACGGGCAGCGCTGGGCAAAGCACGCGCCGAAGAAGTGGGGCTGGGACCGGGCCGTCGGCGACATGACCCGCCTCGCGGAGAGGGCGGTGCTGCTCAATCAGCAGATCGCCATCTCGCCCCATCTCGGCCCGCAGTACGAGCTCGGGCACACCTACTTCTTCGACGCCGCCTTCTTCGCGGGCGGCTGGCTCAAGGGGCGCAAGCAGCTCACCGGCGGCGTGCTGTGGACGGCGAGTGGTCAGCCACGTCAGTCGCTCAAGGATCTCTGGACATTCTCGCTCGAGCCGCTCCTGGCCCAGTATCTCGGCGGACTCGACTTCGACACGGCAACCGGCGAGCTGGCTCGCCTTCGCGGTGTGCTCATGACGGGCACCGTCGAGTGAGCGCTCCAGTCGTCTTCAGGGACCTCTCCCCGAGGACACCCCTGGATGCGGCCGAAGACCAGTGGCTCGAGCGCCTCGCGGCGCACCTGGAGGACCACGACCATGTTCTCCACCTTGCCGGCGACGGTCGCCTCGACGACGAGGACGACCCAGCGCTCCGTCGGGGCCCGGACGGAGACTGGTGGGCGGGGCAGTTCATCGGCGAGCTGCGCTTCGAGGACCGCGAGGTCCGCATCGAGCCGCGTCTTGGCATCGACGTCATCGGGGCCTGGCTCGCCCACGCACTCAACCTCGCGTTGGTCCCCCGTTCGGCGACCGCTGCCTCGCAGGGGCCGATGATCGTCCAGCTCCTCGATCGCGTCTGGTCGGCGGGTGTCGCCGACGCCGCCCGCCACGGCGGACCGCGTCTGCGCAGGACCTCGCATCACGACGACCTCTTCGTGCGGGGAAGGCTCGACGTCCCCTCGACCATCCGCCACCGTGCCGGCAGGCGTCCGCTCGTCGGCTCGATCCGCACCGAGCGCGATCTCGATAACCCCGTCGCGCGCGTCCTGGTGCTGGCCGATCGAGCACTGCGATCCCTGCTTCCCGTGCGACCGACATGGCGTCCCACGCTCACGGGGGAGGTGCTCAGCCAGCTGCGGGCCGTGGTAGGAAGCCAGCCTGAGTTGCCGGATCCGTCGGCTCTCGGGCGCGTTCGCTATACGCCGATCACGCGGCGCTTTCAGCCGATCGCGCGACTGTCCCACGAGATCGCCCACCGGCGTGGGCGCCTCACCTCCGCGTCCAGTGCCGACGCCTCCGGGGTACTGGTGGACGTAGCCGAGCTGTGGGAGCTCTTCCTGGTGCACTGCGCGCGGCGAGCGTTCGGGCCGACCCGTGTGGAGCACGGGACCGCCGAGCGCGAGGGGTCCTACCTTTTGCAGTCGATTCCGCAGCCCGCGAGGCGACTTGGCCGCCTGAAGCCGGACATCCTGATCCGGGATCGACACGGCGATCTCTGCGCCGTCATCGACGCCAAGTACAAGCGTCTGCGCTCCCTGCGGAGCACTCCGAGCGGAGTCGACCGCGGTGACCTCTACCAGTTGACGTCGTACCTGTCCGGGCACGACGTCGCCCTCGGCGCGCTCGCCTACCCGCCCCACGACGGCGACGAGGCGGCCGCGGATCGCCACGGGCCGTGGACGACGCGGGCCGGTCAGCGGACGTGCTTCCTTCGGATCCCTGCGACGGCCGTGGGGGCGACGGACGCTCTCAGATGCCTCGTCGATGAGGCAACGGCGACGTGATCACTCCCATGGCCCTGCGCGGCACCCGCTCGACCGAGGGTGCTCTCAACCTCCTCCGCGCCCTCGGTTACGAGACCGACAGTGCCCGTCCGTACGATCTCGGCGACGTCGGCCTGACCGGCGTCGGCACCCGCCTGCGCGCCCATCAGCGCCGCGGCTACGGAGTCCTCGTCGCCGAGGTCGACGACGTGCCCCGCTCGCTCAAGACCGTCGGGCGCCGGCTAATCGATGGGTTCCACGATCAGCCCCTCCTCATCCTCGGCGTCCGCGGCACCGGGGCGTGGGAGTCCTTCGCGATCGTCCGGCCGCGCCTCGTGAAGGGCGGCGGGGGAGCTGTCACGATCGCCCGGCTCGTCGTGCGGCCCTCGTTGCCGACGGTCCACGATGTGGAGGTCGTCTCCCACCTCGCCTGGAGGGCCGAGCGCAGCGACGCCCAGAACCAGGACGCGATCGACCGGGCGCTCGACGTCGAGCGCGTCACGAAGCGCTTCTTCGTCGAGCTCAACGCTCACTACCGCGTCCTCGTCCAGGCAGTGTCCGAGGCTGCGGCCGGCAGCCCCGCGGTCCACGCCGGCATCGAGCAGGCACGGGGCGCCGATCGCGTCGCCCTCCGGATTGTCACGCAGGCCCTCTTCGCCTACTTCCTCCAACGAAAGGGCCTCCTCGAGGGCCGGCCGGCGTGGCTGTCGGACGCGTATCGGGCCCAGCTCCACGCGGGCGGCGGCTTCTACGAGGCTGTGCTCGAGCCGCTCTGCTACGAGGCCCTGAACGTGCCGTCGGAAAGTCGCGCGGATGCCTGGCAGAAGCCAGGCATCCCCTTTCTCAACGGTGGGCTCTTCGAGCGGCGCTACGGCGCCGTGTCCCTGCCCCTTCCTGACACGATCTTCTCGACCGAGGACGGCCTGCTCGGTTTCCTCGACGGGTGGAGCTTCACCGTGTCCGAAGAGAGGGCCGATGAGACCGAAGTGGCTGTCGACCCCGAGATGCTGGGGAAGGTCTTCGAGAATCTCATCTCCGACGACGAGCGGCGCAATCAGGGCACGGTCTACACGCCACGGCCGGTGGTGCAGTTTATGTGCCGCGAGGCCCTCGTGCCGTACCTCCAGCGCACCTGCGCGATGTCCGAGTCGGAGGCGCGGTGCCTCATCGACGGGGACGACCCCTTCGGGGCTCTCGGGGAGCTCGCCGGGGTCGAGAGAGCGGCAGAGGTGGCTCCGCCCGTCGATTGCGCGCTGGCCGGGATCACGGTGCTCGATCCGGCGGTGGGCTCGGGTGCATTCCTACTTGGGATGCTCAGCGAGATCGCGCGGCTGCGTGGGCACGCACACGCTGTCACGGCGGGTCAGGACGCCGACCTCGCTACTCGGCACGCCTGGAGGCGCCACGCGATTCAGTCCAGCCTCTTTGGCGTCGACATTAACCCGACGGCGATCGAGTTGTGCCGACTCCGGCTGTGGCTGGCCCTACTCGTCGATACCCCCGATGGGGTCACCCCCGAGCCGCTCCCTAACCTCGAGTTCCGCACCGTTCCAGCCAACTCGCTCACCGACTTCGTGGCTGGTGTGGAGGTGCAGAACTCGCGTGACGGCGCCGCTTCCCTCGACGTGCACGGGCTCGACCCGGCCGCCTTGGTAAACCTGCGCGAGCGCTACTTCAACGCGGCCGACCCTGCCGGGAAGGCGGAGCTGCACCTGGCCATCGGCGGGGCGGAGGACGCGCTGCTCGCGTCCATCTTCGCCCGCGCTCGCGAGAACGCCGGCCACGCGGCCAAGATCAGCAAGACGAGAGCCCTCGGCGAGCAGGCTCTTGCCGACATCGCGACACTCGAGGCGGCCTTCCACGACCGTGACCGGATCTTCCCCGCCTTCATGCCGGCCTTCCACGCGCCAGAAGTGATGGCGGGCGGAGGCTGGGACGTAGTGATCATGAACCCGCCCTACCTCAGTCGGAAGGAGATCGCCCAGCATCTCGACGCGGTGCTCCTGCGCGACCTGGAGCTGCACTACGGACGCACCGCCGACCTCATGATCCACTTCGCCTGGCGGGCGCTGCAGCTCATCCGCGCGGGCGGGGTGATGTCGATGATCTTCAACGACTCGATCTTTACGAGCACGGACGGCGCCGAGCTGCGCCGGCGGCTCCTGGCGGGGCCCGAGGCCCCCGAGACGGTCCACGTGGCCGCGCGCACTCGCTGCTTCGAGGGCGTCGCCGTGAACGGCGGCGTGATCGTGGCCTCCCGCGGGCTCGGCCATGACTCGGAGATCCGCTGGGTCGAGAACCACGGAAGGCCGACGAACGACCTGCTGGCGGCGGGGCGAATCGCGGAGCCGACGCGCTCGATGACGCCGGTGGGGGCCTCGGAGTTGTTCGAGGTGCCGGCGGCGGAGTTCCACCGTCTGCCACACCGGCCCCTCTTTCGCCCGAGCCGTCCGGCTCGCGATGTGCTGCCGCGGTTCGCCCGATGCGCAGCTTGGAACGAGTTTGGCCGCTTCGACGCGCCCGACGGTGGCGCGAGCTGGGAGTTGCTATCGAACACGCGCGCGCTGGCGCGCTGGAGCGCCGACGCTCGCCGCGCCGGTTTCTATGACGCCCTAAAGCCGGGGCGGGACTGGGTCCTCCTCGGGCTGGTCGTGGAAGGCGGCCAGGGGCTGGCCACGGCCGACGACCGGCGCTTCCTGGCGGCGATCGACGGCACAGCCGAGGCTGAGGCCGCCCGGGCCACCTGCCGTCGGCTTGAGGAGCTCACTCTACGCCACGAGGAGGCGGGGGCCCGCTACCGCACCCTCGTCGCAGTGGGCGCCGGCGCGGACGACGCGCTTCTGGCGATCGCCGACGAGTTCGGAGCGTCCGCGCTGGGCTGGCCTCGCTCCGGTCTGCTTCGGATCGCGCCGCCCGATCGGGTCCGCTCGACGGCTTTAACGGCGGACGAGGTCGCCGGCGGAATCGCCAGTGGAGCAACCTGGGTTCCCTTTGAGAAGGGCGACGACTCCGGCGAGGATGGAGGAGCGGCGAGGTGGCGTCGTGAGAATCCCCTCGTGATCGACTGGTCGCCGGTTTCCGTGGCGTTGCTCCGCCAACGGGTGCGGGCCGGGGGATCAAGGAGCCCTCGGCTGCAGAACGAACGACTCTGGGGACAGGGTGGCTGTGCCTTCAACCGCATCGCCAGCTACTTGCGAGTCCGAAGGGTTCCGGATGCGGGCATCTTCAGCGACAAGACGCCAACCATCGGGCCATCAGTTGACTGGCTCAGCGTGGACTCCCTGCTGGCACTACTGAACGCGCCGGTCGTCGACTTCTGCGTTCGCACCTTCCTCGGGTCCCGCATGCAGATTGAGATTGGAGATATCCGAAGGCTTCCGGTTCCGGTCCTTGACGGGTCCCAGGCGAGCGCCCTCGATCTCCTCGGTCGTCGCGCGGTGGCCGCCAAGGAGGCGCTAGACGCTGGCGCCGAGGGCGAACCGTTGGGAGAGATCGAGCACGAGCTCGACCTGTACACCCGCGAGCTCTACGGGGTCGCGGCCGACGCCGACCTATGGGTGGTGCGATGACCGACCCCCTCTCCCTCCCGTATTCGGACAATGAGGTCGCCCTCGTCGCCGAGCGGCTGCGCGCCGAGATCGCCGATGATCCTGACCGCCTCGACGTTGCCTCGGGCTACTTCGCGCCCTCGGTCTGGTCGGCTCTGGGCGACGCGCTCGACGCCATCGGACGCTTCCGCCTCCTGCTTGGAACCGACCACGAGCTCAAGGCGCTGACACCGCTCCAGGAGTCGGCCAACATCGAGGCCCTCGTGCAGGCGGCCATCGACCAGGACACCCAGCCGCCGGGCCTCGTAGGCCCTCAGGAGGCGGCCGCGCTCGCAGCGCTGATCGCCTTCCTGGAGCGCCAGCGGAAGGCGAACGGCGAGGTCGTGCGCCTCTGGCGGGGCGAGGGGTTCCTCCACGCTAAGGCGTACATCCTCGATGGCTCGGTGGGCATCGGCAGCGCGAACTTCACCTTCAACGGCCTCATGCGCAACCGGGAGCTGGTGGGCTGGCGCCAGGACCGCCGCGAGGTCGGCGAGGTGCGCGCCTGGTTCGAGCGCTACTGGAGCCACGACGACACGGTGCCCTACACGGAGCAGCTCCTGGAGGCGCTCCGCGCCACCCCGCAGGTGTCGGAGACGTACCGGCCGTTCGACGTCCTCATCCGCACCCTTGCCGCCCGCTACGGGTCGGAGCTGCCGCCCTCCCTCGAGGAGGCCCGCTTCACCTTGAAGTGGTTCCAGGAGGACGCCGTCTTCCGTTTGGTGCGCCTGCTGAACGGCCCTGCGCGCGGCGCCCTGCTCGCCGATGCCGTCGGTCTCGGCAAGACCTGGATGGCCATCGGCGTCATTCACCACTACCTCTACCGCCAGGCCGAGGCGCGCCGTGGGCAGGGTAGGCCCGTGCTGTTGATCGTGCCGGCCTCCCTGGAGCCGATGTGGCGCGGAATGCTGGAGCGCGAGGGGCTCGACTGGGCCTGTCGCCTGATGACCATGCAGAGCCTTCGGTCGGACCTCGACGTGAGGCCGCACGCCGGTGCCGACATGATCGTGATCGACGAGGCCCATCGCCTACGGGGCGGCGGTACCTGGTTCCAGAAGACAATGGACCTCTTGTCGACGGGCGATCGTCCGGACGAGAAACGCGTACTGCTGCTCACAGCGACGCCGGTCAACACGGGCATGGATGACCTGACCCGGCTACTGCGGGTGCTCGCGAAGAACCGGCGCGACGTCTGGGCCCCCGAGATCGCCGACTTCGAGCGGCATCTTGATCGAGTGGAGAAGGGTCAGGCCGACCCCTTCCCGCTTCTTGACCGATCCCTCGTTCGCCGGAGTCGAAGCGACATCCTGGCCGCCGAGCGCGAGGCCCTCGCGGCGGGCCTCAACGTCGAGCGTCTGACGCTCCCCGAGCGGGTGCCGTCGCACATCGATCACGGCTACGACACCGCCGAGGAGGGCCTTTTTGAGACCTTCGCGTCGACGCTGCGCCGCCTCGCCCTGGCCCCCTACGACCTCGATCGCTACCGCGATTCGGCCCCCACGCCCTCCGACGAGCAGCTTGCCCTCGTCGATCCGTCGGGGGAGCGTCTGCCCGATGAGGCGCTCGCCATTCGCCCGGGGTCGCTCGCCGCCCTCTACGCGGCCGGGCTCCTGACTCGCTTCCAGTCGTCGATTCCCGCCATCCGCAAGAGCCTGCACCGGCTGGACGGCGTCCTCCAGCGTTTCGAGGAGGCGATCTCGCAGACGCCGCCCCGCCTCCTCAACTTGGGCGGCGATCCGACGGTCCGCCGCCTGGTGACCGACGAGGCCGCCGGGCGCGATCGCGACTCGGACGAGCGGGCCGACGCCGAGGCGCCGGATGGGTTCAGCGACGATGAGCTCGACGTCGCCTGGGCGAAGGCGATCGCCGACGCGCCTGCCGTGGACGATCCCGACACGCTGCGGGTGGACGACGTTCGCGTCGCCGTCGCCCACGACCGCGAGCTGATCGCCGGTCTCATCGCGCGGCTGCCATCGGAGGCCAACGACGGCAAGATTGCCGCGTTGATCGCCGCCCTCACCCGACCCGGGGCGCAGGGGCGTGTCGGAGCCCCTGGCCTCGAGGGCCAGCGGGTCCTGATTTTCTCCCAGTTCCGCGACACGGCCAGCTACGTGCACCGGCGTCTGACGTCGCCGGACGTTGCGGCCAAGAGCGGAGTGGCGCTCCTCACCCACGGCGGGGTGTCGAGCGAGGGTCGCCAGAAGGCGACTGCGTGGTTCGATCCAGAGCGCGAAGGGGTCGCCATGGCCGCCGCGGCGGCTGGCGAGGAGGAACCGCGCATCCTGGTCTCGACGGACGTCCTGGCAGAGGGCCACAACCTCCAGCTCGCCAGCGTGGTCATCAACTTCGACCTGCACTTCAACCCGCAGGTGGCCGTGCAGCGCGCGGGCCGCGTTGACCGGATCGGCTCCCGCCACAAGAAGGTCGCCCTCGTCAGCATGTTGCCGCCCGAGGACCTCGATCGACACATTGGCCTGCTGGGCCGACTGGACGAGCGCTTTCGTCGCATCCACGGGCTTGGCCTCGGGGACGAGAAGACCATGCCGCTCTCGGCCGACGTGCAGGGGCAGACCCTGGAGCAGATCCGCCGCCTCTATCGTGACGACGGCAGCGTTCTCGACGACATCGAGCGCACCTGGACGTTCGGCTCGACCGACTACATGCGCCAGCCGCTGTCGAGCTTCCTGGTCGGAGCCGGTCGGGAACAGCTCTCCCGGATCCCGGCCGGCGTCTCGTCGGTCAAGCGCCTGCCGCGCGACTGGGCCCACGGCCCCGGTGTCTTCCTCGCTCTCGCTGCTCCAGCGGCCGCCGGCCACGACCGCGAGAGCTACTGGCGCTTCTATCCCGAATCCGGCGCGGCCGCGCCGCCGCTGCGGGACGACGTCGCGATCTTTCGAGCCATCGCCTGCCGTCAGGACGAGCCGCGCGCGGAGCTCCCGGACCACCCCGACGGTCCGGGGATCTTCGATTGGAACCTGATCGCCCGCGCCGCCGCGGAACTCGCCGAGGAGCTGACGCTGCTGCGATCGCAGGCGGAGGTCGCCCGCGGGGCTTCGGAGCGATCACGCAAGCTCCGAACCGAGATCCGCGCCGGCGCGGAGGACCTGGACGTTTCCGGTCTCGACGACCTGCTCGATCGCCTGCTCCAGGTCCGGGCCGAGGACTTCGACGCGCGCAGCGGCTGGAGCCGGTTCCAGGAGGCGCGCCGCGCCCTCAAGGCTGCAGAGACCGAGGGCGAGCGCTTCGACGCCGCCACAGCGACGGTGCGTGCGGGCCTGGATCTGTTCGGGCCTCCGGTGGAGGAAGACAGCACCGCGATCGCGACGGAGGTCGCCGCCTCGGACATCCAGCTCGTCGCCTACGAGGCGCTCGTCGAACGCGAGCCCGCCCCCGAGTCTCCCTTGACCGAGCAAATGGCGATCACTGAGCTCGGCCAGGACCAGACGACGCTACTTCCGGACGAGAGCCGGCTGCGGTAGCCGATTCTTGATCCTCGTCATCAGGAGCCCCGACGACTGCCTGGAGGTTCCGGACCTCGTCACGGGTCCACTCACTGCCTGCCCCGTACTCGACCATTGGGCCTCCTCCCCGTTCACCGTTGCTCCGGTAGAGGTGGGAGAAGGACCGCTTTCACCCCCCGACGGCAGGACGCGAGCCGTCCGCTGAGCAGGGACGATCAGGCAGAAGTCAGTCGTCGACGAGCCGCAACCCCGGATTCGTCGGCCTCGTGGGTGATGGGTCAGACCAGCCGGCCCCACGGGATGGCGCCTCACCAAGACCGAACGTGAGACTCTCGACCTCCGCCAAGGGAAGCCCGAGATCGTCAGCGATCATCTTCTTGGAGCCGGCCTCGGCACGGAGAGCAGCCACAACCTGCGCATGGACGAGGGAGCGCTCCCGCCCCATCGGGTGGGGTTCTTGTGAACGCCAGCCACGGGCGCTCATCTGCTGGAAAAGCATGCGGTAGTTCCAGTCGCCGAGAAGTCCGAGTTGGTGGAGGCGAACGGCGACGGCTGCGGCGGAGACACCGAATAGCTGTTTCAGCGCCAGGAGCCGATCGAGCGTTACGCTCGCCGGGGCGACCCCACGCATCGTTCGAGCAGGCATAAGGAAGGCCGAGGCGAAGCGCTGCGCCTCGCTCTCGACCTGCTTCCTTCCCGCGAGAGTTTCGTGTCTATGCAAGACAAGATGCGCCAGCTCGTGAGCTGCGTCGAAGCGACTCCGTTCGGCCGACTTGAACATGTTCAAGAGCACGTACGGAAGACCGTCCTGCCAGAAGCAGAAGGCATCTACGTCCGCGCAATCCTCTTGAAGGGAGAAGACCCGGATCCCCCGAGCCTCCAAAAGGTGGACGATGTTGGAGATGGCGCCTTCCCCGAGCCGCCACTCGGCTCGAACTGCTTCGGCAGCCGACTCAGGGTCCTCGTTGCGCAGCTCTGGCAGGTCGAGCTTGGGCAGGTCGAAGCGCCCCTCGATCCAGTCGGCGATCAGAACAGCCACGCTTCCGGCGGCGATCGCCGCGTCGCGATCACGAGCGCGTAGTCGGCTAAGCGCACGAAAGCTCACGTAGTCCGGTGTTAGTCGCTCTACCTCAGTCCCCGTGAGGAAGCCCACCGGGAATCGAAGCTTGTCGGCCAGCGCTTGGACCGTGGCGGCGGGAGGCAGGTGGTCACCGGACTCATAGCCGGTCATCGTGCTCGGCGCGATGTCGACGCTCGCCGCTAGGGCGGACTTCGACATACGCCGCCGTGCTCGCGCCACCTTGAGCCTGCTGGGCGAGAACTCCGGCAATCTCTACGCCTTCTTGCGGCGCACCTCGAAGTTGACAGGCGGGGTCCCGGTAGGCATCTCAGCGACGCGACCGGGCCCCAGGTCAACGTCGGGAAGCAGAATCCTCGCTCGCCAGTCGGTGACGCAGCCGGACGAGTCGATCGCAGCCGGGACGGAGATTTCGCCCCGGACGATCTCCTTAGCCCTGTCAAAATAGTGCAAGAGCGCCCACGTTGTGACGGTCGACGCGTCGAGGGCCTCATCGAGCCCCAGCTCGGCGAGTGCGAAGTCCAACTGGCCCTGGATGACCTGCTCCTTGCCCTGCGAGCCCCTCGGGCGCCGCGAGTGAGGGGTCGCGACGGCATCGCCCGTATTCGAGTCGCCGGCGAGCACGAAGATCCGGTGGCGGCCCTTCGGGTGCATTGAGTACTCGAGATTCCCGCTGCTGACGTTCTTCCATCCGACCTTCGACAACTCGTCTCGCAGGGTCGCGAGCGCGTCATGGAAGAAGAAGGTTCCAGCCGCGTTGGCCGCATGGTGGACCGTCGCGCCCGACGCCGCGACCGCGCCGGCGGCAAGTGCCGAGACGAACGGCGCAGCCGGCACGTCGAAGAGGAGTTCGAGATGAGAGGCGGGAAGCGGGTCCCGCCGTAAGGCCCTGCGCGGAGTTGGCATGCCCGGCATCCTAGGCTCGAAGTTTCTCGACCGCAAGTGTGGTCCGATTTCTTCGGCTCTGCCCTCGCCGGCGACCTCAACCTGAGCGGCTCCCGCGTTCGCCGAGCGTGGCGAGGAGAAACGTCGACATCGCAGCCGCGAGATTCACTGCGAGGGCGGCGTGGCGGGGCGCAGGACGAAGCGGACCGCCAGAGCCATGCGCGTCGCCCATCCTGTTGCGGACCGCTGCGAGCCCCTGCACGACCGAGCTACAACCCCCGAGGATCTGCTTCAGGTCTTCCCGGTCGTGCTGGTCGGCTCCGAGATTCAGAGCGCGGGCGGCCCTCCGGTACAAGTTGGGGAGGTCGTCTTTCGGGCTGTGGCTCTCGCTGCGCTCGTCAAGGACATGACGGCAGACGTCCTCGAGGAACGACCGCGCCGCCGTGATTGCCCCCGCGGGATCCTGATGTCGCCGCTGGAGCGCCGTGAGCCAGTGACGCTCAACCCACTCCTCGCTAATCCGCCCGAGGGCCTCCCTCGCAAGTTCGGCCGCCGGGCTCTGCGGAGCCTCGAGTTCCTGGAGAAGCGCCCGAAAACCATCCCAGACGAACCGATCGCGATCACGGTATCCGCCGACGGCTTGCAACGCCGGCCAGAGTTCTTCCAGACTTCTGTGACTTCGTACGAAATCCGGCAACAGCACTTTGATCCGTGTATCGGCGAGGAGAGCTCTTCGGAGACGGACGTAGTCGCCCGCCGCGGGTCCGCTCCTAGTGCCCCGACCACAGGAGCGACAGATGCCCTGAAGGGCTTGAACCGCCTCGTCGACCGTCAACTCCGTCCCGTCCGTGAGTGTGAACGACCCGGTCAACTTCGGCAGACGCTCGGAGAGGCAGCCAACATCGCCGCGAACGTGGCGGTCCGACCGCCAGTAGTAGTAGCCGGCTCTGATCGGATGGGGGTTATCGGCTCGACCGTGCTGAACAGGGAGAACAAGGTGCCGTATCCCGCGCTAGAACGTGCCCCAGTGACTTCGACCTCAAGCTTCCGAGAGTCCGAGCAGTACCGTAGGCGACGTGCCGGACACCCGATCGACTCAGAACGCAACGCCCCGGAGGCTCGCGGTCCTGGCGCAGAAGGTCGCCGGCGCCAAAGCGAGCGAGCGGGCCGCGCTCGGCGACCGGGACTCCGCTGTGGTTGCAGCAGTGCGTGCCGGTGCACGCCTGGATGAGATCGGTCACGCCGCCGGGATCACGAAGGCAGCGGCATCGGTGATTGCGAGGAAGTTGCTCGACCCTCGTCCCGGGCGCGGCGGCCCCTACAGGCGGCGCCGCGGCGCCGAGGCGGCTCTCGCCGACGTTAAAGACGCCGCTCGGCGAGTCCACGATGCGGCGCGCCACCGACGCCAAGCTGTGGCCGAGCGAGACGTCGCCGTTCTAGAGGCGGTCGAGGCTGGCCTCTCAGTTCGCTCGATATCGGTGGAGGTCGCGATGGAGCCGAAGGTTGTTCACAACCTCGTCCGGCGCCGGCGGATCGAGGCCACTCATAAGCAAACGGGCGCAGTTGCATCGCAGTTGGAAAACGACTGCGAGCTGTCACCATAGTTTGACAAAATCAGGCGCACGCACCTAGGATCGCGATCGACAATCCATGAGGCCCGGCGGCGCTGTGAACGCCCCGGGCCGTGGCAACCGAAGGAGGCCTTCGGATGCGTTTCGACCGTACCAACGGGCGGAGGGTCGCGCTCGCGCGTCCCGCGACGCCCGCACGGGGAAGCGGGGCCGCCCATGCCCGCTGACCTCAACACCGTCGGCCTGGTGGGCCGACTAACCCGCGACCCCGAGCTGCGCTACACCGCGGCCGGGGAGGCGGTCTGCGCCCTGCGCCTGGCGGTCTCGACGCGCACGCGCGCCGACGAGGCCTGGGTGGACCGGCCGAACTTCTTCGACGTCTCGGTGTGGGGCAAGGGCGGCGAGGCCGCCGCCGAGCACCTGACCAAGGGACGGCGCATCGGCGTCGCCGGGCGCCTCGCCTGGCGTGAGTGGATGACCGACGACGGCTCGCGCCGCGAGGCCGTCCAGATCGTCGCCTCGTCGGTGCAGTACCTCGACGCACCGAAGAAGGACGCGCCCGAGCTGGCGCCGGTCGGCGCCGCCAATGGGAAGGGGGCCGCCGGTGGCGACGACATCCCCTTCTGAGCGACCCGCGCTGTCCCTCGTCCCCGACCTGGCGCCGCCAGAGGCACCCCGCATCGATGAGGCCGAGGCCGATCGCCTCTACGCCGAGACGCTGGCCGCCGCAAGACGCGCCGCGCGGGTCGCGGCCGACCTGGAGCGCGCCGCCGCGGGCGCCGGGCACCCGGCCTGGCAGTCGGCGGCGGCCTCGTGTCGCCGCGCCGAGGCGAGCCTGCGCACGGCGGCCCAGGCGATGCCCGAGGTTCCGCCTGACACCCCGACCGACCCACGCCGGGTGATCGTGCTCGGCGCCCTATCGATCGACCGTGCCCGGCGCGCCGCCTTCTGGGCCGACGCGCCGCTCTGCCTCACCCGGCTGGAGTTCGATCTGCTGGTCGCCCTGGCCGAGCGCCCGGGGGAGGTGGTCACCAAGGAGGATCTGCTGCGTCGGGTCTGGGGCTACGCCGGGCGCGCCCGCACCCGCACCGTCGACTCGCACGCCTCGCGCCTTCGGCGCACTCTCCACGACGCGGGAGCGGCGGGCACGACGATCGTGAACGTGTGGGGGATCGGCTACCGCCTCGCGGTAGCCGAGGAGGGCGATGCCGCATGAACGGCGCCGACCACCAGGGCGCCGGCCTTCGCGCCGCCGTGCGCGCCGCCATCGCGGCCGACGACCTCGAGGACACGGTGCGGGCGGTCCTCGAGCGCCGCTTTCCGGCCGAGGGAGCGGGCGCCAGCCTCGACGAGGCTGGGGTCGCCCTCGGCATGAGCCCGGCGATGGTCGCCCACATTGAGTTCGCCGCGCTCTGCGCGATCGCCGCCAGGCGCTCGCTCGCGAGCGCGGCCATCCAGACCACCAGGGACCCGGGCAGAGCGCCCGGCCGCTCTCACGCGGGAAGGGGAGGGGCATGACGACGACCGACACCACCGAGGCGAACGCGACCATCCTCGCGGTTCTGCCCATCGACGAGGTCAGGGTGCGCGAGGGATGGAACCCGCGCACCGCGGATGACGACGTCGAGCGCGACCAGCTCACCGAGTCGGTCCGCGTGCAGGGCATCCTGCAGCCGCTCCTCGTGGAGCGCACCGACGAGGGGCCGGTGCTGATCGACGGCCACCGCCGCCTCGCCGCCGCACGCGTGGCCGGGCTCACCGAGGTTCCGGTGATCGAGCGCAGTGGCGAGGATGGCGATGCGCCCCAGCTCGCCGCCGCCCTGGCGGCCAACATGCGCCGCCGGGGGCTCGACCCGATCGAGGAGGCGCGGGCGTATGAGCGCGCCACCCAGGCCGGCTGGCCGCAGCGGCGGATCGCGGAGGCCGTCGGCTGCTCGCCGCGCCACGTCTCCCAGCGCCTTCGCCTGCTGCGCCTGCCAGATGCCGTGCAGGAGGCGATCGGCGCCGGGGCGCTGCCGCTGTCGGCCGTGCCCGTCGTCGAGACGATCGCCGCCGTTGCGCCGACCGTCGCGGACGCCGTGGCCGCTGGGCTCGTCGGCGGGGCGATCACGGCGGCCGAGCTCACCGAGCACCCCGAGGGCGCGCTCTCCGAGCTCGGGCAGGCCGAGGACGACGGGGAGCGCCCGACGCTGGTCGCGGTACCCGGCTACCAGGACCTCGGGGCGCTGGCGCTCGACGCCGACCTCACAGCGCGCGCCGAGGCGGCGGGGGTCCACGGCGTCAGCTTCTTCGCCGAGGACATGGACGCGGCGCGCGCCTTCGGCTGCCTGATCGAGTTCGCGGGTGGCGAGGATCGCTACTGGCGCCGTGGCTTCGTGGCCGACGCCGCCTGGCTGGCCGACCGGGTGGCCCTCCACGTCGAGCGCGTCGAGGAGCGCGCGCGCCAGGAGGCCGAGCGCCGCGCGGCGGACCGCATCGGGGGCGAGGAAGACGCGACCGAGGAGAGCGCTCCGAGCGAGTCCGACGAGGAGCGCCGTCGCCGCGAGCGCCAGGAGGCCACGGAGAACCGGCGCGCGGCGCGCCTGGCGAACCTCGACCTCGGACGACGGGCGCTGCTCGCCTATGACGAGCCGTCCGAGGTCACGATGCAGATGGCGCGCGCGGTCGTGCTGGTCGCCCTCCACCACCACGCCCAGGATGCCGCCCAGGGGCTTCGCCTCACGCATGAGCGGTTGCAGCGCACCGAGACGACGACGACCAAGGCGGGGGCGAGCCGCGAGCGGGTTCGCTACCCCGAGCGCCACGAGGCCGAGGCGGCACTCGCCGAGTGGATCGAGGGAGCACGCACACCGGCCCAGCTCCTCGGGCGGGCGGTGCAGGCGCTGGTCGGAGCGTTCTACGCCGACCAGGAGGCCCTGCCGCAGTCTGAGCGGCGCGGAGCCGACGTGCCGGGGCGCTACGGCGGCGGGATCGCCGCGGGGCTTCCGACGGTCATGGACGCGCTCGCGCGCGACGTCCTCCCCGAGCGACTGGCGGCGCGGCTGCGTGAGCCGTCCGACGCCGAGGCGCTCGCCTCGTAGGACCGCGACACCGACCGGGACGGGCGCGGCGCGGCGTCGGGGTTGCGTGCGGCGGGCGACCCGTCCCGGTCTTCGATCCGCCCGCCGGGGCCGGGACGCCCGCCGGGCTATGGGGGCCCGGTCGGGCTGCGCTGGTCGCCTCCCAGGACCGGATGCCCCGCAAGCAGACAGCCACCTCGATCACCAGGACTGCACCGCCCAACGCCCGTGGATGCCCCGACCTCGCGTTCGACACCCGGCCCCCGCACGGCATCGCCCTGCATCAGTTCGTGATGGCGTCTCAACAGACCCGCAAAGATGGCGGGCGCACTTGCATCATGTGATGCTCGGCCCCGAGATGCTGACGATCCGCGCCGCCAAGGGGCCCGACTACTACGAGCGCGCCGAGTTCGCCCGCGACGACTACTACGAGGAGCGCGGTCAGGTTCTGGGCAGCTGGGAGGGCCGTGCGGCGGCCGAGCTCGGCCTGTCAGGTGGGCCCGCTGATGGCGAGCTCGGTGAGCTGCTGGAGGGGCGCGACCCCATCTCGGGTGACCGGCTCGCCGGAGCCGGGCGTCGTCGCGGTGGCAACGTCGCGTTCGATCTCACCTTCACCGCGCCCAAGAGCGTGAGCGTGCTGGCTGCTGTAGGCGACGAGCCGATCCGGCAGGCCGTCCTCGCCGCCCAGGCGCGCGGTGCGCGCGCCGCCCTCGACTACCTGGAGCGGCGGGCGTGCTTCGTGCGCCGGGGCCGCAACGGCGTCCACGTTCTGCCGGGTGAGGGCTTCGCCGCCGCCATGTACCTCCACGAGATGGCGCGCTCAGGCGATCCGCACCTGCATGCGCATCTGGTCGTCGCCAACCGCGTGAAGGGGCCCGACGGGCGCTGGAGCGCCCCCGACATGCGCCCGGTCTACGCCGAGGCCAAGACCGCCGGCACGATCGCCGAGGCGGTGATGCGCGACGCCCTCACCCGCTCGCTCGGCGTGGAGTGGGGGCCGGTTCGCAACGGCATCGCGGAGCTCGACGGCGTCCCCACCCCGGTGCGCGAGCACTTCTCTCAGCGCCACGCCGAGATCGTCGAGGAGGCGCTTGCGCGGGGCTACTCGAGCCCTCGGGGGATCGACGTCATCCAGCGCGAAACCCGCGACCGAAAGCGGGTCGCCTCGCGTGAGCGCGCCGTCGCCGAGTGGCGGGCCCGCGCGGCCGAGCACGGCTTCGGCGCTCGGGAGCTCGCCGCGCTCGTCGGACGCACGCGAGGGGTGGACGTCGAGCGACCGGTCGATGTCGACGCAGCCGTGACGCGGATGCTCGGGCCGTCCGGGTTGACCCAGCGCAGCTCGTCCTTCACGCGCCGCGAGGTGATCCAGGCGCTCGCCGATGCCCATCCGTCCGGCGCGAGCGCGGGGGTCCTCGAAGACCTCGCCGATGACATCCTGCGAACGAGCTGCGTCCCGCTCCTGCCGAGCCGGGTCGAGCCGGCGCGCGGCCACCAAGAAGCGCTCTACTCGACTCCCGACATGCTGCAGGCAGAGGTGCGCCTGCTGGAGGCGGCGACCGGCGTCGACCCGCGCGGCGGCCTTCATGCGGACCGCGGGGCCGTCGAGGCGGCGATCGCCGCACGCCCGACGCTCGGCGCCGACCAGGCCGCCGCGGTGCGCCACCTCTGCTCAGGCGAGGCACGGGTGCGCGTCATGGAGGCGCGCGCGGGAACGGGCAAGACGTTCGCCTTGGAGGCGGTTCGCCACGCCTACGAGGCCTCGAGAGTCCCCGTGATCGGGACCGCCTGGCAGGGCCAGGCCGCGGACGTCCTGCAGCGCGACGCCGGCATCGCATCCCAGACCACGGCGCTGCTCCTCGAGCGCCTCGCGCGCGGTGATGACGACGCGATCCCCGCCGGCGCCGTGATCGTGTGCGACGAGGCCTCGATGATGCCGACGCGCGCTCTCGAGCGCCTGGCGATCGAGGCGGCCCAGCGGTGCGCGCGGCTGATCCTGGTCGGCGACCGTGCACAGCTTCCGGCGATCGACGCGGCCGGCGGCTTCGCGGCGCTGGCCGATCGACTCGGGGCGGCGGAACTGGTCGAGAACCGCCGCCAGCGCACAGACTTACAGCGTCAGGTGGCTAATCGCCTGGCCGCCGGCCAGCCTGCGGATGCTCTCGCCCTCCTCGGTGAGCACGAACGCCTGCACGGCTTCGACGACGCGCGCGAGGCGCGATCGGCGCTGATCGCGGCGTGGGCGGACACCTCCATCACCGACCCCTCGGGCGCGCTGATCCTGGCCCACGACCGCCACGAGGTCGCGACCCTGAACCGGATGGCCCGCGATCGTCTGGACGCGGCCGGGCTGCTCGGCCCCACGCGGATGATCGCGTCGGGCCGGGAGTGGGCGGCGGGCGATCGCCTGGTGTGTCGTCGCAACGACTATCGACTCGGCGTCCGCAACGGCACGCGCGGAACCGTGGTCGGGGTAGACCGAGGGGCGCGAGCCCTGCGGATCCTGACCGACGACGGCGCCGCCGCACGCCTGCCCGCCGAGTACCTGGAGAACGCGCATCACGGGTACGCGATCACCGGCCACATCAGCCAGGGCGCCACCGTCGACCGGACCTTCCTCCTCGCGACGCCCGAGCGCGGCGGGGCGGAGTGGGCGTACGTCGCCTCGACGCGTCAGCGCCTGGACCTCTCCGTCTTCGTCATCCACCACGAGCCCGAGGATCTCGAGGCCGCTCTGGCACGCTCGTGGGGGCGCACGGACGCCAAGCACCTGGCGCTTGACCTTGCTCAGGACGGCGCTCGCGACGATGCGGTCTCGTCGGCTGGCGACCAGCTCGAGCGCCTGCTGCCCGAGCGCCTCGTCGTGCGCCTTCGCGACCTTCGGGGGCGCCGCGACCGCGCTCGTGCGGAGGCTCGCGGCGCGGTGGGTGAGAGCAGGAAGCTCGCCGGCCTGGAGGCCCAACGGCTCGGCGAGCAGCTGGGAGCCGTCGAGGCCTCCGCGACCGATTGGGCGGCACGCTCCGAGGTTGCTCGAGCGCCGGCGCACGTGCAGTCAGCTCTCGGGCCGCGGCCGCAGATGAGGTCTGAGCGGGCCGCGTGGGACCGTGCGGTCTCCGTGGTGGCCGCTTATCGGCACGCCCAGTCGATCTCCCCGAGCGAGCCGACGCTCCTTGGGCCGCGGCCCTCCTCAGCGGACGCCCGCTCGGCATGGGACGCCGCGATGGATGCGACCGAGGACTCGCTTCGGCAGCTCCGGCGCCCCGCCGTCGTGCTGCGGCGGCCTGAGCACGCAGAGCGAGGCCAGGCGCGCGTGCGCTAGACCCGATTCCTTCCTCTCGGGCTCGGAAGCCGCCGGGGACTGATACTTCGGGGTCAAGCCCATCTCCAGGTGGGTAGACCGCGCGAACGTCGAGCGGCCCCAGACGGGCCCTACGCCATCCTCAGGCTCGACCCAGCCGAAGTCGGGGGACTCGCAGCCCCCCGGTGGTCAGGGCCACCAGCCCGATGACCGCGAACGCGATGGCGGTCAGGTGCGCGTTCAGGCCGAAGGACCAGTACATCGTCACGCCCACCGCAATGAGCGCCGCCGCGAGGAAGGCGATCGCAGGCCACCAGGAACGCCGCAGGGCGACCACGAGGATGGTGGCGGGAATCGCGTAGGCGAGCTGACTCGAGAGTCCGAGGTCGCCGATCGGACCGACCACGCCGCCGAGCCCGGGAACGGCCTCGGTCTGGCTGGGGAAGAACATGGCGGTGCAGTGGACGACGAGCGCGAGCACCGAGCCCGCCGCCCAGATCGCCTCCCCCCGCCCCGGCCGGTAGGAGATCGCGCGAACGGGCAGGGCGTCGACAGCGAGGCGGGTGATCAGGGCGGCCGCTGCGAGGGCGATGAGGAAGTACCAGTATGGGGAGGACACCGTCACTCAGCGCTCCAGTGCGCGGAGCCAGCGTCGGACGCCGATCCAGCTGAGGACGACGATGGCCCATCGCAGGCCCCACGCGAGGACCATGTCGGCGAGGTCCGCACCGTTCATCGGCATCGGTGCGATCGCGTCAGAACTCGTGCCGGGGCTCACGACGACGAAGACGACCAGCAGTGCTGCGAGCGTCAGACCGACGGCCGACTGTCGTACCACCGAGGGCTCGACGACCAGGCACGGCGGGCTCGCCCCAGGAACGAGGGCGTCGATCCGCGCGCTCAACGCGGTCCCCCCGCCAGCGATCGCCGCAGCACCCGCCGACTCGGGTGTCGAGTGCAAGACAAGCAGCGCCTCCGCCAAGGGGCGTCGGCCGGCCCAGGCGGTTGCGCAGTTGTCAGCGGCGAGTTCGTAGCGAAGGCGCTGATGCTCAGCGGTCCGGCGGGCTGCGGGCACGATCCAGAGTCCGCGCCCCACCGCGTGAGCCACGACCTGACGGAGGGGGTCGCGGTTTCGCGCGTGGGCTGCTTCATGGGCCAGTACCGCTTCCAGCGGAGCGGGGGCGAGGGAGTCAACCAGGGCGCCGCTCACAACCACCGTCGGTCGCAGGAGCCCCGCGGAGAACGCCAGGCTCTCGGGAAGATCGGTGACGATGAGACGACGGATGCCCAGGTCATGCGCGACCCTCGAGACGGCCGGCGGCGGGACGAGGGCGTGCCGACGTGCCAGCCGAATCGCGCGGCGACCCACGAGCGCCTGCCGGCACAGGTGCCAGAGCATCAGCCCCCAGATCGAGCCTGCGAGCGCGATGGCCAGCACCGTCGGGACGGAGGCGGCGGTGGCGATCGCCCGGGCACACGCGTGAAGGACGATCCAGGCGGACGTGCCGCCCGCGCTCCAGCCGATCGCCCCGAGGATTGCGACTGGGGCGATGACGCTCACAGCCGTCCAGACCGGAACGGACGGCCACCTCCTCACAGATCCTCGCGATTCAGTAGCTCGCGAAGTCGAGCAAGATCCGCCGGATCGCCATCTCGCATCCTGGCGGCGAAGGCGGCGAGCGCCTCATCGCCGTGGGCGTCGATCAGCCGGTCGACCGCCTCCCGCGAGAGGGCGGCCGACAAGCCGGCGGGGTCAACCGCGGCCCGGTACAGATCGCGACGGCCCTCGCGCCGGCGTGTCAGCAGCCCGCGTGCGTGGAGGCGGATCATGACCGTCAGGACGGTCGTGTAGGCCAGCGTGTTCCCGCGCGCCCCGAGCAAGGCGACGACCTCGCGAACCGACGACTCCCCAGCCCCCCACAGCTCCTCGAGGATCGCCTGCTGGAGGCTTCCGAGCGGGGAGGACGCGCTTGCGTCGGGGTCGGGGGACAGGGCCGGCGGCCCGCCTTGCGGCTGCTCTCGCATCGCGTTCGAGGCTACTCCGAGCCTGCTGACTGGACAACGACACCCGGCATAGTACTGTGATGACTACGCATAACGTAGTTGATCGCCAACGGGAGGTCGTTGATGGAGCAGATACTGCTGAGCCTGGCAGTCCTGGCGTGCCCCCTCGGGATGGTCCTGATGATGGTGTTCATGGGCCGGGGGATGCTGGGTGGCAAGAAGAGCGCCGATCGTGGAGACCGCCCGGGAGACGATGTCGGCACCCTGAAGGCCGAGTCGGCCCGCCTCGACGCGCGGATCGCCGAACTCGAGTCGCGCGGCGTGCCCGAGACGGCCCGGCGCTGATGGCGACGGCCCTGATCGTCGCGGCGATCCTCATCGGCGTTGCAGCGTGTCCTCTGATCGCCGTGATCCAGCGCCGCCGCGGGCGAGCCGGCTGCTTCCCGCCGAGTCGCTCTCAGGTTCCCGGGGATGGCGAGAGCCTCGCGGAGCTGAAGGCCGATCGCGCGCGGGTGGAGGATCGGATCGGCGTGCTCGAGCGGGAGGCCTCGAGTGCAGGCCGGGTACCGCGCTGATGGCTTTCCGCCGACGTCCGTGACGACCGCCTCTGACCAGCTGCGCCTCGACCG
Organism: Thermoleophilia bacterium; assembly: GCA_050249835.1. Lineage (GTDB taxonomy): Bacteria > Actinomycetota > Thermoleophilia > Miltoncostaeales > Miltoncostaeaceae > Miltoncostaea. The sequence goes on from JBFWPT010000001.1 coordinate 203,051, forward strand.
CCTCTTCGAGCGGGCCGCGCCCGGCTACGACCTTCAGCTCCCGCTCGAGCGACGTGCTCTGCGGACCGCGGCCCGCTTCGCCGGGCCATTCGCTGGCCTGCGGGTGCTCGACCTCGCGACGGGCACCGGCGCCCTCGCCGCGGCCATGCTCGACCGGGGCGGGCCACCGCTCGAGCTGGTGGCCGTCGACCGCTCTGCGCCGATGCTCGCCCGGGCGCGCAGGCGGCTGGCGCCCTTCGAGGACCGCTGTCGGATCAGCGTGGCCCTCGCCGACGCCCGCCGGCTGCCGTACCCGGAGGGGCACTTCGACCTCGTGGCGAGCGGGTACTTCCTCCACCTTCTCGAGCGCCAGGACGCCGCGGCGGCCCTGGAGGAGGTCCGACGCGTGCTGCGCCCCGATGGCCGCCTCGTGGTGGTCGTCCACGGTGCGCCGGCGACCGGGCTGGGCCGGCTCTACCGTCAGGGGTGGCGGGCTCTCGAGCGGGTCATGCCGCTGGCGGGGGCGGGTCCTCTCGAAGATGCTCGGCCACTTCTCGTGGGCGCCGGGTTCTCGATCCGCAGCGAACGCCGTACCGGCCTGGGGTACTGGAGCCAGCTGCTCCTCGCCGAGGCGGCCTGAGGTCCGGGATCCACGCCAGATCGCAGACGCCGAGCTCGCTCTCCTGCCTCGCGCAGCGCGAGCGCTCCCTGGAGGCGCGTCGGATCACCCAGTCCTTCGCACGCTCGGGCGCAAGTAGTGCCTCGGTGTCGAGTCGGAAGGCCCGCGTCTCCTCGGCTCGCGGCGGGTCGAGGCAGAGCAGCTCGCAGAAACGGGCAGCGGACACACGTACGTCCTCTCGGACGTACGTGCATCGGTCCTGCGTGCCGGCGAGGCGGGCATCGCGTGCGGGTGAGCACGAGACCGCCGCGACCCGGTGGCGCTACGCAAGGACTTCCAGCGTGCCGGCTCGGCCCTGCGGCGGTTGCCCTCCGGAGACCGGTCGAGCGTCGTTGCCCTGGCGATCAGCGCGAACCCCCGGGACGACACGCGCGAGAGCGTGCGGGCGTTCCTCACTCGCCACCGCGCCGCAAGCCAGATCCGCTATCTCAATGGCCCCGAGGGCGAGCTACGACGGGTCTGGAAGGAGTATCAGGTGCTCTCCGCCCTCGAGAGCGGCGATGCGGACACGCACTCTGCGCCGGTGCGGATCTACGGCCGCGGCGGCCGCTGGCTGGCGACGCAGCATGCCGGAGCGGACCTCAGCGCCGGCAACCTCGTGCACGACATCTCGTTGGCGCTGGCTCGATGAGCGGTCGGCGGCGTCTGCGGGCCGACTGGTCCACCGAAGACGGAGGCTCGATGTGCGCGTGACCGGGAGATCCCGCTCGAAGGGGCTTGGTCGGATCGTCGTCGCTGGCGCGCTCGCGCTGGTGGGGGCCATCGTTCTCGCCGCGTGTGGAGGCTCCGACTCGACCGGAGGCACCGAGGCGTCCTCGCCCGGCTCCCTGGCCTCGATCATCGGGGATGGCCACGTCCACAGCCTGATCGTCGATCGAGAGGATCCGGCCCGCCTTCTGCTCGGACTCCATGGAGGCCTCTACGTGTCCGCCGACGCCGGGCGCAGCTGGGACCTCGCGGACCTCGAGGGCGATGACGCGATGAACCTCGCCAGCGCCGGGACGGGCGCCCCGCTCTGGGTCGCCGGCCACGAGGTCCTCGAGCGGTCCGACGACGACGGCGCGTCCTGGGAACCGGTCCGCCCCGCTGGCCTTCCCGGTCTCGATATCCACGGCTTCGCGGTGAGGCCCGATCGCCCGAAGGAGATCGTGGCCGCCGTCGCCGGGCAGGGCCTCTATCGATCGAATGACGGGGGCGCCTCGTTCCGGCTCCTCTCGGAGCAGGTCGGGCCGAGCGTCTTCGGGATGGCGCTCACCGCCGACGGGACCCTCTTCGCCACGGACCCCAGCCAGGGGCTGCTCGTGAGCTCCGACGGGGGGCGCACGTTCCGCGTCGGCATCGAGGGCCAGGGGCTCGTGTCGGTGGCCGCCGTGCCTCGTCGTCCGCGTCTCGTGCTGGCGGGCGGTCAGCCGGGCGTGATCGTCTCCCGGGACGGCGGCGACCTCTGGGAGTCGGCGTTCACGGACGCCGGCGTGGCCGCCGTTGCGATTGACCCCGGTGATCCGCGCCGTGCCTATGCCGTGGGCGATGACGGGCGGCTCTACACGACTGGCGACGCAGCCCGGACGTGGTCGGCGGTCAAGGAGGGGTAGCCGGTTCTCAGCCGAACTGGTTGAAGCGCGAGAGCTCCTGAGTGATGACCGCGAGCTGCCCCGACGCCACGAGCAGGCCCATGGCGACGAGCCCCGCGCCAGAAGCCAGCGCGAGCGTCGCACCGGCCCGCCGGACCCGTCCGAAGACGCCGACCGCGCGGTCGAACGCGAGGCTGGTCGCGAGGAAGGGCACTCCGAGGCCCGCCGAGTAGGCGAGTAGGAGCGCCGCGCCCCCCATCGGGCTCTGACCGGTGGCGGCGAAGGTGAGGATCCCGCCGAGGATCGGGCCGATGCAGGGGGTCCAGCCGATCGCGAAGACGACCCCCGTCACGAGGCCCCCGGTGATGCGCCCACCGCGGCCGCGCGTCCACGCAATGGGCCGCCACTCGCGCTGCCCGACGCCGAGGCGCGGTCCGAGGATGACGAGCAGGCCGAGGAGCACCAGCAACGCCCCGCCGGCAAGCTCGAGACCCCGCCGCTCGTCTTTCAGGAGTGCGCTCGTGCCGCCGATGCCGGCCCCGAGCAGGGTGAAGACGAGGGCGAAGCCGGCGACGAAGGCCAGCGTCGCCGACACGACGGCGCGCCGCTGGTGGGCGATCCGCTCCACCGACACCCCCGAGATGAAGGCGAGGTAGCCGGGAACCAGCGCGAGGACGCAGGGCGAGAGGAAGGAGAGGAGCCCGCCGGTGAAGGCGACCGCGAACGCCGTCGCCCTCAGATCGCTCATGGCCGGTCCGGGCTCAGGATGACCTGCACGCCCTGCGCCACCTGGTCTGCGTCGATCTCGCCGACCCAGTGCACACGCACGCGCCCCTGCCGGTCGATGAAGAACGTCTCCGGGACGCCCGTGAGCCCGTAGTCGCGATAGGTCGCGTCCCCCTTGTCGCGCACGTGCGGGTAGGTCTGGCGGTAGTCGGCGATGAAGTCCAGGGCGTTGCCGCTCAGATCCTGGACGTCGAGGCCGAGCACGACGACACCCTTCGCCCGGCCCGCCCGCCATGCGCCCTCGAGGATCGGGGCCTCCCGCTTGCACGGATCGCACCAGGAGGCCCAGAAGTTGAGGATGACGGGCCGGCCGCGCAGCTCCGAGAGGGAGAGCGGCTCACCGTCGGCCTTGCCGAGGGGGGCTCCGTTGGCGAGCACCGGGAGCGTGAACGCCGGCGCCGGCTCGAGCTCACCCCGTGCGATCGCCGAGTCGATGCTCCGGTCGACGCCTCCGGCCCTCAGGCCGACTACGAGCAGCGCCACGAAGCCGCCGACCAGGACCGCCGCGAGGGCGCCGACCAGGATCCGACGGGTCGGTCGGGGTGGTCGGGGCCTGTCGCTGTCGGCATCTGCGGACATCACGACGATCCTATTACGACTCGTGTAGGAGATAGGCGAGACGGATCTCGGCGCTCTTGCTGACAGACGTCATGGGTGCGCTGCTGGCCACGCCAGGGCGGCAGAAACATAAACGAACAGTTATGCTTTAGGGGTGCCCACCCACCCGCTGACCGCGCGCTCGGTCCTCTTCCACGGGTTCTCCGATCCCTCGCGACTGGCGATCGTCGAGAGCCTCCGGGCGGGCGAGCGGCGCGCCACGGACCTGGCGCGCGACGCTGGCCTCTCTCAACCGAACGCCTCCGCCCACCTGGCCTGCCTGCGGGAGTGCGGTCTGGTCACCTCCGAGCGCCGTGGTCGCGAGGTCCATTACCGCCTCGTCGAGGGAGTCGACGAGCTGCTCGCGCTCGCCGACCGGCTGCTGGCGCAGGCGGGAGGGGCCATCGAGGCGTGCTCGCGCTACGGCCGTCGCCGGAGGGCGGCGTGAGCGAGGAGGACGAGGAGACCCCGGCCGGCCCGATGGGCTGGCGCGAGGCGGTCTACCGGTTCCCGCCGCTTCGCAACGCCGCGATCGCCGCGGCGCTGACGATCGCCGGCGTGATCGTCGAGTGGCAGACCGACGCCGAAGTCCTCGCCCTGCTGCTCTTCATCGCCGCCATCGCGATCGGTGGCTACTTCTTCGCGCGCGAGGGGGTCGAGGAGTTCATCGAGGAGCGCGAGATCGGGATCGAGGCCCTCATGCTCGCCGCCGCCGCCGGGGCGATGGCGTTCGGGCTGTTCGAGGAGGCCGCCGCCCTGGTGGTGCTCTATGCGAGCGCCGAAGCGGTCGAGGAGCTGACCTTCGCCCGCACCCGCTCGGCGATCCGCGAGCTGCTGGAGCTCGCCCCAAAGCGGGCCCGCGTCCTGCGCGACGGTCGCGAGGAGGAGATCCCGGCCGAGGACCTGCGACCGGGTGATGTCTTCGTGGTCCGCCCCGGCGAGTCGCTTCCGACCGACGGGATGATCCGCTCGGGGCGGACGACGCTGAACGAGGCGCCCGTGACCGGCGAGGCGGTGCCGGTCGATAAGGGCCCCGGCGCCGAGGTCTTCGCCGGCACCGTCAACGGCCCGAGCGCGATCGAGGTGGAGGCCACCCGCGCCTTCGCCGACAACAGCCTCTCGCGGATCGTGCACCTGGTGGAGGAGGCCCAGGCGCAGAAGTCGCGCGCGCAGCGCTTCGTCGATCGCTTCAGCGACCGCTACAGCCCGGCGGTCCTCGTTGCAGCCCTGCTCGTGGCCGTGGTGCCGCCGCTGCTCGGCGGGGACTGGTCCGAGTGGGCCCTGCGCGGGGTGACACTTCTCGTCGCCGCCGCCCCCTGCGCCCTCGTGATGTCGGTGCCGGTGGCCGTCGCCGCGGCGATCAGCCGGGCCGGGCGGCGGGGGATCCTGATCAAGGGCGGCGCGCAGCTCGAGACCCTCGGCAAGATCGAGGCGATCTGCTTGGACAAGACCGGCACCCTCACCCGCGGCACGCCGCAGGTAACGGACTTCATCACACAGCAGGGCGTCCACCCGGGCGAGGCGATGCTGGTGGCGGCCGCGGTCGAGGCCCGCTCGGAGCACCCGCTCGCCCGGGCGATCCTCGACCACGTCCGCGCCGAGGGGATCGACCCCCCACCGGCCGAGGGCTTCGAGGCGGTCGTCGGGCACGGAGCGCGGGCATCGCTCAGTGGACGCGAGATCTGGGTCGGCAGCCCCCGGCTTCTCGCCCAGCTGGCGCCCGAGGCGGCACCGCCGCCCGAGGTGGAGCGGCTCGAGCAGGAGGGAAAGACGGTCGTCCTCGTCGGGCGCGAGGCCGAGGTGCTGGCGGTGGTGGCGATGCGCGACGAGCCGCGCCCGGAGGCGCGCGAGGCGCTGGCCGCCCTTCGGCGCCTCGGCATCGGGAACCTGGTGATGCTCACGGGCGACAACCGCCGCACCGCCGAGGCCATCGCGCGCGAGCTCGGCATCGATGAGGTGCGTGCCGAGCTCCTTCCCGAGCAGAAGGTGGACGAGATCGAGCGTCTGCGGGCCCAGTTCGGGGCGATCGCGATGGTCGGCGACGGCATCAACGACGCGCCCGCCCTCGCGCGGGCGGACCTCGGGATCGCCCTCGGCACAGGCGCCACCGACGCCGCCATCGAGGCGGCCGACATCGCGCTCATGGCCGACGACCTGCGAAAGCTCCCCGAGGCCCTCGCCATCGGCCGGCGCAGCCAGCGGATCTCGCGCCAGAACCTCATCTTCAGCATCGCCCTCCTCACCCTGCTGATCCCGAGCGCCGTGCTCGGGCTGCTCACCGTGGTCGTCGCGGTGCTCGTGCACGAGGTCTCGGAGCTGCTGGCGGTGGCCAACGGGCTCCGCGCAGCCCGCGCTCCCGGGCCGGTCGCCACCCCGGCTCCTTCGCCGGCGTGACCCCGTTCTGGCGGGCGGCTGATCCGGTCGACGCGAGCGCTGCAAGCGAACAGGGGTCGCTCCGGCACGCGGTCGCCCGCTCCGAGGGGCGCCGGGAACGGCGCACCGCACGGGGCCGCTGGCGGGCGATGGCCGTCCTCGCCGCCGCCGCATTCGCCGTGGACCAGATCGCCAAGTGGGCCGTCCGCCAGACGATCGGCGGCGGCGAGGACTGGGTGCACGCGGGCGGCCTGGCCATCGGCCACAACCGCAACGACGGCATCGCCTTCGGCCTTTTCGCCGGCTCCGGGCGGGTCGTCGGCCTTGCGACCGCGATCCTCCTGCCCGCGCTCGCCCTCGCCCTCGGGCTGCTCGCCCGCGGGGGAATAATGGCGGCCCTCGCGGGAGGGCTTCTCCTCGGAGGCAGCACGAGCAACCTCGTGGACCGCCTGGTGCGGGGCGAGGTGACGGACTACATCGAGGTCGGCCTCTGGCCTGCGTTCAACCTTGCCGACGTCGCGATCGTCTGCGGGGCCGGCCTGGTCATCTGGGTCGTTGGTTGCCGCGACGAGCGCTCCGACTCGAAGTGAGCCGTCCCGCCCTCCAGTGAGGTCGGGCAGCACCCGCCCGCCAGGCGCCCTCGAGGGATCAGTCGCCTCGCGCTTGCAGGAAGGAGGCCCAGACGTTCAGGACCTCAGAATGAGGGCGAAGCTCCGAGAGCGAGAGGGGCTCGCCGTGCGCTTGCCCCCACCAGAGGCGGCGCCACGACGGCGAAGAGGATGCGGGGGGCGGGTCGCTCTCTCCGAAAGGGCTCGGGGCTCGTCGGAAGGAGTGCCGGCAGAGCATCGCGACGAATGCTATTACGAGGTATGTAGTAGTCGGTAGCCTCCGGTGAGCCGCCCGTCCGCCCCTCGTAGGTGCAACGTCGTCTTCTTCGCTCTGCCGCACAGTCAGGGAGAATCGTGAATGGCTCGTCTCCGTCCGGACGCCTCGTGATCGGCGACCGCGCCACCGCGACCGCGGTGGCTGCGCTCGCCGTCGAGGGCCTTGAGAAGGTCTACGACGACGGCACCGTGGCGTTGCGAGGGCTCGATCTGCGTGTCCCGGCGGGCGCCTTCTACGGCCTTCTCGGTCCCAACGGCTCCGGCAAGACGACGCTGATCGGGATGATCACCGGCCTCGTGCGGGCGCCCCGCGGGCACATCCGCATCTTCGGCCACGATGCGGTGGCCGATCAGCGCAGCGCCAGGCTGCTGGTGGGGCTCGCCCCGCAGGAGGTCCACCTCGACCGCTTCCTGTCGGTGCGCCAGGTGCTCTCCTACCACGGGCGCTACTTCGGGATGGCCACCGCCGAGGCGGATGAGCGAGCGGACGAGCTGCTCGGTGCCTTCGACCTCGCGTCAAAGGCCGGCTCGCGGCCCAATCGCCTCTCGGGCGGCATGCGCCGACGCCTCCTGATCGCGCGCGCCCTCGTCCATCGCCCGCGTCTGGTGATCCTCGATGAGCCCACTGCCGGCGTCGATCTCGCCCTGCGCCACGAGCTCTGGGCCTATCTCGGCCGCCTCCATCGTGACGAGCGGACGACGGTGGTCCTCACCACCCACTACCTCGAGGAGGCCGAGGAGCTCTGCGAGCGGATCGCCTTCATTCGCGACGGCCGGATCCTCGCCGAGGGCACCGCTGCCGACCTCGGCGAGCGCTACGGCGGGGCACGCCTCGAGGACGCCTACCTGGCGGCGATGCGGTGATGGACGAGGGCTCTCACGATCGCCAATCCCTCAGGAGCGCCTCGCTGCGCGGCACCGCCGCCCTCGCCGGACGCGAGGTCCGTCGCGTGCTCCGGCTCTGGACCCAGACGATCCTGCCCGCGGTCGCGACGGCGGTGCTCTTCCTGGCGATCTTCGGCGGCGCGCTCGGCGATCGTCTCCAGCAGGTCGACGGCGTCTCGTACCTGTCGTTCATCCTGCCGGGCCTGCTCGTCATGACCGTCGCCGGCCAGGCGTTCGCCAACGCGTCGACCAGCCTCTTCCAGGCCAAGAACGAGGGCTACATCGAGGACGTGCTGACCAGCCCGCTGCGGCCGGCCGAGATCGCCGCGAGCTACATGGCCGGCGGCCTCGTGCGGGGATGGCTCGCGGCCGCAGCGGTCGCCGTCATCGCCCTTCCCTTCTCCGATGGGCTGCACCGGCCGGCCGTCGCCGTGATCGCGCTGGCACTCACGGGACTGATATTCAGCGCCCTCGGGGTGATCACGGGCCTCTACGCCGACAGCTTCGACCAGCACGCCTTCGTCGCCAACCTCGTCATCACACCCCTCGCGCTCGTGGCAGGGGTCTTCTACTCGGTCGAGCGGCTCTCCGAGCCGTGGGCGACGCTGACGCGCTTCGATCCCATCTACTACCTCGTGGATGCGACACGCTTCGGGCTCACCGGCGTCCAGGAGACCAGCCTCGCGGCCTCGCTGCCCGTCGCCGCAGCCGTCGCGCTCGCGCTCAGCGCCGCTGCGGTGGCGCTTCTCGCGCGCGGGTGGCGATTGAAGCCGTGATGGCAGCGAGTGCCTCTCCGCCCGACCAAGCCCGACGCCGAGCCGAGGCCGCGCGGCGGAGGGGTGGGCGCTCGCCGAGAGGAGGGCCTACTACCGCGCCCTGGCCCCGGTCTGCGACCCCGCGCCCGGCAGGTGATCCACGCGAGGGCTCGGCTCTCGTCCCGTGATTCGCCCAACGGGAGCGTCGCGCTCGAGGTCCGAGCCCCGCCCGCCACCGGCCGTCAGAGACTGCTCCAGACCATGGCTACGGGTGAGGCCGCGCTCCAGGTTCGCGGCGATCCGATGAACGGCCTCCGCGTACTCAGCCAGTTGCTTCGGCGCCGCATCCGCCCATCCCGATACGTAGGGCACCGCCTGGCCCGCCGTGTCGAGGCCCGAGCCCGACAATGCGATGAAGGCGGCTGTCTCGGCGACAACCTCGGCGCCGGCGCGTCCGAAGTCCCGGTAGCGCGCGCCGTGGACGTGGGCCAGCTCGTGGACAAGCACGGCCACCTGGCCGTTCGGTTCCAGGGCCGACGAGAGCGCGATGAGCCGGCGCTCGTGATCGACGAAGCCCTGGGCATGGCCGGGCATCTCCTGGCGCCGCTCTACCGCGTAGCCGGCCTCCGACGCCTCCCGCTCCAGCCCGGGGAGAAGGTGGGCGTGCGAGTCGCCGGTGAGCGGCGCCACCGGAGGCGGCTCCGGAAGGGGCGGCCCCTCGGTCTGGGAGACGTCGAACACGGGCACCAGCACGAACGCCCGTACGGAGGTCGTCTCCTCGCCCGTGGACTCATCGCGTTCGCGCCGCAGCGAGGGCGCCCAGATCCGAAGCGACTGTTCCCCGCGCCGCACCTGGCGCCCGAGCTCCACCCAGCGCCGGTAGCTCGCGACCGTCGTCGCGTCCGGGCGCTGGGCCAAGATCAGCAGCGTGTTGTTCAGCGAGTAGCCGCGAAGGAGCGCCCGCGCCTTGGCGAAGCGCTGCCACCCCTTCGAACTTCGCAGCTCCTCGCAGGCGGCCTCGAACTGGGCGCGCGCCCGTTCGCGACGGACCTCCGCCTGCGCCGCCGCGGCGTCCGGGTCCCGCCGGGGGCGGGAGGTCACCTCGTGCCCTTCCCAGCCGAGGCCCGACGCAGGGAGCGCTCGCGGTACCACGGGCGCAGGCGAAGGCGCGCCGGCGGTAGGTGCCCGTAAACGAGGATCGCTTCACCCGGCGGAATCCCCCGGACTGCGTCCGCCGGCGCCAAGCGCTGGGTGCGAGTCCCGCGGGTCCGGCTAGCGTTGCCGCGCTCGCCTCGCGTGCGGCTCTCGTACCCGACCTCCTCATCGCCGAGGGCCCGGCCCAGGTAGTCGAGGGTCCGCCCGTCGGAGATTCCCGACAGGAAGAGCTTGGCCCGGTGGTTGGCGAGGATCGTGTCAGCGGCTTCGCCGTAGCGCGAGCGCGCCTGGGCGAGGTCCTGGAAGACGGTGACCACCTGGATGCCCTGCCCTGCCGCCGTCGCGGCGATCTGGGGGAGGTTGCGGATCGGCGCCGTGTTCGCGGCCTCGTCGAGCACCAGCATCAGCGACGGATCACACGGCCGGCCCTCCGCGGCCCGCGCGTAGGCGGCGTCGACGATGTGCTCAACGAGGCCGGCGAAGAGCGGCGCCAGGCGCTCCTGATCCTTGCCCGGGGCGACGACATAGAGCGTTCTCTGGCCGTCGAGTAGAGACTGAGGGTTGAGCTGCGGGAGCGCTGTGCTCGCCAGGACTGAAGGATCGGAGAAGGGGGCAAGCACGGCCTCCGTGGTGGCATAGACCGACGAGAGCGTGCGTTCCTCGCGGCGGCAGGTGGCGAGGAAGGCGGCGTGTGCGTCGGGCTCCCCGAGGTCGAGCAGCAGCTCCTCGACCTGCTTCTGCTCGCCCGAGTCGGCCCAGCCGACGACGTCGCGCATCGAGCCGTCGATCTTTCCGGCCGCGGCGAAGAGAAGCGGAGCGAGGAGCTTCTGAGCCATCTGGAGCCAGAACTCAGCGTCGCGCCCGGCGGACGCCCCCTGTGCGCTTGTCAGGTTGTGGGCCATCCGCCGGGCGTCGGTCCACTCCGCGCACGAGGCGACAGGATCCCAACCGACCAGGCCGGCCTCGCCGAGGCGAGCGGCGCCCGTGGGGTCGTAGATCCAGACATCGCCGATCGCACGGCGGGCGGCCAGGGTGTGATCGAGCAGGTCGCGCTTGACCGAGACCGCCACTACCGGCCCGGCGGCCTCGAGGATCGCCGGGATGGCAAGGCCCGCGGTCTTGCCCGACTGGCTCGGGCCGATCACGAGCGTGCTGGCCCGCGGCTCGGTCGCCACCATGCGCCGCCCGAGCCGGCCGAGCGTGAGGCGCCCCGGCTGGGCGCGAGGCACGATGAGGGAGCGCAGGTCCCGCGCGCGTGCCCAGCGCGCGCCCGAGGGGCCGCGGCCACCCCGGCCGCCACGATGACCGTCAGACAGTCGCGCCGCGCCCAGGCCGGCTCCCCCGAGCAGCGCCAGGGCGACGGCGGTGACGGCATAGAAACCGACCGGGCCGGGCAGGCGGCCGCGGTCGGAGACGGGCCAGGCGGCGGCCGGGTCCGACAGCGTCGAGGGCAGCCGCGCAAGGACGCCGGGCATCTCGCCGAGGCTGATCGACAAGGTCCCGGCGCCGAGCACCACCGCGGCCACCTGGCCGACGACCCAGACGGCCACCCCGACGCCGAAGGCGCCCACGAGAAGGACGAGCCCGAGGCCGACCCAGGGGTCCTCGGGCGCGCTCGGCGGACGAGCGTGCGACGACACGGCGCCGCCCTACTTGGGGGCGGTCGGGCGCACCTTTCGCGGACGAGGAAGTGGCTCGCGGGCCGCCACGGCCTCGCGCTGCTCGGCCTGGAGCTCGGGGATCGCCCGCTCGAGCTCTCGCTCGACCGCCCCGACGACCTTCGCCAGCTGCGGCAGCGCCTCCTCGGCGACGGCGGGCGCGAGGCCGCAGGCGCGCATGCCCTCCAAGCCGACGACGGCGTTGGCGAGGTCGGCGACCGCCAGGCGAAAGCGCCCGTCCAGGCGCGCCGAGGCCCCGTAACCGCCGACGACGTCCGCCAGCGCGCTCGCCCGCCGGGCCAGATCGGACTCGGCGGCCCGCGGCAGCAAGGCTTGGGGGATGTCGAGCGCCGCGCTGCTTACGGCCGCGGCAGGTATCTCGGCGTCGTTCACGTCAGCCTCCTTTTCGTCTTCATCAGTTGTGCGCGAACCCGTTGGGGTTCGTGCGCATCCGGCCGTCGGTGTCGATCAGGGCGTACTCGGCCCGCGAGAGCCTGTGCTCGACGACGAACGAGCGCTGGCCGACCTTCCAGAGGGCCGCCCCGCGCGGCATCGTGGCGATGTGGTCGATCTCGGTCCCGGTGAGGCCGACCAGGTCGCGGGTCGCCTCCAGGTCGGCCGGGCTCTGGTACAGGATGATCCGGGTCTCGGAATCCGAGAGCAGGCCCTGGGCGATCTTCGCCTCGCGCGATCCCGCATCCCCGGCGGCCGCCAGATCCGAGAGGCGGTGGACGACCAGCATGTTGGCCACGCCGTAGGAGCGCGCGAGCTTCCAGGAGCGCTGCATGAAGGTGGCCGCGGCCGGATCGGCCAGCACCGCCCAGCCCTCGTCGAGCACGACCAGGCGCTTGACGCCATCGTCACGGGCCAGGCGGCTGGAGAGCCAGGCGCTCACGCAGACCATCAGCACCGCCATCGCCGGCGATCCGTGGAGGGCCGACAGATCGAGCACCACGATCGGCGCGTCGAGCTCGACGCCGTCCGTGGTCGGCCCGTCGAACATCCCGTGCAGGTCGCCCTCGCAGAGACGCCGCAGCTCCAGGGCGCAGCCGCGCCCGTAGTCGGCGAGCATCTCGGCGCTCGCGGCGATGGTGGTCGCAGCCTCGATCGCCGGATGCAGGAGGTGGTGCTGGACCGCCGGCAGGGTTGGGGTGCCCCCCAGGGCCGCGGCGCGGTATGCGAGGTCGAGGGCGGTGTGCTCCTCCGGTACGAGGTCCCGGCGCAGCGATCCGGCGACCAGCGCCCCCAGGAGCGCGACCCGCTCCTCGCGCCCGCCGGCGGCGTCGAGCGGGTTGAGGCGCACCTCGCCACCCGGGGCCAGGCGGATCGGCCGGCTGCCGAACCACTCGGCGAGCGGGCCGTACTCGCCCTTCGGGTCGATCACGACGGCGCGCCGGCCGAAGACGGCCTGGCGGGCGAGGTAGGTCTTGACGAGGGCCGACTTGCCCCGTCCGACCTGGCCGACGACCAGGGCCGAGGGGCCGGTGATGGTGCCCTGCTCGTAGAGCACCCATGGGTCGAAGCAGAAGCTCGCGTGGGTGTAGGCCTCCTGGCCGATGTAGACCCCGCGACCACCGAGGCCGCCCTCGCCCATGAAGGGGTAGGCCGCCTGCAGGTGGGCGCTCGTCAACTGGTGGGCCGGATGGCGCGGCCGGACCCTCATCGCAGCCCCCGACACAGGGGCAGCGTGTAGGTGAAGCCCATCGCCTGCTCGCCAAGGAGCGGGCGCAGCTCGAGGCCGACCGTCTGGGCCGACTGCTCGATGCTGGCCGTGGCGTCCTCGAGCTCGTCCTCCGAGCCGGTCGAGACGGTCACGTAGCCCGAGAAGCGCACGCCCGAGTGGCCCTCCGCCAGCTCCTGCTCGCGCTCCACGAGCGCCTGCTGCTGGCGACGCCGACGAGCGGTGGCGAGGAACCCCATCCGTGCGCGCAGATCGTCGTCGGAGATCTCGTTGGTACGCGCGTTCTCGGCCGAGCGCAGCGCCCGCCGGGGGTCGAGCGGCTCCATCACCACCGCGATCGTGCGCCGGGTCGTGCCCACCAGGACGAATGGCAGGAGGAAGTCGGCGCCGACCTCGATGCGGGGCCACTCGGCGATCCAGTAGGTGCAGTGGAGGGCGCCGTCGCTGCGGTAGGCGCGCCAGCCCTCCTCTGCGGCCATCGGCCCGGCGTTCGCCGGGGCCGTCCCGGACCGCTCGGGATCACCCGCGCCGAGGCGGTCGAGCCCGGGGCGGTCGTCGGGGCAGAAGCCGAGACGGATCGCCCGGGCGAGAAGGCGCGGGCTGAGGGCGCCGCGCACGACGACCTCGGCGCGCTGGAGATGCGCGGCGAGCGCGGACAGCTCGCGCGCCAGGACCGCCACCGCGCCCTCCTCGCGCCCTCCCGCGCGGCGGATGGCGCCCGATGCGCGTCGGGCGTCGATCTGGAGGGCGACGAAGGTCTCGTGCTGGCGTGCGGCCGGCCCCGCCTCGTCGAGCAGCTCGAGGTACGAGCGCACCCCGGGGTGGGAGGAGGGCAGGGCGAGGCCGTCGCGCAGGTAGCGGCCGAGCTCGTCGACCGGCTGGGTGACGGTGCGGTCGATCCAGGCGATCCGGCTGACCGGGCTGCCGGACCGGGCAAGGCCGGCGAGCACCCCGCCCCAGCGCGCGAGCCGGCGCTCCTTGTCATCCAGCTCGAGGAGGGCGAAGGCGCCCCCCTCGACGGCGAGCACCGCCGTCCAGGTGGAGCCGTCGCGGGCGATGCCGATCTCACCGCGCGAGCCCCGGGCCGCGAGGATCTGAAGGCCGGCGAGGCTCTCCGGCAGATTCACCAGGTCCTCGTCGCAGGCGAGGCCGCGCCCGCGAAGGGGGGTTCTGGACGCGTAGCGGTGGCGCCCTCTCGCCCGGCGCGCGGCGTAGCCGCCGGCGATCGCCGCCCAGGCAATCGGCGGGCGGCCGGCGAGGCGGAGGAAGGCGGCGGCGAGGCCGGACCCGGCGATGGCGAGCCCGATCAGGGCGCCGCCGGTCCCGGGGGCGACGTTCAGGCTCACCACGAGGCCGACGAGCCCGATCGCCACGCAGGCGAGCTGGTTCCAGCCGAGGCCGCCGATCGCGCCCGCCGGCTCGATCGGCCCGAAGCGGTAGCGCGCGGGGTCAGATGCCATCGCCGCCGCCGAGGTAGGGCCGGGCCGGGGGCTGGGAGCGGGTCGGGATCGGCCGCGGCGCGGCTGTCGGAGGACGCTCCTGCGAAGCGGCGGGAGCGGCGGGCGGGGTCGAGGGCGCAGGGGCCGGGGCGGCCGATCGCACGACCGGCGAGGCTGCCGCAGCGGCGCCGGAGCCGCCGCCGGCCGGCCCGCCCGGCGAGCCGGGGCCGGCGGGGCTCGGAGGGCCGCCCGCAGGTCCGATCGGGCCGCCCCCTCCGCGCGGGCCCGCCATGCCCATCGCCCCGGAACCGAGCGCCATCGGCGCGGCGCCCGCTCCCACGGTGCCGAAGGCCATCCGCGTGCGTGCGACGTTCCAGGCGAGCGAGGTGCCGGTGGCCGCGGCGAGGGCGTGGCGGCCCTCACGCTGGGGCTGGGCGACCTCGGCGGCGAGCGGGATGAGGGAGAACAGGACAAAGGGCGAGAAGGCCGCGATCATGAACATGCCCGCCCCCGCGAGTACCGACGAGACGCCGTCGCCGGATGAGAGCGCCGAGAGGCCGAGCGAGAGCGTCGCCACGATCACGAGCTTCGAGAGGATCGCGGCGACGATCAGCTGGACCAGTCGGCGCACCCAGCCCGAGGTGGCGGGCCAGATCATGGTCGCGAGGAAGAGGGGCAGGAACATCATCGCCACGTAGACGACCCCCGCCCGCAGGATCAGCTCGAACCAGACGAAGAGCGCCGCCAGCGCCATCACGAGCGCCATGAGGAAGGATGCGAAGAGGGGGACGGGTCCGCCGAGGGCGCTTACTTGGGTGAGAGAGGTCGCAAGGCGGTCGGTGTCCTTCGCGACCTCGACGGTGAGCTCGGCCGACAGGGCGTCGACCACCCCGATCGCCGTCTGAGAGACGGCCACGGCGAGGCCGGTGAAGAGCATCGCCGCGGGCAGGTAGAGCAGGGCGAGGCGGACGAGCAGCATCGCGTCTTGTCGCAGCAACGCCTGGAGGACGGTCAGGAGGACCAGCGGCAGGAGCAGGATCGCCCCGACCTGGAACATGAAGGCGTAGTGGCTCTGGAACCAGGGGGCCGAGAGGTCCACGGCCGTGGTCGAGTCGATCGCGTCGGCCACCTGGCGCAGCAGCCACGCGGCGCCGTCGCCGACCCAGCCGGTCAGCTGGCCGAGGATCGCGTCCCCGGCCGCTCCGGCCGCCGCGCTCGCCGCGCCGTCGGCGGCATCGCAGACGACGCTCACGCCCGGCACGTCACAGGGCCCGGGGACATCGATCGCCTCGGCACGCTCGGGTTGGGGAAGGAGCGCGAGCGCTGCGGCCAGGACGAGGGCGAGCAAGCAGGCAGTCGCCCGGAGGGGGCGGGGAGCAGTCATCGATAGAAGGGGGAGAAGCCCCGCGCGACGGCGACGAACTCGGCCGGCCCCGACGGCGCGGCCGGAGCCGTCACGCTCGGCACGGGCCCGGGGGTGTCGACGCCGAAGCGGTCGACCCTCCAGCGCCCGCCCGACCAGGCGAGCTCGGCGCGGCTGGTCGACCAGGCGGCGATCGGCGCGCGCTCAGGCGTCGCGAGGAGCGTCACCTGCCAGACCGCCACCGTGGCGCGTCGGCGAGAGAAGGCCTCGACGCGGTAGCCGACGGGCGTCATCTGCAGGACGGCCTCGCCGCGCCTCGCGGGTGCTCCAAGGATGCCGGCCAGATAGTCGTAGGTCCGATCGAAGACCGGGTTCAGCTCGGAGCGGTAGCCCGACGGCGCGATCTGGGCGACCACGGCGCGACGAGCGGATCTGCTTTCGAGCAGGCGAGCGTCGGCGAGCGACGACAGCGCCCGCGCGGCGGCGCGGGCGGCGCCCTCACGCGTGGGTGCGCCGGATGCGATCGTGGGCCCGGCCGGCCTCAACGGGGCGCGAAGAACAGGCGGATCCACCTCGGAGACCGGCGCGACCTCCGGGCCGTCCCCGCCCGGCGCGCTGATGCGCCCGAGTGCGAGGCCGACCGCGAGCAGCAGCAGCGCCGCTCCGATCAGGGGGAGACGTAGGCGGGGAGGACGACGCTCGGCCGCAGGGCCGAGGAGTCGAGGCCCGCGGCTGGTTCCGGTTGCCACGGCTACTGCCGGCCGACGCCGTAGAAGAAGTTGACGACCTGGGGCGCCATGCCCACCAGGAGACCCGCGCCAGCGGCGATCAGCACTCCCCGCCGCCCGCTCGAAGTGGCCCCGTGGTGGTTCGACTGCGCCCCCCAGGCCCACGCGATGGCCGCGACGATAAGGGCCGCCAGGATCAGGATGAGCGACCAGGAGTACAGGCCGTCGACCAGCCTCTGGAGCTTGTCCTGCCCGGGCAGGCCCGTCGGATCAGGCCTCGCCGAGACCTGAAGGACGAGCTGAAAATTGGTTCCATGCACCGCGCAGGCTGCTCCTAGAGTCGGTTGACTATTTAGAGCAAACTAATCTATCGGTGTCAGCGGCGCAACCGGTACGGGTACGGCCACGACCTGCCCCAGCAGCCACGCGCCATTTGCTGGCCGCTGCAGGTGCCTATCTGTACGGGCTGTTCCACGTCGTTCTGGGGAGCCGGCGTATGAGCGCGCCGGGGCACCCCCTGGCCACAGTCCTCGCCCCGCCAGCCAACCCACGGCGGCGGTGCACGTCTCGAATCGTCTTCTGCTGAGTCCGGTTGCCCCTTGGCAATCTGACCTGGAGTACTCGCGATGCCCGTAGCCATGGTCGGCCATTCGTGCGGTGGACCCAGCGCACGCCGCCGTGCGGCAGGCGCGCAAGGGGACGGCTTCCCGTATGTCGCTGTCGCCCACCCGATCGGGGTCGCCGAGATCCTCGATCGCTTCGGCTGCGTCGACGACCGACCGCCGTTGCGGGGTTTGGGACGGTGGCGGGCTGGTCCCGCCCTACCGGGGAAGGCGGTGCCGACGGCAACGTCGTTGGGATCACACGGCGGCGTCTCCGAGGAAGAGCGCGACCTCCACGTTGCCCCGTGTTGCCTTGGAGTACGGGCAAGTCTCGTGCGCCCCCCGCAGCAGCTCGCGGGCGATCTCGTCCTCCACCCCGGGCAGGTTCGCATGGAGGTCCACCGCGAGCGCGTATCCGCGGTCGTCCTCCCGGCCGATCGACACCGCCGAGGAGACCGAGAACGTCGTGACCGGGATCCTGCGACGACGCGCCAGTGCCTCCACGGCGCTCAGGAAGCACGCCGCGTAGCCAAGCGCGAACAGCTCCTCGGGGTTGGTACCCTCGCCGCGCTCGGACGGGCCGCCCAGACTCGGCGGCGGCGTCAGTGTGAGATCGATTTTCCCGTCGTCGCTGCGCCCACGACCGTTGCGTCCTCCGGTTACGGTGACGCGCGCCGTGTAGAGGACCTTCACGCGGCCCCAGTGCGGGGCGGAGAGTGCAAGCTCACTGCCCGGCCGGCTCGTACCGCGTCCCGTGGTGCGTGAGGGCGAGCCACTCGTCGCCCTCACGCACCCAGCTCGCAGTGAAGCGGGTGTAGGCGCTTAGATCCTCCCCGCTCTCGAGGAAGGCCACGACGTGGTAGTCGCCGTCCACCTCCGCGACATCTGCGCAAACCCGGGCCCGGACGTCGAGGATCTCGTACCGCGTGTCCGCGGTCACCTGCGACGCCAGGTCGATGTAGCCGGCCCTGTCGTACCGGCGGCCGAAGATGCTGACGTAGACGAAGTCCGGGTGCAGGAACCCGGCGAGCTCATCCATCGCTCCCCGGGTGTTGCAGTCCGTCCAGCCGCGGAACCGGTCCCTGATCTCGGCGGCGGCCGCGAGATCCCACTGCCAGCGAGCCATCGTGCCTCCTCCTCAGTACGACGTCAGGAAGTCGAGCAGCACCCGGCACCCCTCCTCCACCGCCGAGACCGGCACACGCTCGTCGCGCGCGTGGAACAGGCTCAGCAGGTCGAGGTCGGAGCTGAGGATGAGTGGTGCGAACCCGTAGGGCGCGATCCCCAGGCGGGCCAGGTGCTGGCCGTCTGTCGACGCCGGGAGCGTGTACGGGACGATCGTCCCCGTCGGATCGGCGGCGTGGATCGCGGCTGAGCAGGCGTCGACGATCGGCCCCGTCCCGGGAGCGCAGGCGCCGGGGGTGCGGCTCAGGATCTCTAGCGACATGTCGGGGTCCATCGCGGACCTGAGTGCGGTGAGCGTCTTCTCGTCGTCGCCGGGGAGGAAGCGGCAGTCCACGCCGAGGCTCGCCGAGTCGGGGATGACGTTGAGCTTCGAGCCCGCCTCGAGGACCGTGGGGACGAACGTCGTCGCTCCCGCCTTCGCCACCAGCGTCCCCAGCGGCCCCAGCGCGGCCAGCGCCTCCTCGCGGTCCTTCGCGCCGTTCCCGTTCGTGACGCCGAGTCGCTGGGCCATGGCCTGCAGATCCTCGACCGGGGTCGGCACGCCGAGGTTCTGGACCCGCTCGACGAGCTTCGCGATCCTCTCCACCGGGTTCGACACCGAGGAGAAGGCCGCGTGACCGCCGGGTCCCTCGACCGTGATCCGGCCCCACAGCATCCCCCGCTCGGCGATCTGCAGGGGGTACACGCGCCGGCCGCCCGGAAGGGTCATCGTGAAGCCGCCGATCTCGCCGATCGCCTCGGTAGCGCCGGCGAAGAGCTCGGGCCGGTTCTCCACGGCCCAGCCGGAGCCGAGACGGCTGCCCATCTCCTCGTCGGCGAAGAAGGCGAGCACGAGTTCGCGCCGCGGGGCGTGGGAGCCGCGCGCGAACGCACCGAGCACCGCCAGCACCATGGCCACAGTGGCCTTCATGTCGACGGCGCCACGGCCCCAGACGAGGCCGTCGGCGATCTCACCGCCGAACGGATCCCGGGTCCAGCCCGCCGGATCGGCCGGCACGACATCGAGATGCCCGTGGACGACGAGGGCCGGCAGGGACGGGTCCCGCCCCGGCCAGCGGGCGACGACCGAGCAGCGGCCCGGCTCCGGCTCGAGCATCTCCGGAACCGCTCCGAGCCCCTCCAGGATCTCGCTGACGTACGCGGCGGCGGCGGCCTCCTGCGGCCCCGGGTTGCTCGTGTCGATCTTCAGCAGCGCAACGAGGTGCCGCAGCACCTCCTTCTCCAGGCTCTGCATGCCCGCCCTTTCGTCTGTCGACCACTCGGTGAGGGCGGCCACGCGGCCACCCTCACCGGAGGCGGTGCTCTCTCAGGCCCGGACGCCCTCGCTGGTCACGCGCAACGGCGTGATGCCGGGGCCGCCACCGAGGCCGCGCTCGTTGAGGGTGCCGCCGAGCCCGGGGCGCACCTCGTCCGCGGGCGGCAACGGGGAGCAATGGAAGTGCCACATCTTCCAGACGGGGCTCCCCTCGCCGTCGTCGCGCTGGTAGACCTCGGTCGCGCGCAGGAGGAAGTCGTCGTAGTCGGCGCCGTGCTCCAGCTCCCAGGTCTCCGAGCCGGTCCCCGCGGCGCCAATCGCCCGGATCGGGAAGACGCCCTCGGCCGCGATCCATGCCATGTCGCCGGAGATCTCGAGGCGCATGATCTTGACGTCGGGGTACTTCACGATGTCGAGCTCTTTCTGGTAGTGCTCCCAGAGCTTGACCTTCTCCTCGATGCCGAAGTACGGGTGGCCGTTGAGGTTGAACATCAGGTAGGCCATCCCGCTCGGGTAGCAGGACTCCATCAGCGGGATGCTCAGCTGGTGGTTGGCCTCCCACCACTTCTTGTGCACTTCGAGGATTGCCTCGCGGTCCTCATCGATCGTCGGCATTGAGCCGTCCTTTCGTCGGCGCCCGGTGACGAGCGCATTGCGGAGCGAGCCGTCGCGGCGGGGATGGAGCGCCGCGCCGGCTCAGTCGCGTGTCCCCACGCGGGTGACCCTGAGCGGCGTGATCCCGGGGCCGCCCCCCAGCCCCCGCCCCTCGCGCGTGCCTCCGAGCCCAGGGCGCTCCTCGTCGGCCGGGGGGAGCACCGAGAAGTGGAAGTGCCACATCTTCCAGACGGGGTTCCCCTCGCCGTCGTCGCGCTGGTAGACCTCGGTCGCCCGCCCTGGGAAGTAGTTCGGCTCCGAGCCGACCGGGATGGCGCTCGCGCCGGTCCCTTGGTCGCCGATCACGGCGATCGGGAAGATCCCCTCCGAGCCGACCCACGCCATGTCGCCCGAGATCTCGATGCGCATGATCTCGATGTCGGGGAACTCGACGATGTCGAGCTCCTTGCGGTAGTGCTCCCAGAGCGCGACCTTCTCCTCGATGCCGAAGTACGGGTGGCCGTTGAGGTTGAACATCAGGTAGGCCATGCCGCGCGGGTAGCACGACTCCATCAGCGGGATGTCGAGCCCGTGGTTGGCCTCCCACCAGTTCTTGTGCACCTCGAGGATGGCCTCGCGGTCCTCATCGAGCGTGGGCACGGTGGAGCTCCTTTCTATGGGCGCCCGATGCGGGCGAGGTGGTCGGGACGGGCGGGCGCGGGGCGCGTCTCATGTCGCCTCCGGGTCGGGGGGGAGAAGCCGCTCGAGGGTGGCCGGGTCGCCCGGCCACATCCCGGCCGCGGCGAGCCGCCGCACGAAGCCGGCGACGCGGGGATCGCCGGTGGCCGCCCGGGCGAAGGCGTCGCGGGCCTCGTCTCCGTGGCCGGCGCGGGCGAGCAGCAGGCCCCTCCAGACCGTCGGCTCGAGGTTCCCCGTGCCGATGGCGCGTTGCGCCTCCTCGAGCTCGGCGACGGCATCCTCGACCGCGCCCGCCGGCGCCGCGGCCGGGTCTCCGCTGAAGAGGCCTTCGGTGGCGAGCATGCGGAGGAGGCCCGCGAAGGCGCCGCCGACCCGGAGCAGGCGCTCGAGCTCGTCGAGGGGGGCGGGTGCGTCATCGACCCGGAGGTCGACCGGGCGGTCGTCGCCGTAGCTCCCCGTCGGGACGATCCGTACCACGAGCATGGCGACCGACTGGCGGCCCCGGATGTCACCTCCCAGCGACTCGGCCGCTCGGAGCGCCGCCAGCATGCGCGGCGCCAGGCTTCCGCGGGCCTCGTGGAAGGCCTCCACCATCGCGCCCGGGATCGCGGGCGAGGCACAGAGGTTGGACTGGGCGCAGACGTCCGGAGCGGCCGCGTCGGCGGCGTCGCCGATGCAGTCGGCGCCGGTGTGCACGGCGGCGATCCCGGTGATGTCCATGAGCGCCACCTGGCGCACCGCCGCGTCCGGGTCGACGGAGACCATCCGGTCGAGGGCCTCGCGGGGGCTGACGCCCTCGGCCATCAGCGACAGGCCGGTGGGCCCGTACGAGGCCTCGACGAAAGACTGGGTCGCCACGACCCCGACGCCGGCCCGGCCCCAGGGGATGAGACGGCCCACCCCGAAGAAGTGCGACTGGACCGCCACTCCGATCTCGCCGGTCCCGGGGTCGCGCGCGAGCAGCGAGTAGGTCATGCGGGGCCGCCCTGCTCGTCGGAAGCGGGGTGGTTCGGCCCCGGAGCGCGGTTGCCGAACGGATGGCGGATCCACCTGCCGGCATGCGCGAGGGCGTCGATCGACAGCTCCCGCCCTCCCATCAGGCCGCTCGGGCGCAGGATCATGATCAGGAGCATCGAGAGGGCGAGGCCCACCTCCATCAGCCCCGGCCGCCCCGGGAACGACACCGGGCCCACGTCGATACCCGCCTCGATCCGGCGCAGGAACTCGCGCAGCGCGGAGATCAGGATCGCCCCCACGACCGCGCCGGCCAGGCTTCCGACCCCGCCGATCAGGAGCATCGCCAGGATCAGGAAGGTCGGGGCGAGGTAGAACGCCGACGGCGCCACATTGCCCTGCAGCTGGGCGTAGAGCCCGCCCCCGATGCCGACGATGAAGGCGCTGAAGACGAGGGCGACGCCGCGGACCCAGCCGACGCGGATGCCCATCGCCCGGGCGGCGATCGGATCCTCACGGGTCGCTTTGATCTTGAGGCCCATGCTCGACTCCTGGAACACCCACACCAGGACGATCACGAGCAGCGCGGTGACCAGGGCGACGACCGTGGTCGTGTTCGTCGGGATGGCCGAGATGCCCTGTACCCCGTTGGTGACGCTCTTCCAGTTCGAGGCGAGGGCGACGGCGGTCACGAGGATGGCGATGGTCGCAAGCCCGGCCGTGAGGCCGGCCATCCGCGACAGGGGCAGGGCGAGCACCGCCGCGACCGCCGCCGCGACGAGCCCGCCCAGGACGACGGCCAGCGCGAAGGAGGTCTCCGCGCCCTGGACGCTGCTCGCCATGTCGCGGAACAGCACCTCCTTCAGATCCGCCGGCACCGTGAGCACGGCCACGACGTAGGCGCCAATGGCCACGAAGCCCAGGTGGCCGAACGAGAAGACGCCCGTCAGGCCGGTGAAGGAGTAGAGCCCGACGACGATCACGAGGTTGATGAGCGCGCCCACCACCACGCGGTCGATCGACTCGCCGCCGAGCGACCCGAGCACGGTCGACAGCGTGACGAGCGCCAGCAGCAGCAGCAGCGGGGTGGTGCGCAGCACCATCGGCCGGAGGGCGGTCACACGCGGCCCTTCGCAGCCCGGGTCACGATGAGTCCCTGGGGCCGGAACGTGAGGGTCAGGAACACCGCGCCGTAGACGAACGCGTCGCGGTACGGGCGCAGCTCGACGGGCAGGTATGCCTGCAGGGCGACCGT
This sequence comes from Thermoleophilia bacterium, assembly GCA_050249835.1. Taxonomy (GTDB): domain Bacteria; phylum Actinomycetota; class Thermoleophilia; order Miltoncostaeales; family Miltoncostaeaceae; genus Miltoncostaea. Next base: position 226,128 of record JBFWPT010000001.1, read on the forward strand.
GACGGCGCCGAGCAGGAAGCCGCCGAGGACCGCCCCGCCCAGGCTGCCCATGCCGCCGAGGATCGTGGCGACGAAGGCCAGGAGCACGATGTTGACGCCGATGTTCGCCTGCACGACGCCCGCCTGCGAGGTCACGACCAGGGCGGCCACCGCGGCGAGCAGCCCGCTGATTGCGAAGGCGGTGGCGATGACCCGGTCGGCGCGCACGCCGAGCAGCCGCGCGGTACGGAAGTCCTCGGCGGCGGCGCGCATCTGGATGCCCATCCGGGTGCGGGTGAGGAAGACTCCCAACGCGGCGAGCAGCGCCACCGTGACGATGACCGTGATCAGGTCGAGGTTGAGGATCACGACGTTGCCGAGGTCGAACGACTCGCCGAAGAACGGCGAGACGACCCCCGAGCGCGTCTCGGGTCCGAGGATCAGGATGGCCAGGTTCTGCAGGAGGTAGCTGAGGGCGAACGACGTGATCAGGAGCGTCGCCGGGCTCGCGCCGCGCACCGGCCGGAAGGCGACGCGCTCCATCGCCAGCGCCACCACCACCACGAGCACCGCCATCATCAGCAGGCGCAGATAGATCGGCACGTCGCCCAGCAGGAGGAGCGCGAAGGCGCCGACCATGATCAGCTCGGAATGGGCGAAGTTGATGAGGCCGAGGATCCCGAAGATGAGCGCCACGCCCAGGGCGACCAGCGCGTAGAGGCTGCCCAGCGCGATCGCATCGACGACGCTCTGGGCGGCGAGGGTCCCGTTCACGTTCCCTCCCCCTGTGACGTGAGGGTCTCGGCGACGCTCGCCTCGACGCCCAGGTAGGTGGCGACGAAGTCGTGCTCGCCGAGGAGCTCCTGGGTGCTGCCCTCGAGCACGACCCGGCCCGTGCGCAGCACGTAGGAGTGGTCGGCGAAGAGGACGGCCCGAGCCGCGTTCTGCTCGACCAGGAGGATTGTGACCCCGTCCTTGCGCAGGGCCTCCAGCAGATCGAAGACTTGGTCGATGATGAGCGGGGCGAGGCCGAGCGAGGGCTCGTCGAGCATCAGCAGCCGCGGCCGCGACAGGAGCGCGCGGGCGATCGCCAGCTGCTGCTGCTCGCCGCCGGACAGCTTGCCCGCCGACTGCTTCCTCAGCTGGCCGAGGGCCGGGAAGCGCTCGAGGAGCTCCGCGATCTGGGCGTGCGCCGCGCGCTGGTCCGACCGCACCGTGGCGCCCAGGCGCAGGTTGTCCATCACGCTGAGCGTGGCGAAGATGTGGCGCCCCTCCGGCACCAGCGACATGCCGCGGCGTACGAGCCGCTCCGAGGCGACCCCGTTGGTCTGCTCGCCGTCGAACCGGATCGAGCCCGAGGCCGCCGGGACGAGCCCGACCACGGCGCTGAGCATGCTGGACTTGCCGGCGCCGTTGGGGCCGACCACCGCGACCGCGGAGCCCTCGTCGACCGAGAACGAGACGCCCTGGAGCGCCGCGACGCGGCCGTAGCGGACGACCAGGTCCTCAACGACCAGCATCGCGCTGCTCCGTGATCCCGTGCCCGAGGTAGGCCTGCAGCACCGCCGGGTCGCTGCGCACCTTGGCGGGGGTGCCGTCGGCGATCGTCTTGCCGTGGTCGAGCACCTGGATGCGGTCGCAGATGCTCATGATCAGCCGCATGTCGTGCTCGATGATCACGAGCGTGCACTCGAAGTCGCTGCGCACCCGCAGGAGCGTCTGCACGAGGTGGTCGCTCTCGGCCTCGTTGGTGCCGGCCGCGGGCTCGTCCAGGAGCATCACCCGCGGGGCGCTCGCCAGGGCACGTGCGATGCCGAGGCGGCGCTCGTCCCCGTGCGGGAGGCCCTGGGCCGGGTCGCCGGCGCGGTCTCTGAGCCCGAGCGCCTCGATGATGCGCGCGGTCCGCCGCCGGGCCTCGGCCCGCGGCGTGCCGACGCCGAGGGCGCCGACCTCGATGTTCTCGCGGACGGTCAGCGCGGGGAACGGGCGCACCGCCTGGAAGGTCCGGCTGATCCCGACGCGGGCGGTCCGCTCGGGGCCCCACCGGGTGGCGTCGCGGCCCATGAGCTCGACCGAGCCCTGGCTCGGGCGCTGAAACCCGCTCAGCACGTTCATCAGCGTCGTCTTGCCGGCGCCGTTCGGGCCGATCAGCCCGAGCACCTCGCCCTCGACGACCGACAGCGAGACTCCGTCGAGGGCCCGGACGCCGTCGAAGTGGACGGCCACGTCCCGGGCGGCGACCAGGGGCGCGGCCGCGTCGGCCGACACGCCCGCCGGAGCCGTTCCCGGGGTTGCGGTCACGCGGGTACCCCGAGGCGTGGCAGCACCTCTGCGGCCGCGAAGTTGACCAGCTCCTCGCCCCGCTCGAACGGCGCCGGGAAGAGGATCACCGAGTCGGAGCCGGCGTCGAGGAGCGACTGGATCTTCGCCGCGCACCCCTCGGCGTCGCCGGTCACCGCGAAGTCCTGGACCCACTGGTCGGGCATCTCGGCGGCGATCCGCTCGACGCCTCCCGTGGCCAGCTCCGCCAGCTCGTCGGTGATCCCGTAGACGCTCACGAGCGCGGTGTCGCCGATCACCGACAGGTAGAAGGCCAGCGTCGAGCGGACCGCGTTCGCCGCGGCGGCCGGGTCCTCGTCGCCGCAGAAGACCGCGAAGGTCACGATCCGGCGCCGCTCGGTAGCCCCGGCCTCCCGAGCGCCCTCGTCGACGAGTTCCCGCGCCCAGCGCACGTACGCGGGGCTCGAGAGCGCGGAGACCACGAGCCCCTCGGCGAGGCGGCCCGCCTGGCGGACGGCCTTCTCCTGGACCGCGCCGATGTAGATCGGCGGGACCGGGTCGAGCGGATACGCGAGCGTGATGCCGTCGAGGTGGTGGGTGTCGGAGCGGCTGACGGTCGTGCCGCCGAGGAGGTCGCGCACCGTTGCGACCGTGTCGCCGACGCCCCGCAGGAGCGAGCGCGGCCGGAGGTTCATCTGATCGAGCCAGGCCGGCAGGCCGAGGCCGATGCCCGGCCAGAAGCGGCCGGGGTAGATGTGGCAGAGCGTGGCGAAGTCCAGCGCCTGGATAGACACGTGGCGGGTGACGGCCGAGATGATCCCCATGCCGACCGGAATGCGCTCGGTCGCCGCGAGCGCGGCGCCCGCGCCGACGATCCCGCTCGTATACCAGAGGTCCTCCGTGATCCAGAGCTCCCCGAAGCGGCCGTCCTCGGCGACGCGCGCGAGCCGGGGGATGTCGGCCGGGGGGATGTGGCTCCCGATGAGGAGTCCGACCGGAGAGGTGCTGCCTGTCATGTGAGCCCTCCTGCGGGTGGTGAGGCCGGCGACGACTCGAGGGTCAGCCGCTCCGCGCGCTCCATGTGGCCCTCGATGAGGGCGGCGATGCGGTCGGGGCACTCGAGCATCGGCATGTGGCCGATGTCGGGGATCAGGGTCTGCTCGGCGCCGAGCGCCCGCGCGAGCTCGAGGCCCGCGGGCGGGGTGCAGGTGGCGTCGAACTCCCCGGTGATGATCATCGCGGGGCAGCGCACCGCCGCCGCCTGCTCGCTTACGTCGGAACTGATGGCGGCCAGCCACACACGCTTCACCGTGGCGGTGTCGTTGGGGTTGGCGAGCTCGAGGCCCCGCTCGATCACCTCGTCGGGGCAGCCCGGGCCGAACGTGATCTCCGGGAAGACCTTGCCGAACGTCCCGGCGACGCCGAGCTCGTCGAAGGTCTGGAGCACCGACTCCACGTCGACGCCGTCGATGCGCAGCGAGCTGCCGATGGTGATGACCGACACGACGCGCTCGGGCTCGGCCGCGGCGACGCAGCATGCGAGGGGGCCTCCCAGCGAGGCACCGACGACGTGGTACGAGCTCAGGCGCTGGTCGGCGACCACGGCCTGGAGGTCGGAGAGCCACTCGTCGAGGCCGAACTCCCCGGTCGCGTCGGACTCGCCGTGCGCCCGCATGTCGGGCAGCACGCAGGTCCGCCGAGTGGCCATGCGTTCCACCACGTCGGCCCAGATGAGGCCGCGCATGTTGATGGGGTGGACGAAGAGCACGGCGGGCCGGTCCGTCTCGATCGGCCCGGTGGACCAGCCCACGAGCCGGCCGGCCGGCCCTTCGAGCGTGAATCTCTGCAGTTCCATGCCGTCTCGTTTCGTGCGAGTGACGTACCGGACCGGGGTCAAGGGGCGTGACCCCGGTCCGTGCCGAGCGTCCCGCAGGGTCCTACGGGGCGCACTCCGCCGGGACGGGGACGTCCGCCGGCGTGACGGTCTCCTTCCAGGAGCCTTTGCCGTTCTGGTACTGGACGATCTGCATCGGGCGTCCGAGCGCGATGTGGCAGTCCGGGGTAAACGTCGTCGGGCCGATCGTGAGCGGCGCGTCCGTGAAGCCCTCCATCGCCGTCGCCAGGGCCGGGCCGTCGCTACTGCCCGCGTCCTGGGCAGCCAGCTGGACGGACTCGGCCATCGCCTGGCCGTACAGCAGGTAGGCACTCGAGGGCGCCCCGTACTTGGCGGTGTAGTCGGCCACGAACTGGTTGATGGCCTCGGAGGGGTCGTCCCCGTAGATCGAGCCGGACACGACGGCGTAGACCTCGCTCGCCTTCGGGACCGCGTCGAGCCAGCCCGGGCCGTCGAAGCCAGCCGTGCTGACGATCGGGGTGTCGATGCCGGCGTCACGGATCTGCTTGATCGCGGTGGTCCCGGTGGGCGGGTACCCGCAGAGCGCGATCACGTCCGGCCTCGTCCCGGACGACCGGAGGCGCGAGACCTGCGACGCAACCGTGGTGTCCCCGGTCACGAAGGTGTCCTCGCCAACGATGGCGCCGTCGCCGTTCGCCGTCGTGAAGGCCGCCTCGAAGGCGTCGCACCAGGTCTGCGTGTACTCGTTGGACGTGTCCTTCAGCAGGTACGCGGTCTTGTAGCCCTGCCCGACCGCGAACTCGCCGCCGACGGTGCCCTGGGTCGGGGTGCCCTCGTTGACGCTGAAGGCGAGCGGGCCGATCCCCTTCGAGCCGAACAGCGGGCTGCCCGCACACGCGAGGGCCAGCTTGTCCCGCTTGACGGCCTCTCGAGCAGCCGGCGCGCCGAGGTCGTAGTCGCACATCGTGACCACGACGTCCGCGCCCTGGTCGATCACGTCGATCGCGGCCGCGGCCGACTGGTTGGGGTCGGACTTGGCGTCGGACTCGACCGTCGTGATCCGACGCCCGTCGACGCCGCCCGCCGCGTTGATCTGCTCCGCGGCCAGCTTCACGGCGTTGGACACCGTAACGTCGAAGTAGCCGAAGAAGCCGGTCTGCGCATTGGCGAGGCCGATCACGATCGGCTCCGTCGATGCCGCCGTTCCGGCGGTGTCCGCCGACCCGCTGTCGTCGTCGCCGCAGCCTGCCGCCAACGCCCCGAGAGCCAGGACGCCGCAGGCAAGCCCGATAAAGGTTCGCCGTGCTTTGGTCATCGTCAGAGATCCTCCGTTCGGGTGTCTGCCCCCGCCGTCGGGCGACTTTTGGGGGTCTCGGGCTCGTCGAGCCGCTCGGGATCGCGGAGCTCGCGCTCGAGCATCGACAACAGCGCCGTGAAGGCGGCGTTGACGCGAGTTCGGTCCCTGGTCGTGTAGAGGTCGAGCTGCAGGCCTCTCAGCGCACCGAGGACGAGAGTCGCTCGCACGCGGGCGTCGCGCGAGGAGAAGCCGGCGCGCCGCAGGACTCCCGCGAACGCGTCCACCCAGGCCGTGATGATCCCGTCGAGGAAGCGGCCGTATCGCTCGGGGTGGACCAGCGCGATGCCCCATACCTCGTAGAGCAGCCGGAAGTAGGGGGCCATCTGGGGTGAGGTGTTGTGCTCGAAGCTCGCCCGCAGCGGACCCGTCGGATCCTTGGGGTCCTGCTCGCTCTCCCTCGACGCGAAGAGGACCCGCTCGCGGCGCCGCACCTCCTGCACCGCATCCGACACCAGGGTCTCTTTGGTGCCGAAGTGGTAGATGAGCATCCGGTGGCTCGTGCCGATCGCCTCGGCGAGCTGGCGGAGGCTCAGGTCGTTCAGGCCGCTGGTCATCAGCTGGTCGATGACCTGGTCGAGCAGCTCCTCGCGGCGCGTGCGCACCGGAGGCTCGGAGCCGCGGCGCCGTCGCGTCGACGAGGCCTGCTCGGCGCTCACGCGGCCGCCGCGGCGAGGAGGTGGTCGTACGACGCGAGGTCGAGGTCGTGTGCGGCCGCGACGCCCGGACAGGTCACCCTGCCGCCGATGACGTTGACGCCCGCCGCGAGGGCCGGGTCGTGCGCGACCGCGTCCCGGAGCCCGAGGCCGGCGAGCTTGCGCACGTAGGGCAAGGTGGCGTTGGTGAGGGCGCGGGTGGACGACCGCGGCACGGCCCCCGGCATGTTCGTGACGCAGTAGTGGATCACCCCGTCGACCACGTAGGTCGGCGCGTCGTGGGTCGTGGGGCGCGACGTCTCGGCGCATCCGCCCTGGTCGATGGCCACGTCGCAGAGCACGGACCCCTCCGGCATGCGCCGGACCGTCTCGGCCTCGATGAGCCGCGGGGCGCGCGCGCCCCGGACGAGGACGGCGCCGATCACGAGATCGGCCGACTCCGCCGCGACGCCGAAGTCGAGGCGCGTGGACATCCGCAGCTCCACGCGGTCCCCGAAGATCACCCGCAGCTCTCGCAGGCGCGAGAGCGAGACGTCGAAGATCTCGACACGGGCGCCCAAGCCGACCGCCACGGCGGCCGCGTTCATGCCCGCGATCCCGCCGCCGAGGACGACCACCCGTCCCGGCTCCACGCCGGACACGCCGCCGAGGAGGGTGCCCCGGCCACCGGCGACGGACTCGAGCAGCCGCGCGCCCTCCTGCACTGCCAGCCGTCCGGCGATCTCACTCATCGGCGTGAGCAGCGGCAGCTCGCCGTCCGGCGCTTCCACGGTCTCGTAGGCGATCGCCGTCGTCCCGGAGCCGACTAGAGCCTCGGTGAGAGGCAGGTCCGCGGCGAGGTGCAGGTAGGTGAAGAGGATCCCGCTCCCGCGAAGACGCGGGTACTCGGCCGCCGTGGGCTCCTTGACCTTGACCACCACGTCCGCGGCCCAGGCCTCGTCCGTGTCGCCGATGCGCGCGCCGGCCGCATCGTAGTCGCCGTCGCGAAAGCCGCTGCTCTCCCCCGCTCCGGTCTCGACGACGACCTCCACGCCGTCGCGGGTCAACTCGGCGACCCCCGCCGGGATCAGCGCGACCCGGTGCTCCTGGGCCTTGGTCTCACGCGGTACGCCCACGCTCCGGGCTGCCGCGAAGCCCCCACTGTGACAGCGTGCCGCCATCGAATCGGCCTCCCGTCGTGTTTGTACCAAGTGGTACGGAACGTCGGGTGGGAATTACTACGAATGGTTCCTCCGCGTCAACCCCGAACTCCGTCCATGCGGTCATCTCGGGCGTTTGGAAGACTGGTGAGAATTCGCCGATCACCGCATTGGCGGAGCTAAACGATCCGCCTGGTACACATCCGGCGGGTGTCGGAGGCATCATCGGCCCCTTGGCGTAGCGTGGCCGACGCGCGACGCTGCACCCCATGGTCATGAGCCACGACGCGGCATCAGAGACGCGGCTCTACGCGCGCAGCCTCGTGGACGCGCTCATGGAGCGCGAGCCACTGCCGCCAGAACCCGATCCTCTCGAAGACGATGTGTTCGCTCGCACGTGCATCGAGCACCTCTCGCAGCTGCGCGCGCGGGTGCCCGCCGGGATCGCGAGACCTACGAGCGTGCGGCCGACCTACTCTCGGAGGACGTATCGGATCGCCTGCGCGGCCTCTACGACATTGTCCAAAACGCGGACGACGCCGGCGCGACACGCCTGGCGCTCGGGGTCCGAACACGGTGGGGCGTCCGAGAGTTCCTCTTCGTTCACGACGGACGCCCCATCTCGGCCAACGACCTCGTGGCGATGACGGCGCCCTTCGACTCCACCAAAGTGGACGACCCAGGCGCGATCGGCTTTCTCGGCGTGGGGCTAAAGATGCTGGCCCTGCTTGGCGCGAAGGACACCCCCTCGTCGTCAAGCAGGCTGCGGTGAGCCCCTCGTGGCTGATGTCCTCGATCACCCCTCGGCGACCAGGAAGTCGGCCAGCTTGGCCATGCTCCAGGTGGAGAAGGGAAGGCCGTGATCGGCGGGTCGGCTGAGCGCCATCTTCTTGATCTCGCGCCGCTCGGGCAGCGTGAAGGTCGGCGGGCGGCCGCCGCGGTAGCGCGGATAGAGTGCCTCGAAGCCATCGGCGTTGAAGTTGTGGATCACGTCCCGCACGCGATCCTCGGAGGTGAAGGTCACCCGCGCGATCTGGGGCACGTCCATCGCTTGAGCCGACAGCAAGACCATCTGGGCCCGGCGCCAGGTGACCACCGAGCCCGTCCCTCGTCGCACGATCCGCAGCAGGCGGTTGCCCTCCTGGTTGGTGATCGCCCGCACCTGCACCCTCTCGGCCATGGCGCCCTCCGCGACAACGCTGTCGCGGAGGGCTTTCCGTCATGGGCTGCTACTTCCTACCGGCAACGGGGCGAACGTTGCCGGGAGCGGCACTAGCCGACGCGAAGATTGAAGCGTGTGGCGACCACTGGAAGGAACGGCCAGCCCCTTTCCCGGGGTACGACGACGCGCATCGGGACCGTGAAGGCATCCGTGCCCGCGCTGAACCGGTAGCGGAGCGAGAAGCGACCGCGTCGATCGGTCGTGGCCAGCTCGAGCGGGCGCCAGAGGCCGCCGAGGCGCCACTCGAGCTTCACCAGTTTTCCGCGACCGGCCGAGCGAGGCGCGATCACTCCGCTTACGCGGAGCGTTTCGTCCGGACGGAGGGAGCGGGAGCTGATCCTCGTCTTGACGAGGGGTCGAAGCTGGACGACTCCCGGCGCGACGACAAGCGGACGACCGAGGGCGATCGCTCGCCACGTCCCACTGACCAGAGGCCGTACTCGGAACGTGAAGCGGCCGCGACGGTCGGTGAGCGAGGTCGCCCGGGTGAATCCCTTGGGGTCGACCAAGTAGACCGTGGCTCCCTTCAGGCCGCGTCCGCTCGCGTGAAGGAAGCGGCCCGACACCGACACCGGCCGTCCGTAGGTCGCGGCGATGAGTGGGATCAGCAGGCGTCCGGTGCGGCTGTAGCTGCGGGCCTGGTGTGCCCTGATGCCCCGCGTCTCGATGCGCGAGAAGTTGGGCAACGGCGCGCCGCTGCCCTCGATGCGGCCGGGCTCTCCGAGGGGTCCGTCGCCGCCGATCACTGTCGCCGCCGGCGTTCCGGAGCCGGCGCTCGGGCGGGTCGCCACGGCGGAGGTGACCTCGCGGGTGAGGCCGGCGTTGTCGGTCGCCGTCAGCACGAACCGGATCGACTCACCCGGAACCGCGTGCTGGGCGAGGTCGATCTCGACGATGTCGCCTCCAGTGGCGGAGGAGGCCACCGTCGGCCCGTCCGGGCCGCGGGCGCGCAGCTGCCAGTCGCGGACGCCGCTCGTCGCGTCGGAGACGGTGACCGTCGCCCGCACGAGGCCGTTCGGAAGCCCCGCGAGCGCGACGGCGGCCGCAGGGGGCGTGCGATCGATCCGCAGCGTCGCGTCCTGGAGGCCCGAACCTGCGGTGCCGTCGCCGTCCACCTCCAGGCGCAGCGTCTGCGCGCCGTCGGGCACGGCGCCGATGGCGAGGTCGGCGATGTGGGAGCCCGCGCCCGGTGACGCTGTGTAGAGGCCCCGCCCGCCGACTCCGATGCGCTGCTGGCCGATCCCATCCGAGCCGAAGTTGTCGGCGGCCTGCCACTCGACACGGGCGGTGGTTCCCGTCACCCAGCCCGCCGGCACGGAGGTCCAGCGTGCCGAGGGCGCCGTCAGATCGCGGACGGCGATGGCCGGGTCGAGGAAGGTCCAGACACGGTTGGGCTGCTGGCGCGCCTCGGTCTGGGAGAGCCGAAGCGAGGCCGTCTGCGCCCGCAGGCCGATCTGGTAGGGCTTCGGCTGGGAGGGGCTTCGGGGGATGTCGGCCTCGGCGACCTGCCACACGAGCGCGCCATCGGACAGCACCTGCTGGGCGATCGAGGTGGCCGTCTGATGGAAGCGGACCGCACGCCAGGAGAGGGCCTCGATCACTGACCCCGGCACCGGGGTGCGTAGGTCGATCTGCCACTTGGTCCCGGTGAGCGAGGTCCCGATCGGCGGGCAGGTGACGCCGAAGCTCGCCCCGTTCTGGGCGACCGAGCACTGGCCGTCGGGGACGGCTTGGGCGACGAGCGCCTCGACCCCGTAGCCGTAGAGGCTGCCCTCGGTCGCCTGCGCGGGCGCCGCGACGGCGAGAGCGCCGGCCGCTGCGAGGGTGAGTGGGCCGACCACGCGACGTCCGGTTCGGTGGCGGCGCATCAGTTCAGGTTCCAGGGGCCCGGGGTGAACTCGCGCTCGGCCGCCGAGACGCTCGGCCAGGGATCGGCGGGCGCCGCGGCCGAGCGCGATGGGGCCACCACCTCGATCGTCTGGGGGCGGCTCTGCGGCGGCGGTGCCTGGCCGCGCTCGCGCTCGCGGCGGCGCGCCCGCTCTCGCTTGTCGCGGGCCAGCTCGCGCTGGCGCTCCGCGGACTGCCGGACACGGGCCTCGAGGCGGATCGATGCCACGATCCACTCCGCGGCGCTCGAGCCGACCAGGGCGGGCGCGCTCAGCGCGGCCACGCTGCCGGAATCCTGGCGCGCCGGTGGGCTTCCATCGAAAGAGAAGAGCACGACGACCAGCAGCGCCGCAAGCCCGAGGAGCCCCGCGCCGATCCCGCCGCCGATGAGCGCCCGGGAATCGGGGCGCGGGATCGCACGCCGGATCGGTTGAGGAGCGGCCGGGCGAGAGCCACGACCACCACTGGAAGACCGGGGTCGGCGCCGGCCCCTGCGGCTGCGCCGAGGAGCCGGGCGGGCGAGCGGCACGTCCTCGGCCCCGACCGCCACGAGGCCATCACCGAGGTCCTCGCCGCCGGGCCCGAGGATGCGCTCCCAGCGCGGGGGCCAGGGGACGTCCTTCTCGAGGATCGTTGGCTCGGTGACGCCCGAGGCCTCATGCATGGGAGGGTGAGGCAGGTCCTCACCGGCATCGTCCCGATCCATCGCGCCGTCGTCGTTTGCCATCGCGCCGCCGTCCCCTTATGCTCGGTTGACTGCTTGCGGCAAACCGAGAATAGCTCATACGCGGGAGAAGCACACAAGCTATGAAATCCTACAGTCGCTTTCCTTCGCGAGCGCACTCGGTCGGTCAGAATGGGCCGCATGAGTCGCTCACCGGCGAACGAGGTGCTTACCGCCAGCGAGGTGGCGCAGTGGCTCGGCCAGAACCTGGAGACGGTCCAGCGTGCGGCCAAGTCGGGGCGCCTTCCGGCGCGCCGGATCGGCAAGGAGTGGCGCTTCCTGCGCGAGCTCGTCGCAGAGGCTCGGGGAGTGAAGCTCGGCCGGGGTGCGGTCGCAGTGGACGATCCCTTCCCGCGCTCGCCTTTCGACACCCACGAGGGGACGGCATCGGCGGGGATGGACGCCGACGAGGCGGCGGAGCTTCTTCGGGTCAAGGAGTGGACGATCCGCAGCGAGGCGAACCAGGGCCGGCTTCCCGGCTGGCGCGAGGGGCAGCGCTGGTGCTTCTCTCGCGAGGAGCTGATCGAGCACATGCGCCGCGACGAGCCACAGGACCGAATTCGCTACGACAGGCGGAGCGCCCGCTAGGGGTTCCTGGCGGGGGCGGGAGGTGCGCCAGTGGGTGAGCCTCTGTTTCCCCGGGCGAACCGCGTGCGCCAGCTCGAGCACGCCCTCTCGGTCCTCGACCTCTTTCGCCCCCCCGATCGGGGCGAGCTCAGCCTCTCGGCGATCGCGGATGAGCTCGCGCTCTCGGAGGAGTACGCCAACAAGCTCCTTCGCCACCTCGAAGCGGCCGGGGTCGTCGTCCGCGGCCCGGTGTCGGGTGGGTGGCGCCTGGGCATCCGGCTCGCCCAGCTCGGGGGTTACGCGATCGCCACGCTGCGGCCCTGGGATGAGTTCCGTCCGCCGCTGGCCGCGCTCCAGGAGGCCACCGGCCTGGGCGGGCTGATCGCCGTGCTCTCGGGCGGCCTGGCCGTCCACGTCGACGAGTTCCGTGGCCCCGAGCGACCCCTCGGGCGCGCGTTCCCCGCCCACGCCACCTCCCTCGGCAAGGCGATCCTTGCCGAGCTTGCGCCCGACGAGCGCGACGCCGCCCTGGGCGAGATCGTCCTCACGCCCTGGACCACACGCACCATCATCGAGAAAGAGCGGCTCATCGAAGATCTGGCGTCGGCGAAGGAGCGCGGATACGCGCTCGAGGACGCCGAGTTCCACGAGGCCCGCCGCTCGATCGGCGCCGTCGTGCGCGATCACACCGGCGCGGTCGTCGCGGCGGTCGGGGTCGGCAACACGCCCAGCCGCCTTCCGGACGACGCGATCGCCGAGGTCGCGGCGGCCGTCGTCGAGGCCGCGGGCGAGATCTCGCGCCGCCTCGGCGCCGGCACCCTTCCCGAGCTGCCCCCCTGGCGGCCGGTCGTCGAGGTCAAGTTCGTGATGGAGCCGCCGCTCGAGGTCCGGCCCGCGGGCGCCGTCGAGGCCCCCCCGGCCAAGCCGCCCCGCCGCCAGCCGCGGCCGAAGGGCTCGCGGGCGCCGTGAGCGCCGCCGGCCACGGCCTCTCGCGGCCGATCGCGCTCGCCGGCGCGGGCCTCGCGGCGTTGATGACGCTGGCGATCGGCCTGCCGGTGGTCGCCCTCCTCGGAGTGGCGAGCTCTGGCGGGGCATCCGGGGCCACCCGCGCCGACGCCGACTCGCTCGATCGTTGGATGGCCGAGCAGGTGCCCGGGTCGCCCCTGGTCGGGCTCGGGGCGGCCTTCGTGCGCGAGGGCGAGCGCAACGGGATCGACCCGCGGGCGCTGGTGGCGATCGCGATGCACGAGTCGGTCCTCGGGACGGCCGGATCGGGCGCGGGGATCCACAACGCCTTTGGCTGGGGGCCGGCGATTCCGTTCCCGAGCTGGGAGGCGAACATCGCCACCGTCGCTCGCGGCCTCGCGCAGGGGTACGTGGCTCGCGGTCGCGAGACGCTCGCCGCGATCCAGCCAGTCTGGGCACCGCTCGGCGCCGCGAACGACCCGACGGGGCTGAACTCGGCGTGGACCGAGGCGGTCGGCCGCTACTACGCCGACCTCGGGGGCGACCCGAGCAGCTCGGTCGCGTTCGTGCCCGGCGCTCCGGCGGACGTCCAGGCTGCACTGTGCCCGGCCGGGCCCTGGGGCGGGACGCAGCGCCCTGTCGAGGCGCTCGCCCGGCTCAGCGGCCTGCCCGTAGCGAGTGTGAAGCGGGAGCGGCGGACCACCAGGAGCGGCGGGGTATCCGACCACTGGGCGGGGTGCACGGAGTGCTTCGCCAACGACCTCGGTACGACCGCGCCTGCCGGCGACGCCGCGGCGTCGCGAATCGCGACGGCGATCGGCGGCCCGGGCTACGCGGATTGGGGCTCGACAGGAGGCGTCCTCAACGTCGAGCGCTGCGGCATTCGCTTCCAGCTCCTGTGGCGCACGTTCGTCGGCGGGAACCACTGGGACCACATCCACATCGGCGCGCGACGGGTGGGGTACGCGCCGTGACGAAGCTCAGTGCAGTCTCAGGGGCCGGTCCGCCTCGCCTCGGGCTCACCCTCGACGAGGCCGCTGCTGCGGTCGGCGTGTCGCGGGACACCTTCGACCGCTACATCCGCCAGGAGCTGCGAATCGTGCGGAGGGGGCGGTGCTTGATCGTTCCCGTGATCGAGATCGAGCGTTGGCTCGAGCGCGAGGCCGCGCGGTGGTCGGCGTGAGCCCGGCGTCGTCGGCCCGGACGCCGAGGAAGGTCGGCCTGCCCCAGGGCATCGAGGTCCGCCACCAGACCGAGTGCGGCGCGCACGGCGGTGAGCGCTGCTCGTGCCGGCCCACGTATCGCGGTCGCGTCTGGAGCCCGCGAGAGGGGCGTGAGATCCGGCGCTCGTTCCGGAGCCTGGCCGCCGCGCGCTCCTGGCGGGCCGAGGCCCAGACAGCGGTTCGCCGCGGCACCCTGCGGGCCGCGCCCGCGCCGAGCCTGCGCGAGGCGGCGGACGCGCTCATCGAGGGCATGGCCAACGGCTCGGTGCGCAACCGATCCGGCGACCCCTACAAGCCGAGCGTCGTGCGCGGCTACCGCGGGGCCCTTGATCGGTACGTGCTCCGGGACCTCGGAGCCATGCGCCTCGACGTAATCCGCCGGGCCGACGTTCAGGCTCTCTGTGAGCGCCTGATCGCCGCCGGGGCGTCGCCCTCGACGGTGAGGAACGCGATCATGCCCGTGCGCGTGATCTACCGACGGGCCCTACGCGCCGGCGAGGTGAGCGCGACACCCCTCGAGCACCTGGAGCTTCCCGCCGTACGCGGCACCCGCGAGCGGATCGCCGCGCCCACGGAGGCGGCGGCGCTGCTGGAAGCGGTACCGGTTCGCGACCGGGCGATCTGGGCGACGGCTCTCTACGCCGGGCTGCGCCTCGGCGAGCTGAAGGCCTTGCGGGTCGCGGACATCGACCTCGAGGGCGGGCGGATCGCCGTCGAGCGCTCGTGGGACGTCAAGGAGGGCGTGATCGAGACCAAGAGCCGGAGCGGCCGCCGGCGCGTGCCGATCGCCGAGGAGCTGCGCGCGCACCTGGCCGAGCACCTGCTGCGCACGGGGCGTCGCGAGGGCCTGGTCTTCGGGCGCACGGAGGAGCGGCCGTTCGCCCACGTGACCCTGCGGGACCGGGCCCATCGGGCGTGGGAGGTCGCGGGACTGGAGCCGATCGGCTTTCACGAGTGCCGCCACACGTTCGCGTCGATGTGCATCGCGGCGGGCGTGAACGCGCGGGCGCTGATGGCCTACCTGGGGCACTCGTCGATCCAGATGACCTTCGACCGCTACGGGCACCTGATGCCCGGCAACGAGTCGGAGGCGGCGCGGCTCCTCGACGACTACCTGCGCCGCTCACGCCTCGGGCGACCCGTGGAGGGGTCGTGATGGGCGGGCACGGGCGAGGCGCCGTGGGCGAATGGGCGAGAAATGGGCGAGTCTCACACCCACGCGAGCGGTTCCAGGCGATCCAGGGCGGAACAGGAGAGCCCGATCGCCCTGGTCGAGATGCCTTACCACGACTGGCATCTCGACCAGATCAGCGGAGAGGGGGGGATTTGAACCCCCGTCGGACCGAAGGCCCGAAACGGTTTTCGAGACCGCCGCATTCGACCGCTCTGCCACCTCTCCGCGGCGGAGGCTAGCAAGCGGCGCCGGGGCGATCCGGCCGCCCGCGGGCCGCGACGGCCTACGCTACGATCGCCGACCGGGGAGAGGTGTCCGAGCGGTCGAAGGAGCGCGACTGGAAATCGCGTAGACGGGATCTCTCGTCTCGAGGGTTCAAATCCCTCCCTCTCCGTCACCGGCCTCGAGGGCCCCGGCGGCCGGTGTGGCACCGGCCGCCGGGCCCCGGGTCGCTACGGGACCAGCTTGATCCTCTTGATCGCGGGCTTGGTCGGCTTCGCGTTCGGGTTCGGGCGGGCGCCCTTCGAGTAGCCCAGCGCGAAGTTGAGGCTCGTCTTCAACGAGATCGTCTTCGCGTTCCGCGGAACCGGGATGCAGGTGCGGCGGGAGCCCGGCTTGCTGAAGACCACGAGCTTCTGCCCGAAGATGCGCTTGCTCCTCTTACCGCTGAAGATCGTCGCCAGGATGCGGGCCGGCTCGGTAGCGGACACCTTCACGAGCACGCACCGCGATGTCGCCAGCGAGCCGAGGGAGATGATCCCCGGGGCGACCGCCGAGGTCGGGCCCGCGGAGGCGAGCTGCGGGGCCGGGATCACGAGGCGCAGGTTCGCGCCGACCGGGCTCGACACGGTGAGCGGGTCGCAGCCCTTGAAGGTCCAGTTGCTCGGCGTGCCCGGGGTGCCGTCCGGGTTGGTGACCGTGGTCGCGAGGGTCAGCAGGTCCGGGGCGATGGTCTGGCTGTACTTGCCCTTCGTGCCCGTGCTGAGCGTGTAGGTGCCCGTCGCGGTGGCGCCGGCGATCGTCACGCGCGACGTCTGGTTGTTCGAGGTGAGCCCGATCGCGACGCGACCGGTCTGGGTGTAGGTGACCGTCGAGCCGTCGCCCCGCTGCCAGATGCCGGCGAAGTCGCCGCCGACACATGCCGCGCGGGCGCCGGGAGCGGTCGGCGTCGCCGGAGCCTGTCCGGCCGCGGTGCCCCCCGCGACCAGGCCCGCCGCGACCACGGCGCCGGTCGCCGCCGTCATGAGGATTCTGCGCACGCGTGTCTCCTTCTCGGGAACGCCCGTGCGGTCCCGGCGGGATCCGCGCGCACGCGGCCCCACCGGAGGGCCGTCCGGACGGCTGTCGGATCCTGCCGTGGCCCCCACCCCTGAGGCCGCGCGCAAGAATCAGGCCAGGGGTCCCCCCACGCAACCGCCATCCGGCCAGTCCTGCCGCCCCGTGGGGCGGTGGTATCCTGCCGCCTCCCGGGCAGTTAGCTCAGCGGGAGAGCACTCGCCTCACACGCGAGGGGTCACTGGTTCGATCCCAGTACTGCCCACTCACGAGGGCCCCGCCCAGCGGGGCCCTCGGCCGTTCCGGGGCGGCTCCTACCGCGTGGAGCCCACCAGGCGCAGCGTGATCCGCGTCGTGACGGTCATCGACCCGATCGCCGTGCTCCCCAGGGCGACGGGGGTCGTGGTGGTGCCCTTCAGGACCACCTTGGTGCGCGTGCCGGCGAACTGGCGCCGCAGCGAGTTGCGGTTGACCCGGAACGCCACCTCGTGCTCGAGGCCCGCCGGCTGGGCCGGGCGGACGGGGATGATGTCGCGGCGCGGGTTGCACTGGCGCGCGTCGAAGAAGCCGATCTCGGCGCTCAGCCGCTCCAGCGCGTTGGGGCCCTCGACCGTCGGGTAGACGTACTTCGGGTTCCCGTTCCGCGCGGTGCGCGCCAGGAAGACCCGCATCTCGCGGTCGTCGCGCTCGGTGACGGCCGGGCCGCGGAAGGCGCAGGTGACGCCGTTGTACGTCACCGACCCGGACTGGGTGGCCGTCTGCGCGTAGACGTCGTAGAGCTGGCCGCTGGCGGCCGCGTTGCGGCCGATGAAGGGGTCGGTGTTGCCGCCGCGCGCCGGGAAGTCCACCCGGAAGCGGTAGCGCCCCACGGGCGCCGCGAACCGGTAGGTGGCCCGCGACTGGTAGGTGACGGTGGGCGTCGCGGCCGAGACCGACGAGGTCTGCCGGATCTCGGTGACCGAATAGGTCGACGAGGCGGCCTGCGCCGTGGTGGCGAGTGCTCCCGCGGCGACGGCGGCGGCGGCCACGACGGCCGCGCGGACGACGGGGCGTCTGCTCATGATGCCTCTCCAGGTCCGGGTTCCGCCGGAACCTAGGGCGCGGTGCCGCGGACGGCGCCACCCGATGGTGCAGTTCCGGCGACCCGATCGCCCAGTGGGCGGCGGCTGCCGCCGCTCAGAGCGGAGGCAGGTCGTCCTCGCGGCCGGCGAGGCACTCCCGCTCCTCGGCGACGGACTCGCGCGTGGCGAGGGCCCGCAGCCGCGTCGCCATGAGCCCGTAGTCCTTCTCGGCGTCCAGCGCCCGCAGCGCCTGCTCGCGCGCGCGGACCGCCAGGGCGTCCATCCTCGACGCCGCCTCCAGCAGCAGCACGACGTTCGTCGCCGGGCCGGGGTCTCCCTCGTGATCGCATCCGTGCATCCGCGTCCTCCGATCCGTGGTTCGAGCGGGTCTGACCGGGGGGACGCAGAGACGCGGCGGTTCGTGGGATCCATCTCGCCGGAGATGGATCCCACGGACGGGGCCCCGGTCGCGTCTCCATGGATGCACCCGGAGAGCGGCCCGCGGGGAGGGCGTCTCCGGGACCGGAGCAGTTCCGCCGGGCAGGCGTGAGCGCTCCGCCGGCGGGAGGGGCCCCCGGGCACGGGGCCCCTCCCGTCACAGCCCCCGTAAAGGATTTCCGGGCGGACGCCGACCCGTAATCCTGTCCGGCTGCGTGTCCCCCGTGCCGGCACCGACGCAACCGAGAGGCGCCCCGTTGCGGCCATCCGCAGCACGTCCCCGCGAGAGCACGACGAGCGACCTGGACCTCGCCGGCCGCGTCGCCGAGGGCGACGAACGGGCATTCGAGGAGCTCGACCGCCGCCACCGCCCGGCGGTCGAGCGGCAGTGCCTCCGCCTGCTGAGCAACCGCCACGACGCGGAGGAGGCGGCGCAGACGGCGATGATCAACGCCTTCACCGCGCTGCGCGACGGGAAGAGGCCCCGCGCCTTCACGGCCTGGATCCTCACGATCGCCCGCAACGCCGCGTTCGACCTCATGCGGCGCCGCACCCCGGACGACCCCATCCCGGACTCCCTGCCGTCGCCGGTCGCCCGGCCCGAGGACCACCTCATCGTGCTCGAGGAGGTCCGGGCCCTCTGCGCCGACCTCGACGAGCTGCCGGACGGCCAGCGCGAGGCCATGGTGCTGCGCGCGTTCGCCGACCTGCCCCACCGCGAGGTGGCCCTGCGCCTCGGGTGCACCGAGGTCGAGGCGCGGACCTTCTGCAAGGAGGCGCGCCGGACCCTCGACGAGTTCGACGCCGGCCGGCGGATGGAGTGCGCGGCGGTGCGCGAGCGGGTGGCCGGCGAGGACCGGCGGGCCCTGCGCGCGCGGCGGGTGCGGGCCCACCTGCGGGCCTGCGACCCCTGCCGTGACCTGGCGGAGGCCACCTGCGGCACGCGCGGGTGGTCGCGTGTCCGCGGCCTGCTGCCGCTGCCGCTGCTCGCGTACATGCGCCGGCTGGTGGCCGGCGTGGGCGCGACCGTCGTGGCGAAGACGGGCGGCGGGATGCTCGCCGTCGTCACCAGCACGGCCACCATCGCCATCCTGGGCGGCGCGGCCGTGGACTCCGCCTCGCACCGGCACCCCGTCCCCGGCCCGGAGGCGTCGGCCCGCCAGGCCTCCGCTCCGGCAGCGGAGCCCGCCGCGCCGGAGCCCGCGGTCGGCGAGGAGTCGGCGCCCACCCCGTCCCGGGCCGCGCGGGCGGTCGGGGCCGTCCGTCCGGCGGCCGGCCGGGGCCCGGCGGAGCCCGCGCCCGCCGGGGGCGGTGCCACCCCGGGCGCGCCGGCCGCCTCTCCGGGCCCGGCCCCGGACCCGGCCCCTGCGCCCGCGGGGGGCGGACCGGCACCCGCGCCGGATCCCGTCCCCCGGCCGGGCGCCGGCGGGGACGGCGGCGGCGCGCCCGCGCCGGGCGCGCCGGCCGCCCCGGCTCCCGGCGCGGCGGCCGTGACCGTCTCCGTCCCGCCCGTCACGCTGCCGTCGGTCACCGTCACGCCGCCCGTGCCGCTCCCGCCCGCCGCCGTCCCGCCCGTCGCGGTGTCGACCCCCGGGATCACGCTTCCGGGCCTCGTCAGCGTGCCGCCCGTGACGGTCACGACGCCGGGGATCTCGGTCGGCCCGGGAGGGGGGAGCGCCATCACGGTCGCGCTGCCGCCGCTGCTCGGCCGCTGAGGTCGATCCCACGGATGCGGCCGGGCCCGCGTCCCCCTCCGTACACGGCGTCCCGCGTGCCACCGGGACGCACTCCACGGAAGGAGACCCGGCATGAGACGTGCTGCACTGCTCCCCAGACTGGTCGCGGTGCTCGCCATCGTGGCGATCGGCGTCGCGGCGCCCCTGGCCGCTGCGAAGACCTCGCCCGCGAAGGCGAACCTGATGAAGGCGGTGACGGCGGCGGATTCCCAGGCCGCCAAGCTCGT
The DNA here is from genome assembly GCA_050249835.1 of Thermoleophilia bacterium. GTDB lineage: Bacteria > Actinomycetota > Thermoleophilia > Miltoncostaeales > Miltoncostaeaceae > Miltoncostaea. The sequence continues at coordinate 245,891 of JBFWPT010000001.1, forward strand.
GAAGCGGTCGGGATCGTGCGCGGCCGCATCCGGCCAGCGCGCCATCACCATGCGGGTACGGGCGGCCCAGACCCGCGGCCTCGCGAAGGCGACCCCCTCCTCGCTGCGCCTGCGCCAGTTCCGCATCAGCGTCCACACGCGCCGCCTCGCCGTCGCGCTCACGAGGTGCACCGGCGCGGCGCCGGGGCCCGCCACCGCCGTCCCGGGCAGGCCCGGCGCGCCCGGCCCCCGGGGTCCGGTCGGCCTCCCGGGCACCCCGGGCCCGGCCGGGTCGGACGGTTCCTCGTCGCAGCGGGCCGGGCTCAACCTGACCCTGCTCGGCAGCGAGCTCGACCTGTCGGGGCTGCTGGGCGGCTCGGCGCTGCCGCCCGTCATCTCGCTGGTGGACCTGTCGGAGCTCACGTCCTCGGGCCTCTGCTCCGTGCGCGGGACGACCTGCGTCGGCGTCGACGTCAGCGCTCTCCGGGCGGCCATCACGGGCGCGACCGGCGACCTGCTCGCCGACCTGCCGCTGCTCGGCGGGCTGGTGAACCCGCTCCTGGACACCGTGACGGACACGCTCGCGGCGGGGAACCTGAACGCCCTGCTCGACGTGCGGCGGACCGGCGACGGCACCATCGTCGTGACGGCCCGGCCGGACAGCGCCCTGGCGCTGGTGTCCTCGCTGCTCGGCTCCACCGGTGCCCTGCCGCCCGTGGCGATCGGGGAGATCCAGGTGCGCGTGTGATGTGACGGCGCCGCGGCTGCGGCCGCGGCGCACCACCGTCCGGGGCCGGGTCTCCTCCATGCGCGGCCCCGGACCGGGGTCCGCCCGATCGGCCCCGCCGATCGCTTCCTACTCGTAGTCGAGGATCGCGATCAGCCGGGCGGGGCCGCCGATGGCCTCGTAGTGGTGCGGCCGGTCGGCCGGGAAGCGGATGCGGTCGCCGGTGCCGAGGGTCGCCGTCGCGCCGTCGGGGCCGACCTCCGCGCGCCCCTCGACGACGACGACGTGCTCGATGATCCCGGGCGTGTGCGCGCTGGACGTGAGGCGGGCGCCCTCGTCCAGGTCGACGGTGTAGACCTCGATCTTCGCGCGGCCCTCGAAGCTCTCGAGATGCCGCAGATCAACGCCTTCGATGCCGGTCTCGGGGGTCGCGCCCCGCCCCGGCCCGGCCACGACCGGCGCGTCCCGGAAGGCGAGCACCTCCACCTCCGGCCGCCCGTTCTCCTCGAAGAGCGAGGCGAAGGACACCCCGAGCACGCGGGCCAGGCTCCAGAGGGTGTCGATCGAGGGGTTCCCCTGGCCGCGCTCCAGCTTCGACAGCGTGGACTTCGACAACCCCGCGCGGTCGGCGACGGTCGAGATGGACAGGTTCTGCTGCTCCCTGAGCCGGCGCAGGTTGCGCGCGATCGGACCGACCACCTCTTGCACCACGCGGAACCCCCGGGGTAACGTAGCGAACGATTCGTTGCTTCTAAGCAACGCCGAGCATCTGTCGAGTCTATGCCCCAGGGCGGCGCCGCGGCAGGTGGATCGCATCCGGACCCTTCCTCCCGGGGACACACATGACGACGAACGCGCCCTCCGGCTCCGACGCGCCCCTCGACCGCCGCCCCCTGCCGGGGGCCGACGTGCTGAGGCGCATCGCCGCACCGGAGTACGCGGGCCTCATCGTCGTGCTCATCGGGCTCTGCGCCTACTTCGCGGCCACCGAGCCGCTGTTCACGTCCGGCTCGAACATGCAGAACCTGTTCCGGCAGGCGTCGGTCCTGACGATGCTCGTCTGCGGCCAGATCTTCGTCGTGCTCGCGGGCGGCATCGACATCTCCGTCGGCGCCCAGGTGTCGCTGCTGTCGATCGTCGCGGTCGTGCTCTCGCTGGAGATGCCGCTGCCGCTGGCGCTGCTCCTGACGGTCCTCGTCGGCTGCGCCATCGGCCTCATCAACGGCCTGCTCGTGACCGTCGCGCGGATCTCGCCGATCATCACCACGATCGCCACCTGGCAGCTCCTGCTCGGGTTCAGCCTCTGGTACACGAACGGGCTCCCGAAGCGGAACTTCGACTCGGACTACGCCTGGCTCGGGTCGAGCAAGATCCTCTTCCTGGCGACGCCGACCGCCCTCGCGATCGTCGTCGTCGCGGCGGCCTGGTTCCTGCTCAACCGCACCACCTTCGGCCGCTACACATACGCCGTCGGAGGGAACGCCGAGGCCTCGCGCCTCTCGGGCATCCGCGTCCGCGGCGTGCTCATCCTGGGCTACATCGTCTGCAGCCTCTTCACCGCGCTCGCGGCGATCACGCTGTCGTCCCGCGTCGGGTCCGGCCTGCCGGACCTCGGGAACGGGCTGGAGATCACCGCGATCGCGGCGGTGTTCATCGGCGGGGTCGCGTGGGGCGGTGGCGCCGGCAGCGTCATCGGCGCGGTGCTCGGCGTCGCGCTCCTGTCGGTGCTGTCCAACGGCCTCGATCTCAACGCGGTCAACTCGAACATCCAGACGATGGTGATCGGCGCGCTCATCCTGCTCGCCGTCGGCGTCAACAACCTGCGCGGCCGCCGTGGCTGAGCCCGTAGCCGCCCTGCGCGGGGTCACCCGCCGCTTCGACGCGGTCACCGCGCTCGACGACGTGAGCATCGACTTCCACGTCGGGACGGTCCACGCCCTGCTCGGGGAGAACGGGAGCGGCAAGTCGACGACGGTCCGGATCCTCACCGGCGCCCTCACCCCCGACGAGGGGACGGTGGCGATCGACGGACAGGACGTCGCCTTCGCGACCCCGCGCGCGGCCATCGACGCCGGCATCGCCGCCGCCTACCAGGAGAGCGCGCTCGTCCCGCACCTGACCGTCGCCCAGAACGTGGTGCTCGGCCACGAGCGCACCCGTCTCGGCGTGCTGGCGGGCGGGGCCCGCGCCGAGGCGCGGCGCTGGCTCGACGAGGTGGGTCTGGAGGTCCGCCCCGAGGCGCGCGTGAGCCGGCTCTCGGTGGCCGAGCAGCAGCTCGTGGCGATCGCCAAGGCGCTGTCGCTGCAGGCCCGCGTGCTCATCCTCGACGAGCCCACGGCCGCCCTCAACGGCACCGAGGTCGACCACCTCATCGGCCTCGTGCGGACGCTGCGCGACCGCGGGCTGGCGATCGTCTACATCACCCACCGCCTCGCCGAGGTGGCGCAGATCGCCGACACGGTGACCGTCCTCAAGGACGGGAGGCTCGTGACGACGCGGCCCGCGGCCGGCCTGACGGAGGACGAGATCGTCCCGCTCATGGTCGGGCGGGAGGTGACGCAGCTCTATCCGGAGCGGCCGGCCCCGGCAGACGACGTCGTGCTCTCCGCCTCGGGGTTGCGCACCTCCGACGGCCGCGTGCAGGTCGACGCCTTCGAGCTGCACGCGGGCGAGATCGTGGGCATCGCCGGGCTGGAGGGATCCGGCCGCAGCGTCCTCGCCCGGATGCTCGCCGGCGTCGAGCCCGGCGCCTCGGGCGAGCTCGTCCTGCGCGGCGAGGCGCTGGCGCGCCCGACGCCCGGGCGGGCGCTCCGGCGCGGGCTGGGCTACGTGCCGCCCGACCGCCGCCGCCAGGCGATCGTGCCCACCTTCTCGGTGGGGCGCTCGATCACCCTGGCGAGCCTCTGGTCCTTCTCCCACGTGTCCGTCATCCGTCCCCGCGCCGAGCGGGAGCGGGCGCGGCGGTTCATCGACCGCTTCGCCATCAAAGCCGCCGGGGCCTCGGCACCGATCCGGACCCTCTCCGGCGGCAACCAGCAGAAGGTCGTCCTCTCGCGCGTGCTGTGCGCGGGGACGCGGGTGCTCGTCTGCGACGAGCCCACCGCCGGCGTCGACATCGGCGCCCGCGGCGAGATCTACCACGCCCTCTCCGGCCTCGCCGCCGACGGACACGGGGTCGTGGTCTCGTCCTCCGACATGCTCGAGCTCCTCGGCCTGTGCCACCGCATCGTCGTGATGCGGGAGGGGCGGCCGGCGCTCGAGATCCCCGCCGACGGGGCCTCCGAGGAGGTCCTCATGCGCGCCCAGCTCCCGGAGGTGGGTGCCGCCGCGGCCTGACCCGGCGCGCGCCCTCCCGGCCCACCGTCCTCATCCTGGAGGTTCTTCCCGACATGTCCCCTGCTCCCGAAGGCACCCGCGCGTCGCGCGGGCGCGTGGCGCGCATCGCCGCCACCGCCGTCGCGCTCATCTGCGCGGCTGGCCTCGTCGCCGCCTGTGGCGACGACGACGACTCCGGCGACGGCGGCACCACCGCCGCCTCCACCACGGCCGCGGCCCCCGAGGTCGGGAACATCAACGAGTATCCGCTGCCCGAGATCACGGAGCCGTCCGCCCAGTACAAGGTCGTGCTGCTCCAGGCGCACCGCAGCGACGCGTTCGCGATCAGCGCCGCGGAGGCTGTCGAGGAGATGGGCCGCGAGTACGGCGTCGAGGTGATCGTCAACGACGCCGGCGGCTACCAGAACGTGCCGAAGCAGATCGACCAGATCGAGGCCGCCATCCTCGAGGAGCCGGACGCCCTTCTCTTCTGGAGCACCGACCCGACCGCGGTCACCCCGGCGCTGGAGAAGGTGAAGGCCGCAGGCATCAAGCTCGTCGGCTTCGTGCAGCCGCCGGAGGTCGAGACCGAGTTCACCGTCACGGGCGACTTCACGCTCGACGGCGAGACGATGGCCCGCTCCCTCTTCACCAAGATGGGCGGCTCCGGCAAGGTCATGGTGATCCTGGGCGGCGCCGGCTCGGCCTACCAGTCGTCCCTCAAGGCGGGCTTCGAGGCCGCGCTCGACGACTTCCCGGACATCGAGGTCGTCGCCGACCAGACGATCCCGGACTTCGACCCGTCCAAGGTGCAGTCGGCCGTCGAGACCCAGCTCGTGCGCAACCCGGACCTCGGTGGCGTGATGACCACCACGACCGCCATGGCGGCGTCGGCGACCGACGCCCTCGCGGCGGGCGGCCGCGGCTCGGACGCCTTCGCCGTCGGCCAGATCCTGGGCGACTGCGACCAGATCCGCCTGCTCCAGGAGGACCGCCTCGCCATCGTGCTCGGCGTGCCCGCCGTCTACTACGGCCGCCTGGCCATGGCGAACACCATCTCGATGCTCGAGGGCGGCACGGTCGACCAGCTGACCGTCGTCCCCGGCAACGTCTACACGCCCGCCAACATCGACGAGGCGCCGCTCGAGCTGGAGATCGCCCCGCAGTTCCGCGAGGGCTGCAGCACCTCCTGATCACTCCCGGACCCTGATCGACCCAAAGGAGCTCACGATGGGAAGCCCAGCCACACACCGACGAGCGGCGGTCCGCGTCCGCGGCCCCGTCCTCGACCACCCCGTCGCACAGGGAGTCGAGATCGTCGGGTGGACCGACATGGACGGCAAGCCCGACGGCCTGCAGATGCAGTACCAGGAGGTCGCCGGCCGCCATTACCTTTACGTCGGCCACTTCTGGTCCGGGGGCGTGAGCATCCTCGATGTCACCGACCCCGCCAAGCCGTCGGTCGCCGGGTTCGTCCCGACGCCCAACCCGGACACGTGGCACATCAAGGTCCAGGTCGCCGAGGGCATCATGATGCTGCCCTCCGAGCTGAACTTCTTCGCCGCGAACGTGGATGCGGCCAACGTCCGCTCGGGCGTCCGCTTCTTCGACGTCTCGAACCCCGTGGAGCCGGTGGAGATCGGCTTCGCGGAGGCCGGCGGGATCGGCTGCCACCGGTCCTGGTGGAACGGCGGCCAGTACGCCTACGTGTCGGCGGGCATCCACGCCCCGGGCATCAACATGCACGGCGCGCCGGACATGACCCGGGTCATGCTGACGCTGGACGTCTCGGACCCGTCGAGCCCGCAGAAGGTGAGCGAGTTCTGGCTGCCCGAGCAGCGCCCGGGCGGCCCGCCGATCGGTGACGGCGAGACGGTCTACACGCACCAGCCGCTCGTCGAGGACGACCGCGCCTACGTCGCCTACTGGGACGGCGGGTTCGCGATCGTGGACATCGAGGACCGGGCGAACCCGCAGCTCATCTCGCACGTGAAGACGTTCCCCGACCTCTCGGACGGGAACACCCACACGTGCGTGCCGATCCGCGAGCGCGACCAGCTCATCGTGATCGAGGAGAACACCGCCAACTTCGGCGGGGAGGGCCTCAAGTCGATCTGGGTCTTCGACATCAGCGACGAGGCCAACCCGGTGTCGATCTCCAAGATGCCGATCCCGGTGCCGTCCTCCGACGAGCCGTACGAGACGTACTTCGAGCGGGGCGACCGGTTCGGGCCGCACTGCGTCCACGAGAACCACGTCAACACCAAGCGCGAGATCGACAAGATCTACGCGACGTACTGCAACGCGGGGCTGCGGATCTACGACATCGAGGACGCGGCGAACCCCCGCGAGGTGGCGTCCTTCGTCGCCCCGGACCCGGACACGATCATGGATCCGCGTCCGTACGACCGCGAGTTCGACATCTTCCACGGAGGGAGCCGGGTGGCGTGCACCCAGGACGTGCTGGTCGACCCGCGCGGCTACATCTACCTGTCGGGCACGAACGACGGGATCTGGATCCTGAAGGAGACCGGGGCCTGATCCACGGGTCCCGCGACCGGGCCCGGCGGCGGGTGGTCCCCCTCCCGCCGCCGGCCCCGGCCGACCGCCCCTGCCCGACACCGGACGCCGAACGCGGAGGACGACGATGCTCAACATGAAGGAGGCCCTCGCGGGAACCGAGCCGCTCATCGGCACGTTCTCCACCTCGGGGTCGGCGGTGATGGTCGAGACCATCGGGTACGCGGGGATGGACTTCGTTGTCCTGGACTGCGAGCACGCCGCGGTCAGCCCGTACGGGGGTGAGATCGCGACGCTCATCCGGGCGGCCTGGTCGGCAGGGATGCCGCCGATCGTCCGGGTGACCTGGAACGACCCCGGCCAGATCCTGAAGGCGCTCGACATGGGCGCCAGCGCGGTCGTGGTGCCGCACGTCAACACGGCCGAGGAGGCCGCGTCGGCGGTGTCGGCGGCCCACCATCACCCGCTGGGCCGCCGCAGCGCGACGCCGGCGGTGATGGGCTCCCAGCAGGGCCTCACGCCCTGGCCGGACCACTACGGGCGCTCGCAGCGCGAGACCGTCGTCATCCCCCTCATCGAGGAGATGGCGGGGGTGGAGAACATCGAGGAGATCGCGGCCGTGCCCAACCTCGGGGGCATCTTCTTCGGCCCGTTCGACCTGGCCGTCTCGAAGGGCGCCGCCGGCGACGCCCGCGACGCCGACGTCTCGGCCGAGCGGGCGCGGGTCTACGCCGCCGCCGCCGACCACGACCTGCCGGTGTTCGACCTCGCGTGGAGCCCGGACGCCGCGCTGGCGCTCATCCGGCTCGGCGCGAAGGCCGTCGCGGTCAACGTGGACGTGAGCATCTTCGCGGCCAGCCTGCGCGACCTCGCGGCCGAGTCGGCCGACGCCAAGCGCCGCCTCCGCACCTCGCGGCGCCGCGCGCGGGCCGCCGACGGCCGCGGCTGACGACACCATCCAGAGGGGAGGACGACAGTGAGGACAACGCTCCTGATCCGCCACCGCGTCGGTGACTTCGACGTGTGGCGCGGCATCTACGAGGGCTTCGCACCGCAGCAGGCCGCGGGCGGCGTGCGCAGCCAGATGGCGCTGCGTGCCGCCGACGACCCGGCGGACATCGTGGTGACCCACACCTTCGACTCGCGCGAGGCCGCCGAGGCCTACCTCGCCAACGCCGAGCTGCGCGCCGCGATGGCCGACGCGACGGTCGACCAGGACTCGGTCTCGATCGAGTTCTTCGACGAGGTGGTCCCGGTCACGGCATGACCCGGCACCTGACCGACTGGACGGACGGCGCCCCGGCCCGGCGGAAGGTCGAGGCGCCGTCTGTCCCATCGTCCGGCGGACGCGGGCGGCGCCGTCCCTAGCATCGGGGCGACCCACGCCCCCGGAGAGGACGTTCACGGTGCCACGGACCACCCGACTGCTGGCCGCGCTCGCAGGAGCCGCGCTCGCCGCCCCCGCCACGGGCCTCGCCGCGCC
>JBFWPT010000002.1:0-130497 GCA_050249835.1 Thermoleophilia bacterium
CCCTGGGCGTCATCTCCCGGGCCGTGCCCCAGATGAACGTGTTCATCGTGGGCATCCCGCTCAAGATCATCGTCGCCCTCGCCGGCAGCGCCATCCTGCTGCCCGCCTTCATCGCCCTCATGAACGGCCTGACGGGCCGGATGTTCGGTGACCTCTCGGCGATCATGCGCGCCGCCGGGGGCGGCTAGCGCCGGAAAGGGTCGCGGCCGGCGAGGGCGAGGGCAGCCCGCGCCGGCCGCGCGTGGCACCGTCGCGGGCCCTGCCGATGGCGCGCGACGGTGTCCTGGTGGGCCGGGGCCCACCATGGGCGGCCGTGACCGGCCGCAGGCGTGCCGCTCAGCCGGCTCCCCGGTCGAGCAGCTCGTGGTGGTCGATGACCAGGTCGCGCATCGTCGAGCCGGAGCCCGTGAGCGACACGACCCGGCGCCGCGCGGGGACCAGCACGCCCCAGCGCTCGGCCCAGGCGTCGCGGCAGGTGTCCACCGACAGCAGCGTCCCGGTCGATTCGTCCTGCACCGTCACCGTGAAGTGCGTTGCGACGGCGGCGCCGTCCGGCGCGACCACGTTGTCCTGCACGAGCACCGTCATGCGGCCGGCCGGCGTCGTGCGGCCCGCGCGGGTGACGTGCCCGTTCTCGATCCAGTAGGTCGAGAGCGCGTCGTCGTCGAGGTGGACGACGGCGCCGAGCGGGCCCTCCTGGCCCTCCGGCATGTCCTTGTCGAAACGGCCGTCGGCGTCCGCGTAGGGGCGGTGCCAGCGGTCGCCGGTCATGGCGTCGAGTTGCCCCAGCAGCCAGGCGTGCGAGCGCTCGTCGGTGTCCATGTCCACGTGCGGTGGCCGGCTGGGGCAGAGGGTCGCGCGCCCCACCCGCACGCCCCGCTCGTCGCTCAGGCGCAGCCGGGCGCGGAAGCCCGGGAAGCCCGCCGGGTAGCGGTGGACGTTGAGGTGCGCCTCGCGCACGAGCGCGTCGGCCTCGTCTCGGCGGAGCAGATCGGCGACTGCCACTGTCAGGACCTCCCCGTCGCGGTGGACGAGGGGCACCTTGCCGCACGCGGCGCCCGGATGCAAGGGGCGCCGATCAAGAAGGATTAGGTCAACCGAACTTGTTGCGCCGGGCCCTGCGGGGCGACCGGCACCTTACCGGGGGGAGGCGCCCGCCTCGCGGCGGACCCGCAGGCCGTCGACGATCAGCGTCAGGCCGGGGTCCTCGAGCGTGTCGGGCGGGCGCGTCCACAACGAGCGCACCAGCGTGCCGACGATGGGCCGCTCGTCCCCGAGCCGCTCGATCTCCTCCTCCGTGAGGGGGTGCCGCAGCGTCGTGACGGCCACGGTCAGCAGCTCGGACGAGAGGACGTAGCGCGTGACGATGCGGACCGCCTCCGCCGACTCGTCGGGGGTGAAGCCGCCGCGCACCAGGCTCGCGAGCACCGGCTCGTAGAACGCCGCCGCCGCCGCGTAGGCGCGGTCCACGTCGGTGGCGAACAACGCGAGTGCGTGGGGGTGGCGCCGGCAGGTGGCGCGGAAGGCGGTGGCCATCGCGACCAGCGCGGCGTCCCAGGGCTCGTCGGCCGGCGCCGCCGGGCGCATCCGGGCGAGCTCCTCGAAGATGAGGTCCCGGACGCCCTCCACCACCGCCTGCTTGTTCGGCAGATGGCGGTAGAGGGACATCGCCTGGACGCCCAGGTCGGCCCCCAGCCGGCGCATCGACAGCTCGGACAGGCCGTGCTCGTCGACGATCCGGAGCGCCGCCGTCAGGATGCGGCGCCGGTCGAGGGGCTCGCGGCGCCGCGGCGTGGTGGCCGCGGCGCCGTCCTGCGGTGCGGGATCCGCCGCGCTCACCGATCCCCTGCGCGCGGCGGGCGGCCGTCCTCGCCGGCCAGCTCGGGGTGCCACCGCTCGAAGTGGTGGTGGTGCTGCGGGGTCACCGCGCCCGGCGGGTAGTACTGCTCGTAGAAGTCCTCGTCCACGTGCTGCGCCTGGCAGGTGAGCCGCTGGTACATCGGGTCGAGGTAGGCCGGGAAGCGGCCGTACGTGTCGTGCACGTAGTTGCAGTAGTCCTTGACGATCTGGATCGTCTCGGCGTCCGGCCGGCGGATCTGCGACACGACCTTGTCGGGCTCGAGGTACGACTTCGGCTTGTCCGGCTCGTACTGGCTCCACTTGCGCTCGAGGAAGCCGTCCACGGCCTCGCTCATGGTCGCGTAGTACGGCGGCGTGAAGGCCTCGAACACGCCGTCGCGGCCGACCGGGACCGAGGGGCCGCGCTTGGCGTCCGCGAAGCGGAAGCCGAGGCCCGGGACGTCCATGCCGCCGAGGGCGAAGCGGGCGATGTAGCCGGTGTAGGTCCAGCCGCCCAGGCCCATCGCCTGCAGCGCGAGGTTGATGTTCTGGCAGATGAACGCCTGCTCGACGACCTGCATCGACAGGACGCGCTGCTCCAGCTCCACGATGCCCATCTGGCGCTGCCCGTCGAGGCGGCCGGAGTCGACCCACTTCTGGAGGCCGCACGGGGTGTAGCCGTTCGTCTCGTCCACGAGGGTGAAGCGGTACTCGGGCGAGAAGTAGATGAAGAGCAGGTTGATGTACTCGAGCGTCATGTTCGAGACGGGCAGGAACAGCGTCGTGCCGGGCTTGTTCGCGTTCCAGTGGTTGAAGACGAACAGGCCGGGGAGGCCGGTCGGCATCTCGGCGCGGCCGTCCGACAGGCGCACCTTGGCGCGGTCGGCGAGCTTGACGATCCAGTCGACCTGGTGGTCGATGGACTTGCCCTGCAGGGTGGAGAGCTCGCCCTCCTCCGGCATGAGGTTCCACATGTCGAGGAAGTAGGTGCCGGAGTCGTTCGTGAAGAAGAGCTCCGTGCCGTGGTTCGAGCAGGACGACGGCCAGGTGCGGGCGGTCCACTGCACGAGCGCGTCGGCGCCCATCGACGGGTCGATGTCGCCGAGGTTGAGCCCGTTGAGACCGGTGCCGGCGACCAGCAGCAGCGCCTCCTCGAGCTCGGTGAGCGGCACCGCCTCGTAGGGGCTGTCGTACGCCAGGGTCCCCGGCATGCTCATCCCGAGGCCCATGCGCCTGCTCTTGCGGTCGAAGACCGACTGGAAGTAGGGGTACGCGAGCGCGTCGGTGAGCCCCGCGGGGGCCCCCTGCAGCAGCGCGTGCGGGTCGGGGGGTGTGGCGGACGTGGTCATGGGCTGCCGGAGCCTCCGGGTCGGGAGCGGGTGGTGACCGGAAGAGTAACGCTTGTAAGTCCGGTCTACACCTGTAAGCTACGCGCCGCCCGACGGCCCTGTCAACGGTGGGCCGCCCTCATCCCGCACATAGGAGGCCGGCAGTGCCCGACAGCTTCGAGGACATCCTCTACGAGGTCGCCGGCGGCCGGGCGACGATCACCATCAACCGCCCCGACCGCCTGAACGCCTTCCGCGTCCAGACCATCCGCGAACTCGCCACCGCCTTCGAGGCTGCGGCGGACGACGAGGCCGTCGGGGTGATCGTCTTCACCGGCGCCGGCGAGCGCGCCTTCTGCGTCGGCGGCGACGTCCGCGACCCCACCCGCACCCTCGCCCAGAAAAGGGGCCTCCACCACCTGCATGACCGGCTGGGGCTGGCGATCCGCAACAACGGCAAACCGATCATCGTCAAGGTCCGCGGCTACTGCATCGGCGGCGGCAACGAACTCAACGTCCTGTGTGACCTGACGATCACCGGCGAGTCCGGCCGGTTCGGCCAGGCCGGCCCCAAGATCGGCTCGGCACCCTTGTGGTGGGGCTGCCAGCTCCTGCCCGCTGTGGTGGGGGAGAAGAAGGCGCGGGAGATCCTCTACCTCACCCGCCAGTACACCGCCCAGGAGGCCCTGGAGATGGGGCTGGTCAACAAGGTCGTCCCCGACGACCAGCTCGACGCCGAAGTGGACGCCTGGTGCGACCAGATCCTCCGCCGCAGCCCCCAGGGGCTGCGGCTGGCGAAGATCGCCTTGAACGCCCAGACCGACGCCCTCTACAGCGCCGTCCAACACGGCCTCGAACTCGTCGCCCTCAACCACGTCCACGGTGTCGAGCCGGCGGAGGGGATCGCCAGCTTCCAGGAGAAGCGACCCGCCGACTGGCGCAAGTTCCGCGACGGCCAAGGCCCCGAGCCCGGCTGATGGACCCCGTCGTCGCGGCGCTGCGGGGGGCCCTGCCCCCCGGCGCCGTGCTCACGGACCCGGAGGCCACCGACCGCTACCGCCGCGACCACGCCGCCCTCGTCGAGGGCGGCGTGCCGCGCGCGGTGGCCCGGCCGCCGGACACGGCCGGGGTGCAGGCGGTCATGCGGATCGCGGCGGCCCACGGCGTGCCGGTGGTGCCGCGCGGCGCCGGCAGCGGCCTCTCCGGCGGGGCGGCCGCCCTGGAGGGCGGCATCGTGCTCTCCACCGAGGCGATGACGCGGATCATCGCGATCGACCCCTCCGACATGGTCGCCCGCGTCGAGGCCGGGGTCATCACGGGCGACCTCGCCGCCGAGGCCGAGCGGCAGGGCCTCTGGTACGCCCCCGACCCTGCGTCCAAGGCGTTCTCGACCATCGGCGGCAACATCGCGACGAACGCCGGCGGCCTCTGCTGCGTGAAGTACGGGGTCACCCGGGAGAGCGTCCTCGCGCTCACGGTCGTCCTCGCCGACGGGCGCAGGGTCGACCTGGGCGGATCCACCATCAAGCGCGTCGCGGGCCTCGACCTGCTCTCCCTGGTGGTGGGGTCGGAGGGGACGCTCGGGGTCGTGACCGAGGCGACCCTGCGCCTGCGCCCCCGGCCGTCGGAGCCCCTGACCGCGGCGGCCTACTTCCCCGACCTGGCCTCGGCGGGCCGGGCCGTGGAGGCGATCGCCCGCGCCCCGATCGCGCCCTCGCTCGTCGAGCTCATCGACCGCGCGACGCTCGCCGCCGTGGAGGACTGGCGCCGCCTGGACCTGGACCTGGAGGCCGCCGCGCTGCTGCTGGTGCAGAGCGACATGCCCGGCGACGCGCGGCACCGGGAGGTGGGGATCGCGGCCCGGTGCTGCGAGGAGGCCGGCGCGACCCTGGTGGTGACGGCCGACGACGAGGCCGACAGTCGCATGCTGATGGAGGTGCGGCGCCTCTGCTTCCCCGCCCTGGAGCGCGCCGGGGCGACGCTGCTGGAGGACGTCGGCGTCCCCCGCGGCCGCGTCGCCGCCCTGCTGGAGCGCATCGAGGGCGTCGCCGCCGCCACCGGCGCGCGCATCGCGACCTTCGGCCACGCGGGCGACGGCAACATGCACCCGACGATCGTGTTCGACGCCGCCGACCCGGCCGAGCGCGAGCGAGCCCTGCGCGCCGCGGGGCTCATCTTCGAGGCCGCCCTCGCCCTGGGCGGGACGATCTCCGGCGAGCACGGCGTCGGCGTCCTGAAGCGCCCGTGGCTGGAGGACGAGGTGGGCGCGGACGCCCGCGCCCTCGGGCTCGGCGTGAAGGCGGCCTTCGACCCGGCCGGCCTCCTCAACCCGGGGCGGGCGCTCTAGGAGGGGTCCTCGATGCCGGCGAGCGCCTCGCGCGCCTGCCGGGCGGTCTCGGCGGCGGCCTCCGCCACGGCGCGGGCCTCCGCCTCGTGCGCGGAGGCCTCCTCGACCCGGGTACCGGCCGCGGCGGCGGCCTCCTCGGCCTCGCGCAGGGCGGTGCGCGCGGCGTCCCGGGCGGCCGTGGCCTCGGTGGTCGCGGCTTCCGCGGCGGCCAGGGTCTCGGCCGTCGCGCGCTCCTCGTCGCCCGCGGCGCGGACGAGGCGGCGGGCCTCGTCGAGGGCCTTCTGCCGCTCCCGGCGCGCGCGGGCCGCGGCCAGGTCGTCCGGCGGGGCGTCCTCGTCCGGGTCCGGTGCGGCCTTCCGCGGCGCGGGCGCCCTCCGCTGCGGTGCCGGGGCGGGCGCGGCGGCGAACAGGCCGTCCCCGCCGCCGGGGTCCGGGTCGGCGTTCAGGCGCCCCCGGCGCAGGTCCTCCCGGGTGGGCGCGGAGCGCGCCGCGGCGCGGACGGCCGCGCGCACGGCCGGGTCGGGGGAGAGGGCGGCCACCGCCTCCGCCTCGCGGTCGCCGGCCGCGCGGAGGGCCTCGGCGCCGCCCTTGCCCGCGAGGAGCTCCTCCTGGGCCTCGGCGAGCGCCTCGGCCGCGACGATGGCGTCGGCCATCGCCCCCGGTCGCTCCCGCGCCAGCCGGTTGAGCTCGGCGGCGATGCGGGTGGGGCGGCGCAGGCCCTTGATCCGGTCGGCCTCCTCGCGCTCGCCCGCGGCGCGCAGCTCCTTCGCGAGCGCGTCGCGCGCGGCCGTGAACTCGCCCGGCGGGCCCCCGTAGAGGGCGTCGATCCGGCTGTCCAGATCGTCCATCGCCCCATGATGGCGGGTCGGGGGCACCTTGCGCCGGGACTTGCTCCGGGTCCCCGGTCGACGATCAACTCTGGCGATGACGATGACCGATCCACCGCGCTGCCCCACCTGCGGCCAGCCCGCGACGACCGGGCTCACCGGCACGGGTCGCGACTGGGAGTGCGAGAACGAGGCGTGCCCCGAGTTCGGCCAGCCGATCCGGGCCGACGAGCCGCCCCCTCCCGGGGGCGCCTGAGCTCATCGGACGCACGGGGGGATCGGGTAGTTCTGGTAGCCCAGCGGGTCCCGTAGGTCCCCGCGCGCCAGGCGGCGACAACGGGCCGCTGAGAAGGCGGCCTCGGGGGCGATGACCCATGCCTTGTGGACGAAAAGGGTCTCCTTGCGACCGAACGCGACGTAGTAGCGCGCCTGGAAGAGCACGCGGCCGGCCTGGGTGATGCGCAGCCAGTAGCGGGCGCCCCTGCGGAACCGGTGCTCCACCGCCACGATGTCCCCCCTGGCATGGCGCAACCGGGCCCCCGGGGCGAGGACGGCAGACCCCGTCGGGTCACAGGGGTCGGCCACGGTCATCGTCGCCCCGGGCGAGGACGCCGACGGCGCGCGGCGCAGGTTGCGCTCGACCCTGAGCTCGGCGACGACGGGGATGCGGCCGGTGGTCTCGGTGCACCGGAACAGGACTCCGGCCAGCGGCGCCAGGGACGTGAGCGCGCCCTTCCGCGGAACGCGGTCGAACCTGCCGATCTGCCGGATGGGGGCGTCGGCGTAGCCCCCGCGGGCCGTGAGCGCGTCGCCGGCCTCGACGTCCACGGTGAACGAGAAGGTCTGGGAGCAGCCCACCCGGTCGTCGTGGTACCGGGCCGTGAACACGGCCGGCCCCGGCGCCGCGACCGTCACCGTGGCGCCGAGGAGGTCGTTGGACGAGAAGGTCGTGCCCGGCGGGCCGGTGGTCTCCTCGACGATGGCCTCGCCGCCGTACTCGATGGTGAACGGCCGCCCGGCGACGAACCGCCCCGGCGACGCGAGGTGGCCCTTCACCGCGACGGCCGGCGGGGTGGGCGCCGCGCCGGGAGGGCACGGGGGGAACGGCGTCTGGGCCGCGGCGCCCCCGGCCAGCACCGCGCCGCCCGCCACGACGACGGTCAGCGCCAGCCCGATCCCGACGAGCCACGACCGCATCGGCGCCAGCCTAAGCGGGCGAGGGGGGCGGGCGCCACAGCCGGGGCACCGCCGGGTCAAGTGAGCGGCTGGACGTCCGATATCCCGAGTGTCGTCCCACGAGATCCCGGAGCCACCAGATGCCGACCGTCCTGATCGCCGATGACGCCGCCTTCATGCGGATGATGATCAAGAACATCCTCACCGACGGCGGGTACGAGATCGTCGGCGAGGCCGAGAACGGCGCGGTCGCGGTGCAGAAGTACCGCGAGCTGAAGCCGGACCTGACCACCATGGACATCACGATGCCCGAGATGGACGGCCTGTCCGCGCTGAAGGAGATCCGCGGCGGCGACCCGGGCGCCCGCGTGGTGATGTGCTCGGCCATGGGCCAGCAGTCGATGGTGATCGAGTCGATCCAGGCCGGCGCGCGCGACTTCATCGTCAAGCCGTTCCAGCCGGACCGCGTGCTCGAGGCCGTCCAGAAGGCCCTCGCGTAAGTGCACCGTCCCGGGAGTCCCGTGGTGTTTCGCGGCTGCATCGCATCGCGAGGCGGCGTCCTCGACCTCGGCGATAGGACACCGCTATCGCCGAGGATCTGCGTCCTTGCCTCGCGGGCGATTCGCTCGCGAAACCCATACGGCACTCCCGCGACGGCGCACTAGCCCCCTCGGCGACGGGAGGACCGACGATGGCCGACCCGGTCAGGGTGCTGGTCTGCGACGACTCGCCGCTGCTGCGGCGGGTCCTCCGCGACCTGCTCACCGACGGCGGCCTGGACGTGGTGGGGGAGGCGCGTGACGGCGTCGAGCTCATCGCGAAGGTCGAGGAGCTCTCGCCCGACGTCGTGACCCTGGACGTCGAGATGCCGCGCCGCGACGGCCTCGCCGGGCTGCGCGAGCTGATGCGCGTGCGCCCGACGCCGGTCGTCATGGTCTCCACGCTCACCGGCGCGGGGAGCACGGCGAGCGTCGCCGCCCTCACCGCCGGGGCCGTGGACGTGGTGGAGAAGCCCGCCCTGCGGCTCGACCCGGCCGGCTGGGGCGCCACCCGCGACGAGCTGGTCGCGAAGGTGAGCGCCGCCGCCCGCGCCCGCACGGGCGCCCTCGCCCGCACGCCGCGCGCCGCGCGCCCCGGGGCGGCGCTCGCCACGCGCTCCGGGTCCGGGGGCCGCCTCGTCGTCATCGCCACCTCGACCGGCGGGCCGCGCGCGCTGCAGGCCGTCATCCCGCACCTGCCGTCGCCGCTCGGCGCCGGCGTCCTGGTGGTGCAGCACATGCCGCCCGGCTTCATCGCGTCCCTCGCCCAGCGGCTCGACGCGGTCAGCCGCCTCACGGTGCGCGAGGCCCGTGACGGGGACGAGATCCGGCCCGACCGGGTGCTCATCGCCCCCGGCGGCCACCACCTGGAGGTGTCGTCGGCCGGCCGCGTGCGGCTCTCCGGCGCGCCGCCGATCGGCGCCCTGCGCCCCCGCGCGGACATCACCCTCTCGGCCGCGGCCCGCCACTACGGCCGCGACCTGGTCGTCGCCGTCCTCACCGGGATGGGCGACGACGGCACCGCCGGCGCCCGCGACGTGCGCGCCGCGGGCGGCACCGTGATCGCCGAGGACGAGAGCACCTGCGTCGTCTGGGGCATGCCGCGCTCCGTGGTGGCCGCCGGCCTCCAGGAGGCCGTCGTCCCGCTGGACGCGATGCCGCTCGCTATCGCCGAGGCTGTCGCCGCCCCCTCCGGGGCCCTCCGCCGCGCCGGCTGACGATCGGATTCCGTGACCGCCGTGTCACGGAATCTCAGGATCGCCCCCCCGCCCGCCGACGAGGTGATGGGACCCCGGTGTGCGGGGCCCCGCCGATCCCGGAGGACCGCGTGACCACCACGGGCCGGGGCGCCGACGCCCCCACCGCCGACTACGAGCGCTTCTGCGGGGGCGTGCGCACGCTGATGCGCATCGACCTCGACGACTACCGCCGCGCCCAGATGGAGCGCCGCCTGCGCTCGTTCGCCAAGCGCTCCGGGGACCGCGACCTGGACGCCTACCTGGCCCGGTTGCGCCGCGACGTGGCGGCCCGCGAGGCGTTCCTGGACCACATGACGATCAACGTGTCCGAGCTCTTCCGGAACCCGGAGCGGTTCGCCGAGCTGGAGCGCGACGTGCTGCCCGGCCTGCTGGAGCGCGCCGGCAACGGCGGGCTGCGCGTGTGGAGCGCGGGCTGCTCGTACGGCGCCGAGCCCTACTCGCTGGCCGTCCTCCTCAACGAGGTGGCCCCCGGGCGCCGGCACGAGGTCACGGCCACCGACCTCGACGAGCGCATGCTGGCCCGCGCCCGCGAGGGCCGGTTCACCGAGGCCGACATGCGCGGCGTGAGCCTGTCCCGCCGCGCGGCGTGGTTCGAGCGGGACGGGTCGGGCGTCCGCGCGGTCGAGCCGCTGCGCAGCGCGATCCGCTTCCGCCGCCTCGACCTGCTCGCCGACGCCTTCCCGGCGAACCAGGACCTCATCCTGTGCCGGAACGTCGTCATCTACTTCACCGAGGACGCCAAGGACCGCCTCTACGCGCGCTTCCTGAAGTCGCTGAAGCCCGGCGGCGTCCTGTTCGTGGGCGCGACCGAGCGGATCAACCGCTCGGAGGAGGCCGGGTGGGAGAAGCCCGGCATGTTCTTCTACCGCCGGCCGCTCGCGCCGGCGCCGACCCAGGGGGGTGCGATCCGATGAGCGTCGCGACCGACACCGGCGCCGCCACGCGGCAGCTGGTCATCTTCAGCCTCGGCGACGAGCAGTACGGGGTCCCGATCACGAGCGTCCAGGAGATCATCCGCCACACGCCCCCGCGGCCGATGCCGGAGAGCCCGCCCGGGGTCGAGGGCGTCATCAACCTGCGCGGCCGGCTGATCCCGGTCCTCTCGCTGGCCGACCGCCTCGGCGTCCACGCGGAGCCCGCGGCCGACGCGAAGGTCGTCATCATCGAGCTGGAGGACACCACCGTCGGGATCGTGGTGGACGAGGTGCGCGAGGTCGTCACCATCGACCTGGCCGTCACCGAGCCCCCGCCGGCCAACGTGACGGGCGGCCCCGGCGGCGCGATCGAGTCGGTCGCCAAGCTCGAGGGCGGCCTGCTCGTGATCCTGGACCCGGAGCGGCTGCTGGGCCGCTGAGCCCCGCGGCGCCCGGCTAGACGGCGACCGCCTCCACGGGGTCGGCCGCCTGGCGGCGCACGTTGCGGTGGGCCCACCAGCAGGCGACGCCGATCATCTCGGCGAGCTCCTGCACCAGGAAGAGGCGGGTCGACTGAAGGATCTGGACGTCCAGGGCGCCCGCCTGGACGTTGACCGTCGCGGTGAGGGACAGCTCGCCGACGGCGGGGAGGTCCTTGCCCACGCCCTGGCCGGGCCGCAGGCCGCCCCGGCGGAGGTTGACCGCGCCGACGCCGGACGTCGGCCCGAGGGCCGCGTCCACGGCCACGATCAGCGGCCCGCCGGGGTGCTCCATGAGGGGCCGGATCCGGTCCTCGAGGTTGAGGGCGTGCAGCGGGGTCTCCAGCGTGCCGACGACGCCGGCCGGGTCGAAACCCAGCTTGAGCAGCCGCTGGCCGACGAGGGGGCCGAGGGCGTCGCCGGTGGAGCGGTCGGTGCCGATGCAGGCGAACGCGACCGGCCGGTGGGCCGCGCCGAGCGCCGTGAGCTCCCGCTCCAGCGCGAGCGAGAGAGTGGCCAGCGCCGCCGGGTCCTCACGCCTCACCTCGCAGAGTGCCGCCACTCAATTCCCCCCGTCGCAGGCCGATATTCCGAGACGGAAGGAGCGTAGGGCCGCCATGCCCGCGGCATCCCACCCGTCCGGGTAGACGCCGGGGGACGGGAGGCCAACGCGCCCCACCCGTTCGGACCGGCGACACGACCCACGGAGACACGGCGTGGACACCTCTGAGTATCTCGGCCTGTTCCTCGACGAGAGCGGCGAGAGCCTCCAGGCGCTGAACGCCTCGCTGCTGGATCTGGAGCGCGAGCCGGGCGACCCCGAGCCCCTCACCGTCATCTTCCGCGTCGCCCACTCCCTCAAGGGGATGAGCGCGACCATGGGCTTCGAGGCGATGGCCCGCCTCACGCACCGGATGGAGGAGGTGCTCGCCGCGATGCGGGACGACGGCGCCCCCGTCACCCCGGCCGTGAGCGACGCGCTCTTCGCCTGCCTGGACACGCTGCAGGAGATGGTCGACCGGGTCGCCGCGTCGAACCCCGAGGAGGTCGACGCCTCCGCCGTGATGGCCCGCCTCGACGCCCTCGCGGCCGGCGAGGGCGCCGCGCCCGCCGAGGCCGTCGCCGCCGCCGTGGCCGAGGTCGCCGCGACCGCGGCCCCCGCCCGCCCGGCCCTCACCGACTACGAGCGCATGGTGGTCGCCGAGGCCCACGAGCGCGGCCTCGACGTGCTGCGCGTCGACGTCGCCTTCGACGAGGGCTGCCAGCTCGTCGCCGCCCGCGCCTTCATGGTGGTGCAGGAGCTCGAGGCCCTCGGCGACCTCATCCGCTCCGACCCGCCCACCGACGAGATCGAGGCCGGCGACGCCGGCGCCGACGGCGTCGCGTTCTGGGTCGTCACGGGCGCCGGCGCCGACGAGGTGCGGGCCGCCGCCCTCGGCGTGAGCGAGGTCGCGTCCGTCGAGGTGTCCGCCGTGGAGGACGAGGACGCCCCGTCCGGCGAGGCGGAGGAGCCCGCCGCCGCGGCCGCCGAGACCGCCGCTGCCGTCGCCGCCCCGCCGCGGCCGGCCCCGGCGCCGTCCGAGGCCCGCAGCGCGCCGCGCGCCGCCGCCACGGTCCGGGTCGGCACCGACCGGCTCGACCAGCTCATGAACCTGATGGGCGAGATGGTCATCCAGCGCACGCGCCTCGTGCAGCTCGCCCAGGAGCACGACCTCGGCGACCTCCGCGGCGCGGTCGAGGAGGTCTCGCGGGTCACCAACGACCTCCAGACCCTCATCATGCAGGTGCGGATGATGCCGGTGGAGGCCGTGTTCATGCGCTTCCCGCGCATGGTCCGCGACCTCGCCAACACGCTCGGCAAGCGCCTCGACCTGGTGATCACCGGCGAGGACACCGAGCTGGACCGGACGATCATCGACGGCCTCGGCGACCCGCTGGTGCACATGCTGCGCAACGCGGTCGACCACGGCCTGGAGTCCCCCGAGGAGCGGGTCGCCGCCGGCAAGGAGCCGGTCGGCACCGTGCACCTCACCGCCCGCCACGCCGGCAACCACGTGGTGATCGAGGTCCGCGACGACGGCCGGGGCATGGACCCCGAGGCGCTCCGCGCGTCCGTCGTGCGCAAGGGCCTCATGACCGCCGAGGCCGCCGCCGCGCTCACCGACGAGCAGGCCCTCGACCTCGTGTTCCTGCCCGGCTTCTCGACCGCCGCCACCACGACCGACGTCTCCGGGCGCGGCGTCGGGATGGACGCGGTCCGCACGGCGATCGCCGACCTGAACGGCGAGGTCACCATCTCGAGCGTCCAGGGCCGTGGCAGCGCGTTCACGATCCGCATCCCGCTGACGCTCGCGATCATCCAGGCGCTCCTGGTGTCGTCCGGCGCCGGCCGCGGCGGCGACGGCCCCCGGCAGGTCTACGCCGTGCCGCTGGAGGCCATCGAGGAGACGGTCATCGTCGACCGCGACCAGGCCCGTCCGGTCAACGGCCGCCCGTGCCTGGTGCTGCGCGACCAGATCGTGCCGCTCGTCTGGCTCTCCGAGTGCCTGTCCCTCCACGTCGCCGCCGAGGAGGACGAGAACCGCCTCGACGTGGTCGTCGTGACCGTCGGCTCCGCGCGCCTCGGCCTGGTCGTCGACGGCCTCGTGGGCAAGCAGGACGTCGTCATCAAGCACCTCCCCGACTACCTCGGCGACGTCCCCGGCGTGGCCGGCGCGACGATCATGGGCGACGGCTCGGTCGCGCTCATCGTGGACGTGGCGGCCGTCGCCTCGGCGGCGGGGATGCTCCCGTGACCACCGCGCCCGCGGGGCTCGGCGAGCACCAGCTCGACGCGCTCCGCGAGGTCGGCAACATCGGCGCCGGGACCGCCGCCACGGCGCTCGCGGCGATGATCGGCGCGCCCGTGCAGATCGGCATCCCGCGCGTCTCCCTGGTGCCCGTGGAGCGGGTGCCGGACGAGGTGGGCGGGGGCGAGGGCCTGGTGGCCGCCGTCTTCCTCGGGGTCGTCGGAGACGCCGAGGGCCACATGCTGGTCGTGATGCGCGAGGGGGCCGCCCGCAGCCTCGTCGGCACCCTCCTCGGCGGCGCCGGCGCCGGGCCCGCCATGGACCCGTTCGGCGAGCTCGGCGTGTCGGCGCTGCAGGAGGTCGGCAACGTCCTCACCAGCGCCTACCTCGGCGCGCTCGCGCAGCTCACCGGCCTGCGCCTGGAGCCGACGCCCCCCGCGGTGGGGGTGGACATGGCCGGCGCCCTGCTGGGCGCCGCCCTCGCCGAGGTCGCGGTCCACTCGCCGACGGCGCTGCTCATCGACTCCGGCATCGGCGCCGGCGACGACCCGATCGGCGACGTGCTGTTCCTCCCCGGCCCGGAGGCCCTCGCCACGGTGCTCGGCCGGCTCGGCCTGCCCTCGTGAGCATCGCCGCCGGGCCGGTCGTCGGCATCGGCCAGCTCGCCGCGAGCGGCGAGCGGGGCGTCGTGATCTCGGCCCTCGGGCTGGGCTCGTGCATCGGGCTGGTGCTCGCCGACCCCGGGGCGCGGGTGGCCGGGATGGTCCACGTGATGCTCCCCGACTCGAGCACCGCCTCCACCGACGGGCCGCCCGGCAAGTACGCCGACACCGCCGTCCCCGCCCTCATCGACTCCCTCTGCCGCCTGGGCGCCGATCGCGGCCGGCTGACCGGCGCCATGGCCGGCGGCGCCCAGATGTTCGGCGGCGGCTCCGGCGGCGGGGTCCTGCGGATCGGGGAGCGCAACACGGAGGCCGTCCGCGTCGCCCTGCGCGCCGCCGGGGTGCGGCTGCGCGCCGCCGACACCGGGGGCTCCCAGGGCCGCTCCCTCCAGGTCGAGGTGGCGACGGGCCGCGTCACGGTCCGCGCCGTCGGGGGAGAGCCCGCCGAGCTCTGATCCCCTGGAGCCTGACCTGGGCGATGGAGCTGCGTGATCCACGCTTGTGGCTGTAAGGTTGGATAGGCGGGGCCGTACGCAACCTTGGAGGCGACCTCGGCGGATCCCGGTTGGACAACCGTGCGCCGGCGCTGGCCAGGTGATCCGGGCGCTCCCGGTGGCCGTCCGAACCGCGTCGGATTCGACTACGACGCCTACATACCGGGCGAGATCGCGCGGTGGGAGCCGGCGATCCCGGCCAGCCTCGCCGCCGACGCGGGGCGCGTCGAGGAGGCGATCGCCGGACTCGCGCGGCTCGGCATCGCATCCCTGCTCTGGCCGCTCCTCCGGACCGAGGCGATCGCCTCGTCGCGGATCGAGGGGCTTCGCATCGATCATGAGCGGCTCGCGCGCGCGGCGTTCGGCGAGACGGACGACGGGCTCGCCCGCGCCGTCCTCGGCAACCTCGACGCGCTCCGCCGGGCCCTCGATGTGGCATCGCTCCCGATCACCATCGGGGCGATCCTCGGCCTCCACCGGGCCCTGCTGGCCGGCACGCGCGACGCGGCGATCGCCGGGCGACTTCGGGACGGCCAGAACTGGATCGGCGGACGGCAGCCCAACCCGCGCGGCGCGGCCTTCATCCCACCGCCGGAGGGTGAGGTCCCCCGCCTGCTGGATGACCTCTGCCGGTTCTGCGAGCGCGACGACCTGCAGCCGTCGCTCCAGGCGGCGATCGCCCACGTCCAGTTCGAGACGATCCACCCGTTCGCAGACGGCAACGGCCGTGTGGGTCGCGCCCTCGTGCACGTCGTGCTGCGCCGGCGCGGGCTGACCGCGGACGGTCAGGGCGAGCCCGTGCCGCCGCCGCTCTCGCTCGCGTTCGCCGCCGACCCGGACGGCTACGTCGCCGGCCTCACGGCCTTCCGCTCAGGCGACCACGAGCGATGGCTCGACCTGTTCGTCGCTGCGCTTCACCGGGCCACCGTCATCGCCGAGGCCCTCGCCGGCAGCGTCGATGACCTGCGGGCCCGGTGGCGTGAGCAGGCGGGTCACCCGCGGCGCGATTCGGCCGCCGAGGCGATCATCGCGGGCCTGGCGGAGCAGCCCGTCCTCGACCTCGGGCGGGCGACCGCGCTCACGGGCGTCTCGGGCGAGGCGACGCGACGCGCTATCGACCGTCTGGCGGCGGCCGGAGTGCTCCGCGAGATCACCGGAGGGCGGCGGCGTCGGCGCTGGCAGGCGGCCGGTCTGCTCGAGCTGCTGGACGGCCTCGGTCGATAGACCGAGCTCCGGGATCCCGGGCCGGGACCGGTGACGGGCGCGCCTCACCCGTAGGGCCGCTCCCTTGCTCGGCCGCCGGATGCAGTCGGTGCCCCCGCGGCTCATAACGGCCCGGAGCACCTCCGATGATGGGGGGGACCGCCGGCCGCGTCGCGCCGGGAGCGTCGGAGGACGTGCCCTCCTCCACACTCCTCCGGATCGCTCGCCGTCCCGCCGCGGGGATCCCGCGGGCGTGGGCGCGGCCGGCGTCCCGCCCGTGGCGGCCGGTCCCCCGGAGAACCCGATGGCGTCCGGGCTCAACCCCGGGGGCGAACGTGCCGAAGGGGTCAGCGAGGCGGGTCACGTCCCCGCCGCACCCTCCGCGCGCCGGATGCTCGCGGGTCACGACGTCACGGACGGCCCGCACGGGACGACAGGCGTTTGGCCGGAGCAGGCGACAGGACGGAGAAGGCCACACCCCGCAAGCGCGACGAGTCGCGCAAGCGCGGGCAGGTGGCGCGCTCCCGCGAGATCAACACCGGTCTCGGACTGCTCGCCACCTTCGCGATGCTCGCCTTCATGGGCGGCTGGATGCTGACCGGGATGACCCGCATCATGGGCATCTCGCTCGGCACCGCGGGGGAGACCGGCACGATCACGCCGTCCGCGGGGTGGCGGATCATGACCGAGGCCGGATGGGACTCCATGCGGCTCACCGCCCCGTTCGCGATCGCGGGCCTCATCGTCGGCGTGATCGCGTCGGCCATCCAGGTGAAGCCGGGCATCACGCCCGAGGTCCTGAAGCCGCGGTTCTCCGTCCTCAACCCGGTCACCGGGGTGAAGCGGCTGTTCTCGGCGCGCTCCCTCGTGGGCGCCGTCAAGGACATCGCGAAGGTCACGATCACCGGCGTCGTCGCCTACGTGGTGCTGAAGGGGTCCATCCCCGAGCTCATGGGCCTCACCGGCGCGGGCCCGGGCCGGGCGATCGTCGTCGTGGGCGACATCATCATGCGCATCGGCTGGGCGATCGTCGCCGTCTACCTGGTCATCGCCGCCGGCGACTTCCTCTTCGAGCGCTGGCAGCACGAGCGCGACCTGAAGATGACGAAGGACGAGGTCCGCCGGGAGGCCAAGGAGCAGGACGTCAACCCCGAGGTGAAGGGCCAGCTCAAGCGCCGCCAGCGCGAGATGGCCGTCCGCCGCATGATGGCCGCCGTCCCCGACGCGGACGTCGTCATCACCAACCCGACCCACTTCGCGGTCGCGCTGAAGTACGCCCGCGCGCTGCCGGCGCCGCGCGTCGTCGCCAAGGGCGCCGACAACGTCGCCTTCCGGATCATCTCCCTCGCCCGCGAGAGCGGCGTCACCGTCGTCCAGGACCCGCCGCTCGCGCGGAGCCTGTTCGCCAACGCCGAGGTCGGCCAGTACATCCCGGCCGACGCGTTCGGCGCCGTCGCCGAGATCCTCGCGCACGTCTACCGCGCCACCGGCCGCCAGCCGGCCGCCGCATGAGCACCGCCGTCGCCCCCGCTCCGGGCGCCCCCGCGCGCAAGGGCGGGTTCCTGGACACGATGCTCGGCAACAGCGACGTCGCGATCGCCGTCGTGGTGGTCGGGATCGTCGTGATGATGATCATCCCGCTGCCCACCTGGCTGCTGGACATCCTGCTGACGGCCAACATCTCGGCGGCGCTCGCGATCGTCCTGGCGACGCTCTACACCACCGAGCCGCTCCAGTTCTCGGTGTTCCCGTCGCTGCTGCTGGTCGCGACCCTCTTCCGCCTGGGCCTGAACATCTCCGGCACCCGGCTCATCCTGCTCCACGGCGAGGCCGGCGAGGTCATCGAGTCCTTCGGCCGGTTCGTCGTCGGCGGCAACGTGGTCGTCGGGCTCATCGTGTTCACGATCCTCGTCGTGATCCAGTTCGTGGTCATCACGAACGGCGCCGGGCGCGTGGCCGAGGTGGCCGCCCGCTTCACCCTCGACGCGATGCCCGGCAAGCAGATGGCGATCGACGCCGACCTCAACGCCGGCGTCATCACCGACGAGGAGGCGAAGGCCCGCCGCGAGTCCATCGCCAAGGAGGCCGACTTCTACGGCGCGATGGACGGCGCCTCGAAGTTCGTGAAGGGCGACGCGATCGCGGCCGTCCTCATCGTGATGATCAACCTCGTCGGCGGCCTCTGCGTCGGCGTGTTCCAGCAGGGGATGGGCTTCTCGGAGGCGGTGCAGCACTTCTCGCTGCTGACCGTCGGCGAGGGCCTCGTGAGCCAGATCCCCGCCCTGCTCATCTCCGTGGCGACCGGCATCATCGTCACCCGGTCGGTGGGCGAGGGGAACCTCGGCCACGACCTCACCCAGCAGATCATCCGGCAGCCGCGCGCCCTGTTCCTGGCCGGCGGCGTCGCGATGGGCATGGCGCTCGTCCCCGGCCTCCCCAAGCTGCCCTTCTTCATCATCGGCGGCCTGATCCTGGGCCTGGGCCTCATGCTGCGCCGGAGCGCCCGCGAGGACGAGGCCGCCAAGGCCGCCGAGGAGGCGACCGCCGTGGCGACCCGCCCGGTGGAGCCCGAGAACGTGGCCGCGCTGCTCCCGCTGGACCCGCTCGAGCTGGAGATCGGCTTCGGCCTCGTCTCGCTCGTGGACGAGAAGGAGGGCGGGGAGCTCCTGCCCCGCGTGAAGATGGTGCGCCGCCAGATGGCCATCGAGCTGGGGCTGTCGCTGGCCCCGATCCGCATCCGCGACAACATCCAGCTCAACTCGCACGACTACGCCGTGAAGATCCGGGGCGTCGAGGTGGCGCGCTGGACCCTCATGCCGGGCCAGCTGCTCGCCATGAACCCGGGCACCGCCGACCTGCCGCTCGACGGCATCCCCACCAGCGAGCCGTCGTTCGGCCTGCCGGCCGTCTGGATCGGCGAGGCGCAGCGCGAGCAGGCCGAGATCTCCGGCTACACGGTGGTCGACCACACCTCGCTGGTCGTGACGCACCTGAGCGAGGTCATCCGCCGCAACGCGCCGGAGCTGCTCGGCCGCCAGGACGTCCGCGCCCTGCTCGACTCCCTCAAGGAGCGGCTGCCCGCGCCGGTCGAGGAGCTCGTCCCCGACCTGATGACCGTCGGCGAGGTGCAGCGCGTCCTGCAGACCCTCCTCGCCGAGTCCGTCGCGATCCGCGACCTGGTGACGATCCTGGAGACGCTCGGCGACAAGGCCAAGCTCACCAAGGACGTCCCGATCCTGGCTGAGTACTGCCGCCAGGCCCTCTCGCGGGCCATCTGCGGCCGGTTCGTGGACGAGAGCGGCACCCTCCGCGCCATCACGCTGGACCCGGAGGCCGACCGCGAGATCGCGGAGTCCGTGGCGCGGACCGACGACGGCACCGCGGTGACCATGGACCCGGCCCGCGCCGGGGCCCTCATCGAGACCCTGAAGGAGCAGGTCGAGCACGCCCAGGCGATCGGGGCCGCCCCCGTCGTCCTGTGCTCCGGCGCCACGCGCCGCCACCTGAAGGCGCTGACCGTCCACGCCATCCCCACCCTCACCGTCCTCTCGTACCACGAGATCCTTCCCTCCGTGCGGATCGAGCCCGTCGGGCTCGCCGCCCTCGTCTAGGCCCCGGCCCGGACGACCACCCTCCCCGAGGAGATCACGGCCGTGCAGATCAAGCAGTTCTCCGGAGCGACCATCGACGAGGTGCTCACCAAGGTGCGCGAGGAGCTCGGCGAGGAGGCCGTGATCCTGCAGACGAAGCGCGTCGTGACCGGCGGCCTCGGCGGCTTCTTCGGCCGCGAGGGCGTCGAGGTCACCGCCGCCGAGGGCATGCCGGCGGGCGAGGGCGCCCTCGCCAACCAGGAGGCGGCCGCCTCCGTGGCCGCGCCGTCGCCGTCGGTGGACACCACGGACGAGCAGTCCGAGGAGGAGCCCTTCGTCCCGACGCCGTTCGGCAAGCACCTGGAGGCCCGCCTCGACGCCGCCGTCGAGGCCGCCGACGGCGCCCCGGCGGGCGCCCCGGCGTCCCCCGCCGCCAGCTACGCCCGCGCCGCCGCGCCGTTCGCGCCGGGCGACCGGGAGCGCACCGAGGCCATCATCGAGGCCGCCCGCGCCGCCGTCCGCGAGGCGCACGACGCCGCCGCCGACGCCGAGCCCGACCTGGGCATCCCGGAGATGGAGCCCGAGCCGGTGGCCGCCGAGGAGCCCGTCTCCTGGGACGCGCCGCCCGCCCCCGTCGCCCCGAGGCCGGCCCGCCGCGCGGGCGGCAGCCTGGAGGGCGTCCGCGCCGAGCTGCTCCGCGCCGGCGTCGACGAGCGCTACCTGGACCCGGTGATCGAGGGCTTCGCGCGCTCCATCGTCCCCTTCCTCGGCTCCCGCGACTCCGTCCGGGACGCGATGCGCGAGCACATGGCGGCCCGCCTGCCGGTGGTGCGCGACTGGAAGGCCCGTCCGGCGGGCCACGCGGTCGCCTTCGTCGGCCAGAGCGGCGTCGGCAAGACGAGCGCCGCCGCGAGCCTCGCCGGCCGGTACCGCGCCGCGGGCCTCACCACCGCGCTCATCGCCGCCGGCGACGGGCCGCACGACATGCTCGAGGCCCACGCCCGGCGCCTCGACGTCCAGCTCTTCCGGGCCCCGGACGCCGACACCCTCGCGCGCGTGCGCGCCACCCTGGTCGACCGCGACCTGATCGTGATCGACACGGCCGGCCGCTCGCACCAGCAGCTCGCCGAGATCGAGGGCCTCGCCGCCCTGCTCGGCCCGGCGGGCATCGAGGACGTCGTCCTCACGATGCCGCTCGCCACGCCGCTCGCCGACCTCGGCGACGTGCAGCGCCGCTTCCGCATGGTGGGCGTCAACCGCCTCGCCCTGACG
Source organism: Thermoleophilia bacterium (assembly GCA_050249835.1). GTDB lineage: Bacteria > Actinomycetota > Thermoleophilia > Miltoncostaeales > Miltoncostaeaceae > Miltoncostaea. The sequence goes on from JBFWPT010000002.1 coordinate 20,719, forward strand.
AAGATCGACGAGACCCGCCACCTGGGCAACCTCGTCAACGTCCCGCTGCGGATGGGCAAGCCGCTGGCCTACCTCTCCGACGGCACGACCGTCCCGGGCGCCCTCGCCCCGGCCGACGCGCGCCGGGTCGCGGAGATGATCCTGCCGTGACCTCCGCCGCGCCGCTGGGGGACACCGCGCCGCTGCCCGTCCGCGGGGACCGGGTGCTGCTCGACGGGCTCCCCGGCGGCCCCTGGGCGTCGGTGGTCGACGGCGTCGCCGACGACGGGCTGCGCATCGCCCCGCCCCGGCTGGGCGGGCGCCCCGTGCCCCTGCCGCTGCGCCGGCCCTTCCTGGTGGCCTACAGCCACCGGCAGGTGCCCTGCGAGGTGGACGCCGAGCTCGTCGCGGGCCCCGGCCCGGGCGGGGCGGAGCCCTACCACGCGCGCCTGACCGGGACGCCCCGCCGCATGCAGCGCCGCGGCGCCGTGCGCGTGCCGGTGCACCTCATCGCCCGGGCGAGCATCGAGGGGGAGGAGGAGCCGGTCGGCGCCGTCACCGAGAACATGTCGGCGGGCGGCGCGCTGCTGCGCGCCCCCCGGCCCGTCGATGCGGGCACCGAGATGGGCGTGACCATCGACGCCGGCGGCGACGCCGGCAGCTTCGAGGTGACCGGCCGCGTGGTCCGCTGCGACCGCACCGACGTCGAGCACCGCCCCTGGCGCATCGCGGTCGCCTTCGTCGACCTGACGCCCACGGACGAGGACCGCCTGGTGCGGTTCGTGTTCGAGCGCCAGCGCGCCCTGCGCGCGCGTGACTCGGGGATGGCCTGATGGCGAAGGGCGCCAAGGGCGCGAAGGGCGGGAAGGGGGCGGGCGGCGAGAGCGCCGAGACGCCCATGGCCATGTGGATCGGCCGCGCCCGCGCGATCGGGGCCCTCGTCGGGTTCGCGATCGCCTTCTGGGTCTGCCGCCGGCAGGGCTTCCCGGTCGCCGACGCCGCGCTGCGCGGCCTCGTGGGCGCCGTCGCGATGTCGCTGGTGGCCTGGTGGTCCGCGCTCATCGTGATCCAGGCGCTCATGCGCTCGGCCGTCGCGCAGGCGCAGCGGGAGGCCATCGAGGCCGCCGAGGCCCAGGCCGCCGCGGCGCAGGCCGCCGAGGACGCCTTCGCCCGCCGGGCCGCGACCCAGGCTGACGACGCGTGATCCCGGTCGGACCCCCTCCACCGCCCGCCGCGGCGGCCGCCGCCGCGCAGGTGGCGGCGACCGCGCGCCGCGCCTCGGCCGACGCCGCCCCCGGCCACGGCGGGACCCAGGCGGACACCCGCCCGGCGCCCCCCGCCCACGGGCCGCTCGTGAGCCGCGCGGGCGCCCCCGATCCCAGCGGGCGCTCCGGCGGGCTGGTCGATGTCTTCGCGTGACGGGGCCGGGGCGGCCGACCGCCCCGGGTACCTCGTGGTCCGGGCGGACGAGGACGGCACCTACGTCGGCGGCCTGATGGTCACCGACGCCTCCGGCCTGCCCGTGGACTTTCGCTACACGGACCCGATCACGCCGACGCGGCTCCAGCGCGCCCTCTACGGCGGCGTTCTCGACCGCTACCTCCGCACCGAGGTGGTGCTGCGCACCCTGCTCGGCGCCCTGGAGGCCGAGCCGACCCTGCTGCTCGTGGACGACCCCGACCTGCTCGACGAGGATCTCGGGCCGTTCGCCGTGGCCCTCGTGGCGCGCTCGGGCGTCGACCCCCTCGGCGCGGCCGGCACGCGGTCGGCGCAGGGCAGCGGATCGTTCCTGCTGCAGGTGTCCGAGTCGGGCCACCCGCTGCGCGTGACGCTGCCCGCCTCCGGCGCCGACGACGAGGCGGCCGTGGCGGCCGCCCTGGTGGAGCTGGGGCGCCGGATGGACCCGCTCGAGCCGGCGGAGCGCGTGCGCGACGCCCTCGCGGTGATCGTCGCCGGGGAGGAGGCGGCCTGAGCCGCCGCCGGCGGTCGGCGGTGGAGGACGTCCGCCGCGCGCTCGCCGGCATCGGCGCGGGGGGCACGGCGCGCGCCGTGCCGCCCCCGCGTGCCGCGGCCCGCGCGCCGGAGCGCCCGGCGGTCGCGGCGCGCGCCGCGACCGCCCCCGGCGCCCCCGTGCGCCACGTCGGCCCGCCGGCCCTCGCCGTCGCACGGGGGTCCGGGCCGCCCGCGCCGCCGCAGGTGCGCTCCGCCGCGCCGGTGCCGGCCGCGGCCGGGGCTCACAGCGGCCCGCCGCCGCTCACCCCGTCCCCGGCCCGCGGCTCCGGCGCCCCGGGGACGGCCCCCCACGGAGGCGTCCTGCTGCGGCCCGCCCGGCGCGGCCTGGGCGCCCGGCGGCCGGCCGCGGGCCTGGCGGCGGCGCTCCGCACCCAGCGGCGCGAGCGCGTGGCGTGGACGCACCTCTCGCGCGCCCGCCTGGCCGCCGCCTGGGAGGCCGTGCAGCGCGCCGGCGGCCCGGGCGAGGCGGACCTGCGGCTCGTCGGCGTCTACGGGCCGCTGCCCGTCGGGGCGCTCGAGGCGGTGGCCCTGGAGCCGGACGGCCGCATCGCGGTGAGGCTCGCCGCGACGCCCCGCGCGGGGGCCCCCGGGGACGTCGCGCTGGCCCGCGCCGGCGACGGCCGCCTGGTGCGCTGCGATCTCCCGTACCCGGATGGGGGACGTGGGATCCGGCCCACGCGCTAGCATCGCCCCCCGTCGAGGGCGAGCGGAGGTGGGACGCATGCGCAGAGCGCGGATCGGGGTGGGGGCGGTCGCCTTCCTTGTCGCGGGCGCCATCGCGCCCGCCGTGGCGGCGGCGCAGACGCCCACCGCGCCGGCGCCGGTGGCGCCGGTCCCCGCGCTCGCGCCGGGGACCATCTCCCCGGGCGTGACGATCGCCGGGGTGCAGGTCGGCGGGCTGCCCGCGGCCTCCGCGCGCACGGCGGTCATCGCGCAGTACGTGGTGCCGCGCCGCACCAAGCTGGTCGTGACCTTCCGCGGCCGCAACCTCGCGATCGACCCGGTGAAGGCCGGCTACGTCGCGAACGTGGACTACGCGGTCCAGGTGGCGATGCTCTACGGGCGCTCCAAGCCCCTCCCCGCGACCGGCACCGTGGACGTCCCGGTGCGGGCGAAGGTGAACGCCAAGAAGCTCCGGTCGATCATCGCCTCCCGCGCCGCGCGGTACGACCTCCCCGCCCGCGACGCCGCCCTGTCCTTCAAGGGCGTCACCCCCGTCGTCCGCAAGCCGCGCGTCGGCATCGCCGTCGACCAGGGCAAGGCCGCGAAGACCCTGACCTCGGCCATCCTCGTCCGCGACCGCGCCCGCTACGCCCTGCCCTCGAAGCGCGTGATCCCCGCCGTCACCAACGTCGGCCCCGCCGTGATCGTCGAGCGCGACAAGTTCCGGGTGACGTTGTGGCGCGCCGGCAAGCGCACGACCTTCCCGATCGCCGTCGGCACCTCCTCCCACCCGACGCCGACCGGCAACTTCGAGATCATCTCGAAGCAGCGCAACCCGACCTGGTTCCCGCCGGACTCGCCGTGGGCCGAGGGCCTCGGCCCGGTGCCCCCGGGCGTCGGCAACCCGCTCGGGACGCGCTGGATGGGGACCTCCGCGCCGGCCATCGGGCTCCACGGCACCCCCGTCTCGGGCTCCATCGGCACCCGCGCCAGCCACGGCTGCATCCGCATGTACATCGGGGACGCCGAGCGACTGTTCGAGATGGTCGAGATCGGCACCCCGGTCATCATCCGTTAGGTCGGACCGTCCCCGGATCCCGCATGGGACCGGGGATGTGCCGCTCCGTCCCCCTCGGGGTCCACTTGGCCCCGGGGGCCAGGTCCAACCGGCGGCGAGTGGCCGTCGGAGGGCGTGCTCTCTAACCCTGCAGTAGAGGGTTAGAGAGCCCCGTCCAGGGCCGCGCGGAGGCGCGCGGCGGAGCCCGCGGGCATCAGGGCGCGCACCCGGGTGCCGTCGGGGGTGCTCTCCTGCTCCACCTCGGAGCCGTCGTTGTAGATCGAGGCCAGCAGGCCGCCCCGGTCGTAGGGGATCGTGAGGTCGATCCGGGTGAGGCGCTCCCGCGCGGCCTCGGCGAGGGCGTGGACGAGGTCCCCGATCCCCTCGCCCGTCGTGGCGGACACCTGGATGGCGTCCGGGGAGCGGTTCGACATGGCGGCGCGCTCGTCGGGGCCGGCCAGGTCGATCTTGTTCAGCACCAGCAGCCGGGGCACGTCGCCCGCGCCGATCTCCTCCAGCACCTCGTCCACGGCCCGGGCCCGGTCGGCCCGGCGCGTCTCCGGCTCGGAGGAGTCGGCGACGTGGAGGATCAGGTCCGCGTCCCGGACCTCCTCCAGGGTCGCGGAGAACGCCTTCACGAGCTGGTGGGGGAGGTGCCGGATGAAGCCGACCGTGTCGGACAGGAGCACCTCGTGCCCCTCGCAGTCGACCCGCCGGGTGGTGGGGTCGAGCGTCTCGAACAGCGCGTCGTCGGCGCTCACCCCGGCGCCCGTGAGGGCGTTCATCAGGCTCGACTTGCCGGCGTTGGTGTAGCCGGCCAGGGCGATCCGGGGCGTCGGGGACGCCACCCGCCGCTCGCGCTGGGTGCCGCGGGAGCGCTCCACGTCCCGCAGCCGGCGCCGCAGGGCCGCCATGCGGTTGCGCACGAGCCGCCGGTCCGACTCCAGCTGGGACTCACCGGGGCCGCGGGTGCCGACGCCGGCGCCGAGGCGCTCCAGGTGCTGCCAGAGACCCTCCTGGCGGGCGTAGGAGTACTCGAGCTGGGCGAGCTCCACCTGCAGCTTGCCCTCGGCCGACCGTGCGTGCTGGGCGAAGATGTCGAGGATCACGGCGGTGCGGTCCACCACGCGGGTGCCGAGCCGGTCCTCCAGGGCCCGCTGCTGGCCGGGGGTGAGCTGGCCCTCCGCGGCCACGAGGTCCGGCTTGTGGCGGATGACGAGCTCCTTCAGCTCGGTCAGCTTGCCGGTGCCGAGGTAGGTGCGCGGCCAGGGCGTCTCGCGGTGCTGCACGAGCGTGGTGATGACCTCGGCCCCCGCCGTCCGCAGCAGCTCGTCGAGCTCCTCCAGCCGGTCGCGCTCCTCGTCGCCGGAGCAGTCGAGCGAGGCGATGACCAGCGCGCGCTCGGGGCCGCCCCGGGACAGCTCGTCCTCGGGGCGCGACGCCGACCCGCGGTACGTCCGTTGCAGCTCACCCATCACGGACCATGATGCCCGCTCGGCGCGCCGGTGTCAGATCGTGGGGGCCCCCGGGACGCCGAAAGGGGAGACGCAGCGGTCCAGCAGCAGCCCGCGGAGCGCCGTGGCGCGGGCGCCGTTGGGCCGCTTCTCCTTGCGGAGCTGCTGGGTCCAGGTGCGGCACGACCGGTCGGCGGCCGTCCGGGCGATGAGGCGGCCCGAGGCCGTCCCCCGGCCCGCGGCGTCCACCGCGTAGACGAGCACGATCCCGGCCTCGCCGGCCATCCGGAAGTGGACCGAGTCGCCGTTCACGAGCCGCGCCTCCAGCGGCGTGCGCGAGAGCACCAGGCCCCCGCCGCGCGGCTTCGCCCGCACCGGCCGGAGGATCGTGACGCCGATGGCCCGCGCGTCCCACGGGAGCCGCACCACGGCCTCGCCGCCGGGGCGCAGGCGGACGGCCGGGATGCCCTTGGCGAGCCCGCCCAGCCCGGGCGCGACGACCTGCCGGCTCGCCCCGAGCCAGGTGCCCGGCCCCGGCTGCAGCACCAGCGGCGGCGATGCGGCGGGATAGACCATGTAGCCCGCGTCGGGGCTGGCGGACACGGTCTGGGCCGAGGCGAGCGCGGGCGCCGCCAGAACGATGGCCCCGCCCACCATGGCGGCGCGTCGGAAGACGAGGGTCGTCACGGTGTTCCTCCCGGTCGAGGGTGCATCATGCACGCCCGGGCGCGTGAGCGTCAGGTATACCGGCACGCCCCGACCATCGCGAGGTGAGGACCCCGTGCCCGCGGGGGTAACACCCCGGGGATGCCGTGCCCGCCACCCCCCGCGGCCCCCGCCCGCGCTTCACTAGCATGCCCGCGATGACGCCCCCGGAGACCGGTCCCCTGGCCGACGACGCCCCCGACTGGTACCGCGACGCGGTCATCTACGAGCTCCACGTCCGGGCCTTCATGGACAGCGACGAGGACGGGATCGGGGACTTCCGCGGCCTCATCTCGAAGCTCGACTACCTGCACGACCTCGGGGTCACGGCGATCTGGCTGCTGCCGTTCTACCCCTCGCCGCTCCGCGACGACGGCTACGACATCGCCGACTACCGCAGCGTCAACCCGTCGTACGGCTCGATGCGCGACGTCGCGAGGCTCATCCGCTCCGCCCACGAGCGCGGCCTGCGCGTCATCACCGAGCTCGTCCTGAACCACACCTCGGACCAGCACCCGTGGTTCCAGCGCGCGCGCCGCGCCCCCGCCGGGAGCCGCTGGCGCAACTTCTACGTGTGGAGCGACACCCCCGAGCGGTACCGGGACGCGCGCATCATCTTCAAGGACTTCGAGACGTCCAACTGGTCCTGGGACCCGGTGGCCGGCCAGTACTACTGGCACCGCTTCTACTCCCACCAGCCGGACCTGAACTTCGAGAACGCCGAGGTCCGTCGGGCGCTGTTCTCCCAGGTGGACCACTGGTTCCGGATGGGCATCGACGGGCTCCGCCTGGACGCCGTGCCGTACCTCTACGAGCGCGAGCGCACGAGCTGCGAGAACCTCCCGGAGACGCACGGCTTCCTGCGCGAGCTGCGCGCGCACGTCGACGAGACCTTCCCCAACCGGATGCTCCTCGCCGAGGCGAACCAGTGGCCCGAGGACGCCATCGAGTACTTCGGCGACGGCGACGAGTGCCACATGGCGTTCCACTTCCCGCTGATGCCGCGGCTGTTCATGTCGATCCAGATGGAGGACCGCTTCCCCATCATCGACATCCTCCAGCAGACGCCGGAGCTGCCCGAGGGCTGCCAGTGGGCGCTCTTCCTGCGCAACCACGACGAGCTCACGCTGGAGATGGTCACCGACGAGGAGCGCGACTACATGTACCGGGTCTACGCGCACGAGCGCGAGGCCCGCATCAACCTGGGCATCCGCCGCCGCCTGGCCCCGCTGCTCGGCAACGACCGGGCCAAGATCGAGCTGATGAACGGCCTCCTGCTGTCCCTGCCGGGCACGCCGGTCATCTACTACGGCGACGAGATCGGGATGGGCGACAACGTCTACCTCGGCGACCGCGACGGCGTGCGCACCCCGATGCAGTGGACCGGCGACCGCAACGCCGGCTTCTCGCGGGCCAACCCGCAGCGCCTCTTCCTGCCGCCGATCATCGACCCCGAGTTCCACTACGAGCAGGTCAACGTCGAGAACCAGGCCAAGAACGGCGGCTCGCTGCTCTGGTGGATGCGCCGGATGCTGGCGCTGCGCAAGCGCTACGACGTCTTCGGCCGGGGCGACCTCGAGTTCCTGCATCCCGAGAACCGGCGCGTCCTCGCCTACCTGCGCAGCGACGAGGAGCGCAGCGTCCTGATCGTCGCGAACCTGTCGCGCTTCGCGCAGTACGTCGAGCTGGACCTGTCGCGCTTCCGCGGCGCCGAGCCGGTCGAGCTGACCGGCCAGACGCGGTTCCCGCCGATCGGCGAGCTGCCCTACCTGCTCACCCTGGGCCCGCACGCCGTCTACTGGCTCGTCATCGAGAAGGCGGAGGCCGAGACCGAGGCGGAGGACGTCGGGCCGCCCGTCATCGAGGCCACCGGGGCGATCGACCACCTCGTCACCGGCCGGCTGCGCGAGTCCTTCGAGCGCGCCCTGGCCCGCTTCCTGCCGGGGCGGCGCTGGTTCGCCGGCAAGGCCCGCGTCATCCGGGGCGTCACCGTCCTCGACTCCCTGCCGCTCACGGGCGGCAAGTCGCCCATGGGCGCCCGCGTGCTCGTCGTGCGCGTCGAGTACGGGGAGGGCGAGCCCGAGACCTACGCCGTCCCGCTCACCCTGCTGGAGGGGGAGCGCGCGGAGTACCTGCTGGCGGACGCGCCCCGCAGCGTGGTGGCGCGCATCAAGCGCCGCGGCGGTGAGCCGGCGGTGCTCGCCGACGCCCTCGTCGACGCCGACGTGGGCCGGGCCCTGCTCGACGTGGTGCGCGGGCGCCGCAACCTGCGCGGCGTGTCCGGCGGCCGCCTCGCGGGGCGGCCCACGCCGGCGCTGCGCGCGGCGCTCGACGGCTCCGAGCCGCCCGAGCCGTCGACGTTCCGGGCGGAGCAGAGCAACACCTCGGTCATCTTCGGCCAGAGCCTCATCCTCAAGCTGTTCCGCAAGATCGAGGCGGGCGTGAACCCCGACCTGGAGCTCGGCCGCTACCTCACCGAGCGGGGCGGCTTCTCCGGCACCCCGCCGGTGGCCGGGTCGCTGGAGTACGTCGCCGACGGCGGCGAGCCCGCGACGCTGGCGATCGTCCACCGGTTCGTGCCGAACGAGGGCGACTCGTGGCGGTACACGCTCGACTCGCTCGGCCTGTTCTACGACCGGGTCGTGACCGAGCACATGCGCGCCGGCGGCCCCCCGCCGCCCGACACCTCGGCGCCCCTGCTGGAGCGGGCGGCGGCACCCGTCCCGGCCGAGATCGACGAGATGGTGGGCTCGTACATCCAGTCGGCGCAGCTCATGGGCCGGCGCGTCGCCGAGATGCACGTCGCGCTCGCGGGCGACGGCATCGATCCCGGCCTCGCCCCCGAGCCGTTCACCCCGCACTACCAGCGCGGCGTCTACCAGTCCCTGCGCAACCTCACGGCGCGCACGATGAGCGCGCTGCGCCGGGCCCGGTCCGGGATGGACGAGCACCTGCGCGCGCAGGCCGAGGAGCTGCTGGCCGCCCAGCCGGCCCTGCTCGACCGCTTCGCCGCGCTCACCCGCGGGCCGCTGTCGGCGATGCGCATCCGCTGCCATGGCGACCTGCACCTCGGCCAGGTGCTCAACACCGGGCGCGACTTCATGATCATCGACTTCGAGGGCGAGCCCGCCCGGTCCATCGGCGACCGCCGGGTCAAGCGCACCCCGATGCGCGACGTGGCCGGGATGCTGCGCTCGTTCCAGTACGCCACCTCCGCCGCGCTGCTGGACCAGGCGGCCCGCGGGCTGGTGGAGCCGGGCAGCGAGGCGGAGCACGAGTTGGAGGCGTGGGGCCGGGCCTGGTGCGACGGCGTCTCGGCCGCCTTCCTCGGCGCCTACCTGGAGCACTCCGAGGGTGGGTCCTGGATCCCGGACGACCCGGAGGACCTGGCCGTGCTCCTCGACACCTCGCTGCTGGAGAAGGCCGTCTACGAGCTGGACTACGAGCTCAACAACCGGCCGACCTGGGTGCCGATCGCCCTGCTCGGCGTGCGGGACCTCCTGGCCGGCGGCCCGGCGGCGGTGCCCGCGGGGGAGCGCTCCGGGGGGTCGTGACGCCGGCGTTTCGCGCCGGCCACCCGATCGTCACAACGCTGTCACCCGCCGGCACGGGGCCGTGAGGTTGCATCGCGGCGAACCCCGTCTGCCGACCTGGAGGGTGAAGTGGATCCCGTCGAGACCCCTGCGCCGCCGCATGACCCGACGAGCGAGTGGCACTCGCTCGTCGACGGCCGGATGAGCCGCCGCAAGCTCCTCGCCGGCGCCGCCGCCGCGGGCGTCGCGGCCGCCGTGCCCCTGCACCTGACGACCTCCCGGGCCGCCGCGGCCCCGTCGTCGCACCGCGGCACGGTCGCGCCGACCACCGAGGACCGCCTCGTGCTGCCGCGCGGCTTCCGCGCCGACCTGATCGCGCCCTGGGGCTCGGACATCGGCGGGGGCCTGACCGCCGGCTTCAACCACGACTGGATCGGCTACTACCCGATCGACCTCCTCGAGCGCGGTTACGACCTGTCGATGCCGCACCGCGGGTTCTCGCCGCGGCGCGCGTCGAGCCGCGAGGGCGTCCTCGTCATCAACCACGAGTACACGAACCCGCTGTTCGTGAGCGGTTACACGACCGGCACCAAGACCGCGGAGCAGATCGCCGCAGAGCAGGCCGCGGTGGGCATGTCGGTGGTGCGGGTGCGCCGCGGGCGCAACGGCCGGTGGGCCGTCGTGACCTCGGACGACACCTTCGCCCGCCGCATCGACGCGACCACGCCGTGCGTCCTGACCGGCCCGGCGGCGACGATCGACGGCGGCCCGCAGGCGGTCGGCAGCCTCGCCAACTGCAGCGGCGGCCAGACCCCGTGGGGCACGGCGCTCTCCTGTGAGGAGAACTTCGCCTTCTTCGCCCAGCCGGCCCCGGCGGGCGACGGCTGGGACCCGGCCCTCTACGGCAGGCGCCACTACGGATGGGTGGTCGAGGTGGACCCGTGGGCGCCGGACGCGCCGCCGCGCAAGCACACCGCGATGGGCCGCTTCCGGCACGAGAACGTCGCAATCGGCGTTGCCCCCGACCGGACGGTCGTGGCCTACATGGGCGACGACCTCGCGGACTCCTGCGTCTACAAGTTCGTCGCCGACCGCAAGCTGGCGAAGGCCTCCGACCGCGAGGCCAACCTCGGCATCCTGGAGAGCGGCAAGCTCTACGTCGCCGACTTCGCGAACGGCGCCTGGGTGCTCCTGGACCTCGCCGCGCACGCCCGCCTGCGCGACGCCAAGGACCCCGTGACGGGGGCGCCGCTGTTCGCCACCCAGGCCGACGTCCTCGCCGACGCCCGCGCGGCCGCGCTCCCGGTGGGCGGGACGCCGGTGGACCGCCCCGAGGACATCGAGATCGACCCGCGCGACGGCTCGGTCTTCGTGGCCCTCACCAACAACACCGGCCACGGCAACTTCCACGGCCAGATCGTCCGCATCATCGAGGAGGGCGGCAACCCGGCCGCGACGGCCTTCGGCTGGGACATCTTCGCCGTCGGCGGCCCGCAGAGCGGGTTCTCATCGCCGGACAACCTCATCTTCGACGGCCACGGCGCCCTCTGGATGGTCACCGACATCTCCTCGTCCCGCGTGGGCAAGGGCATCTACGCCTTCCAGGGCAACAACGCGCTGTTCATGATGCCGACGCGCGGCAAGGACGCCGGGACGGCGTACCAGTTCGCGAGCGGCCCGGTGGACTGCGAGATGACCGGCCCGGCCTGGACGCCGGACGGCGAGACGCTGTTCCTCTCGGTGCAGCACCCGGGCGAGCTGTCGACCTCGGCGACCAGCCCCACGAGCCGCTGGCCGAACGGCGGGACCGACGTGCCGCGGCCGTCGAGCCTCGCGATCACCGGTCCCTGGGACCGGTTCCGCAGTGGCCGCTGAGACGCGCGCGTCGGTCGTCGTGGAGGGCCCGGGAGGGGCCCTCCACGAGATCGGCCTCGCGCACGGCCGCACCCTGGCCGGCGCGATCGACGCGCACATCGGCAACCTGCACCACAACCGTCCCTGGATCGCCGCCGAGCGCGAGGACGCGCTGGAGGCGCTGGCAGACGCCTGGGAGGAGGAGGGCGGGCCGAACTGGCTGCCGTCCCTGGACCCGGGCTGGGTGGAGCGCCGGCTCGCCGGGCTCCCCCCGGCCGAGAGGGAGCGCGAGGCCGCCGCGGTGGGCGACCTCCTGGCCTGGGCGCGCGCGCAGGGGGTCCTGGCCGCGTCCTGACCACCGCCCCCGGTCCTGGCCCCCGGGTCCGCCCGGGCGCCGGCCGGGGGCCGCCCCGCCGACGTCCTCAGCGCAGGGCGTCGACGGCCGCGGCGATGCGGCGCTCGCGCGTGTCGGGGCGCTTCGCGTCGGACACCGAGCGGGCGATCTCCTTACGCCGCGAGTAGGGCAGATCGTCGAACGCGGCCCGCTGGCCCGCCGCCTGCAGCGCGGACGCCAGCTCGCCGGGGACATCGACCGTGCGCTCCTCGGTGTCCAGGGTGATCACGGCCTCGACCTCGTCGCCGATCTCGACGCCGAGCCCGGCGCGCGCGGCCTTGGACAGCCCGATGAGGTTCACCCCGCCCATGACCGCGAGGCGAAGGCGCGCGCTGCGGCCGGCGATCTCGACGCGGACGGCCGCCCGCTTGCCGCCGCCCAGTTCCGCGACCTGCGCGTCGGTGAGCTCGATCGCCGTCGCCGGGCCATGCGGCGTGAGGACGGTGCGGACGCGGACGCTCATGCCCCGGTCACGCGGCGCAGAAGCGGTCGCTCTCCTCGGGCCTGGCGTCCACCATCACGAGCGACGACAGCCTCCCGTCGCGCACGTGGGCGAGCTGGCCGCTGAAGTTGTGGAGGGTGCGCCCGCCGCGCGCGGCGTGGACCTCGAGCATCATGAGGACGCCGTCGTCCCCGACCGGCGTGGCGTCGGTGACATCGACACGCAGGCCGGCGGTGGGGACGTCCATGGCGGCGACGGACGCGAGGTACTGGCCGGCGTCCACCCGGACGGTCCCGCCGTCGGCGGTCGTGATGGTCCCGGCGAAGGCGTCGCCGAGCAGGGCGCGCATGGCGGCGAGGTCGTTGCGCGCGAAGGCGTCGAGGAACGCCCGGACGACGGACTCCGCGCTCGCCTCAGCCCCCATGGCGTGAGCCTAGGACCCGTCCCAGGGCGGTGTCGAGGCCGCGCTCCAGGGCGGGGCGCGGCAGGCGGCGGGGGTCCGTGAGGGCCTGCACCGTGAGGCCGTCGACCAGGGCGACGAGTTCGCGCGCGGCCTCCGCCGCCTCGCCGGCCCCGAGGCCGGCGCCCTCCAGCGCCCCGGCGACCGACCCGGTCCAGTCGTCGTAGCGGCGCCGGGCCACCGCGGCCATGGCCGGCACCGTGCGTGCCCGCTCCAGGTACGCGAACCACAGGCGCGCCTCGCGCCGGCGCCGGGCGTCGAGGGGGAGGCACTCGGCCAGCAGCGCGCGGGCCGCGCCCCTCGCGTCCGGCGCCGCCGCGGCGCGGCGGGCGCCGCGCTGCGCCGCCCGCGTCGCGACCAGCTCGAAGGCGTAGGTGAGCAGGGCGTCCTTGTCGGCGAAGTAGTGGGCGAGGACCCCGGTGGACCATCCCGACTCGGCCGCGACCGCGCGCAGGGCGACGTGGTCGGCGCCGTCGCGCTCCAGCAGCGCCATCAGGGCGTCGGCGATCCCCTCCCGCCGCGCGTCATGGTCGACCACCTTCGGCACCGGTCACCCCCTCCGGCGTCCGCTATATCGGACGTGTGATATAAAAAGACCGTACCACGAGCACAGGAGGCCCGCCCCGCCCGGGGTGCGTGGCCCGTGCATGAGGAGGTCCGGGACATGGCCTGGATCATGCTGGGTGCCGCGGGGCTGCTGGAGGTCGTGTGGGCGCTCGCGCTCAAGTCGAGCGACGGGCTCTCGCCGCGCTCCGCCGCGACGTACCTGTTCCTGGGCGCGGCCGCCGCGTCGTTCGCGCTGCTGGCGGCGGCGCTGCGCCACCTGCCGGTCGGGACGGCGTACGCCGTCTGGACGGGGATCGGGGCCGTCGGGGCCGCGATCGCCGGCGTCGTGCTCTACGGCGACGCGGCCACGGCCTCGCGGCTGGCGGCGATCGGGATGATCGCCGTCGGGATCGTCTGGCTGGCCTCGGTCAGCCACGCGTGAACGCCCCCCGCGCGGCGAGCGCGGTGGCGATCACGTCCTGGACGGGGCGGGCCCGGTACGGCGAGACGCCGTTCTCCAGGGCGGCGAAGACGTAGGCGCGGTCCGGGCTCAGCCCGGACCCCGCCGGCCACACGTAGCCGGCGAGCGCCGAGGTCGGGTTGTCGAACAGGGTGCCGGTCTTGGCGCGCACCCGGCCGTCGGCGGCCGACCCGCGCATCCGCCACTGGAGGGTGCCGGAGCGGCCGGCGACCGGCATGCCGCGGAAGAAGGTCCGGAACCCGGGCTCCTCGCGGACCCCGAGCAGCAGGTCGGCCACCTCGCCCGCGCTCGCGCGGTTGGCCGGCGACAGGCCGGAGCCGTCCACCAGCGCCCATCCGGCGCCGATCGCCGCCGCGTGCTCCACGGCGAGCCGGGCCCCGCGCGCGCGGCTGCCGGCGCCCAGGCGGTTGGAGAGCGCCTGGGCGCGGTCGTTGTCGGAGGGGCCGAGGATCGCGGCCACGGAGCGCAGGTCGAGCGGCATCGCCGTGAGCGCGGCGGACACCGTCGCGAGCTTGGTCACCGACGCGATGCTCAGGGGCCGCTGCGTCCCGGCGGCGAACACGGTGCGGCCCCAGGGGTCGCGGACGACGAGGGCGGAGCGGCGGCCGAGGGAGGCCGTGGCCCGCGTCAGCGCCCGCCGCGTGGCGGGGGAGACCTCGGCCGGCGCCGGCAGGGCCACGACCGCCTCGCCGGGCACCCAGCCCGTCAGCCTGCCGGGGTACGCGAGCCGCACCCACACCGCGCCCGCCGCGTCGCGGCCCACCGCCTGCGCCCGGCCCGCGATGCGCGTGGACGGGGCCACCCCGGCGGCCGCGGCGGCGACGTCGGGGGCGACGCGCAGCGTCTCGTCGTCGAGGAGCGTGGTGGCCCAGCCGGTGTCGAGCGCCGGGTGGTGGGGCTCCGGGAGCGGGACGACCGGCGGCGCCGGAGCCGTCGGGGTGGTGGGCGTCGTCCCCTGTCCGAGGGCGGCGGGGGCGAGCGCGGCCAGCGCCGCGGCGGCCGCCGCGAGGTGTCGTCGCAGGCGCATCGTCGCGGCAGGCTACCGGCCGCCCCCGACGGCGCTATCCGGTCCGGGTGCGCTCCAGGAGGACGACCGGGAGGGGACCGAGCAGGTCCGCCACCCGGCCCTCGGCATCGAGGTCCAATTGGCGCCCGGCGAGCGGGTCGTGCCATTCCCCGCGCAGATCCTCCGGCACCTCCAGCAGGCCGGGGTCCCCGGAGACGCGCAGCGGCAGGGCGACCAGCACCGCGTCGCCGCGGGCGTAGGCGAAGGTGTCCGGCCCGGCCTCCAGCGGCCGGTAGGAGCCCTCCGGGCCGAAGGCCTCCGGGTGGCGCCCGCGGACGGCGAGCGCCCGGTGCAGCAGGAACAGCTTCGCCGTCTCGCGGCGGGGCGGGGCGCCGCCGGCGACCTCGTCGAGCAGGGCGCGGCGCCGCTCCCAGTCGACCGGGCGCCGGTTGTCGGGGTCGACGAGCGACAGGTCCCAGAGCTCGTCGCCCTGGTAGACGTCGGGCACGCCGGGCGCGGTGACCTTGAGCAGCGTCTGCCCCAGGGCCGCCGCCTCGCCGAGCGGGGCCAGGCGCTCGACGAAGGCCTCCAGGCCGGCGACGAAGGCGGGCGAGTCGTAGAGCCCGTCGATGAAGGCGGCGACGGCGTCCTCGTGGGCGGCGTCCGGGTCGGTCCAGCCGGTGGTGACCTTCGCCTCGCGCATCGCCTTCACCATGTAGGCCTGCAGGCGCTCCCGCTCCAGCGGCCAGGCGCCGGCGAGGGTCTGGTAGACGAGGTACTCCTCGGCGGGCGACGGGGCGCCGCCCGCGCGCAGGCCGGCGTTCTCCTCCCACCAGGCCAGCACGCGCTCCTCCCACTCGGCCGCGATGCCCGACAGGGCGCCGATGCGCGCCCGCACGTCGCCCGAGCGCTTCGTGTCGTGGGTCTGGGTGGCGAGCAGGCCGAGGGGGAACCGCCGGGCGCGCTCGGCGTTCGCCGCGTGCACCTCGCCGGGGGAGCGCGACCAGCGCCCGGGGTCGGCGCCGACCTCGTTCAGCGCCGTCAGGCGGACGTAGCGGTAGAGGGCCGTGTCCTCCACGCCCTTCGCCATCACCGCGCCCGTCGTCTGCTGGAAGCGCACCGCGAAGGCCTCCTCGCGTGGGCCGTGCGGGTCCACGAGGGCCTCGCGCACGCGCTCCGGCAGGTCGGCCTCCTCCACCACCGCGCGGTCGTGGGCGTCCACGGCGCCCTCGTCCGGCTCGACGTAGGTGCGGTACACCGGCAGGGCGGCCACGGCGTCGGCCATCTCCGGCTCGTCCACCAGCGCCCGCAGCCTCTCGACCTCCGGGGTGAAGGTCGTGTGGGCCTCCGCGCGCTTCGCCTCCTGCGCCACCTCGGCGAAGGGACGCCCCTCGCCGGTCAGGCGGGTGTGGAGCGCGGTGAGCGGCGCCTCGCCGGCCGGGTCGATGTAGAGGCCGGCGGCGTCGGCCATGAACTCGTACCCGGTCGTGCCCTCCACGGGCCAGTCCGGCAGCTCCTCGCCGGGCTCCAGGACCTTCTCCACCCAGACGTGCCGGACCCCGCGCTCGCGCAGGCGCTCCAGGTAGGCGGCCGGGTCGGCGAGGCCGTCCGGGTGGTCGATCCGCAGCCCGTCCACCACGCCCTCGGCCACCAGGCGCAGCACCAGGGCGTGGGTCGTCTCGAACACCTCGGGGTCCTCCACGCGCACGCCGGCCAGCTCGTCGATGGAGAAGAAGCGCCGGTGCCGCCCGGTGGCGGGGTCGATGTCGAAGAACCGCGCGCGCAGGTCCCCGTCGGCCCAGAAGGGGTTGGCGTCGTCCACGGCCATGTGGTTGGGGACGATGTCCAGCACCACGCCGAGCCCGGCCGCGGCGAGCGCGCGGAACGCCTCCTCGCCGCCCAGGTCCCCCGAGATGCGCCGGGGGTCGACGACGTCGTAGCCGTGCGTCGATCCGTGCCGCGCCTGCAGGGAGGGGGAGAGGTAGAGGTGGCTCACCCCCAGGCGGGCGAGTTGCGGCACCAGCGCGCGGGCGCCGTCGAAGGAGAGGTGCGGCCCGAGCTGCAGGCGGTACGTCGCCCGCATCACCACGCGCGCTTGAGCAGGATCAGCGACCGGGCCGTCACCTCCACGTCGGTGCGGGCGGGCCAGGTGCGCCACCCCTCGGGCGCCGACGGCTCGGCGGTGGAGATGACCTGGCGCCAGCGGTTGCCGAACCGGCGCGCGGGGAGGCGGAACAGGACGTCCTCGTGCCCGGCGTTGACGAGCAGGACGAACGAGTCGTCCAGCACCGGCTGCCCGGTGGGCGTGGGGCTGGGGATCTCCTCGCCGTTGAGGAAGCAGCCGAGCACGCGGAGGTCGGACGCGCGCCAGTCGCGGCGGGCCATCTCGCGCCCGTCGGGACGGAACCAGCGGATGTCCGGCAGGCCGGAGCGGTCCGACTCGGCGCCCCCGAAGAAGTCGCGGCGGTGGAACACCGGGTGCGCCGCGCGCAGGGCGATCAGGCGGCGGGTGAACGCGAGCATCTCCCGCGCCTCGTCGTCCAGGTCCCAGTCGAACCAGGAGATCCCGTTGTCCTGGCAGTAGCCGTTGTTGTTGCCCTCCTGCGTGCGGTTCATCTCGTCGCCGCCCACCAGCATCGGGACCCCCTGGGAGAGCAGCAGGGTCGCCATGAAGTTGCGCTGCTGGCGCGCGCGCAGGGCGCGGATGGCCGGGTCGTCGGTGGGCCCCTCCACGCCGTGGTTCCAGGAGCGGTTGTCGTCGGTGCCGTCCCGGTTGTCCTCGAGGTTCGCCTCGTTGTGCTTGTCGTTGTAGGAGACGAGGTCGCGCAGCGTGAAGCCGTCGTGCGCCGTGATGAAGTTGATCGAGGCGAAGGGCCGGCGGCCGTCGTTCTGGTACAGGTCGCTCGACCCCGTGAGCCGGGAGGCGAACTCCGCGACGCCGTCGCTCTGCCCGCGCCAGAAGTCGCGCATCTCGTCGCGGTAGAGGCCGTTCCACTCGGTCCAGAGCACCGGGAAGTTGCCCACCTGGTAGCCGCCGGGCCCGACGTCCCAGGGCTCGGCGATGAGCTTCACCTGGCTCAGCACCGGGTCCTGGTGGATGACGTCGAAGAACGCCGACAGCCGGTTGACGTCCCAGAACTCGCGGGCCAGCGCCGACGCGAGGTCGAAGCGGAAGCCGTCCACGTGCATCTCGAGCACCCAGTACCGCAGGCTGTCCATGATGAGCCGCAGGACGCTCGGGTGGACCGGGTTGAGGCTGTTGCCGGTGCCGGTGAAGTCCACGTAGTACCGCGGGTCCTCGGGCGAGCAGCGGTAGTACGACAGGTTGTCGATGCCCTTGAACGACAGCATCGGGCCCTGGTGGTTGCCCTCGGCGGTGTGGTTGTAGACGACGTCGAGGATCACCTCGATGCCGGCGCGGTGGAGCGCCTTCACCATCCCCTTGAACTCGCGCACCTGCTCGCCCGCGCGGCCGGTGGCCGAGTAGAGCGCGTGGGGGGCGAGGAAGCCGATCGAGCTGTAGCCCCAGTAGTTGGTGAGGCCCTTGGCGACCAGGTGGTCCTCGTCGGCGATGTGGTGCACCGGCAGCAGCTCGACGGCGGTGACGCCCAGCGACCGCAGGTGGGCGATCGCCTCGTCCGACGCCAGGCCGGCGTACGTGCCGCGCAGGTCCTCGCGCACGCCCGGGTGGCGCTTGGTGAAGCCCTTCACGTGGACCTCGTAGATGAGCGTCTCGTGCCAGGGCGTGGCGGGCGGCTCGTCGCCCTCCCAGTCGAAGCCGGGGTCGACGACGATGGCCTTGGGGATGGCGTCGGCGTCGTCGGTGTCGTCGCGCACCAGGTCGGCGTCCGGGTTGGACCCGTCCGGCTCGTAGGGGAGCACGTTGCCCGCATCCCACTGCACCGGCCCCTCGACGGCCTTCGCGTAGGGGTCGATGAGCAGCTTGTGCACGTTGAAGCGGTGGCCCTTCTCCGGGTCCCAGGGGCCGTCCACCCGGTAGGCGTACCGCTGGCCGGGGCCGATGCCGTCGAGGTAGCCGTGCCAGTTGAAGGCCGTGACCTCCCGGAGGTCGATGCGCTCCTCCCGGTCCGCCTCGTCGAACAGGCAGAGCTCGACCCGGGTGGCGTGCTCGGAGAACAGCGAGAAGTTCGTCCCGCGGCCGTCCCAGGTGGCGCCGAGGGGGAACGGGTGCCCCGGCCAGACCGGCCGGCTCATCGCAGCACCGCCCCGGACAGGGGTGGCAGGGAGAGGGCGCCGCCGCCCAGGGTCACGCCGTCGTGCGTCGCCAGCTCCACCGCCGTGGCCTCCACGGGCACCTCCGCCTCGTCGTCGCCGAAGTTCCCCAGCACCGTCCACGGCCCCCGGGCGACCGCGATCCATCCCGCCCCCTCATCGTGACGCACCGCGCCCACGACGCGCGGCAGGTCCCGCCGCAGGGCCAGCAGCCGCCGGTACAGGTCGCGCACCGCTGGGTCGCCGGCCTCCGGGTCGATGACCGACCGCGCGAACGTACCCGGGTCCTGGGGGTCCGGAACCTCACCCCGGAAACCCTCGAACCCGGCGAACTCGCGCTTGCGCCCCTCCCGCGTGGCGTCGGCGATGAACGGGTCGATGTGGTCGGTGAAGAACTGGAACGGCCGCTGCTCGCCGTGCTCCTCGCCCATGAAGAGCATCGGCGTCCACGGGGCGAGCAGCGTCCAGAGGGCCGCGAGCCGGCGGGTCGCGGCGGGCGGCCGGTCGCCGGCGGCCCGGTTGCCCACCTGGTCGTGGTTCTGCGAGCAGGCCACGAAGCGCTCGGGCGGGATGCCCACGGGCGGGGCCCCGTGCCGGCGGCGCCGCGAGGGCTGGTACCCGCCGCGGTAGACGAACGGGTGCGCCGCCGCGTCGGCGAGCGTCCCCGGGGCGGCGAAGTCGCCGTAGTAGCCGTCGCGCTCGCCGGTGAGGCGGGCGTGGAGGGCGTGGTGGTGGTCGTCGGCCCACTGGCCGTCGAACCCCCAGCCGCCGGCGGCGACGGGCGTGACCGTGCGCGGGTCGTTGAGGTCGCTCTCGGCGATCAGGACCGGCGGAAACCGGGCGGCCGCGCGCACCCGCTCGGTGAGCTCGGCCAGGACGTGGCGGGCGCCCTCGTCGTGGATCGCGTGGACCGCGTCCACCCGCAGGCCGTCCAGGTGCAGGTCGCGCACCCACATGCAGGCGTTCTGAATCGCCCACTCGCGCACGCCGCCGCAGTCGGCGTCGTCGAAGTTGACGCTCTTGCCCCAGGGGGTGCCGTGCTTCTCCGACAGGTACGGCCCGAACGCCTCCAGCGCCTCCGAGCCCGGCCCGAGGTGGTTGTAGACGACGTCCAGGATCACGCCGAGCCCCTCCGCGTGGGCGGCGTCGACCAGGGCGGCGAGGCCGTCCGGGCCGCCGTAGGCCGGGTGCGGCGCCCAGGTGTGGAGGCCGTCGTAGCCCCAGTTGCGGTTCCCCGGGAAGGTCGCGACGGGCATCAGCTCGATCGCGGTGACCCCCAGCTCGCGCAACGCCGCCAGGCGCGGGACGACCCCCGCGAAGGTGCCCTCGGGCGTGAACGTGCCCACGTGCAGCTCGTAGACGACGAGATCCGGGAGGGACAGGCCCTCCCAGCCGTCGTCGGTCCAGTCCCAGGAGCCGGGGTCGACGACCCGCGAGGGGCCGCGCACCCCCTCTGGCTGGTGGCGCGAGCAGGGGTCGGGCAGCGGCTCGCCGCCCGCGGGCCGCAGGCGGTAGTCCTCCCCCGCCGCGAGCGCGATCTCGCCGGCGAACACGCCCCCGCCGGCCGGCTCCAGGGGCACCTCCCCGCCGGCCGTCACGACCGCCACCCCCGCCGTCCGCGGCGCCCAGACCCGCAGGGACGTCCGCCCGCCGTCCGTGGGCACCGCCCCGAGGGGCTCCTCCCACGGCAGCGGGCGGGGGTCACTCATCCGGCGTCAGCCAGACCACGCCGAGCGGCGGGAGGGTCACGGCGGCCGACCACGACTCGCCGCCCCACGGGATCTCCTCGGCGTCCACGCCGCCCATGTTCCCCAGGTTGGCGCCGCCGTAGACGTCGGCGTCCGTGTTCAGCACCTCGCGCCACCAGCCGCCCCGCGGCAGCGGGGTGCGGTAGCCCGGGCGGGGGACCGGGGACAGGTTCGCGACGGCCACGAGCGGGTGGCCCGAGGCGGAGAAGCGGGCGAACGCCACGACGTTCGCGTCCCGGTCGTCCACCACCAGCCAGCGGAAGCCCGCGCCGTCCGAGTCGAGCTCCCAGAGCGCCGGGGTCGCGCGGTAGAGGTGGTTCAGGTCGCGCACCAGGCGCTGCATGCCGCCGTGGCGCGGCCGGTCGGCCAGGTGCCAGTCGATCGAGCGCTCGTGGTTCCACTCGTCGTCCTGGGCGATCTCGCCGCCCATGAACAGCAGCTTCTTGCCGGGATGCGCCCACATGTACGCGTAGAGCGCGCGCAGGTTGGCGTGCTTCTGCCAGTCGTCGCCGGGCATCTTCGCCAGCAGCGAGCCCTTGCCGTGCACCACCTCGTCGTGGGACAGCGGCAGCACGAACTGCTCGGTGAAGGCGTAGACGAGCGAGAAGGTCAGCTCGTCGTGGTGGTACCGCCGGTGCACGGGGTCGAGCGCGAAGTACTGGAGCGTGTCGTGCATCCAGCCCATGTTCCACTTGAGGTCGAAGCCCAGGCCGCCGAGGTCCGTGGGCCGCGAGACGGCCGGCCAGGCCGTCGACTCCTCGGCCGCCATCAGCACGCCCGGCTCGGCGCCGTGGGTGATCTCGTTCATCTCGCGCAGGAAGCCGATCGCCTCCAGGTCCTCCCGGCCGCCGTGCTCGTTGGGGACCCACTCCCCGGCGGCGCGCGAGTAGTCGCGGTAGAGCATCGAGGCGACGGCGTCCACGCGGAGCCCGTCGGCGTGGTACTCGCGCAGCCACGCGAGGGCGCTCGCCACGAGGAAGTTGCGCACCTCGTTGCGGCCGAAGTTGAAGATGAGCGTGCCCCAGTCCGGGTGCGCGCCGCGCCGCGGGTCGTCGTGCTCGTAGAGCGCCGTGCCGTCGAAGCGCGCCAGCGCGAACTCGTCGCGCGGGAAGTGCGCCGGCACCCAGTCCAGGATCACGCCGATGCCCCGGGCGTGGAGGCGGTCGATCATCTCCCGCAGGTCGTCGGGGGTGCCGAGCGTCGGCGTGGGCGCGAAGTAGGAGGTGACCTGGTACCCCCACGAGCCCGAGAACGGGTGCGCCATGACGGGCAGCAGCTCGACGTGCGTGAAGCCCATCCACTCCGCGTAGGCGCCGAGCTCCTCGCCCAGCTCGCGGTAGGTGAGGGGGCGGTTCCCCTCCAGGGTGTTGAGCCGCCAGGAGGGCAGGTGGACCTCGTAGATCGAGACCGGCTCGGCGTGGGGGCGCCGGTCCACGCGCTCGGCCATCCAGTCGGCGTCGCGCCACTCGTGCTCGCTGCGGAACACGACCGACGCGGTGCGCGGCGGCACCTCGGCCGCGGCGGCCACGGGGTCGGCCTTCAGGCGCAGCGCGCCGTCGGCGCCGCGGATCTCGAACTTGTAGTGCTCGCCGGGGCCGATGCCGGGGACGAACAGCTCCCAGACGCCGGACGACCCGAGGGAGCGCATCGGGTGGACCCGTCCGTCCCAGACGTTCCAGTCGCCCACCACGCTCACCGAGCGCGCCGACGGCGCCCAGACGGCGAACGAGACGCCGGCGACGCCGTCCATCTCCCGCGGGTGGGCGCCGAGGCCCTCCCAGAGGGCCTGGTGGCGGCCCTCGCCCACGAGGTGCAGGTCCAGCTCGCCCAGGCTCGGCAGGAAGGCGTACGGGTCGCGCGCCCGGCTCACGTGGCCGCCGTGCTCCACCTCCACCTCGTAGCGGGGCGGCGCCCCGTCGCCGGGCAGCGGGGCGACCCAGAGCCCCGAGGCGGCGTGGGGCGCGTCGACCGGGGAGCCCCCGTCCGGGATGACGCGCACCGAGACCGCCTCGGGCCGCCAGACCCGGACGACCCGGTCCGCCCCCTCCCCGTGGACCCCGAGGATCGCGTGGGGCTCGTGGTGGTCGCGCGCCGCGAGCAGGGCGACGTCGCGCTCGATGCCGGAGACGGTGCTCATGCCTCGACCCTCAGTACGTGTGCGGGGGTGACCGCCGGGTCGAGCCGCAGGTAGTTGCGGCCCACGGACCAGCGGTGGACGTCGCCCGTGACCAGGTCGCGCACGGTGAAGGAGGAGGGCAGGCCCAGGTCGCCGGGGACCTCGGCGATGCCCTCGTGCGCGGCGTGGGGGTCGACGTTGACGCAGACGATCATCGCGCCGACGCCGTGCCCCTTGGCGTAGGCGAGCAGGGCGGTGTTCTCGGTGTTCAGGAAGCGCACGTCGATGCGCTGCAGCGGCGGCGACGAGCGGCGGATCTCGTTGAGCCGCCGCACGAGCGGCAGCAGCGGGCCGTCGAGCGCGCGGTCCCGGAGCTGGTACTTCTCCGAGTCGAGGTACTCCTCGCTGCCCGGCGTGACCGCCGTGTGCTCGAGCGACTCGAAGCCCGAGTAGATCCCGTAGCTCGGCGACAGGGTGGCCGCCAGCACCAGCCGGGCTTCGAAGGCCGCCCGGCCGCCGTGCTGCAGGTACTCGTGCAGGATGTCCGGGGTGTTCACGAAGAAGTTCGGCCGGAAGAAGTCGGACGCCGGACCGGCGAGCTCGCCCACGTAGTCCGCGAGCTCCCACGCCGCGTTCTTCCAGGTGAAGTAGGTGTAGGACTGGCTGAAGCCGGACTTCGCCAGCGCATACATGCGGGCCGGGCTGGTGAACGCCTCGGCCAGGAACACGACGTCCGGGTGCGTCTCGCGCACGCTGCGGATGAGCCACTCCCAGAACGGGATCGGCTTGGTGTGGGGGTTGTCCACGCGGAAGATCCGCACGCCCCGCTCGACCCAGAACAGGACCGCGTCGCGGAGCGTTTCCCAGAGCCCGCGCCAGTCCTCGCTCGCGAAGTTGACGTTGTAGATGTCCTGGTACCGCTTGGGCGGGTTCTCGGCGTACTTCAGGGTCCCGTCCGGGCGGCGGTGGAACCAGTCCGGGTGCTCCGCCAGCCAGGGGTGGTCCGGCGAGCACTGGATCGCGAAGTCCAGGGCGATCTCCATGCCGTGGCGGCCGGCGGTGGCGACCAGGCGCTCCAGGTCGGCGAGGGTGCCGATCTCGGGGCTCACGGCCGTGTGGCCGCCGTCGGGTCCGCCGATCGCCCACGGGCTCCCCGGCTCGCCCGGCTCGGCGGTGGGGGAGTTGTTGCGGCCCTTGCGGTGCGTGACGCCGATCGGGTGGATCGGAGGCAGGTAGAGCACGTCGAAGCCGAGGTCGGCGAGGCGCGGGATCTGCTCCTCCACGCCCGCCAGGCCGCCCCACGACCGGGGGAACAGCTCGTACCAGGCGCCCACCCGGGCGCGCTCACGGTCGACGTCGATCTCGAGGACCTCCGAGCGGACGCGCTCCGGCCGCTCCTTCAGAGCCGCCATCGCGGCCG
This sequence comes from Thermoleophilia bacterium, assembly GCA_050249835.1. GTDB lineage: Bacteria > Actinomycetota > Thermoleophilia > Miltoncostaeales > Miltoncostaeaceae > Miltoncostaea. Next base: position 44,823 of record JBFWPT010000002.1, read on the forward strand.
CCGTCTCGGGGCCGAGGGCGAGGGCGCTGCGCTCGGTGGCGGTGCCGGGGCCCCCGAGGTCCGCGAGCGCCGCCGTGACGGCCTTCGCCGCGGCCCCGCGCAGGCCGCCGAGGGCCGCCTCGAGCAGGTGGGCGCCCTCGGTGAGCTCGCTGTCCAGGTCCTCCTGGCCGGCGGCGAGCTTGCGCTCCACCTCCGAGCGCCAGGAGGCGAACGGGTCGAGCCAGACCTCCACCTGGAAGCGGTGCAGCCCCAGCGCCGTCGTGACGAAACCGCCGCGCCAGAGGTCGGGGTCGACCTGGGTCATCGGCTCCTCGGTGAACCCGGAGGCACCCGGGGGCTTGTGGCGGACCACCGCGCGCAGGTGCTCGTGGCCGTCGCGGACCACGTCGCACTCGACGACGACCGCGTCCCCGAGGGTCCGCTTCACGGGCCAGCGCCCACCCTCGATCGACGGCCTGAGGTCGAGGACCAGGATGCGCGGGGGCTGCGTGCGGGGCGGTGTGGCTGCCACTGGCGTCACGGAGCGTAGCCTTTCCCGATCCCCGGCCGTGCGACACAACACGACCCCGTCTCCCGGCGGCGCTCGGGCGTGCTGCTGCACGTGACCTCGTTGCCCGGCGGGCGCCTCGGGCCGGACGCCTTCGCGTTCGTCGACTGGCTGGCCGCGGCGGGCCAGGAGTGGTGGCAGGTGCTGCCCCTCACGCCCCCCGACGGCCTCGGGTCGCCCTACGCCAGCCCGTCGGCCTTCGCGGGCCGGGCGGACGTGCTGTCCGAGCCGGACGCGCCGGTCTCGGTGGCCGAGCGGGACGCGTTCCGGCGCGGCAACGCCTACTGGATCGAGGACTGGGAGGCGCACGCCGGTCCCGGGGCCGTGGACGACCAGGTGCGCTTCGCCCGCGAGTGGTCCGCGCTGCGCGCCCACGCCGCATCGCGGGGGGTGCGCATCCTGGGCGACCTGCCCTTCTACGTGGCCCCCGGTGGCGCCGACGTCGCCGCCCACCCGGCCCTGTTCCGCGACGACGTGGTGGCCGGGGTTCCGCCGGACGCGTTCTCGGACGACGGCCAGCTCTGGGGCAACCCGACCTACGACTGGGACGCGATGGCCGCCGACGGCTGGCGCTGGTGGACGGCGCGCCTCGGGCGGAGCGCCGACCTCCACGACGCCTCGCGCATCGACCACTTCCGGGCCTTCGAGTCGTGGTGGGCCGTGCCGCGCGGGGCGGAGACGGCGCGCGAGGGCGAGTGGCGCCCCGGTCCCGGCGATGCCGTGGTGCGCGCCGCCCGCGCCGAACTGGGCGACGTGGCCCTCGTGGCGGAGGACCTCGGGATCATCACGCCCGCCGTCCACGAGCTGATGGACGGCCTCGGGCTCCCCGGCATGCGGGTGCTGCAGTTCGCCTTCCCCGGCGGCCCCGAGAACACCCACCGACCGGAGCACCACCCCGAGCGGAGCCTCGTGTGCGTGGGCACCCACGACAACGACACGGCCGTCGGGTGGTGGGAGGCCGCGGACGAGGCGACGCGCACCGACGCACGGGACTGCGCCGGCGCCCACGGCATCCACGACGAGCGCCCCGAGCGGATGCTGATGCGCCTCGCTCTCGCCTCCCGTGCCCGCCTCGCGGTCCTCACCGCCCAGGACCTCCTCGGCCTCGGCGGCCACGCCCGCCTCAACACCCCCGGGGTGGCGGAGGGCAACTGGACCTGGCGGCTGCGCCCGGGCGAACTTACCCCGCACCTGGCGGCCTGGCTGAGGGAGCGGACGAAGGAGGCGGGCCGGCTCCCCTAGGAGTGGCCCGCGGGCCGTCGGCGTGTCCACCGGCGCACCAGGCGCCACGGACTGGTGACCGTCCGTGACCGGTCCGGGCTCGAACCCAGGGCCACGACGACAGCCCACGCGAGCAGGACGACGGCGACACCCGCGGTCCACCCGAATGGGAAGGTCAACACCAGCCGTCGCGCGAGGAGGCCGCCGGCGAGGGACGACACGAACACGTAGTACGGGAGCGTCTCGTCGAGGAGATCGACGTCCGGCTCGCGGCCGGCCGCCCAGACTGCGATCGTGATGGAACCGACAACCGCGAGGGCGACGGACAGAACGATCTCCGCCTCGATCACGTGACGGGCCGCGTACGGGAGGTCGGGGGCATCGCCTGATGCATCGGCCCGTCTCCCGCCGTGCCCGAGGGGGTCAGGCGCCGGTGGTGACGACGACCTTGCCCAGGGCGCGGCCCTCGCCGACGTGGGCGAGGGCGGCCGCGGTGTCCTCGAGGTCGTAGGTCCGGTCGATGTGGATCGCCACCTCGCCGGCCAGGACGAGGTCGGCGAGCGGCGTGAAGTGCTCGGGCCCCGGCTTCACCAGCAGCACCCCCATGCGCCGTCCGGTCACGCGGCCGGCCACGACGCCCACGGTGATGGCGCGCAGCAGCGCGCGGGTCGTCCCGCCGACGCACCGGTAGCGGCCGCCCCGCGCCACCGCCCGCCGGTAGGCGAGCATCGACCGGTATGCGATCAGGTCCAGGACGAGGTCGTAGGGCCGGTCGGTGCGGGTGAAGTCGTCGGAGCGATGGTCGATCACGGCATCGGCGCCGAGCGACCGCATGAAGTCCAGCTTGTGGGCGTTGTCGACCGCCGTGACGTGCGCGCCGCGCCGCTTCGCGAGCTGGACGGCGAACGACCCCGCTCCGCCGCCCGCGCCGTTGACGAGCACCCGGGAGCCGGGCCGGACCGTCGCCGTCCCCTGCAGGCCGATGGGGCCCGCCTGCGGGATGACGGAGGCCTCGGCGAAGGTCAGCCCCTCCGGCTTCGGGGCCAGGGCGGACACCGGGGCGACGGCGTAGTCGGCGAAGCCGCCCTTCAGGCGCAGGTTGTCCCCGTAGACCTCGTCGCCCGGCGCGAAGGCCGTGACGCCCTCGCCCAGGGCCTCCACCCACCCGGCGATGTCCGAGCCGAGCACCGGGACGCGCGGCGACCGGAGCCCGCCGATGCGCGAGTACGCCGGGCTCCCGATGAGTGTCTCCCAGTCGCTGAGGTTGAGCGAGGTCGCCGCGACCCTCACCAGCACCTGCCCGGCCGCGGGCGCCGGCGTCGGGACCTCCTCGATGCGCAGCACATCCGGCGGCCCGTACCGGTCGTGGACGACGGCGCGCATGCGCCCCGCCCTAAGCCGGGGGCCGGCCGCGGTGGCGGAGGGTCCGCCACAGGACGCCGGGCAGGTCGCGCCGCGAGCCGTCCAGGGCACGCCGGATGGCGTCCGCGGTCCCCTCGCCCGCCGCCGGGGCGCCGTGGCCGCACAGCAGGCGCGACGCCTCGAAGGCCCGGAGGCCACGGGGAGGGGTGAGGCGGATCGCCGGGTGGACCCCCAGCGGGTCGCCGGCGCGGGCGAGGAAGTAGGGGGAGGTGCCGAGCGACTCGGGGACCACGAGGCTCCGCGTCTCGGGCCACCAGAGGGCCGTCTCGCGCCACCAGCGCCGCCGTGTCAGGGGCACGACGCGGAGCGGCAACCCGGGGACGGCCTCGCCGGGGGTCACATGCAGTGGCACGCCGAAGCGCTCCGCCAGCGGGGCGCAGTCGCGGGGGTGGCGGTCCAGCAGCTGCAGCACGCCGCGCACCGGCGGGAGGGGCGCGAGGAGGTCGTCCAGGCCCTCGCCGTCCACCGGGTCCACGAGCCAGGTTCCGTCGCCGGCCACGATGGCGTGGCTCGCCCGGAGCATCACGGCGGGCTCGGGGGCGATCCATCCCGCCCCGGTGTCGTCGGCGTACGTGCGGCTCAGGCGCATGGGGCGTCGCTACCCTTCGTCGGCGTGGACCACGCCATCGAGGCCGCGGCGCTCCGGAGGATGTACGGCCCTGGGGCCGGTGTCGACGGGATCGACCTGACGGTCGCCCGCGGGGAGTGCTTCGGGTTCCTGGGCCCGAACGGCGCGGGCAAGACCACCTTCATCCGCCTGGCCCTCGGCCTGGTGCGCCCCGACGGCGGCCGGGTGAGCGTGATGGGGCACGACGTCGGCACCGCCCGGATGGCCGCGCTCGCCGAGGCCGGCTACCTGCCGGGGGAGCTCGGGCTCTGGCCCGGCCTCACCGGCGCGCGCACGCTCGACGCCCTCGCGGCCCTCCACCCGCGGCCCCCGGTGCTGCGCGAGGAGCTGTGCGCGACGCTGGAGCTGGACGACGCCGCTCTGCGCCGGCGGGTGCGCGAGTACTCGCGGGGGATGAAGCAGAAGCTCGGGCTGGTCGCGGCGCTCCAGCACGACCCCCCGCTCGCGATCCTCGACGAGCCCACCGGGGGCCTCGACCCGGTCATCCAGTGGCGGCTGCTGGCCTGGCTGGGGGACCGGGCCCGCGCCGGGCGGACGATCTTCTTCTCCAGCCACGTCCTGCGCGAGGTGGAGGAGCTGTGCGACCGGGTCGCGATGGTCCGCGCCGGGCGCCTCCTGTTCTGCGGGCCCCTCGCCGACCTGCGGCGGGAGCGCAGCCGTTCCGTCGAGGTCCGCTTCACGACGGCGGTCGACCCGGCCCGGTACGCCGTGCCCGGCGTCGGGGAGGTGGCGGTCGAGGGGCTCGTCCACCGCTTCTCGCTCGCCGGGGACCCGGCGCCCCTGCTCGCCGCGCTCGGGGCGCTCCCGGTCGACGACGTCGCGATCGCGCCGCAGAGCCTGGAGGACGCCTTCCGCGACCTCTACCGCGAGGGCGGCGCCGCGTGAGGACGATCTACTCCCTCGCCCTGGGCCGGGTGGCCGTGCGCCTCGCGCTGATGGCGCTGGGCTTCCTGCTGTTCGAGTTCGTCGTCGGCCTGTCCTACGCGAGCGTGGACGAGAACGCCGTGCGCCGCCTGGTGGACGCCCTGCCGCCGGCGCTGCGCGCCCTGGCCGGGAGCGCCGACATCGCGACGCCCACCGGGTTCGCGGGCTCGGGCTACCTGCACCCGGTGGCGCTCGCCCTCCAGGCCGCCGCGGCGATCGCCATGGCGGCCACCCCGGCCCGTGAGACCGAGGACGGCACCGCGGAGCTGGTCCTCTCCCGGCCGCTGCCGCCGTGGCGGTGGCTCGCCGCCCACGGGCTCGCGATGGCGACCGGCCTGGCGATCGTCTGCGCGGGCGGGTACCTCGGTGGCCTGCTCGCCGCCGCCGTCGTGGACGACCTCGCCCCGGTGGACGCCGGCCCGCTCGCCCTGGCGTCCCTGGCCGGGTACCTCTGCTTCCTGGCGGTCGGCGGGATCACCCTGCTCGTCGCGGCCTGCGTCCGCGGCGGCGGCCGGGCGATCGGCTGGGCGACCGGGTTCCTGCTCGTGTCCTACGCCCTCGACTACCTCGCCCAGGTGTGGTCGCTCGCCGAGCCCCTCGGCCCGCTCTCGATCTTCCACCACCTCGACCCGCCCGCGATCCTCGGACCGGCGGGCCTCTCGGGCAGCGACCTGCTCGTGTTCGCGGCCCTCGCCGCGGTCACGACCGCGGCGGCCCTGGTGCGGATCGGGCACCGCGACCTGACCCCCTGAGGGATCAGCCCGTCTGGCCCTCCAGGGTGAGGCGCATCAGCTCCATCGTCTCGATCACGACGTCCTCGTCCACGTCGCCGGTCGAGCGGACGTAGAGGGCGTTCGGCCCGACCGACAGGCCGAGGCGCATCTCGCGGGGGTCGTCGCGACGGGCGCCGCGCGACGACGGCACCGCCGCCGGGGTCCAGGCGTCCCCGCCGTCCGCGACCAGGAACGCGGCGAGGTCGGAGCCGACGCCGGTGGCGACGAGGTGCGAGGGCCACACCGTCGCCGCGACGGTCAGGGTGCCGCCCTGCGGGTCGCTCCACGTCCGCGTCGCGGCGGCCGAGGGGGCCCGCTCCTCGACCACCTCCGCCAGCGCCGGGTCGTCGCGGCCCGTGAAGGCGCGGGCGAGCTGCTGGGCGTCGGCCTCGGCGCCGGGCTGGCCGCGCAGGTCGCCCGGGCTCGGCAGGACGCGGACGATCTCGGCCGGGTCGCCGGCGTCGCCGCCGGCCTCGCCGGGCCCCTGGGGCCCGCAGCCGGCGAGCACGGCCGCCGCGACGACCACGGCGAGGACGAGGGCTGCGCGCACACGGGCAGCGTAGCGACGGGCCCGCGGCCGTCGAATGTGGTCGGCCTCTCATATAGCCTCGCTCGGCCCAATACGGAAGATGAGGCCCGCCGAACTCCGGGCCGCGCCCAGGAGACCGACCCTGTGACCAGACCCCGCCGCATCGGCGCGATCGTCGCCGCCCTGCTCGCCACCGTCGCCCTCGTCTCGGCCTGCGGGTCCGACGACGACGCGGCGAGCGGCACCGCCGCGTCCACCGGACCGTGGACCTACACCGACGGCGCCGGCAAGACCGTCGAGCTCGACGAGACGCCCACCCGCATCATCGCCCACGCCTACTCGGCGGCCGCCCTCATGGAGTTCGGCATCACGCCGATCGCCGTCTATGCGGACATGCCCATCGAGGAGGACGTCGGCCTGCAGGGCGTGGACTTCACCGGCGTCGAGATCCTCGGCGAGGAGTGGGGCAAGATCGACGTCGAGAAGGCCGCGACGCTGAACCCGGACCTCATCGTCGGCGACTACTGGCCGGTCGAGGAGGACTACTCCGGGATGGAGGACGGGGTCGAGGCGAAGAGCAAGAAGATCGCCGAGCTGGCCCCGGTCGTCGGCCCGGCGCAGGGCGACTCGATCGTCACCCTGATCGAGGGCTACGAGGAGCTCGCCGCCTCGCTCGGCGCGGACGTGGACACCGGCGCCGCCGCCGAGGCCCGCTCCCGCTTCGAGGCCGCCCGCGACGCCTTCCAGGAGGCCGCCGCGGCCAAGCCGGGCCTGACCGCGCTGGCCATCAGCCCCTACGGCGACTCCTACGCCGTCGCGGTGCCGGAGCACGCCCCCGAGCTGCTCGACTTCCGGCGCTGGGGCCTGGACGTGATCGTCCCGGACAAGCCGGACCCGGAGTTCCCCTACTGGCAGACGCTCTCCTTCGAGAACGCCGACACGTACCAGCCGGACCTGCTGCTGTTCGACGACCGCAACCACCCCGGCAACTTCGAGGTGCTCGAGAAGCAGCCGATCGCGAAGAACATCAACGCCTTCGCGGCCGGCGCGTACACGACCTGGCCGGCGTACTGGCTCCACACGTACACCGACTACGCCGAGCAGCTCGAGGCCCTGACGGCGACGATCAACGAGGCCGACGCCTCGATCGGGAGCTGACGGGGGGACCGCCCGTGGGCGCGGCCGCGACGCGATGAGCACCGCCGCCCCCCCGGCGGCGGCGCCGTCGCGGCCCGCCGCGCCCGGCGTCCGCGGGCGCCGCCTGGCCCTGGGGCTGGCGGCGCTCGCCGGCGTGCTCCTGGTGGTGTGCTTCTTCAGCATCACCATGGGATCGCGCTCGATCACGCTGCCGGTCATCTGGCAGGCGCTGACCGACTTCGACCCGGCGTCGGCGTCGGAGACCGTGGTCCGCCAGATGCGGGTGCCGCGCACGATCCTCGGCGTCGCCGTCGGCGTGGCGCTCGGCCTGGCCGGGACGATCCTCCAGGGGGTCACCCGCAACCCGCTCGCCGACCCCGGGATCATGGGCATCAACCAGGGCGCGGCCTGCGCGATGGTGCTCGCGATCATGGTCGCCGGCGTCCAGTCGCTGTCCGCCTACATCTGGATCGCCTTCGTCGGCGCCGGCGTCGCGATCGTCATCGTCTACGGGGTCGCCTCCTTCGGGCGCGAGGGCGCGACGCCCGTGAAGCTGGCCCTGGCGGGAGCGGCCGTCACGGCGGGGCTCACGTCGATCACCACGGCCGTCGTGATGACGAACCTGGACGCGCTCAACGAGCTGCGCTTCTGGCAGGTCGGCACGCTCGCCGGGCGCTACGCCGACGTCGCCTGGCAGACCGTCCCGTTCATCGCCGCCGGCGCGGTGGTGGCGTTGTGCCTGGGCCGCCCCCTCAACGGCCTCGCCCTCGGCGACGACATGGCCCACGCCCTCGGCCAGCCGGTGCGGCGGACGCGGACGATCATGTTCGTCACGGTGGCGGTGCTGTGCGGCGCGGCGACCGCCGCCTGCGGCCCGATCGTGTTCCTCGGCCTGGTCATGCCGCACGTCGCCCGCATGATCACGGGGCCGGACTACCGCTGGATCCTCCCGTACGCGGCCGTGCTCACGCCGATCGTGCTGCTGCTGGCGGACATCCTCGCGCGGGTGGTGACGTCGCCGGGGGAGCTGCAGGTGGGCGTGGTGCTCGGGGTCCTGGGCGCCCCGTTCTTCATCTTCCTGGTGCGCTACCGCAGCGTGACCGAGCTGTGACGCCCCCGGCCGCCGCGACCGCCCCCGCCACGGCCGCCCGGGCGGCCTTCCGCCACGACCGCGCCCTGCGCCGCCGACGCGGGACCGTGATCCTCGGGGCGCTCGCCGCCGTGGCCTTCGCGCTGTTCGTCGCCACGATGCTGATCGGCTCGTCGGGGCTCGGCCCCTGGGACGTGATCGCCTCCACGTTCCACCTGCGCGAGGACGCGAGCGTGGACTTCATCGTGCGGGACCTGCGCCTGCCGACCGCGATGACCGGGCTCTTCGCCGGCGTCGCGATGGGCATCTCGGGCGTCGTGTTCCAGCGGCTGCTCGCGAACCCGCTCGCCTCGCCCGACTTCGTGGGCGTGTCGGCCGGCGCCGACCTGTTCGCGGTCGCGGCGATCGTCCTGTTCAGCATCAGCTCGTTCGGCATCTCGGTGGCCGCCCTGCTGGGGGCGATCACGAGCGCGGTCCTCGTCTACGTCCTCGCCTGGAAGGACGGCGTCTCCGGGTACCGCTTCATCCTGATCGGGATCGGGATCTCCGAGTTCATGCTCGCGATCGTCGGCTACCTGGTCGTCAAGGCCGACCTGTCGGACGCCCGCGCCGCCATGACCTGGCTCGTCGGCTCCGTCGGCCAGGCGGGCGACGCCCAGCGGCTGGTGCTGGAGGTGACCGTGCTCGTCCTGGTGCCGGTGGCGGTGCTGCTGGGCCGCAACCTGCGCACGCTGGAGCTGGGCGACGACGCCGCCGCGGCCCTGGGCGCCCGCGTCGAGCCGGCCCGGCTCGGGCTCCTGGCCGTCTCGATCGTGCTGATCGCAGTGGCCACCGCCGCGGTGGGGCCGATGCTCTTCGTGGCCCTCATGGCGGGGCCGATCGCGGCGCGGCTGCTGGGATCGGCGCCCGGCGTGGTCGCGGCGGCCGGCCTGGTGGGGGCCATCATCGTGATGGGCGCGGACCTGGTGGCGCTGCACCTGTTCCCGTTCATGCTGCCGACCGGCGTGGTGACCGGCGCCATCGGCGCGCCGTACCTGATCTGGCTGCTGGCGACGGCCAACCGCGAGGGGAGGGGTGGATGAGCCGCAGGCCGCCGCACGAGCTGCGCGCCGACGGGCTGACGCTCGGGTACGGCGACCGGGACGTCATCGAGGCGCTCGACGTGACGATCCCGGACGGGCGCATCACGATGATCGTGGGCGCCAACGCCTGCGGGAAGTCGACGCTGCTGCGGGGGCTCGCGCGGCTGCTGCGGCCGCGGGGCGGGGCCGTGATCCTGGACGGCACCTCCGTGCAGGACATGCGCTCGATCGAGGTCGCCAAGGTGCTCGGCCTGCTCCCCCAGACCCCCGTGGCGCCCGACGGGATCACGGTCGGCGACCTGGTGGGCCGCGGCCGCTACCCGCACCAGGGCTGGTTCCGCCAGTGGGGAGCGGACGACGAGGCCGCCGTGGCGGACGCCCTCGCCTCCACCGGCACCTCCGATCTGGTGGGCCGCCGGGTGGGCGAGCTGTCCGGCGGCCAGCGGCAGCGCGTGTGGGTGGCGATGGCGCTCGCGCAGGACACGGACCTGCTGCTGCTCGACGAGCCGACCACCTTCCTGGACATCAACCACCAGGTGGAGCTGCTCGACCTGCTCACCGACCTGAACCGCGACGGCGGCACGACCATCGTGGTCGTGATGCACGACCTCAACCTGGCCTGCCGCTACGCGGACCACATCATCGCCATGAGGGACGGGGGCATCCTGGCCGAGGGCCCGCCCACCCAGGTGATCGACGCGGCCCTCATCACCGACACCTACGGCCTCGCCTGCGAGGTGGTGCCCGACCCCGTCAGCGGCACCCCGATGATCGTCCCGAAGGGCCGTCACCATGCGGCTCCGGGGGCGCCGAGGGGTTAACCGAGCGTCAATCCCGGAGGGTGGGGAGCGGGCCCGAGCGTTCCTATACTCCTGATAACCGCGCCGGCGGAGGAGAGGGCCGGGCGGTACCCCAAGGAGAGACGATGAACCTCGCCGCGTATAAGGCGGGCAACAACTTCAAGACCTTCCTGCTGGTGGCGGCCCTGACGGGCCTGCTCCTCGCGATCGGCTACCTGATCGGCGGGGCGAGCGGCCTGATCGTGTTCGCCGCGATCGCGATCGTCTTCAACTTCGCGATGTACTGGTTCAGCGGCACGATGGCGCTGCGGATGAGCCGGGCCCAGGCGGTCAGCGAGGCCGAGGAGCCGGAGTTGCACCGCATGATCGCCGTGCTCGCCGAGCGCGCCGGCGTCCCGAAGCCGGGCGTGTACGTGACGCCGGCCGAGCAGCCCAACGCCTTCGCGACCGGCCGCAACCCGAAGCACGCGGCCATCGCCGTCACCGCCGGCATCCAGCGGGCCCTCAGCCCGCGCGAGCTGGAGGGCGTGCTGGCCCACGAGATGGCCCACATCAAGAACCGCGACATCCTCATCGCGAGCATCGCGGCGATGGTGGCGGGCGCCATCTCGGCCATCGCGAACTTCCTGCAGTTCTCGCTGTTCTTCGGCGGCGACGACGACAACCCGCTCGGCCTCATCGGCACGCTGGCCACGATCATCCTCGCCCCGATCGCGGCGGTGATCATCCAGCTCGCCGTCTCGCGCCAGCGCGAGTACGTGGCCGACGCGACGGGCGCCGAGCTGCTCGGCGACCCCATGCCGCTGGCCGACGCGCTGGAGACGCTCCACCGGGGCGCCGCGGCCATCCCGATGCGGGTGAACCCGGCCGCCGAGCCGCTCTACATCGTCAACCCGCTCGCCGCCCAGGCGCGCGGCCGCAACTCGGGATTCGGCAAGCTCTTCTCGACGCACCCGCCGATGGAGGAGCGCGTCGCCCGCCTCCGCGCGATGGCCGGGTCGGCGAGCATGCAGATCCCGACCTTCTAGGTCAGGTCCGACCGCGTCCCCGGGGCCCGCGCCCCGGGGACGTGTCGCAGGGGGCGCTACACTCGGATCTGTTTCCGGGGACGACCGTCCCGACGGACGCCGTGGCGGCACCGGGTTCCCGGGGCCGCCACGCCCGTGTCGGGACCGACCATCGAGTAGCGCCACGTGCGCGAGTTCTTCGTTCAGAACGAGACCATCATCCTGTTCGCGCAGGGCCTGGTCTTCTTCTCGCTCGGCTTCGCCGTGTGGCTGCAGCGGCGGCGCGCGACGCGCCTGACGCTGACCTCGTCCCTCATCTGGCTGGCGGCGTTCGCCTTCGTGGAGGCCGTCGCGGTGTGGGGGCACGTCTTCATCCCCATCCAGGAGACGTACCTCGACGAGGCGGCGATCGAGGGCCTGCTGGTGCTGCGCGCGTTCGTGCAGATCGCGGCCTTCCTGTTCCTGGTGCAGTTCGGCCTGCGCCTGCTCAACCTGCCCCCGGTGGCGCGCCGGTCCCTGACGGGGCTGTCGATCGTGATCGCCCTGGCGATCCTCGGCGGCACGGCCCTCGCGTCCGGATCGACCGGGTGGGGCGCGGCGGAGTGGGAGGGCGCCGCGGTCGCCCTGGCCCGGTACACGCTGCTGTTCCCCGGCGCCCTGCTCGCGGCCGTCGGCCTCTGGCGCCAGCGGGCCGAGCTGGCCGAGGCCGGGATGCCCGGCATCAAGCCCTACGCCGCGGCCGCGGCCGCGGTGCTCGCCGTCTACGGCGTGGTGGCCGGCCTGCTCGTGCCCGCCGGCCCGATCGCGCCGAGCGGGTTCGACTCGGACGGCTGGTTCGACCTGACGGGCCTGCCCCTGGAGGTGCTGCGCGGCACCGCCGGCCTGGTGCTCTGCGTCCTGGCGGTCAAGCTCCTGGAGATCTTCGACGTCGAGGCCACCCAGCAGCTCGAGTCGCTCGACCGCGCGCGGGCCGTCGCCGAGGAGCGGGCCCGTTTCCGCCGCGACCTGCACGACGGCACGATCCAGTCGATCTACGCCGCCGGCCTCCACCTGGAGTCCATCGCGATCCGCTCCGACGACCCGTCCGTGCGGACCGAGGTGCGCGAGGTGGTGTCCGACCTCAACGCCGCCACGGACGGCATCCGCGACTACATCCGCGCGCTCGCCCAGCCCGCCCCCACGCCCGAGGGGCTGGCGACCGCGCTCAGGGACCTCTCCAAGCGCTTCGCCGACGAGACCGGCCGCGAGGTCCGCTTCGCCGCCGAGGGCCTGCCCATGGCCGGCCCGCTGCCCGACGAGGCCGGGCAGCACCTCTCCCAGATCCTCCGCGAGGCCCTCTCCAACACGGCGCGCCACGCCGGCGCCTGCAAGGTGCGGGTCTCGCTCGTGTTCGCCGCCGACGAGCTGGACCTCGTGGTGTCCGACGACGGCTGCGGCCCCGGCCGGCCGGCCGAGGGCGGCGACACCGGCCGGCACGAGGGCCTGCGCAACATGCGCGAGCGCGCGCGCCGCCTGGGCGGACGCCTGGACGTGGCCGAGGCCCCCGGCGGGGGCACGCGCGTCACGCTGGCCGTGCCGCTCGACAGCGACCTGACCGAGGACGACGACTCCCTTCCCTCCGATCCCGAGCGCGAGGTGACCCACCGATGACCTCCACCGTCCCGGAGCCCATCCGGGTGCTGATCGTGGACGACCACGCCGTCGTCCGCATCGGCCTGAGGACCCTGCTGACCCACACCGCGGGGTTCCGCGTCGTCGGTGAGGCGCAGACGGCCGCCGAGGCCGTGCAGCTCAGCGAGCAGATGCAGCCCGACGTCGTGCTCATGGACGTCCGCCTGCCCGACGGCAGCGGCGTCGAGGCGTGCCGGCGCATCAAGGCCGACCACCCGGACGCGCGCGTGGTGATGCTGACCTCGTACTCCGACGAGGAGGCCATCGTCGGCGCCGTCATGGCCGGCGCGAGCGGCTACCTGCTGAAGCAGGCCGACTCGGACCGGCTCACCCAGGCGATCCGCGAGGCCGCCGCGGGCGAGTCCACCCTCGACCCGCGGGCCGCCGGGGCGCTCCTGTCGCAGTTCCGGGAGCTGTCGGCCAAGCAGGCCGAGGCCGAGCTGGCCGGGCTCACGGACCGCGAGCGCCGCATGCTCGCGCTCATCGCCGAGGGCTACACGAACCGCGCGATCGGCGAGGTGCTGCACCTCTCCGAGAAGACCGTCCGGAACCACGTGAGCCAGCTCCTGCGCAAGCTGGGCTTCCAGCGGCGCTCCCAGGCGGCCGCCTGGGCCGGGCAGCGCCGCCTGGAGCTGCCGCCCGACTGACGCGGGGCGCTAGAGACGGTGGAGCGCCAAGAGCGCGTCCGCCGTCTCGCGCGAGGCCACGCCGGTCACGTCCAGGCCCGCCTCGGCCTGGAAGCCGGCGACGGCGTCGGCGGTCGCCCGGTCGAAGCGCCCGTTGACCGCGCCGGCGGGCATGAGGCCCCGCACCACGAGCAGCAGCTGGACGGTCTGGGCGGGGAGCGCGGCGGTGAAGGCGGCGGCGGGCATCGGTGGGCTCCGGGTCGGAGGGGCGGGGTGACGGGGCGATCCTCGCCGCGGTCCCGGGGTGCCCGCCTCGGGGATGCCCCTGGTCCATCCCCTGGGGATGCGGCCGGGGATCGCAAGGAATACGGCTGCGGGCGGAGAAACGAGCGGAGGTCAACCGCCGCCACGAAGGTGCGCACGATGCCCCGAACCGCCCGCGTCCTCGCCCTCGCCAACCAGAAGGGCGGCGTCGCGAAGACCACCACCACGCTCAACCTGGGCGTCGCCCTGAAGGACATGGGCGCGCGAGTGCTCGCGATCGACCTCGACCCGCAGAGCAACCTGTCGATGAGCCAGGGGATCGACGTCGAGGGCCTCGAGGACGGGATGTACCACGTCCTCACCGGCACGGCGGGCATCGCGGACATCGTCCAGGCCCGCGAGATCGACATCGCGCCCGCCGGCATCGAGCTCGCCGGCGCCGAGATCGCGCTGTCGGCGATGATCGGCCGCGAGCGGGCCCTGGAGCGCGCGATCCGGCCGGTGCGCGACCTCTACGACTACGTCCTGCTGGACACCCCGCCGTCGCTCGGCCTGCTCACCATCAACGCGATGGTGGCCGCCGAGGGCGTGATCGTGCCGGTCCAGTGCGAGTACCTCTCGCTGCGCGGGCTGGCGCAGCTGAAGGGCACGCTGACGCAGGTCCGCGAGAACCTGAACCCCTCCGTGGACATCGTGGGTATCCTTCCCACGATGTACGACGGCCGCACCATCCACGGCCGCGAGGCGGTCGACATGCTCGAGGAGAGCTTCGGCGAGCGCGTGTACCGGACCCGGATCGGCAAGACGATCCGCTTCGCCGAGGCACCCGTCGAGGGTTCCAGCGTGATCCGGTACGACCCGCAGGGGCAGGCGGCCCGGTGGTACCGGCAGCTCGCCCGCGAGGTGGCGGCGAGCCCGGTGGGCGTCGAGCTCCCGGGCGCGGCGCGGGTGGCGGCGGCATGAGCACGCGCGGCGGCCGGCCGAGCATGCGCGAGGGCCCGCTCTCGGAGCTCTTCCGCAGCACCGAGCCCTCGGGGGAGATGGGCGGCTTCGGCACCGACCCGGAGTCCGACCTCCCGCGCGGCGGCGACGGCAGCAACTACGTCGCCATGATCCGCGTCGTGGGCGTCGGCGGCGCGGGCTGCAACGCCATCAACCGCATGATCGAGGCGGGCCTGCGGGGCGTCGAGTTCGTGGCCGTGAACACGGACCGCCAGGCGCTGGAGGAGAGCGAGGCGGACGTCCGCATCCCGGTCGGGATGGAGATCACCCGCGGCCTCGGCACCGGCGGCGACCCCGGCCTCGGCGAGCAGGCGGTGAAGGAGAGCGAGGACGCCGTCCGGCGCGCGCTGCGCGGCAGCGACCTCGTGTTCATCGCGGCCGGCGAGGGCGGCGGCACCGGCTCCGGCGGCGCGCCCCTGGTGGCGAAGGTCGCCCGCGAGATGGGCGCCCTCACGGTCGCCGTGGTCACGCGCCCGTTCGGCTTCGAGGGCGCCCGGCGAACCCGCGCGGCCGAGGAGGGCCTCGCGCGCCTGCAGGACGCCGCGGACACGGTCATCGTGATCCCCAACGACCGCCTCATGGCCGTGCTGGAGCGCGGCACGAGCATGGTCGAGGCGTTCAAGGTGGCCGACGACCTGCTGCGTCAGGGCGTGCAGGGCATCTGCGACATGATCACCCTGCCGGGCCTCATCAACCTGGACTTCGCGGACGTCCGCACGATCATCCGGGGCGCGGGCACCGCCCTCCTCGGCATCGGCTACGCGGGCGGCGGCAACCGCGCCGCGGACGCGGCCCTCGCGGCCATCGCGTCCCCGCTCCTGGAGACCCCGATCGACGGCGCCAAGGGCATCCTGCTCGGCGTGACCGGCGGGCAGGACCTCTCGCTCGTCGAGGTGAGCGAGGCCGCCCGCGTGGTGGCCGACGCCGCCGACCCGGACGCGAACATCATCTTCGGCGCCACGATCGACCCCGACCTGCAGGGCCAGGTGTGGGTCACCGTGGTGGCGGCGAACTTCAGCGGCGTCCGCGCGGCGCCCCCGCCGCCGCCGGAGCCCGAGCCGGCCCCCGCGCCCGCCCGTCCGGCCCGCGCCGAGCGCCCGGGCCCGACGCTGGCCCGCCCGGCCCGCCGTGTCGAGCTGCCCTACCCGGCCGCCGCGCCCGCGCGCCCGGCGACGCCGGCGCCGGAGCCGCCGCCCGCGCTGGACGAGCCGCGAGTCTTCGACGTGGAGGACATGGGGCCGCCGTCGGCGGAGCCCCCCGCGCCCGAGCCGGAGCCGGACCCCGACGCCACCCAGTCGATCAGCCGCAGCGACGTCGAGGCGGCGATCCGCGACCGCGAGCGGGAGGACCGGGAGTAGCACCGTCCCGCGGTGACGCGCCCGCCGGCGTGGTCGCCGCCGGGCATCCCCTCAGCGCGCGCGCCGGGGCGGAGGCCCTCGCGCGCGGGGGCAACGCCGTGGACGCGGTGTGCGCGGCGGCCTTCGCGGCCGCGGTGGCCGAGAGCCCGCTGACCGGCCCGGGCGCGGGCGGCTTCCTGCTCGCCCGCGCCGCCGACGGCACCACCACCCTGCTCGACTTCTTCGTCGCCGTCCCGGGGCTCGGCCCCGCGGGGCGCGCGCTGGACCCCGCCGACCTGGACTCGTTCACCGTCCCGTTCGGCGGCGCCGATCAGGTGTTCCACATCGGCCCGGCTTCGGTGGCGGTGCCCGGGATGATCGCCGGCCTCGGGGAGGCGGCCGCCCGCCTGGGGCGCCTGCCGCTGCCCGAGATCGTCGCCCCGGCCGTCGCGCTGGCGCGCGAGGGGGTCGTCCTCAGCCGGCAGGCGGCGTACCTCCACGAGATCCTGCGGGACATGCTGACCGCCGGCCCCGCCTCGGCCGCGGTCTACGCGCCCGGCGGGCGCCTGCTGGGCGAGGGGGATCGGGTGCGGTTCCCCGACCTGGCGGAGACGCTGCGCCACCTGGGCGAGGCGGGGCCCGCGACGATGCGCGACGGCCAATTGGCCCAGGAGATCGTGGGCCACCTGGCGGCGGGCGGCGGGCTCGTCACGGCGGAGGACCTCGCGGGGTACGAGGTCATCGAGCGGGCCCCCCTGTCCATGGACTACCGGGGCACGACGGTCCTGACGAACCCGCCACCCTCCTCCGGGGGCGCGCTCATCGCGGCGGCGCTGCGGGCGATGGGGGAGGGGCCCGCACCGGCCTCGGTCGTGGACCACTACCGCGCGGTGGTGAGGGCCGGGTGGGCCGCGAACGCCCTCCGCGACGAGGCGTTCCCCTCGGACCTGCAGGAGGAGGACGCCATGGAGCGCATCTGGGCCCGCAAGCCGGCAGGCTCCACCACGCACGCCAGCGCGGTGGACGCCGACGGGGGCATGGCGAGCCTGTCGAGCTCCAACGGCTCGGGCTCCGGGGTGATGCCGCCCGGCACGGGGATCCTCCTGAACAACATGCTCGGTGAGGAGGACCTCAACCCGGGCGGGTTCGGGCGCCTGCCCGCCGGGGTGCGGATGACGTCGATGATGGCGCCGAGCCTGCTGCTGCGGGCCGGGGAGCCGGTCCTCGCCCTCGGCTCCGCCGGGTCGAACCGGCTGCGGTCGGCCATCCTGCAGACGCTGGTCAGTATCGTGGACGGCGGCATGACGGCGACCGACGCGGTGCGCCGCCCGCGCGTGCATCCGGAGGGTGACGGGGTGGACGTGGAGGGGGGCGTCCCGGGCGAGGCCGTCGCCGCCCTCGTCGCCGACGGGCACGGCCTGCGGCGGTGGGGGGAGATGAACCTGTTCTTCGGCGGCGTCTCCGTCGCCGGCCGGGGGCGCGACGGGCTCGAGGGGGCCGGCGACCCGCGCCGGGGCGGAGGAGCCGCCGCCGTGACCCGAGCCGGAGAGGTGCTTCCACTATGACTCACCGTCGAGTCGAGGTTGAGGGTGTGGCCTACGACCTCGATCCGCAGCCCATCCGGACGTCTCTCACGGACGGCCCGAGCATGCTGTGGGGCTTCCAGGTGCGCGTCCTCGACCCCGAGGGCATCGAGCTGGGAATCAAGACCTGCTTCGTGGGCCGCGTCTCCGTGCAGTTCCGGAACGCCGAGGCGCTCGAGGGCCCCATCGAGGACCTCCTCCCCGTCCTCCACGAGCTGGCCTTCGAGAAGATCACCCCCCGCCTGGCCGAGGGCGAGACGGGGGACGAGATCCTCTTCGCGTAGGGCCTGGTGCGGATAGGCGCGGCAGGTGGTCCGCTTCCGTGAGCCGGCGAGGGCGCCGGCGTGGCAGTGGCCGGTCCTCGTCCGGTGCCCTCGTTGCGGTGCCCGCGCGATCGTGGCGGGCGGCTCCGGCACGCCCGTCCGGCTCACATGCCCGTCCTGTGCGCACGTGCGCGAGTGGGACGGGCAAACCCTCATGTGCGCTCTCCCCGACGGCGGGATCGTGGAGCTCGTGCGCGGCCGCGGCACCGGACGATGGCTCGACCCGGCCACGGGACGACAGTGGGTCGGAGACCTTCGATGGCCGGTGGGGCGCGAGGAACACTTCGGTGCGGACCTCTGGCTCCAGGCGACCTGCTGCGGGGGGCGTCTGTTGTGGGCGCGGAACGCCGACCACCTCGAGTATCTCGCCGCCTTCGTCGCCGCGGACCTACGGGAGAGCCCGGCCCCGGGACCGGGCCGACCCCTTTCCCCGCGATTGCCGGCCTGGCTGCAGGACGCCAAGCACCGCGCCGAGGTGCTGAGCCACCTCGACCGCCTTCGCGAGCGGCTCGGCGCCGAGGGCGGTTCGCGGTCCTGAGGGGTTCTGGTCGCGATGACCTGACCCGGAGCGACGGAGCGCACCCGGGCCGCTCCCACGCCCGGAGCGGCTAGGCGGCCTCGGGCTCCCCGCCGATGACGCCGGCGACGCCTCGGGGGCCGGCGCGGAGGAGTTGGGCGGCGCGGCGGGCGCCGCGGGCGCGGTCGTGGGCGTCCTTGGCGGCGAGCATGTCGCCGGAGCGCCAGGCCTCGGCGAGCTCGTGCTCGGCGGCGGCGGCCATGCGGTCGAGGGCGTCCGCCTTGCGGACCGACGGGCTCGTCCGGCGGCGCGCGCGGGGCGGCGCGGCGGCCGCGCCGGGTCGCTCCGCGCCGGGAGGGGCGACGGCGCCGGGGAACAGGAGGAGCTGGCCCTGTGAGGTGGTCGAACGCATGTTCGTAGTGTGCCACCCGGCTCGGACGGAACCGGGGTCGCGCAGGGCCGGGACGGCAAAGCCCCGGCCAAGGATCATCCGATCACCGGCCGGACCGGGTCAGCGGCGGCGGAGGTCCTCGGGGGCGAGGGGGTCCGGGCCGGGGCCGGCCTCACGGACCGTCACCGGCCCGCCGTCGTGCGGCACGTGGACCACCATGTGGTGGCCGACGCCGGGGAGCTCGAAGCGGAAGGCCCAGTCGGATGCGGTCCAGCCGGCGACGCGCAACGCCGCCGAGCCCGCGTCCGTCGTCCGGGCGAGGGCCCGGGTCGCCTCGCCCAGCGCCGCCGCGCCGACCGGCCCGAGCAGGCCGGAGAGGGCGTTCGGCGAGGTCTCCTCGCTCACGACGGCCCTCCGAAGGGCAGCGCGACGACGCGGGCGGGGGCGCCCGCCACATCCACCGCGGCTCCGTCCTCCACCTCGCGGCGCACGACCGCTAGCCCGATCGGGCCGAGGTCGGGCGTGGTGGCGACGCTGGTGAGCCTTCCCACCTCGCGGCCGTCGTGGAGCACCGCGTCGCCCACCGCGCCGCCCCCCTCCAGCACGACGCCGCGCAGGCGGCGGTTGGCGTGACCGCGGAACTGCAGCCGGGCGACGGTCTCCTGGCCCAGGTAGCAGCCCTTCGAGAACGACACGGCGCTGGCCTCGAGCCCCAGCTCCTGCACCAGGCTCGTCGCGGTCCCGTCCACGCCGACGCGGGGGACGCCGGCCGCCACGCGCGCCATCTCCAGCGCCTCGGCGGGCACCTCGGCGGCGCCGGAGGCCGCGATCGCGCGCTCGGCGTCGCCGGTCACGAGGTCCACGGATCCGGGGAGCGCCCCGGGCACGCGCGGCTCGTCCGTCGCCGGCGCGGGCGCGTTGACCAGCGTCACCACGCCCACCGGCTCGGGGCCGAGGATCTCCAGGTCCTCCGAGAAGTGGTACCGCTCCAGGATCTCCGCCAGGGCCCCCGCGGCATCGGCCGCGACGACCAGCGTGAACGCGTCCGGCCCGTCGCGGTGGGCGCGGAGCTCCACCAGCACGTGCCCCTTCGCGTCGAGCACCAGCGCCGCGCAGGCCTCCCCGTCGTCCAGGCCCGCCACGTCGTTCGTCAGCAGGCCGTGGAGGAACGAGGCCGCGTCCGGGCCCTCCACCCAGATGACCGCCGCCTCCCCGCGCGCGGCGACCGGCTCGCCGGCGCGCAGCCGCGCGTAGCCCGCGGCCGCCTCCGGGCGCACGGCGGCGGGCGCGCTCACGGGGTCGTCACCTTCCCGTTCGTGCTCGCCCGTTCGGCGGCCACGCGGGCGTGGCGCATGCCGCGCTCGGCGTCCTCCAGCAGCTCGGCCAGCAGGCCGAGGCGCTGCGTCTCGTCGCGGCTCTCCAGCAGCCGCTGCTTGACGTCCTGCGGGATCTCGAGCGTCGCCGCGATCGCGTAGGAGAGCGGCACGTCCTCCGGCCGGTCCGGCTCCGCGTCGCCGCCCAGCCCGGCGAGGCCCCGGTACCGGCGCAGCACGCCCTCGGCCAGCTCGGCCGGCGCAGGGGCCGGGTCGTCCGGCAGCGGCTCGACCATCGCCGAGAAGTAGAGCCGGCCGTCGGTCTCGTCCACGACGCGCACCGGCTCCACGCCGCGCACGACGACGTTGAGGCGCCCGTCCTCGAAGCGCCGCACCAGGGTCTCGAAGACGGCGGTACAGCCCACGTCCGCGGTGCCGGTGCCGTCGGCCCGGATCACGACGAACGGGGTGTCCTCGAGAACGCAGTCCGCGTAGAGCTGGCGGTAACGCGGCTCGAACAGGTGCAGGGGCACGCGCTCGCTCGGCAGCAGGACGAGGTCCAGTGGGAAGAGGCCGAGGTCGCGTGCGTCGCTCACCGTCTCCTCACTCTAGCCCGGACACCCTCCTGCCCGCCGTGACGGGCGAGGCGGAGACCACGTCCCGGTAGAGGCCGACGAGGGCGTCGATGTGGCCCTCCACGGTGAACGCCCCGCGCCGTTCCGCCACCCGCGCGCGCAGGCGCTCGGGCCCGGCGGCGGCGAGGGCGGCCGGCGCCTCGCCCGGGTCGTCCACCACCACGCCGACGCCCTCGCGCCGCACCAGGCCGGCGAGCGCGCGGTGCGGCCCGCTCACGACGGGCAGGCCGGACGCCAGGTACTCGAACGCCTTGTTCGGGAGGGCGGTGTCCAGGTGGGCGTCGTTGAGCCCCGGGTTGAACGCGGCCCAGCCCACGTCGTACCCCGGCAGGACCCGCATGAGCTCGGCCGGCGGGAGCGTCTCCATCAGCCGCATGCCCGGCGTGCGGTCGGCCAGGGCCCGGTACTCGGGCGCGTCCCGGTTCGGGTAGACGTCGAGCGACATCCCGGCGGCCACGATCGACGCGAAGGCGTCCCGCAGGTCGTAGTGGCTGCCGTTCACCGACAGGCTGCCCTGGTAGACGACCCGCAGCGTCCGTCCGTCCTCGGGCTCCGGCGCGAGCGGGGGCGCGACGTCCCCGGCGAGCGCGTAGTTCGCGAACAGGAGCGACCGGCGCAGTGCCCCGTAGCGCTCGGTGATGGCGTCGAGCATCTCCTGCGAGACGGCGACGAGGGCGTCGCAGCCCGTGACGGCCGCCTCCTCCAGGGCGAGCGGGTCCTCCGGGTCGTCGAAGCCGTCCTCGTACGGCGTGCGCCGCAGGCTCTGCATGTCGTGCACGTCGTGGATCACCGGCACCTCGCCGCCGGAGACCTCGAGGGCGAGCACGGTCAGGAGGTCGGGGAGGTTGTGGCTGTGGATCAGGTCGGGCGCGAAGTCCTCGACGATCGCTGCGAGGCGCGACGAGGGGGCGGAGCGGGGCAGCCTCCACCAGCGGGTGAAGAGGTCGTCGCCGGCCCCGTACCACTCGGTGAGCGTCCTCCCCTGGTAGGCGAAGCCCAGCGTGATCCCGCGATGCCGCGCCCGCAGCGCGGCCGCGTACTTCAGCGCGCGGATGCAGGGCTGCCGCTGGAGGAACAGGACCCTCACGCCTGGACCTCGCGCCGGTTGCGGATGGCCCGCGCCGGGTTCCCGACGGCGATCGACCAGTCCGGCAGGTCCTTCGCCACGACGGCTCCGGCGCCGATGACGCAGCCCTCGCCGATGGTGACGCCCGGGAGGATGCTCACGCCCATCCCGATCCAGCAGTCTGCGCCGACCGTGACCTGCCCGAGGGTCCAGCCCTGGTCCTGGATCGAGCTCGCCAGGTCCATCTCGTGGTTCGCCGTGTGGATCATGGTGTACGGCCCGAAGATGGACCGGTCGCCGATCGTGAGGCCGCCGAAGCCGTTGACGTAGCAGCCGTAGTTGAAGCCCACGCGATCGCCCATCTCCACACGGTCGCCGTTGAGCCAGACGATCATGTCCAGGTAGAAGCAGCCCTCACCGACGCGGCCGGCGTCGCCGGGGCGGAAGGGGATCACGCTCTTGCTGCGCTCGGTGATCATCATCGGGCGCGCACCTCCGGGATGGGTGTCGGGCGGGACGGCGGCCACGGGCCGTGCGAGCCGGCACCGGGTGGCCGCCTGTCCCGTAGCATCGCCGCCCGTGACCGCCGGTGCCAACCATCCGTCCCTGCCCCCGGGGCTCGTCCGGGAGGCCCTCGCCTCGGTCGACGTCTACGAGCCCGGACGGCCGATCGAGGACGTGCGCCGCGAGACCGGTGTGGCGTCGATCATCAAGCTCGCCTCGAACGAGGGCCCCTTCCCGCCCATGCCCGCGGCGCTGGACGCGATCCGCCGCACGGCCGCCGACGCGCGCCTGTACCCGGACCCGGGCGCCTGGGCGCTGCGCGACGCCATCGCGGGGCGCACCGGGCTGCACCCGGAGCAGATCCTCCCGGGCGCCGGCATCGACGGCCTCATCAAGCAGCTCTGCCTGGCGCTGCTGGAGCCGGGCGACGAGCTGGCGATGGCGTGGCCGTCGTTCCTCTCGTACACGATCGGCGCCGCGATCCAGGGGGCGACGGCCCGCCTCGCCGACCTCCGGCCCGACGGCTCGTACGACCTGGACGCCCTCGCCGCGCTCGTCGGCCCGCGCACCAAGATCGTCGTCGTGGTGAGCCCGAACAACCCCACCGGCGGCGTGATCTCCGCGGCCGAGCTGACCGCCTTCCTCGACGGCCTCCCGCCCCACGTGCTGCCGGTCGTCGACGAGGCGTACTTCGAGTTCGGCGCCCCGGGGGCGCACGACTCGGCGGCGCTCGTGCGCGAGGGCCGGTTCGTGGCCGGGATGCGCACCTTCTCCAAGGCCTACGGCCTCGCGGGCCTGCGTGTCGGCTACTGCATGGCGCCGCCCGCGCTCATCAAGACGCTCGGGATCGTCCGCAACGTCTTCGACGTCACCGCCACCGCACAGGCCGCCGCCGTGGCGAGCCTCGCCGACGCCGACGAGCACCTGCCGCCGCGGATGGCCCTCAACGCGTCCGAGCGCGCGATCACCGCCGAGGGGCTCCGCGCGCTCGGCCTGTCGCCGCTGCCGAGCGAGGCGAACTTCCTGCTCATGGACCTCGGTTCCGCCGAGCGGGCCGGGGCGCTCAACGCGGCCCTGCTGGGGCGCGGCGTCATCGTGCGGCCCACGCGGGCGTTCGGGGCGCCGTCCTGCATCCGGGTGACGATCGGCCACCCGGAGGAGAACGCCCGCATGCTCACCGCGATGGCGGAGTCGCTCGCGGAGCTGACGTGACCTCCGGCGGGGTGCTCGCCGGCGTCCTGTCCGGGGAGCGCCGCGCCGTGGGCCGGGCGATCACCCTCGCCGAGGACGGCGGGCCGGAGGGCCGGGAGCTCCTCGCGGCGCTGCGGCCGCGCGCGGGCCGGGCCTGGCGGGTGGGCCTCACCGGCGCGCCGGGCGCCGGCAAGAGCACCCTCGCCGGCGCGCTGGTGCGCCGGGCCCGTGCCGACGGGCTCACGGTGGGGGTGGTGGCGGTCGATCCCACGAGCCCGTTCACCCGCGGCGCGGTGCTGGGGGACCGGATCCGGCTGGTCGACCACGCCCTCGACCCGGGGGTCTTCGTGCGCTCCATGGCCAGCCGCGGCCGCGCGGGAGGGCTGGCGGAGGCGACCGCCGACGCCGCCCTCATCCTCGACGCCGCGGGCTTCGATCTCGTGATCGTGGAGACGGTCGGCGCCGGGCAGGGCGAGGTGGACGTGGTCGCGCTCGCCGACACCGTCGTCCTGGCCCTCATGCCGGGCGGCGGCGACGGGGTGCAGGCGATCAAGGCGGGGCTCATGGAGATCCCCGACGTCCTGGCGGTGACGAAGGCCGACCGCCCCGGCGCCGACGCGCTCGCCGCCGAGCTGGCGACGGCGCTGTCGCTGGCGCCCGCGGGCGACTGGGAGCCCCCGGTGGTGCCGGTGCGGGCCCTGGAGGACGGCGGCGCCGACGCCCTCTGGGATGCGATCGCCTCCCACCGCGCCCACCTGGAGCAGGGCGGCCGCCGCGAGGCCCGGCGCCGGGCGGGCGTGGAACGGGGACTGCGCGCCCTGGCCGTCGAGCGGCTGCGCCGCCGCGTGGACGCCGCCGCTGCCGAGGGGCGCCTCGACCCGCTGGTGGACCGCGTCCTGGCCGGGGAGATCGACCCCGCCGCGGCGGTCGACGCCCTGCTCGGGGACTAACGCAGAAGCATCCAGATCGCGACGCCGACGCCCAGGACGATCACGGCGGCGCGCAGGACGCCGTCGTCCAGCCGCCGCGCGACGCGCGCGCCGATCGCGCCGCCCACCAGGGTCGCCGGGGCGAGGGCCGCGACCGACGGCCAGTCGATCGGCCCCAGGATGATGAGCGCGGGCGCCGCCGCCAGGTTCGCCGCGAGCACCATCACGCGGTTGAGCGCGTTGAGGCGCTGCAGCGCGTCGATGATGCCGAGCGCGAGGACGGCCAGCAGCAGCACGCCCGCCGCGGCCCCGAAGTAGCTGGCGTAGGCCCCGCAGCCGAGCACCGCGATCCAGAGGCCGGGCGAGATGCGCGCCTCGTGGCCCTCGCGCGCGGCGAGTTTCGTGCGCAGCCGGGGGCCGAGGCCGAGCAGGACGCAGGCGCCCAGGACGAGCCACGGCACGACGGCCTCGAAGGCGTCCTCGCCGCCCAGGTGCAGCAGCACCACGCCGACGCCCGCGCCGATCACCGTCGGCACCAGCAGCTTCCGGATGCGCGGCCCCTGGCCCTTCAGGTCGGGGCGGTAGCCCTCGACGATCGACACGTAGCCCGGCAACTGGGCGATCGTGTTCGTGATGTTCGCGGTCAGCGGCGAGAGGCCGGTCGCCACGAGCGCGGGGAACGAGATGAGCGACCCGCCGCCCGCGACGGCGTTGACCGCGCCCGCCACGACGCCGGTCACGACGAGCCAGACGAGTTCGCCGGTGCTCAGTTGCCCTCGTCGCCCAGCACCAGCGGCCAGATCACGAGCACGACGACCAGGGCGATCACGACGAGGGCGATGATGAGCGCCCGCCGGGCGGCGGCGACGGTCTGGCGGCCCCCGTGTGCGTCGCGGTCCGCGCGGAGGTCGGTCCAGATGTCGTGGCCCACCTTGACCACGACGCCGACCACCGCGATGGCGAAGCCGATCAGGATGACCCAGGCGGTCACAGCGGGGCGGGCTCCGCCAGTCGCTCGGCCACCGCCAGGATGAGCCGCACGCCGTACCCCGACGCGCGTCCGCCCGGCATCCCCGTCCCCGCGATGTCCAGGTGGCACCACGGCAGGCCGTCGGTGAACTCGCGGAGGAACTGGGCCGCGTAGACCGGGCCCGCCTGGCGCTTGTTGGAGGCGTTGGCGAGGTCCGCGACGCGGCTCTCGATGAGCGGCTTGTAGCGGTCGTGCATCGGCAGCGGCCAGGCCAGGTCGCCGGACTCCTCCGCGGCCTCGCGCACGAGGTCCGTCCACTCCTGGTCCGATCCGAACAGGCCGGCGTAGACCTCGCCGAGCGCGACGATGACGGCCCCCGTGAGGGTCGCCATGTCGATCATCCGGGTCGCGCCCTCGCGGGCCGCGTGGGTGAGCGCGTCGGCCAGGATGAGCCGGCCCTCGGCGTCCGTGTTGATGACCTCGATCGTCTTCCCGTTCATGGCGGTGATGACGTCGCCCGGCTTCACGGCGCGCCCGCTCGGCATGTTCTCGGTGGACGGCACCACGGCCAGCACCTCGACCGGCAGGCCCAGCGCGGCGACGAGGGCGACGCCCTCGATGACCGCGGCCCCGCCGCCCATGTCGAGCTTCATCTCCTCCATGCCCGAGGACGGCTTGATGGAGATGCCGCCGCTGTCGAACGTGACGGCCTTGCCCACCAGGCCCAGCACCTCGCCCGGCCGCGCCGGGTGCTTCGGCGCGTAGCGCAGCACGATCATCCGCGGGGGCTGCTCGGTGCCCTGGGCCACGGCGAGGAGCGCCCCGGCGCCCATCTTCTCCAGCTTGGACGGCCCGATGACCTGGCACGAGAGCCCGGGGATGCCGTCGGCGAGGTCCTTGGCGTACTGGCCGAGCATGGTCGGGGTGAGGTGGTTGGCCGGCGTGTCCCCGAGCCGGCGGGCGCCGGCGACGGCCTCCACGATGCGGTCGGCGCGGGCGAGGTCGGCGCCCGTCAGCGCGGGGGAGTGGACGAGCAGCCGCCCGACCGGGGGCTTCGCGTCCTTCGGCGCGGAGAAGCGGTCGTACCGGTAGGAGGCGCCGCCGAAGCCGTCGATGAACGCCTCCACCTCGGCCGCGCCGGCGTCGTCCGGGGGCACGAGGGCGACGGAGCGGGTGCGCACGCGGCTCGCGACGGAGGCCGCGGCGGCGCCGGCCTTCCGCCAGTCCTCGGCCGACCCCTCCCCGACGCCGACCACGGCCGCCCGGGGCGCCGCGAGGGCGCCGCCGGTGTGGAACCTCGTCGCCGACCCGGCCTTGCCGTCGATCTCGCCGTCCTTGACCGCGGCGGCGACGGTGCCGCCGAGCGCGGCGTCGACGGCCGCGGCCGCTCCGGCGAGGGCACGGGCCGGCGCCGGGACGCAGACGACGACGAGGTCGGCCTTGGCCGCCACCGGGTCCGCGGACTTCCTCAGCGAGCTGCGCATCGTGCCAACCTCCGGTCGGGGACCGTCGAACGATACGCGGTGGGATACTCCGTCCCCGCGACCAGGAGCGCCGGTGGACCGCCCGATACGCGTCGTCATCGCCAAGCCAGGCCTGGACGGCCACGACCGGGGCGCCAAGGTGGTCGCGCGCGGCCTGCGCGACGCCGGCATGGAGGTCGTCTACACGGGCCTCCACCAGACGCCCGAGCAGATCGCCGTGACGGTGGTCCAGGAGGACGCCGACGCCGTCGGCATCTCCATCCTCTCCGGCGCCCACATGACCCTGGTGCCCCGGGTCATCGACCTGCTGCGCGCCGAGGGGGCGGGCGAGGTGGTCGTGGTGGTGGGCGGGACGATCCCCCGCGAGGACATCCCGCGCCTCAAGGACCTGGGCGTCGCCGAGGTCTTCACCCCCGGGACCCCCATGGACGGCATGGTCGGGTTCCTGCGGTCCGCCGTGCCCGCCGCCCGGGCCGCCGGGAGCGGCCCCGCATCCGGTTCCGGCACGAGTCGTTAGGGTTCCCGCCAGAAGCTTCACGACGGGAAACGAAGGCAGGGGGGCTTGATGAAGATCGCGGTCTGCGTGAAAGAGGTGCCGGACGCCGGCCCCTCGCGGCGGATCGACCCGGGGACCCTGCGGATGGACCGCTCCGGCGACAGGTCGCTGAACACCTACGACCTGAACGCCGTCGAGGAGGCCATCCGGCTGCGCGACGCGGCCGGCGAGGGCGAGGTCGTCCTCGTCTCGATGGGGACCCCGAAGGCGCTCGAGTCGCTGCGCAAGGGCCTGGCCATGGGCGCCGACCGCGCGGTGCTCGTGACCGACGACGCCGCGGCCGGGTCCGACCTGGTCGCGACGAGCAAGGTGCTGGCGAAGGCCCTGGAGGCCGAGTCGGCCGACCTGGTGCTGTTCGGCCAGCAGGCGTCCGACGCCGACGGCGCGGTCCTGTGGGCCGCCGTGGCCGACCGGCTCCGGATGCCGGTGATCTCCCAGATCAGCGAGCTCGAGGTGTCGGGCGGCACGGCGAAGGCCAAGCGCCAGACCGAGTTCGGCTACGACACCATCT
The DNA here is from genome assembly GCA_050249835.1 of Thermoleophilia bacterium. Classification (GTDB taxonomy): domain Bacteria; phylum Actinomycetota; class Thermoleophilia; order Miltoncostaeales; family Miltoncostaeaceae; genus Miltoncostaea. The sequence goes on from JBFWPT010000002.1 coordinate 72,856, forward strand.
CCGCGCCGCTGCCGGCCGTGCTGGCGGTGGCCGACTCGCTCAACGAGCCCCGGTACCCCTCGCTCAAGGGGATCATGGGCGCGAAGAAGAAGCCGCAGGAGACGAAGTCGCTCGCCGACATCGGCGTGGACGCCTCCGAGGCCGGTGAGGCCGGGTCCCGCACCACGGTCATCGCCCTCAGCGAGCCGCCCTCGCGCGGCGACACCGTCAAGATCGAGGACGACGGGTCCGGCGCCCAGAAGATCTTCGACTTCCTCGTGGAAAGGAAGCTGATTTGAGCACGCTCGTCTTCCTCGAGCACCACGGCGACTCGATCGTGAAGGGGTCGCTGGGCGTCCTGAGCAAGGCCGCGTCGCTCGACTCCGACACGTCCGCCGTCCTCATCGGCTCCGGCGTCGCCGGGCTCGCCGAGAAGGCCGGCGCCTATGGCGCGAAGACGGTCTTCGTGGCCGACGACGCGTCGCTGGACGCCCCCCTCCCGCAGCCGCGGGTGGACGTCATCGCGTCCCTCGTGGGCGACAAGGGCTTCGACACGGTCATCTTCGGCGCCTCGGTCCTGGCGTCCGACGTCGCCGGCGGCCTCTCGGCCCGCCTCGACGCCGGCCTCAACTGGGATCTCGGCGACCTCGAGGGCTCGGGCGACGGCCTGAAGGGCAAGCGCTCCGCCCTGGGCGACACGATCCGCGCGGACGTCGGCTGGTCGGGCGGCGTGAAGATCGCGCTCATCCGGGCCGGCTCGTTCGACGCCGTCGAGAGCGGCGGCTCGGCCGCCGTCGAGAACATCCCGGCCGCGACGGAGGACTTCTCCACGAAGGCCGCCATGGTCGAGCAGGCGCACGCCGAGCAGACCGGCCCCTCCATCGAGGAGGCGGACATCCTCGTCACCGGCGGCCGCGGCCTCGGCGCCCCCGAGGGCTTCGGCATCCTCGAGGAGCTCGCCGCGGCGATGGGCGGCGCGGTGGCCTCGACCCGGGCGGTCGTGGACTCCGGCTGGTACCCCTACGCCACCCAGATCGGCCAGACCGGCAAGGTGGTCTCGCCGAAGCTCTACATCGGCGCGGGCGTGTCCGGCGCCATCCAGCACAAGGTCGGCATGCAGACGGCCCAGACGATCGTCTCGATCAACAAGGACGCCAACGCGCCGATCTTCGAGTTCAGCGACCTGGGCGTCGTGGGCGACCTGAACGACATCGTCCCGAAGCTCACCGCGCTCGTGAAGGAGCGCCGGGGCTAGAGCCGCCGGGGGTGGGAGGGCCGCCGCGCGGCGGCCCTCCTCCCCGGGAGTTCGTGGGACCCCCCACAGGGGGATTAGGTGGCCGCCGCGCCTCCCGCCTACGGTCGGGGCACGCGAGACGGAGGAGACGAGGCCATGACCCGTCCTGCCACCGACCGGACGCCACGCGCGATCGAGCCCGCGGGGCTCCCGCAGCTGGACGTGCTCGGCCCGAGGGTCGCCTTCGTGGTGCCGCCGGGCGCCGACGACGAGCCGTGCGTGATCCACGGGACGATCCCGGCCGCCGGCGTCGTGCCGATGCACGCGCACCCCGACCCGGAGACCTTCCTCGTGCTCGACGGCGCGGTCGAGGTGCTCGCCGACCCGGACGGCCCCGAGCCGTGGATGGCGATGCGCGCCGGCGACCTGCACCACGTCCCCGGCGGCGAGCGGCACGGCTTCCGCAACCGCCAGGACGCGCCCGTGACGATGCTCGTCGCGACGACCGCCCGGCTCGGCCGCTTCTTCCTGGAGGTCGGGCGCCCGGTGGGCGGCGCCGGGGAGCCGCCCGGCCCGCCGACGGCGGGCGACCTGCGGCGCTTCCTCGAGGCCGCCGACCGCCACGGCCACTGGACCGCGAGCCCCGAGCAGAACGCCGCCGTCGGCATCGTGGTGCCGGCGCCCGCCTGACGGCACGCTTCCGTGCGATCCGCGGCACGATCGCGGCCCGGACCGGCTTGCCCCCTTCGCTATGCTCGTCGAGCGGGTCGCCGATCGGCGACCCTTCGTGTGAGGACGAAAGCGAGCGCAGCATGAAGACCGACATCCACCCCGAGTACGTGACCGCTCACGTCCGTTGCACCTGCGGCAACGAGTTCGAGACGCGCTCCACCAAGCCCGAGATCAAGGTCGAGATCTGCAGCAACTGCCACCCGTTCTACACGGGCAAGCAGAAGCTGGTGGACTCCGGCGGCCGGGTCGAGCGGTTCCAGCGCAAGCTGGCCCGCAGCCAGCGGGCCGGCGCCTAGACTGGTTCCGGGCGCTCCCCTCGCGGGGGAGCGGCGGCGGGTCCGAGGGGGGCGATCGTGAGCACGGACACCGCGGCGCTGGTCGCACAGATACTCAGGACCCGGGACGAGCTCGCGGAGGCGCTCGCCGATCCCGACCTGCCGTCGGACCGGGCGCGCTTCGCGACCGTCAACCGGCGCTGGTCGGGCCTCGCCGAGGCCTTCGACCTCGCCGCGCGGTGGTCCGACGCCCGCGAGCGGGCCGAGGAGGCCGACGCCCTGCTCGCCGACGGGGACGACCCGGACTTGCGGGCGCTCGGCGAGGAGGCCCGGGCCGAGATGGAGGAGCTCGCCCCGCTGGTGCGCGAGGCGATGCTCGAGCCCGACCCGGACGACGACCGCGACACGCTCGTCGAGATCCGCGCCGCGGCCGGCGGCGAGGAGGCGGCCCTGTTCGCCCGCGACCTCATGGACGTCTACACGCGATACGCCGAGTCGCGCGGCCTGAAGGTGGAGCTCATGGGCTCGGCCGAGGCGGACGCCGGGGGCGTCCGCGAGGCGACCCTGGCCGTGAAGGGCCACGGCGCCTTCGCCGTGTTCAAGCACGAGGCCGGGGTCCACCGCGTGCAGCGCGTCCCCGCCACCGAGAGCCAGGGTCGCATCCACACCTCCACCGCGACGGTCGCGGTGCTCCCCGAGGTGGAGGATGTCGACGTCGTGATCGACCGCAACGACATCAAGCGCGACGTGTACCGCTCCAGCGGCCCCGGCGGCCAGAGCGTCAACACCACCGACTCGGCCGTGCGGCTGACCCATCTGCCCACGGGCATCGTCGTGTCGATGCAGGACGAGAAGAGCCAGCTCCAGAACTTCGAGCGCGCCATGCGCGTGCTCCGCGCCCGGCTCTACGAGCGCGCCCGCGCGGAGCGGGAGGCCGAGATGTCGCAGGCCCGCAAGTCGAGCATCGGCTCGGGGGACCGCTCCGAGAAGGTGCGGACGTACAACTACCCCCAGAACCGCGTGACCGACCACCGGGTCGGCCTCACCGTGCCCCTGCGCGAGCAGGTGCTGGAGGGCCGCCTCGACGGCATCACCGACGCGCTGGCCGCCGACGAGCGGCGCCGGCGGCTGGAGGAGCAGACGCTCGACGGGGGCGAGGGATGACGCCGAACCCCGACCTGCTCCGCGTCGAGTTCCTGGGCCTCACCGTCCGCCACGACGAGGTCGCCCTGCCGCGGGACGACCTGGCGGCGTTCTTCGCCTCGGTCAGCGACCGCTACGGGCTCTCCCGGCTCGAGTACCACTCGGACACGGGGGCCACGTTCTCCGGCCACGACGGTGCCGAGTTCGTGCTGCGCCCCACCCAGATCGCCTCCTGCGGGGTCACGAACCTCGGCTACCGGGAGGGCGTGGAGCGGGTCGTCGGCCTGGTGGGCGAGGCGGCCGAGCGCTACGGCATCGGCGACCTGTGGGTGGAGGACATCACCCTGGTCGCGGTCTGGGACCTGGAGGAGCCCGAGGCGGCCCAGCGGCTGCTCGGCGAGGAGCTCCTCGGGGTCGATGCCGACCGGCTCGCCCTGCTCGACGGCGACGACGTCTCGCTGGGGCTGCGCGTGTGGCGGCGCTCGGGCGAGTCGTCCCTGGAGTGCGCGATCGAGCCCATGCACTCCGAGCCCTCGAAGGTCTACCTCCGGCTCGTCCAGACCCTGGGCGAGTCCGTGTCCGGCGCCGAGGGGCTGCGCGACGCCGCCGACGTGGTGCACGACTACCTCGTCGGCCCGCTGCGCGCCTTCATGATGGCCCGCTCGCGGCGCTGACCGGGGGGCCGATCACGATCGCCGAGGTGCTGCGCCGCAGCACCGCCTACCTCGCCGAGCGGGGCTCGCCCTCGGCGCGGCTCGACGCCGACCTGCTCCTCGCCCACGCCCTCGGCGTGGACCGCCTGCGCCTCTACACGGACTCCGAGCGCCCCCTGACGCCGCCCGAGCTGGCCCGCGCCCGCGAGCTGCTCGGCCGGCGCGGCAAGCGCGAGCCGCTCGCGTACGTGACCGGCGAGCGGGCCTTCCGCCGCCTGCGCCTGGCCGTGGGCCCCGGCGTGCTGGTGCCGCGCCCCGAGACCGAGATCCTGGTGGAGTGGGCGCTGGAGGTGGCGCCCCCCGGCGGCTCGGCGCTCGACTGGGGCACGGGGAGCGGCGCGATAGCCCTGGCGCTGGCCGACGAGGGCGACGGGCTGCGGGTCACGGCGCTCGACCGGTCCGATCAGGCGCTGGAGCGGGCGCGCGCGAACGCGGGCGCGACCGCGGCGGGTGACGGAGTGGAGTGGCTCCTGTCGGACGGCTTCGCGGCCGTCGCCGGGCGCCGTTTCGACCTGATCGCGGCGAACCCGCCGTACCTCTCGGCGGCCGACCTCGACGCTGCGCCCCCCGAGCTCTCCTTCGAGCCGGAGGGCGCGCTGGTCGCCGGGCCGACCGGGATGGAGGCGATCGCGGCGATCGCCGCGGCGGCGCCCGCCCACCTGGAGCCGGGCGGGTGGCTGCTGGTGGAGGTCGGGGCCGGCCAGGCCGCCGAGGCGGAGGGCCTGCTGGCCGCCGCGGGCCTGCGGGACGTGGGGCGCCGCGACGACCTGGCCGGTGTCGGCCGCGTCGTGGGCGGGCGGTCGGCGTGACCGCCGCCGAGGTGCGCGAGGCGCTCGCCGCCGGGGGCGTCGGGCTGGTGCCGACGGACACGGTGTACGGGCTGGCGGCGGCGCTCGACTCCCCGGACGGCGTCGCGGCCCTCTACGACCTGAAGGGCCGGCCGCGGTCGCAGCCGTGCCAGGTGCTGCTCTGTGACATGGGGCTGGTGTACGAGGCGCTGGCGCCGCTCGACGCGACGACCGCGGCGGCCGCCCGCGCGCTGCTGCCCGGCCCGGCGACGTGCCTCGTGCCGGATCCGTCCGGGCGCTACGCGGCGGCGTCGGGCGATGCCCCCGGGGCCGTGGGGGTGCGCGCGCCGGTGGTGGGGGATCCGATGTCCGCGCTCGGAATCCCGCTGGTCGCGACGAGCGCCAACCACCCCGGCGGGACCGACCCGGCGACCCTGGCCGACGTGCCCGCCGACGTGCGCGCGGGGGTCGCCGTGGAGGTCGACGCGGGCCGCCTGCCGGGCACCGCGTCGGCGGTCGTCGACCTGCGCGCGGTGGCCGGCGGGGAGGCCGCCGTGCTCATCCGGCCGGGCCCGGATCCGGCCGCCGTGGAGGCGGCCCTGGGCGCGGTGGGAGTGGTCCTCGTCCGTCCGCGGTGACGGTGTACCCTCGGTTCCGGCCCGCCACGACCCCGGAGACGCACGCGTGAGCTTCATCGACGAGGACAGCTACCTGTCGCAGGACGTCGCCGACGTCGACCCGGCCATCGCCCGCCTGCTGCGCGCGGAGGCCGACCGCCAGGGCGAGACCCTGGAGATGATCGCCAGCGAGAACTTCACGAGCCACGCCGTGCTGCAGGCCGTGGGGTCGGTGCTCACCAACAAGTACGCGGAGGGCCTGCCGGGCCGCCGCTACTACGGCGGGTGCGAGGTGGTCGACGAGGTCGAGCAGCTGGCGATCGACCGGGCCCTGGAGCTGTTCGGCGCCGATCACGTCAACGTGCAGCCGCACTCCGGCGCGACGGCGAACGAGGCCGCCTACTACGCGACGCTGAACCCCGGCGACCGGGTGCTCGGCATGTCGCTCTCGCACGGCGGCCACCTGACGCACGGCCTGAAGGTCAACTTCTCGGGCCGGCAGTACGAGTTCCACCACTACGGCGTCCGCCGGTCCGACTGCTTCATCGACATGGACCAGGTCCGCGACATGGCGCGGGATCTGCGGCCGGCGATGATCGTGGCCGGCGCCTCCGCGTACCCGCGCACCATCGACTTCCCGGCGTTCCGCGAGATCGCCGACGAGGTGGACGCGCTCCTGATGGTGGACATGGCCCACATCGCGGGCCTCGTCGCCGCCGGCGTGCACCCCACCCCGATCGGGATCGCCGACGTGGTGACGACGACGATCCACAAGACCCTCGGCGGCCCGCGCGGCGGCATGGTGATGTGCACCGCCGACCTGGCGGCGAAGGTGGACAAGGCCGTCTTCCCGGGCCTGCAGGGCGGCCCCCTGATGCACGTGATCGCGGGCAAGGCGGTCGCGCTCGGCCACGCGCTGACGCCGGAGTTCCGCGCCCGCCAGCAGGCCGTCGTGGACAACTGCCGGGTGCTCGCCGAGGGTCTGCTGGCCGGCGGCGTCAACCTCGTCTCGGGCGGCACGGACAACCACCTCGTCCTCGCCGACCTGTCGGCGACGCCGCTGACGGGCAAGGACGCCGAGGACCGGCTCCACATCGCGGGGATCACGGTCAACAAGAACGGCGTCCCGTTCGACGAGCGCCCGCCGACCGTGACGAGCGGCCTGCGGATCGGCACCGCCGCCCTCACCACCCGGGGCCTGCGCGAGGCGGAGATGACCGAGATCGCCCAGATCATCGCCGCGGCCCTCGACCCCTCCGCGACGGAGGGCGACCTGGAGGCCCTCGGCGCCCGGTCGCGCGCGATCGGCGACCGCTTCCCGCTCTACCCCCGGCTGCAGGCGGGGACCCCGGTCTGAGCCGCTGAGCCGCTGACCCGCCGCGCCGTCTACCGCGAGGCGCCCCCGCCCGCGCCGCTCGTTCCCTGGGCGGCGTGCCGGTGGGAGGTGGTCGCGGGGGACGGCGGTCACCGGGTCCTCCCGGATGCCTGCGTCGACATCGTCTGGCGTGAGGACGCCGGGCTGGAGGTCGCGGGGCCGGACACCGCGGCGTGGGTCGCGGCGATGCCGGCCGGCTCGCGGGCGGCGGGCGTGAGGCTCCGCCCCGGGGCCGCCGCGGCGGTGCTGGGGGAGGACGTCCGCGGGTTCCTCGACGCCCGGGTCCCCGCGTCCCGGGTGTGGGGCGACGACGCGCGGCGGCTGGAGGAGCGGCTGCACCGCGCCGCGGACCCGGCCGGGCTGATCGCCGGATGGCTGCTGGAGCGGCGTCCCTCCGAGGCGCCGGACCCCCTGGTGGCCGCCGTGGCGGGGCGGCTGGAGGGCGACCCGGGGACCCAGGTCCAATTGATCGCGGCCGACGTCGCGATCGGTGAGCGCCAGCTGCGCCGCAGGGTCGCCGCGGCCGTCGGCTACGGCCCGAAGCGCCTCGCCCGGGTCCTGAGGATGCAGCGGGCGCTGCTGCTGCGGGCGGAGCGCCCTGCCCTCGGCTGGGCCGGCGTCGCCGCCGCGGCCGGGTACGCCGACCAGCCCCACCTGGTCGAGGACGTCCGCGCCCTCGCCGGCGTGACCCCCACCGTCCTGGACCACCGGCTGGCCTGACGGACCCGGCGCGGGCGGCGTCGGCGGGGCCGGCTTCGCCGGACCGGACGGCGGCCCGTCGTCGAGCCAGCGGCCGTCGCGGAACCAGCGGCGCATCGTCCTGACCGATGGCAGCACCCCATCCCCCGGCCGGGAGGTGCGGCGCAGGGCGGCGATCACCTCGGCGGGCTTCTCCCCCCGGGCGAACCGGGCTTCTGCCTCCCTGCGGATCGCCGGCCACGCGTACGACCCGGGCCGCTCCCGCCGGGCCGGCGGCCCGGTGAGTCGGCGCTGGTGGACCTCGAGGGCGTGGGAGCGGCGGCGGGTGAACGAGTTGGTGGACCGCCAGACGTGCATCAGGCTGACCACCAGGTCCCTGCCGGCCCGGGAGGTCTGGAACTCGGGGGACCGGTGCGCTTCGCAGAGCCACACCCGGACGCCGCAGGGAAGGTGCAGCTCGGCCCGCTTTCCGCGTCCCTTGCCGACGCAGATCGCGCAGGCGGGGATCGAGCCGAGGTTCTCCCCCTTGTAGAAGCTGCGGGCCATGCCGGGGAGCCTGCCGCCGCCGGTCCATGTGTCTCCAGGCCGGGTGTGTGCCGTCCCTGCGCCGTCCCTGTGCCGTGTCATGTCGCACTAGGCCCTGGCGCTGGGGGCCAAGTGGACCTGGGAGGCGGCGGAGCCCGGCCGAGGGTCCGGGGCGGGGTTGTGCCCATTGCCCCCTGGCGCCCTGGGGGAGGATGCTCGGGGGACGGGGCGCGCACGTCCCGCGCGCCCGTTGACGGATCGCGTTGAGGGAGGCTCCCGATGGCGTTCGCACGTGTCGTGGCGTTCGACGGCGTTCCCGGTGAGCGGGTCGCGCAGATGAGGGAGGAGATGAACGACGCCGAGCCTCCGGAGGGGCTCGCGGCGACCGATCTCATCGTCCTCCACGACGGGGAGGAGCGGTCGCTCGTCCTCGTCTTCTTCGACAGCGAGGAGGACTACGCCGCGGGCGACGCGATCCTCGACGCGATGCCGGCGGGCGACACGCCCGGCCGGAGGACGTCGGTGACGAAGTACGAGGTGGTCGTCCGCCGGTCGGTCTGAGGGGCCGGGCGGGCCGGGCCGCCGCGGGAGGCGCGTAACGGCGGGCGGCCGGGCGTCACTCCCGGGCACAGCGTCCGAGGAGGAGCCCATGTCCACCACCGGCCACACCTGGACCGACGCGGTCGCGGAGATCGGGCCCACCCTCCGCGAGCACGCCGCCGAGGCCGAGGCGGGGCGGCGGCTGGCGCCGCCCGCGTTCGCCGCCCTCCGGGACGCGGGCATGTTCCGGATGCTGCTGCCCCGCTCGCTCGGCGGGGCGGAGGCGGACCCGGTCACGTTCGCGCGGACCGTCGAGGCCGTGTCTCGCCACGACCCCGCCGCCGGCTGGGCGATGCAGGCCGGCAACGTCGGCGACTGGTTCTCGGCGCGCCTCCCGGACGAGGGCGCCGAGGAACTGGTGGCGGGCGACCCCGACGCCGTCCAGGCCGCCGCGTTCCACCCGCCGCTGGCCGGCGCCCGCGCCGACGGCGGGTACCGGCTCAGCGGGCGACGGCCGCTGGCGAGCACCATCCACGACGCGCGGTGGTTGTTCGTGACCGCCGTCGTCGGCGACGGCGCCGTCGGCGCGGTCGTCGCCGCCGACGAGGCGCAGGTCATCGACACCTGGCACTCCCTCGGGCTGCGCGGCACGGACAGCAACGACGTGCTGATCGACGACGTCTTCGTCCCGGACCGGCGCACGTTCCCGCTCATGCCGGCCTTCACGCCGGGGTCGCACTTCGGCGGGCCGCTCTACCGGATGCCCGCGGTCACCATCCTCGGGAGCGTCCTCGTCCCGATCGCCCTCGCGATCGCCCGTGAGGCCGTCGACGCCCTCGTCGCGCTCGCGCCCGGGAAGATGTCGCTCGGCAGCGCGCGGGCGCTCCGCGACCGATCCGCCGCCCAGGGCCGGCTCGCCCGGGCCGAGGGCCTCGTGCGCGCCGCCCGCGCCTCGTTCCACGCCGCGCTCGGGGAGTCGTGGGAGCGGGTCGCCGCCGGCGGCACCCCGACCCTGGCCGAGCGGGCCGGGGACCTCCTCGCCGGCGTCCACGCGGTGACGTCGTGCGTCGAAGCGGTCGACCTCGTCTACGGCCTCGCCGGCTCGTCGGCCGTGTACGAGACCAGCCCGATCGAGCGTCACTTCCGCGACATCCACACGCTCCGCCACCACGGGTTCGTGTGCGAGGGCCGGCTGGAGACCGTCGGACAGGTGCTCCTGGGCGTGGACCCGGAGTTCGAGCTCGTCGCGTTCTGAGGCGCGCCGGCCGGACGCGGCGGACATGTCCCGCTCGGCCCTGGCGCCGGGGGCCAAATGGACCCCGGGAGGACCTGGACGGAGCCGTTCAGCCCTCTGATCACCCCCGATGGATTCGCCGGAACCTGTCGGGGGCCGTGAGGAAGTTGTGACGCAACCGTTCGTGTTCGTGAAAGGGCCTCCAGGGATGGGGGAGGGCCGCCGATAGCGTCAGGGCATGAACCTCTCCCAGCGTGCCCGGCTGGCGGTTCCCCACGGCGTCCTGTCGGTCCCGGCCGTGTGCGTGGCCGCCGGGCTCGCGGTGGCGTTCGGGGTCGCCGGCGTCCAGGCCCCGGCCGCGGAGGCCAAGAGGGTCGAGGTCGGCGTCTACCAGGACGACCCGGCGCGCACCGTGCCCGTCCTGCGTCGCGCCGCCGGGCCCCGCGCCACCGCGGTCATCTCCGCCTACGTCACCGGCGGGAGGACCGTCCCGCCGGCCGTGATCGCCCTCCAGAAGCGCACCAAGGCGCGGCTGCTGGTCACCTGGATGCCCGACGGCGGCAAGGACGGGGCGCGGCAGCCGAAGCACCGCCTCACGGCGATCGTCCGCGGCCGCCAGGACAAGGGCCTCCGGGCGCTGGCGCGGCAGATCGGGAGGCTCCGGCCCGCGCCGATCCTCCGCCCGATGCCCGAGGCCAACACCCCCTGGTACGCGTGGTCGGGGGCGGCGAACGGCAACACGCCGGCCCAGTACGTCGCCGCGTGGAAGCGGGTGCGGAAGGTCGTGAAGCGCTCCGGCGGCCGGCGGGTGCTGATGATGTGGGCGCCCTACGCGCGCTCGGTCCCGGCGACGCCGGAGAACGCCATCCCGGCCTACTTCCCGGGTCTCTCCCAGGTCGACGTGGTCGGCACGAGCGCCTACAACTTCGGCGACACCGGCGGGCTCGCGTGGACCGAGCCGGACGCCCTCTTCGAGGACGCGTACCGCCAGATCTCCGCACTCGCGCCGAAGCCGTTCTGGATCGCCGAGACCGGCTCCACGGCCAAGGGCGGCAGCCGCGAGAAGTGGCTCGGCCAGCTCGCGAACCTCGGCACCTCCATCCCCAACCTGGCCGGCGTCGTCTGGTTCGACGTCCGTGACGCCAACGGCGACTTCCGGGTGAGCGCGTCGAAGCGCTCGCGGGGCGCGTTCAAGGCGTTCGCGGCGCGGGTGCGCACGCCGTGAGCCCCCGGGTCGCCCCGCCCCCGCGCCGCCGCCGGCTGAAGAGGCCCGTCGCGGGCGGTGCCCAGGCCGCCCTCACCCGGCCGATGGTGGACCGGCTCATGTGGCGCACCGGCTTCGGCCCGACCGAGGCGCTGCGCAAGCGCTGGACCGGCAAGCCGCTCCACAAGGTCGTGGACGCGATGCTCGCGGCGCCGCAGGGCGTCATGACGGGGACGGCCGCGCTCCGCACCGACGGCACCCCGCTGCGGCCCCACGAGTCGGACGTCGACCTCGTCCTCACCTGGTGCGACCGGATGCTCCGCACCGGCAATCCGCTCGTCGAGCGGATGACGTTCTTCTGGCACCGCCACTTCGCCACCTCGCGCGACGAGGTCTCGCCGCCGCAGCTGCTCACCCAGCAGAACGACCTGCTGCGCCGCTACAGCGACCTCGCCGCGTTCCCGACCGCCAACTTCCGCACGCTCGCCTACGAGGTGGGGGAGGGGCCGGCGATGCTGCGCTTCCTCACCGGCGAGGGCAACACGAAGCGCGCGATCAACGAGAACTACGGGCGCGAGCTGATGGAGCTGTTCGGCCTCGGGGTGACGAACGCCGCGGGCCAGCCCAACTACACCGAGGTGGACGTCCGCGAGGCCGCGCGCGCCGCGTCGGGGTGGCAGATCGACGACGAGAACCCGGACCGGGCGATCGGCTACTTCAACCGCTCCCGCTGGGACGACGGCGTCAAGACCGTGCTGGGGAAGGCGGGCGCGTTCGACCACCGCCAGCTCGTGGACGTGGTGCTCTCCCACCCGAGCCACGCGCCGTTCCTCGTCACCAAGCTCTGGCACGAGTTCCACGCGACGGCGCCCGACGCCGCGACGATCCGCGACCTGACCCAGGTCTACGTGAAGGCCCGCTTCCGCGTGCGCCCGCTGCTGCGCCGCATCCTCACCCACCCGGCGATGCTCGACTCCGTCAAGGAGCCGAACATGATCAAGCCGCCCATCGTGCAGGCGGTGGGGACGATGAAGGCCCTGGGCCTGTCGATCACCGACGAGAGCCTCTTCTACGCGCTGCGCGACATGGGGCAGCTCCCCTACTTCCCGCCGACCGTGGCGGGGTGGGAGGGGGGCATGTCGTGGCTCAACACCAACACGGCCCTGGCGCGCTTCGCGATGGCCAACCGCCTCCTCACGCTCTCCTACGCGCCGCTGCCGACCAAGGCGCCCGAGGACGTGCCCGGGGAGACCCCGGTGCAGGCCTTCCAGCGCGCCCACGCCGCCGTGGGCTCGCCGTGGCTGAGCAAGGGCAGCATCAGCTCCCTGCGGTACTACTCCGCCCACTCCCGGGTGGTCTCGGTGAACGACCGCGTCGCGCGCCAGCGCGTGCTGCGCGCCTTCATGCTCGGCGGCCCCGACGCACAGGTGATGTGATGCACGACGACCCCCAGGAGCTCGTGGACCCCATGGACCCGATGGGGGACCCGGGGGCGCGGGAGGCCATCCGGTGCGCGGACTGCGCCCGGTCCGACAGCCTCGTGCGGGACCTGGACCCGGTCGACACGATGCCGCTCACCCCCGAGGCCATGGCCGGCTTCCCGGACGGCGTGCCGCGGGCGAAGGGCATGGACCGGCGCCGCTTCCTCCAGACCGGCGCCATCGGCCTCGCATCGGTCTACGCGGCCGGCGCGCTCGACTGGACCCGCGCCTTCGAGGCCGCGGTCGCCGAGGGCGCGTCCCCCGCCAACCAGCTCGTCATGATCTTCCTGAACGGCGGCAACGACGGCCTCAACACCATCGTCCCGGTGCGCGAGCACGCCACCTACGCCGCCAAGCGCCCGCAGCTCGCGCGGGCCCTGGGCCCGTCGACGGCCGCCCAGGTGGGCACGACCGTCATGCCGGGTACCAACGGCGACTTCGCCTGGGCCAACGTCGGCGTGTCCGGGACGGGCAACAACGGCGACGCGCGGGGCTTCGACACGCTCTGGGGCGACGGCACCGGCGGCGCGGGCTCGGACCTCGCGGTGTGGCCCGCCGCGGACTACACGCCCGCCAACCGCTCCCACTTCGACAGCCGCGACTACTGGTTCGCGGGAGCCCTCCAGAAGATGGCGACCGGCTGGCTCGGTCGCTGGCTCGACCTCTACGGCTCGCCGGACAACCCGCTCCAGGCCGTGTCGCTCGACTCCAGCATCTCCAAGCAGATCCGCCCGGCGAAGGCCCCGGTGGCGGCCGTGCGCAGCCTGAACGGCGTCGAGTTCCGCGTGGACGGGGTCTCGAACAACCTCGTCAACACGACCGAGCAGATGGCGCCGCTGTCGCTGGTCCCGGCGGGGGCCGCCAACGCCGACCTGGCGAAGACCCGCGAGGTGTACGGCCGCACCGTCCAGGTGTCGCGCTCCCTGCGCACCCTGGCCGGCGCGCCGGCCGGACCGGGCTACCCGCAGTCGAACCTCTCCCAGCGGCTGCAGCTCGCCGCGACCCTGCTGTCGGCGAACCTCGGCACCAAGGTCATCACCATCGACTGGGGCTCGTTCGACACCCACGGCGGCCAGCTCGCCAGCCAGGACCCCCAGCTCACGACGCTCTCGCGGGCCCTCGCGGCCTTCAAGGCCGACCTCACCGCGCGCGGCATCGAGGGCCGCGTGATGACGGTCGTCTTCTCCGAGTTCGGGCGCCGGGTGGAGTCCAACGAGAGCGGCACCGACCACGGCGCCGGCGGGCTGATGATGGCCATGGGCTCATCGGTGCGCGGCGGCATGCGCGGCGAGTTCCCCGGCCTGACCCAGCTCGACCGCGGCGACCTGCGCGTGACGACCGACTTCCGTGCCGTCTACTCGTCCATCGTCTCCGAGTGGCTCGGGGGCGACCCGGCGGCGGTGATCCCCGGCGGCCCGTTCCCCCTCGGAGGGGCCCTGGTCGGATGACCCGGGCGGCCGTCACGGCGGGGCTCGCCCTCGCGCTGGCGCTGCTCCTGGCGGCGGCGGCCGTCGCGGCCCCGCGGCTGCACCGCACCAAGCTGCCACCCCCGACGGCCCTGCCCACCGCCCTGGCGGTGGACGAGAACGAGTGGAACGTCCGCCCGTCCAAGCGGCTGGTGGCGGCCGGCGAGGTGACCCTGCGGATCTACAACCGGGGGATGGACGACCACGACCTGACCGTCGTCGACGCCACCGGGGCGACCCACCAGGTGTACCTGGAGCCGAAGGGATCCGGCGTCCTGCGCGTCACCCTCGCCCCAGGGCGCTGGAAGCTCTACTGCTCCCTGTTCGCCGGGTCGCCGCTCTCCCACGAGGCCGCGGGGATGGTGTCGTACCTCACGGCCCGGCCCCAGATCCCGCCCGCCGTCACCGCCCGCTAGACCGCCGTCCCCACCGCGGCCCCGATCGCCGAGGTGAGGGCCATCGCCACGGCCCCCCAGGCGGCGACGCGCAGCGCCGCGCGGCCGACCGGCGCGCCCCCGAGCCGCGCGCCCACCGCCCCCAGGATCGCGAGCGCGACGAGGGTGACCACCACCGTCACGGGGATCCGCGCCGCCTCGGGCGTGGCGAGGATCGCGACGAGCGGCAGGGCGGCGCCGAGGGTGAAGGAGACGGCCGACGACCAGGCCGCCTGGAAGGGCCGCGCCATGTGCTTCGTGTCGATGCCGAGCTCGTCGCGCGCGTGGGCCGCGAGCGTGTCGCCGCGCGAGAGCTCCTCGGCCACCTCGTGCGCCAGCCCCGGGTCCAGGCCCCGCCCCTCGTAGATCTCGGCGAGCTCCTCCATCTCGCCCTCCGGGTCCTCGGCCAGCTCGCGCCGCTCGAGGGCCAGGTCGGCGCGCTCGGCGTCGCGCTGGCTGCTCACCGAGACGTACTCGCCCGCGGCCATCGAGAGCGCGCCGGCCGCCGCGCCCGCCAGGCCGGCCGTCGCGATGGCGGCCACCGACGCGCCCGACGACGCCACGCCCAGCACGAGGCCCGCCGTGGAGAGGATGCCGTCGTTGGCGCCCAGCACCGCGGCGCGCAGCCAGCCCTCGCGGTGGGAGAGATGGCGTTCGGCGCGACGCACGGCGCGAGCGTACCCCGGCCCCGGGCCGCCCGGCGGCTGGGGTACGCTGCCGGGGTGCCCGCCCGTCCCCCCGTCGTCGTCGAGGGAGCCCTCGCCGGCCACCACCTGGCCCGCCTGCGGGACGTGGGCACCTCGCCCGACGGCTTCCGCCGCGCCGCGCACGCCCTCTCGACGCTCGTGCTCGCGACCGCGCTCGCCGAGCTGGAGACCCGCCACGGGACGGTGACGACCCCGCTCGCCGAGGCGCGCACGACCGAGCCCGCGCGCCGCGTGACGGTCGTGCCGATCCTGCGCGCCGGCCTGGTGATGCTGCAGCCGGCCCTCGAGCTGCTGCCCGAGAACACCCGCGTCGGCTTCCTGGGGATGGCGCGCGACGAGCGCACCGCCCAGGCGCGCGCCTACCTCGACTCCCTCCCCTCGGGGCTGGAGGACGACGAGGTCGTGATGCTGGACGTGATGGTCGCGACCGGCGGGTCGAGCGTCGCCGCCCTGCGGAGCGTGCGCGAGGCCGGCGCCAAGCGGCTGCACATGGTGGGCCTGATCGCCGCGCCCGAGGGCCTGGCGGTGGTGGCCGAGGCCGACCCGGAGGTGCCGGTGACGGTCGCGGTGATCGACGACCACCTGAACGACCGGGCGTTCATCGTGCCCGGCCTCGGCGACGCCGGCGACCGCCTCTACGCCGAGCCCGGGGGGCGGTGAGCCGGGGTCCGGCGGTCGTGACCGGGGCCTCCTCGGGCCTCGGCCGCGCCTACGCGGAGAGCCTGGCCGCGCGCGGGCACCCGCTGCTGGTGATCGCCCGGCGCGAGGACCGGCTGACGGGGCTCGCCGCCGAGGTGGCCCGCGACCACGGGGTGGAGACGCGGATCGTCGTCGCCGACCTCGCCCGCGAGGAGGGGCTCGCCGCCGCGGCCGCCGCCGTCGCGGAGGGGGAGACGCCGGAGGTGCTCGTGCTCAACGCCGGCTTCGGCTCGCGCGGGCGCCTGTGGGAGCGCGACCCGGGCCGCGAGGCGGACATGGTGCGCCTCAACTGCGTCGCCGTCGTCGACCTGGGCGCGCGCGTCCTGCCGCGGATGGTCGCCGCCGGGCGCGGGGCCGTCGTGGTGGTGAGCTCGGCCGCCGCCTGGCAGCCGGTGCCCTTCATGGCGACCTACGCGGCGACCAAGGCGTTCGAGCTCCACTGGACCGAGGCCCTCGCCGAGGAGCTGCGCGGCACGGGCGTGCGCGCCGTCGCCGTCTGCCCGGGGCCCACCCGCACCGAGTTCACGCTCTCCGGCGGGGGCGGCTCGACCTACCCCGGCATCCCCTTCGACGACCCGGAGATGGTCGTCCGCGCCACCTGGCGCGCCCTCGCCGGCGGCCGCCGGCGGGCGCCCACCGGGCTCGTCGCGCGCGGCTCGATGCTCGCCTCGCGGGTGCTGCCGCGCGGCATCGTGCTGCGCGCCGCGGCCGCCACCCACCGCGAGCGGCCGCGACCGTGACGACCCGCCCCGGTCCGCAACAGCCGATTGAAGGGCTGCAACGACCCGACCTAGAATCCCCGAGGGCCCTCAGCGGCCCCTCGTTCTCGTGACGACGACCCTCATCCCACTCCTCAGCGCGATCGCGGCGGCCCTCGTGGTCCTGGCGCTGACGCCGCCGGCCATGGCCCTGGCGCGCAGGGTCGGCGCGCTCGACCACCCGTCGGACCGCCGCATCCACCGGGAGCCCACGCCCCGCCTCGGCGGGCTCGCGCTGCTCGCCGGCTTCCTCGTCCCGGTGCTCGCGTTCCTGCCGGAGGACCCCGCCACCCGGGCCCTCATCGTCGGCGCGGTGCTCATCACGCTGCTCGGCGCCGCGGACGACATCTGGGGCCTGTCGCCCGCCGTGAAGCTCGCCGGCCAGGTCGCGTGCGCGTCCATCCCGGTGGCCGCGGGGCTGACGATCGACCACATCACGCTCCCCCTGCTCGGGGTGGGGGACCTCGGGATCGCCCAGTACCCGATCACGGTCCTCTGGTTCGTGGCGCTGGTGAACATGATCAACTTCACCGACGGCATGGACGGCCTCGCCGCGGGCATCACCGGCCTGGGCGCGACCACCTTCGCGATCCTCGCCGCGTCCCTCGGTCGCTCCGACCCGGCCGTCGTCGCCGCCGCCCTGGCCGGCGCCTGCGTCGCGTTCCTGATCTACAACTTCCACCCGGCCAGGGTCTTCATGGGCGACGCCGGGTCGATGCTGCTCGGCTTCGTCATCGCCGGCGTCGCCGTGAGCGGGGTGATGAAGAGCGCGGCCGCCATCGCCGTCGTCGCGCCGCTCATCATCCTGGCGATCCCGATCCTCGACACGTCGTTCGTGATCCTGAAGCGCCTCAAGTACGGGCTGCCGGTCTACAACGCCGACCGCAGCCACTTCCACCACCGTTTCTTCACGATCGGGTGGGGCCAGCGCAAGACGGTGCTCGCGCTCTACGCGTGGTGCGCGCTGATGGGGGCCGCGGCGATCACCCTGCGCTTCGTCTCGTATCGCGATCCGGACGGAGGGCTCGACATCTCCGGGACGCTCATCCTGAGCGCGGCCGGGCTCGTCGCCATCTCGGCCTCGGTCTACATGGTCTACATCCTCGAGATCCTGAAGTGGCGCAGCACCCCCGTGGTGACGCTGGTGCGGCAGAGCCGCTTCACCCGCGCGGGGCGCCGGGAGGCGGTCGGCCCGAAGGCATAGGAAAGTCGCCGGGAACCTCCCGGCGACGTTCAGGAGGCATTCAGGGGACGTTCGGCCGGGCGAACGTCCATTGCCCACGCCTTCCGCGCGTCGGTATAGTGGTCCCCGCTCGACGGCGACGCCCCGCGCCGCCGTCCAAGCGTGTCCCGGATCCGCTCGGAGGACCCTGAATCACACCGCAGCACCCCCCTCTGCAGGAAGCAGCGCAGGTCACCTCCGACGAGGACAGCGTGTACCCGCCCCCGATGGTCAAGGCGATCCTCTCCGGGATCGGGATGATCGTCGGCGTGCTGGCCCTGCCCATCGTGCTCCTCGCCGGTGGCGACTGGAGCGGGTGGTTCATCGGGTTCGTGCTCTGGTGCATCAACTGGGGGATCGCCAACGCCACCGCGAAGTTCTCCTTCGGGATGTCGGCGACGGCCGCCGTGGGCATGTCCGGCGTGTCCTTCATCGCCCGGGCCTGGCTCACGGCCCTGGTGCTCTTCGTCATCGCTCTCCGCTACTCGGAGGAGGCCGGCCTGATCGCCGCGGGTGTGTTCATCTCCTGCTTCACGTTCGACCTGCTGGGCCGGACGGCGCTCTACGCGCAGACCCAGAAGGCGCGCACGCCCAAGGGCGCCGCGCAGTGACCCGCCTCATGCGGTTCCGCCTCGCGGCCTTCGCCGCGCTCACCGCGCTGCTCGCGCTCCCGGCCTCCGGCCTCGCCGCCGGCACCGAGTTCGACCCCTCCGACGAGTTCCAGCTCGACCCGTGGGTGTCCATCGAGCTCGGCCCGATCGACCTCTCGATCAACAAGGCCGTCTTCTACCTCGTCCTCGCGAGCCTCATCTGCATCGCGATGGGCCTGGTCATCCGGGGCGGCCTCAAGATGCGGCCCACCAAGGCCCAGAACGTGGTCGAGATCGCCTACGAGTTCGCCGAGCAGCAGATCGCCAAGCCCACGCTGACGGAGAAGGTCTACTCGCGGTACTTCCCGTACATCGCGACGCTCTTCCTCTTCATCCTCGTCAGCAACCTGATCAGCTTCATCCCGCTGCCGGTCGGCCACACGAGCTGGATCGGCCCGATCCCGGACTTCGCGCTCTACGCCGCCACCGCGAACATCAACGTCACGCTGGCGCTGACCGTGGTCACCTTCGTCGTCTACAACTACGAGGGCGTCAAGGCGCACGGGGTGGTCGGGTACCTCAAGACGCTGGTGCCGGACGCCCCCAAGGCGATCCAGCCCGTGATCTTCGGCATCGAGGTGCTCTCGCAGCTCCTGCGGCTCGTGAGCCTCTCGGTCCGGCTCTTCGCCAACCTGCTCGCCGGCCACCTGCTCATCATCATGGCCGCCGGCTTCATGATCCTGCTGGGGAACTTCTTCGGGCTGATCGCCCTCCCCGTGGGCGTGTTCTTCTGGGTGTTCGAGTGGCTGCTCGTCGCCGGCCTCCAGGCTTTCATCTTCGCGATGCTGAGCGGCATCTACATCGGCTTCGCCGTCCAGTCGTCGCACTGACAAACCAAAGGAGCGAGTACTGATGGAAGGCAACATCGAGGATGCGGCAAAGGTCCTGGCCCTCGGCCTGGCCACCGCGTTCGGCGCCATCGGCCCCGGTATCGGCGTGGGTTACCTCATGGGTAAGACGGTCGAGGCCGTCGGCCGCCAGCCGGAGCTCCGCGGCGAGCTGACCTCGCTCATGTTCCTGGGCCTGGCGCTCACCGAGGCCATCGTGTTCTACGCGCTGCTGATGGGCTTCGTCGCCTTCTTCATCGGCTAGATCGGAGACCCGATGGTGGACCTCATCACCGAGCTGAGCTTCCTCGGCCTCCAGGCCGAGGCGACCGCGGAGGAGAGCGACAACCCTCTCCTCAAGATCAGCCCCGGGCTGATGATCTGGACGCTCGTGATGTTCGCGATCACGCTCTTCATCATGAAGAAGTACGTGTTCGGTCCGGTCGGCGACATGATCGAGAAGCGCCGGAAGGACATCGCGGACAGCATCGAGACGGCCGAGCGCAGCCGCGACGAGGCCAACGCCCTCCTGGAGGACTACAAGACCCGGCTCGTGGAGGCCCGCAAGGAGGCGGACTCCCTGCGCGAGCAGGGGCGGAAGGAGGGCGAGCTGCAGCGCGCGGAGCTCGTCGCGCAGGCCCAGGGCCAGCGCGAGCGGGTCCTCGCCGATGCCGACGCCCAGATCGCCGCCCAGGCCCGCTCGGCCGCCAGCGGCCTGCGGGACGACGTGGTGGACCTCGCCCTGGCCGCGGCCGAGAAGGTCTCGCGCCGCTCCCTCGACGACGCCGAGCACCGGCGGCTGATCGAGGAGGCCATCGCCGAGGCCGACCTGTCGACGGTCTCCTCCAACGGGGGCACGGCGAACTCGTGAGCGCCGCTGCCACCTACGCGGAGGCGCTCTACGAGGCCGCGGTCGGCGCGTCCGCCGTCACCCCGGTCTCCGAGGACGTCGCCGGCTTCGCCGCCGCCGTCCGGGAGTCCGCGGACCTGCGGGCGGTCCTCGGCAACCCCGAGGTCGACACGAAGGCCAAGAAGGCCGTCGTGGAGGGCCTCGCCGAGGGCGCGCACCCGCTCGTCGTGAACTTCCTGCGCGTGCTCGCCGACCGGGGACGGCTCGGCGAGGTCACGGAGATCGCCGACGCCCTCGCGGCCCGGGTCGCACAGGCCGAGAACCGCATCGACGTCGAGGTCGTCACGGCTGTGCCGCTGCCGGACGACCTCCGCGCCCGCATCATCGAGCAGATCCGCGGCAAGACCGGCGCCGACGTGGACCTCACCGAGAGCGTGGACCCCGACATCGTCGGCGGCCTCGTCCTCAAGGTGGGGGGCAGCGTCATCGACGGCTCACTCCGCCACCGGCTGGACGAGCTGCGCACGAGCCTCCGCCGCGCCCCGGTCGACGCCGTCGAGACGGCCTCCTGACCCCCCGCATCCGACCTGAGCAGAGAAAGGTGACGACCCCCAGATGAAGCTTCGGCCCGACGAGATCACCAAGGTCCTCAAGGACCAGATCGAGCAGTACTCGGGGACCGTGGAGGTCGAGGAGGTCGGCACCGTCCTCCAGGTCGGCGACGGCATCGCCCGCATCCACGGCCTGCAGTCCTGCGTGGCCCTCGAGATGCTCGAGCTGCCCCACGGCGTGACCGCCCTCGCCCTGAACCTCGAGGAGGACAACGTCGGCGCCGTGCTCCTCGGCGACGACACCCTCATCAAGGAGGGCGACCAGGTCCGCCGGACGGGCAAGGTCATCCAGGTGCCGGTCGGCGAGGCCCTGCTCGGCCGCGTGGTGGACCCGCTCGGGAACCCGCTCGACGACCGCGGCCCGATCGAGACGGAGCACTACCGCCCCGTCGAGTTCAAGGCGCCGGGCGTCGTCCAGCGGCAGCCGGTGAAGGAGCCGCTCCAGACCGGCATCAAGGCCATCGACGCCCTCATCCCGATCGGCCGTGGCCAGCGCGAGCTCATCATCGGCGACCGCCAGACCGGCAAGACGACGATCGCGGTGGACGCGATCATCAACCAGGCCGGCCAGGGCGTGCGCTGCTTCTACGTCGCCATCGGCCAGAAGGCCTCGACCGTCGCGACGGTCGTGGAGCGCCTCCGCAACGCGGGCGCGATGGAGTACACGACGGTCATCGCCGCGACCGCCTCCCAGGCGGCCCCGCTGAAGTACCTCGCCCCGTACTCCGGCGCCGCGATGGCGGAGTACTTCCTCTACGGCGGCGAGCACTCCCTCTGCGTGTACGACGACCTCTCCAAGCAGGCCGACGCCTACCGCCAGCTCTCGCTGCTGCTGCGGCGCCCGCCGGGCCGCGAGGCGTTCCCGGGCGACGTGTTCTACCTCCACTCCCGCCTGCTGGAGCGCGCCTGCAAGCTCTCCGACGAGCTCGGCGGCGGCTCCATGACGGCCCTGCCGATCATCGAGACGCAGGCCGGTGACGTGTCGGCCTACATCCCGACGAACGTGATCTCGATCACGGACGGGCAGATCTTCCTGGAGAGCAAACTCTTCTTCTCCGGTGTCCGCCCGGCCCTCAACGTCGGCATCTCGGTGTCCCGCGTGGGTGGCTCCGCCCAGATCAAGGCCATGCGCAAGGTGGCCGGCAAGCTGAAGCTGGAGCTGGCCCAGTACCGCGACCTCGAGGCGTTCGCCCAGTTCGGCTCCGAGCTCGACGCCTCCACCCAGCGCACCCTGGCCCGCGGCGCCCGCTTCGTGGCGACGCTGAACCAGCCGGCCTACGCGCCGTGGCCGGTCGAGGAGCAGGTGGCCGTGATCGGCGCCGCCAACGCGGGCCTCCTGGACCAGGTGGGCGTGGAGCAGGTCCCGGACGTCAACGACGCCATCCGCCGCGAGCTGCGCGAGAAGGCCCCGGAGGTGCTCGCGGAGATCCGCGACACGAAGGAGCTGTCGGACGCCGGGCTGGAGCGCATCGAGGCGATCGCGAAGGCCATCGTCAACCAGTTCGCCCCGTCCGAGGGCGACGAGGTCCTCGACGTCGAGGCCGCCGAGGCCGAGGTCGGCGCCGAGGCTGAGGCCGAGGCCGAGACGGCGACCGCGTAGCGACCACTTGGCGACCACCCGCGACATCAAGCGGCGGATCGAGTCGGTCCGCAACACGCGCAAGATCACCCGCGCCATGGAACTGGTCGCCTCGGCCAAGCTCCGGCGCGCGCAGGAGAACATCGAGTCCCTGCGCCCGTACGCCCAGGCCATGCGGCGGCTCATGTCGCACTCGGCCGCGGCGAGCGGCGGGGTCCACGGCGAGCCCCTCCTGGAGGAGCGGCCGAGCGAGGGCCTGGCGATCGTCGTCGCCATCACCGGCGACCGCGGCCTGGCCGGCGCGTTCAACGTCAACATCGTGCGCCAGGCGATCGCCGTCGGCGACGAGCTGCGCGCCCAGGGCTTCTCCGAGGTGGAGTTCACCACCGTCGGCAAGAAGGGCGCCGGCACGCTCGCGTTCCGCGGCATGACGATCGACCGCTCGTTCCAGGGCTTCTCGGTCGAGCCGACCTTCGCCGACTCGGAGGGGGTCACCGAGCACGTCGTGAACCGCTTCACGGCCGGCGAGGTCAACCGGGTCGTGCTCGTCTACAACGCCTTCAAGTCGGTGCTCGAGCAGAAGGTCACCACCGAGCAGCTCCTACCGATCGAGCGCCAGACCGTCGTGGACGCCGACGACGACGGCGAGGAGGACACGCAGCACGGGGTGGCCGAGTTCGAGCCGGAGCCCGAGCAGTTCCTCAAGGCCCTGCTGCCGACCTACCTCGACACCACGATCTACCGTGCGCTCCTGGAGAGCGCGGCCGCGGAGCTCGCGGCCCGCCGCACCGCGATGCGCAACGCCACCGACAACGCCGGCAACCTGATCGGCGACCTGACCCTCGCGATGAACCGCGCGCGGCAGGCCGCGATCACCCAGGAGATCCTGGAAGTGGTGG
Organism: Thermoleophilia bacterium; assembly: GCA_050249835.1. Lineage (GTDB taxonomy): Bacteria > Actinomycetota > Thermoleophilia > Miltoncostaeales > Miltoncostaeaceae > Miltoncostaea. Next base: position 96,097 of record JBFWPT010000002.1, read on the forward strand.
CCGGCGCCGACGCCCTCCAGTAACGGCCGACAGGAGAGAGATCCCCAGCATGTCTGACGCACCCAGCACCGGAACGATCCTGGAGATCAAGGGCGTCGTGATCGACGCCCGCTTCCCCGACGGCCTCCCGGCGATCTACAACGCGGTCGAGATCGACCGCGGCGCGGACGCCCCGCCCCTGATCGCCGAGGTGCAGCAGCACCTGGGCGACGACAAGATCCGCGCGGTGGCCTTCGACACCACGGACGGCCTGGCCCGCGGCACCGCGGTGCGCGACACCGGCGCCCCGATCTCGGTGCCCGTCGGCGAGCGCACGCTCGGCCGCATCTTCAACGTGCTCGGCGACACGATCGACGAGGGCGCGGACGTGAGCGAGGGCGAGCGCTGGCCGATCCACCGCGACGCCCCGGCGTTCGACGCCCTCAACCCGACCGAGGAGATCTTCGAGACCGGCATCAAGGTCGTCGACCTCCTCGCCCCGTACGTGAAGGGCGGCAAGGTCGGCCTCTTCGGCGGCGCCGGCGTGGGCAAGACGGTGCTCATCCAGGAGCTCATCAACAACATCGCCCAGGAGCACGGCGGTCTCTCCGTGTTCGCGGGCGTGGGGGAGCGCACCCGCGAGGGCAACGACCTCTGGCTGGAGATGAAGGAGTCGGGCGTCATCGACAAGACGGCGCTCGTGTATGGCCAGATGAACGAGCCGCCGGGCGCCCGCCTGCGCGTCGCGCTGAGCGGCCTGACGATGGCGGAGTACTTCCGCGACAAGGGCGGCCAGGACGTGCTGCTCTTCGTGGACAACATCTTCCGGTTCGTCCAGGCGGGCTCCGAGGTGTCGGCCCTCCTCGGCCGCATGCCCTCCGCCGTGGGCTACCAGCCCACCCTCCAGAACGAGATGGGCGACCTGCAGGAGCGGATCACCTCGACCCGCGACGGCTCGGTCACCTCGGTGCAGGCCATCTACGTCCCCGCGGACGACCTCACCGACCCGGCCCCGGCCGCCTCGTTCGCCCACCTCGACGCCACGACCGTGCTCTCGCGGTCCATCGCCGAGAAGGGCATCTACCCGGCGGTGGACCCGCTCGACTCCAACAGCCGCATCCTCTCCATCGAGGGCGTCGGCGCGGAGCACTACGAGGTCGCGACCCAGGTCCAGGAGATCCTCCAGCAGTACAAGGACCTCCAGGACATCATCGCCATCCTCGGCGTGGACGAGCTCACCGACGAGCAGAAGCTCGCCGTGTCGCGCGCCCGCCGCATCGAGCGCTTCCTGTCGCAGCCGTTCCACGTGGCCGAGGCGTTCACCGGCACCCCCGGCAAGTACGTGCCGCTGTCCGAGACGATCCGCGGGTTCAAGGAGATCGTCGAGGGCCGCCACGACGACCTGCCCGAGGAGGCCTTCTTCCTCGTCGGCGGCATCGACGAGGCCGTGGAGAAGGCCGCGGCCCTGGCCGAGCGGTGAGCACCGCCGTCTCCAGCGACCGCCGGACCCTCGCGGTCCAGCTCCTCACGCCCGAGGGGCCGGTCTTCGACGAGCCCGTCTGGATGGTCATCGCGACGTCCGTCGAGGGCGAGATCGGCATCCTCCCGCGGCACGCGCCGTTCATCGCCTTCCTGCGGACGGGCGAGACGCGGCTCACCCTGCCGGACGACTCGATCATCGTGTACGCGACCACCGAGGGCTACATGTCGGTGGAGAACGACACGGTGCTCGTGCTCGTGGAGCAGGCCGAGAAGGCGGAGGACATCGACGTCCCCCGGGCCGAGCGGGCCCTGGAGCGCGCCGAGGCCGCCATCGCCGACGCCGGCGAGGACGACGTCGTCCGCGTGGCCGCCGAGAGCGCCAGGCGCCGCGCCGAGAACCGGCTCCGGGTCGCCCGGAGGGGCGAGTCCTGATCTGACCGGCGGCGGGGCGGGGGCACCCGGGCCCCCCCCCGCGCCCGTCATCCCTCGACCAGCTCCGGCACCGTCCGCGGCGCGCGCCGCCGGGCGAGCGTCGCCGTGAGCCCGAGCAGGGCGACGACCAGCGAGACCACCACCGCGGCGCGGTAGCCGTCCATGACCGCGCCCGGCGAGCCGGACTCCGCGCCCGCCGCGTTCGCGACGGCCGTGACCACCGCGAGCACCGCCGCCCCGCCGAACTGGAACGAGGTGTTCACGAGGCCGCCCGCGAGGCCCTGCTCGTGGGCGTCGATGCCGTTCGTGGCCGCCATGTTGAGCGGCCCGAAGGCCAGGGCGAAGCCCAGCCCGGCGAGGAGCATCGTGGGCAGCAGGGCCGCCGCGTACGCCGAGTCGAGCCCGATCGGCAGGAACAGCGCGTAGCCCAGCGCGATCGACGCCAGGCCGGCCGCGATCGGCTTGACGACGCCGACCCGGGCGACGACCGAGCCCATCCGCGGCGCGATGATCGCGACGATGGCCCCCGCGGGGAAGATCGCGAGCCCGGTCTCGAGCGGCGACCACCCGCGCAGGTTCTGCAGGTAGAGGGTGGCGATGAACTGGAAGCCGACCCACGACCCGAAAAGGGCCATGGCGCCGAGGTTCGCGCGCACCAGTGCGGAGGAGCGGAAGATGCCGAGGCGCACCAGCGGCTCCGCGGTGCGGCGCTCGATCCACACGAACAGCGCGATCAGGCCCGCCGCCCCGGCGAAGCCCGCGAGCGTGCGCAGGGAGGCCCATCCGGCGGCCGGCGCCTCCACCACCGAGTAGACGAGCAGCAGCATCCCGGCCGTGATGGTCGTGGCGCCCGCCAGGTCGACCGAGCGCCGTCCCGGCTCTGGGCGCCCGGAGTCCGGCACGAACCGGATGGCCGCGGCGAGGATGACGAGCGCGACCGGCACCGGCAGCAGGAAGACCCAGCGCCAGCCGATCTCCGTGAGCAGCCCGCCCACGACGAGGCCGAGCGAGAAGCCCACCGCGCCGGTCGCCGTGTAGACCGCGAGCGCCTTGTTGCGCACCGGGCCCTGCGGGAAGCTCGTGGTGATGATCGAGAGGCCCGCGGGGGCCGTGAACGCGGCGGAGACGCCCTTCACGAAGCGCGTGGCGATGAGCAGCGCGCCGTCGTCCACGAGGCCGCCGAACAGCGAGGCGACCGCGAAGACGACGAGCGAGATGAGGAAGACGCGCCGCCGGCCGAGGAGGTCCGCGGCGCGGCCGCCGAGCAGCAGGAAGCCGCCGTACCCGAGGACGTACGCGCTCACGACCCACTGGAGCGACGCCGTGGACATCCCGAGGTCCTCGCGGATGGAGGGGAGCGCGACCCCGACCATCGACACGTCGAGGGCGTCGAGGAAGAGCGCGCCGCAGAGGGTGAGCAGCGCGGCCCAGGCCGCCCGGTCGAGGCGCACGGAGCCGTCCCCGGGGCGCGCCCGGGTGGAATCGCACACCATCTCTATTCCGCTCCTGAGTGGGGGGTGCAGGGAACGGGGGGTGGCGGCCGCCCGGTCGACCCCGGTAAAGTTCGATCAGCACCGTACCTTGTATTTCGATGGACGTCAAACAAGTGGCGCGGAGGGGGCAGATGGGCGCGCAGCAGCAGGAGATCGACCAGGTCGACCTCGACGGGGTCGAGATGGTCACGGTCCTCCAGGCCCTGTCCGACCCGGTACGGCTCGAGATCGTGCGCCAGCTCGCGTGCGGCACGGCGATGCCGTGCGGCCAGGTGCGCCTCGACGTGACGAAGTCCACGGCGAGCCACCACTTCAAGACCCTCCGCCTCGCCGGCGTCATCGCCCAGCAGGACGAGGGGACCCGCCGCAACACCTGGCTCCGCCGCGACGAGCTCGACAGCCGCTTCCCGGGCCTGCTCGACGCCGTGCTCCACGAGGGCTGACCCTCCGCGGGTCCGCGGCCTCCCCCCACGGGCGGGCCGCCTGACGGTCGATGTCCGTCGAAGGTCCACTTGGCCCCCGATGCCAGGTCCGAGCGGGACGCTCCCGCGCGCGGACCCCCGCCCCCTCCCGGCTCGGGGGTTAGGCTGCCCGGGTCCGTGCAGGCAGAGCCCGGAGGTCCCCATGGCACTCGAACGCCCCGACATCGACCCGCCCGAGGGCGCGCCGCCCGCCGACCTGGAGATCGTCGACCTCGTCGTCGGCGACGGCCCCGAGGCGCAGGCCGGGCAGACCGTCTCCGTCCACTACGCGGGCGTGGCGTTCTCCACCGGCGAGGAGTTCGACGCCTCCTGGAACCGCGGCCGCGAGTTCCGCTTCGGCCTCGGGCAGGGGCAGGTCATCACGGGATGGGACCGCGGCGTGGCGGGGATGCGGGTCGGCGGCCGCCGCCGGCTCGTCATCCCGCCGCACCTCGCCTACGGGGACCGCGGCGCGGGCGGCGTCATCGCCCCCGGCGAGACGCTGATCTTCGTGGTCGACCTGATCGACGTGGTCTGACGCGATGCGGATCACGCGAACCCGGCCGGACACGACGGCCGCGCCGGCGGCCTACTTCACCGGCGAGGTCTGGGTCGACGAGATCGCGACCCCGCCGGAGCCCGCGCGCGTGCGCGTGGTGAGCGTCCACTTCGCGCCCGGGGCGCGCACCGCCTGGCACACGCACCCGCTGGGTCAGGTGATCCACATCACCGAGGGGACCGGCCTGGTGCAGCGGCGCGGCGCCCCGCCGGAGGTGGTGCGGGCCGGCGACACGGTGGAGTTCGCCCCCGGCGAGGACCACTGGCACGGCGCCGGCCCCGCGAGCTTCATGACCCACCTCGCCGTGCACGAGGCGGCGGAGGGGGAGGGGCACGTCGCCTGGGGCGCCCACGTCACCGACGAGGAGTACGGGGAGGCCCCCGCCTAGGGGCGCAGGTCCACCGCGTACCGCACCTCCGGCACGCGGGTCCCCAGCACCTCCTCCTCCTGCTCGGCGCCGTCGGCGCGCCAGCCCGCCGCCTCGTAGAAGCCCCGGGCGCGCGGGTTGTCGCGCAGCACCCACAGCGTCGCCCGGGTGAAGCCGTCGGCGCGCGCCAGGGCCTCGCCGCGCGCGAGCAGCGCCCCGCCGAGGCCGCCGCCCCAGGCGTCGGGGTGGACGTAGAGGGCGCACAGCTCCGCCGTGGTCTCCGCGTCCCCGCCGTCGTCGCGGGTGGGGCTCCAGGCGGCGAAGCCCCGCGGCGACCCCCCGGACGGCCCGGCCACGAGCACCCGCCGCCGCGGCTCGCGCGTGCCGATCACCGCCTGCCACAGCCGCTCCCGGTCGCCCGAGGGGATGCCGGCGAGCGCCTCCGGGCTGAAGACGTGGCGGTAGGCCCGCCGCCAGGAGGCGATGTGGATCGCGGCGATGCCGGCGGCGTCGCGCGCGGTCGCGAGCCGCACCTCGACCGTGGCGGTGGCGTCCGGGGGCATGGCCCATGGTCGCACGGGGTGTAGCCTGGCCGCCGTGAGCGACCGGCAGGGCGCGACCCGACCCACCCCGCTGGTGAGCGTCCTCATCCCCGCGCGGGACGCCGAGGCGACGCTCGCGGCGACCCTCGACTCGCTGGCCGCGCAGACCGCTCCGGGCTGGGAGGCCGTCGTGGTCGACGACGGCTCCTCCGACGGCACCCGCGCGCTGGCGGAGGCGCGAGCGGCGGCCGACCCCCGGGTGCGGGTGGTCGCGACCGGCGGCCTCGGCGTGTCGGGCGCGCGCAACGCCGGGCTGGCCGAGGCGCGCGGCGAGCGGGTGATGTTCCTCGACGCCGACGACCTGCTCGAGCCGGACGCCCTGGAGCTGCTCGGCGCCGCCTGCGACCGGCCCGGGACCGACCTCGCCCACGGCGGGTGGGCCCGCGTCTGGAGCGACGGCACCCGCGAGCCCGACCGCTTCGGCCCCGCGCAGCCCGACAACTTCCCCGCCCTCGCCCGGGGCTGCACCGTCGCCGTCCACGCGTGCATGGTGCGGCGCGACCTGGTGAGCGCCGTCGGCGGGTTCGACACCGGCCTGGAGGTCTGCGAGGACTGGGACCTCTGGCAGCGCCTCGCGCGCGCCGGGGCGGCCTTCCGGCGCGTCGACCGGCGGGTGGCGCTCTACCGGGTGAGGGCGGACTCCGCGTCCTCGCGCGCCGAGGCCATCATGCGGGACGGGATGCGGGTGATCGACACGGGCCACGCCGCCGACCCGCGCGTGCCGGGCGGCCCCGAGGAGCACCGCGCCGGCCGGCCGGATGCCGAGCGGCAGTCCGCGCTCCTCACCTTCGGGGCGTGGGCCGCGGGCATCGCCCTCTGCCACGGCGAGCCGGCCGGGCACCTGCTGGACGGCGTGCCGCCCGCGCCCGCGCCGGACCTCGCGCCGGTGGACGTCGCCGTCTGGCTGGAGGCGGCGCTCGCCGTGGGCGCGGACGGCCGGCCGGGCGCGGTCACCGCGACCCTGCGGGAGCACGAGGCCGAGGTCGACGCGCTCCTGGCCGACATCGAGCGGCGCGGGGAGGTGCCCGGCCTCGCGCGGCGCGCCCGGCGCCGCCTGGAGGACCTCGCCCTCGCCCGCGAGCCCGCCGCCACCGGCCGCCTCGGCGGGGTCTGGGCGGGCGCGTGGGACGTGGAGGGCCCGCCGCCCGATGCCCCTGCGGACGCCGAGCGCGTGGCCCTCGCCCTGACGGTCGCGGGGGAGGACGCCGGCCGGCTGACCCTGCCGGTCGTCGACGGCGCCCTGGACGCGGGCGTCGTCGCCGACGCCCTCCCGGACCACGTCACCTGGGCGTTGCTGTGCCGCGCGCTCGACGCCTGGGTGGTGCCGGGGCTCACCACCCGGGAGGGCCCGGGCGGGCCGGTGGTCGCGCGGGGCGGCGTCGTGCTGGACGAGGACCCCTCGTCCCCCGGGACGCTGCTCGACCGGATCGGGTGGACGCTCTTCCTGCAGGAGGCGTGGGGCCTGCCCGGCTGGCCGCGCGCCCGCTTCTACGCGGGCGCCCCCGCCACCCCGCCCGCCATCCCGGCGGACGCGCCCTTCGTGGCCGTCGACCTCGCGGACGACCCGGACGCCGTGACCCTGCGCGGCCCGGCGTGGGTGGAGCTGTCGGTGGGCGGGGTGCCCCTCTCGGTCGTCCCGGTGGAGCCGCCGCGCCGCGCGCGCGGCGCCGAGGCCCTCGTCCCCGCGCTCACGATGGCCACCGGCGCCGAGCTCTACCGCGCCGTGGTGCGCGAGGCGCTCGTCGGGCGGCCGCTGACGGAGGAGCCGCGCTCGCTGCGCGCCCGGCTCGCCGCGGCGCGCGACCTCCGGGCCGCGGCGGCCTCCGCCGCGCCGGCGGGAGGGGAGGGGCCGCGGCGGGCGCCCGGGTGGGGCCCCGCCGTCGCCCGGGCGGCGCGCCCGGAGGGCGCCACCCTCGTGCTGGGCCGCCGGCCCGGCCCGCCCGGCTCGCCGTCCTGGCGCCGCGCGGCCCTCCCCGCGGCGTCGGCCGGCGACCTGCGGGCCGCCGCCGCGGCCGCGGCCGAGCCCGAGGCCGTGACCGGCGAGGGGCCCGTGGTCGCCGTCGCCTACGCGCCGGACGCCCAGGCGCTGCCGCCGCCCCCCCGCGAGCGGCCCCTCCCCCCGGCGGCCGCGGACGCCGCCGGCACCGGCTCGCCCTTCGGCGGCAGCACCGACTCCCTCCGCGCCGACTTCGAGTCCCTGTTCGCGGCCGGGGCCGACCCGTGGAGCTACGAGAGCCCCTACGAGACGCGCAAGTACGAGCAGACGATGGGCCTCGTGACGGCGGAGCCGGTGGACCGCGCGCTCGAGATCGGCTGTGCCGAGGGCCACTTCACGGCGCACCTCGCCGGGGCGGTCGGCCATCTGGTGGCCGCCGACATCTCGGCCATCGCGCTCGCCCGCGCCCGGGCGCGGGTGGAGGCCGCCGGCCACACGGACGTCGCCTACGAGCAGTTCGACCTCCACCGCGACCCGGTGCCCGGGCGCCACGACCTGATCGTCGCCAGCGAGGTCCTCTACTACCTGCCGGGCGCGGACGCGCTCGCCGCGGCCCTCGCGCGCTTCTCGGAGGCGCTCGACGAGGGCGGCCGGCTCATCTGCGCGCACGCCAACCTGCTCGTCGACGACGCCACCGTGACGGGCTACGACTGGGACGTCCCCTTCGGCGCGCTGGTCATCGGGCGGACCCTGGCCGCGACGCCGGGCCTGGAGCTGGAGCAGGAGCTGCGCACCCCGCTCTACCGCATCCACGTGGCCCGCCGGCGCCGCCGCCGGCTGCCCCGGCTCGGCCGCCGCCCGGCCCCGGCGGTGATCGAGGAGGAGGCGGTCTGGCCCGACCCGGACGTCGCGGCGGCGATCCGGGAGGGCGGCGGGACGCCGCCGGCGCGCGCGGCCGCGACGGCGCCCGGCCCGCCCGGCACCGTCGTGCCGATCCTGATGTACCACCGTGTCGCGGCGTCCGGGCCGGATGCGCTCGCCCGCTGGCGGGTGCACCCCGAGGCCCTGGAGGAGCAGCTCGCCACGGTGCTCCAGCTCGGCTACGCGGGCACCGGGCTGGAGGCCTGGGCGGCCGACCTGGGGAGCCGGCGCGAGACCGGCCGCGGGCTGGTCGTGACCTTCGACGACGCCTACGAGGACCTCGCCCTCAACGCGCTGCCCGTCCTGCGCCGGCTGGGCGTGCCCGCCACCGTGTTCGTGCCCACGGACCACGTCGGCGGGGCGGCCCGCTGGGACGCGCACCTCGGCCCGCCGGCGCCGATCATGGACTGGGACGCGCTGGCCCACCTGGCCGCCGCGGGCGTCGAGATCGGCTCGCACTCGGCCTCCCACCGCCCCCTCACCGCGCTGGGGCACGCCGAGGTGGCCGGCGAGGTGGCGCGGTCGCGGGCGGCGATCGAGGACCGCCTCGGGGTGCCGGTGCGGACGTTCGCCTACCCCTTCGGCGACTGGGACGCCGCGGTGCGCCACCTGGTGGGGGGCGCGGGCGTGGACGTGGCGGTCACCTGCGACGAGCGCCCCAGCCGGCACGGCGACGACCCGCTGGCGCTGCCGCGCATCGAGGTGCGCGGCGGGCACGGCATCGAGGACCTGGTGCGCGCGCTGGGCTGACGGCGGGGCCGCGCGCCTCGGCGCGGTGGGATGCTGCCCGGATGCCCGGCGTCCCCGAGATCCTGCGCATCCGCGCGTTCCGCGAGGTGTGGCTCGCGTCGCTGGCGTCCAACGGGGGCTCGTGGCTGCAGATCGTCGCGAGCGGCTGGCTCATCCTGGAGGCCACGGGGAGCCCCGCGGCGGTGGGGGCGCTGGCGCTGGTCACGCGGGCGCCGGCGATCGCCTTCTCGGCCTACGCCGGGAGCCTGGCCGACCGCTTCGACCGCCGCGCGGTGGGCATCTGGACGTTCCTGCTGCAGGCGGTTGCCGCGGTCGTGCTCGCCGTCATCACGTACGTCGACGGCACCAACGTGGCGGCGATCTACGTCCTCACCTTCCTGGTGGGGCTCGGGTTCGCGCTCGGCCTCCCGGCGATGCTCGCCCTCATCCCGTCGCTCGTGCCGCCCGGCCGGCTCTCGCAGGCGGTGTCGCTCAACGCGGCGGGCATCAACGTGGCGCGGCTCGCGGGCCCGGCCATCGGCGGCGGCGTCCTGGTGCTCTTCGGGGCGACGGCCTGCTTCGCGGTCAACGCCGTGTCGTTCCTGGCCCTCGTCTGGGCGCTCGCGCGGGTGGCGCCCCGCCCGCCGGCCGCCCGCAGCGGCCCGCGGGCGCGGATGCCGGAGGCCCTGCGCTTCGCGGCCCACGACCCGGCCATCCGGCGCCTGCTGCTCGGCATGGCGATCTTCACCACGCTCGCCTCGCCCATCCAGGAGCTGGCCCCGGTCGTCGCGGACCGTCTCGACGCCGGCGCCACCGGGCTCGGCCTGCTGCTCGGGGCGATGGGTGGCGGGGCCCTGTTCGGCGCCTGGCTGCTCGAGCACCTGCACGGCGAGGGCTATCCGCGCCACCTGGCGCTCCCCACGGCCACGACCCTCTTCTCGGTGGGCCTGGCGGTCGTCGCGCTGACGCCGTGGTTCCTGCTCGGCCTGGCCGGGATGGCCTTCGCCGGCGCCTTCTGGATCTGGATGTTCTCGGCCACCAACACGGCCACCCAGCTCCGGTCCCCGCCGGCGCTGCTCGGCCGGATGCTCGGCCTCTACCAGCTCTCGGTCATCGGGCCGATCGCCCTGGGGTCCACGGTCGCCGGGCTCGTGGCCGAGCAGGCCGGCATCGCCGCGACCCTCACGGGCTGCGCCGTCCTGCTGGCCGCCTGGGGCCTCTGGAGCTGGCGCAACCCGGTCCTCGAGATCGACGCGCGGCGGCCGGCCGACGCGCCGTCAGGAGACGAAGTCCGCGACCGCCCGGATCGCCGCGGGGGGGACGCGGCCGTCGACCTCTAGGAAGTGGCCCGCACGCGGGACCGTGACCGTCCGCGTGGTGCGGCCGGCCGCGGAGCGGGCGGCGGCGAGGGCGCGCATGTCCTGCAGGGGGACGGTCCGGTCGCGGGTGCCGTGCACCATCAGCACCGGGGCGCGCACCCGCGCGGCGGCCGGCCGCGGGTCGGTGCGGAGGGTCGCCCGGGCGGCGTCGGGGCCCACGAGGCGGTCGAGGAAGCGCCGCGCGGTGCCGGTCACGCGCGGCAGCTGGCCCAGCGGGCGCCCCGGGGCGGAGAGGGTCACGACCCGGGTCGCCCCGGTCGACGGCGCCGCGGCCAGCGCCAGGTCGCCGCCCTGGCTGTGGCCGATCAGGGCGACCCGGGCGCGGTCGACGCCAGGCGTGCCGATCAGCGCACGCACGGCGGCCACCGCGTCGCGCACCAACGGGCGCGCGTCGAGCCAGCTCAGCGCCGGCCCGCCGGACTCGCCGAGGCCGCGCTTGTCGTACCGCAGCACCGCCACCCCGCGGCGGGCGAGGGCGGCGGCCAGGTCGGCGTAGGGCCCCCCGGTGCCCTCGAAGGATCCGTCGCGACGCGACGGGCCGAATCCCGAGACGAGGACGGCGGCCGGGTGCGGGCCCGCCCCGGCGGGCAGCGTCAGCGTCCCGGCGAGCGTCACCCCTCCCGCGGCGGGGATCGCGACCGGCTGCTCCACGGGCGCGGGGGCGGTGGCGAGGAGCAGGGATCCGAGCATCGCGGCGAGCACTCGTCCGAGGGTAGGGCGTCAGCCGCGAGCGGCGGTTAACGGGCGGCCAGGACCGTCCGCGCGCCTCCCCGGTCGCCGTCCCGCCGGGCCCTGGGCTATCCTGCCCCGGTGGACGAGGTGCAGCTCGCCGAGCGGCTGATCGCCTACGACACGTCCCGCCGCTCCGGCATCGGGCAGGCCACCGACTTCGTGGCCGGCTGGCTCGACGCGCGTGGCGCGACCGTCTCCCAGGTCGAGACCGGGGGGCGCCGCAGCCTGGTGGCCCGTGTCGGCGACGGCCCCACCCGCGTGGTCTTCCACGGCCACATCGACGTGGTCCCCGGCCACGCCGACCAGTTCGTGCCGCGCATCGACGGCGGCCGGCTCGTGGGGCGGGGCGCCTACGACATGAAGGCTGCGCTCGGGGCGATGATGCTGGCGGTCGCCGACCTGGCCGGCGAGCTGCACGGCGCCGTGGTGGAGCTGATCGTCGTCCCCGACGAGGAGCGCTCCGAGCCGGGGGAGAACCACACCCAGCTGATGGTCCACGACGGCCTGCGCGCCGACTTCGTGGTCTGCGGGGAGCCCACCGACATGCAGGTCGGCGTGCAGGCCAAGGGCGTGCTCATGCTGCGGGTGGACGTGGCCGGGACCGCCGCGCATGGCGCGACGCCCTGGTTGGGGGACAATGCCGTCCTGCGGGGAATCGACATGTACCGCCGCATCGCGACGCTGCCCTTCGCCCAGGAGTCCGCACCCCTGTTCGAGCGCCCCTCCATCAACCTCGGCCGCATCATGGGCGGCGACGCCGTCAACAAGGTCCCGGACACCTGCCGGATGGACGTCGACGTGCGCTATCTGCCGGGCCAGTCCCCGGACGAGGTGCTCGCCCAGATCCTGTCCCTGGAGCCGCGCGCGCGCATCGAGGTGCTGCTGGAGCGCCCGCCTGCCGACGTGCCCCCGGACCACGTCTTCGTGCAGACGCTGCTCGACGCGGTGGGGCGCCACGAGCCGTCCACCACATCGGTCGGCCGCGATGGTGCCTCCGACGCCGTGGCCTTCCTGGAGGTCGGGGTGCCCGCCGTCGAGTTCGGCCCGCGCGGCGCCGGCCACCACGGGCCGGACGAGTACGTCGAGATCGAGAGCCTGCCCCGGTACCGGCGGGCCCTCACGGAGTTCGCCCGCCTCGTGGCCGAGCTCCCCGCCCGCGCCCCCGGCACGGGGGTCGCGTGAGCGCCCGCCGCGGCGACGAGCCGAAGCACAAGGAGGCGCGCTACTGGCGCGTCCCGGCGCGCCGGCGGCTCTGGGTGGGCATCGTGGGCTGGGGCCTGTGGGGCCTCATCGGCCTGGTGGTCGCGGTTTTGGGCGGCGCGTACATCTACCTCGACGACACGCTCGAGGTGGCGGTCCCGAACACGCCCGAGGCGCGCGCCGCGCGTGAGGCCACCCGCCCGGTCATGCCCGGGGAGCCCACGAACATCCTGCTCATGGGGTCCGACACGCGGCCGAGCGAGGGCGACCCGGGCCGCAGCGACTCGCTGATCCTGGTGCGGATGGACCCGGACAACGACTCCATCTCGATGCTGTCTTTCCCGCGCGACCTGTGGGTCGACATCCCCGGCTACGGCCAGGGGAAGATCAACTCGGCGTTCACGCACGGCCCGGCGGTGACGATCGAGACGGTGCAGGAGCTCACCGGCGAGCCGGTCAACGACTACGTGATCGTGGACTTCGCGGGCTTCTCGAAGCTGGTGGACCGCTTCGGCGGCGTCTACATCGACGTGGACCGCCGCTACTACAACAAGAACATCGGGACGGCGGAGACGAACTACGCCGACATCGACATCGAGCCGGGGTACCAGCGGCTCGACGGCGCCGACGCCCTCGCCTACGTCCGCTACCGGCACACGGACTCCACCTACGCCCGCGACGCCCGTCAGCAGCTCTTCCTCTCCGAGCTGAAGCGCCAGGCGGCGCAGCTCGGCAACCTCACGAACGTCACGACGCTCCGGGACATCTTCAAGGACAAGACCCTGGAGCTGTCGATCCGGGACCCCGGCCGGTTCATCGAGCTGATGAACCTCGCGCTGTTCGTCCCGAAGGACCGCATCGCGCGGGCCTCGGTGCAGGGCACGAGCGGCATGATCAACGGCGCCTCGGTGGAGTTCGCCGACCAGAGCGAGATCGACGCGAAGGTGGCCCTCTGGAAGGACCCGGAGTTCGAGGAGGACGCCAACTCGAAGCCGAGGATCGACCCGAAGACCGTGGACATCGAGGTCCAGAACGGCTCGGGCGAGCCGCTGGCGGCCGAGGACGTCGCGCAGGCGCTCGCCGAGAAGGGCTACCGCGCCACGGTGGGCGGAAACGCCGAGAACTTCGAGTTCGGGACCAGCGCCGTCTACTACGCCGAGGGCTACCGCGACCCGGCGCGCGCGGTCGCCCGGCTGCTCGGGCCGGACACGAACGTCGGCGCGCTGCGCAACGGGAACTCGAGCAGCCAGGTCGTCGTGGTCGCGGGGGCGGACTTCGACGGGCTCGTCACGCCGCCGAAGGCGTCGGCCCGTCCTGCCGCCGCGACGGTCGACACGCTCTCGCTCGTCGACCCGCTGAAGGCCATCCGGTCGGAGGTCCCCGGCCTGCGGGTGATGGCCCCGCTGAAGGTGGCGACGGGGTCGGAGGCCGAGGAGATCCGGGCCTACCGCATCTCGAGGGACGGCGGCGACAACGGGCCGCCGGCGGTCAAGATGGTGTTCTCCGTGAACGTCGGCGGCGCGTCCCGGTACTGGGGCATCGGGATGACGACGATGAAGAACCCCCCGATAGTGGAGGGTGAAACGGGGAGGTACACGAGCGGTGGGCGTGAGTACCGTACGTACTACGACGGGCGGAACCTCCAGCGTCTCGCATTCCGCTCCGGGAACACCTGGTACTGGGTGTCCAACACCCTCCAGAACGACCTCAGCGCCAAGACGATCGAGGAGATCGCCAAATCGATGCGCCCCCTCAACCGCGCCCGCCTGCCGAAGGGCAGGACCGACACCCCGATCACCGTCTCGACGGAGGGCTGACCGTGAGCGACGACACGACCCCCATCGAGCCTTCCGGCGACGAGGGCCTCGCGGCCGACGAGACGGCTGCGGCGAGCGGCAACGGCGCCGTCCCCCCGCGTGAGCGCGTCGGCGTGATCGGCGCGGGCTACGTCGGCCTGGTGACCGGCGTGTGCCTCGCCTCCATGGGCTACCAGGTGACGCTGCGCGACATCGACGCGGCGAAGGTCGCGGCGCTCAACGACGGCATCGTGCCGATCTACGAGCCCGGCCTCACCGAGCTCATGTCCGAGCACTCGGACCGCCTCACCTACACGCTCTCGCTGGAGCGGATGCTGGAGCGGTCGGACATCGTGTTCATCGCCGTGGACACGCCGCCGACCTACTCGGGCGACGCCGACCTGTCGCGCGTGATGAGCGTCGTCGAGGAGCTGGAGAAGGTGGGCGCCGACTCCCGACACGTGCTCGTCATGAAGAGCACCGTGCCGGTCGGCACCGGCGAGCGCGTGCGCGCCGAGCTGGACGCGCGCGGCCTCACCGAGGTGGGCTACTGCTCGAACCCCGAGTTCCTGAAGGAGGGGGCGGCGATCGCCGACTTCCTCCACCCGGACCGCGTGGTCATCGGGTCCTTCGACGAGGCCCAGGGCGACCGCGTGGCCTCCCTGTACGCCCCGCTGGGCGCGCCCATCATCCGCACCACCGTCCCGTCCGCGGAGATGGTCAAGTACGCGTCCAACGCGTTCCTCGCCACGAAGATCTCCTTCATCAACGAGATCGCGAACGTCTGCGAGGAGGTCGGCGCGGACGTGGAGGTCGTCTCGCACGGCATGGGCCTCGACTCGCGGATCGGCAAGTCCTTCCTGCGCGCCGGCATCGGCTTCGGCGGCTCCTGCTTCCCGAAGGACGTCTCGGCGCTGAAGCAGCTCGCCGGCAACTCGGGCTACCACTTCCAGCTCCTCACCTCGGTGATCGAGGTCAACGAGCTCCAGAAGCGCCGCGTCATCGGCAAGCTCAAGAAGCACCTGGGCGGGCTGGAGGGCAAGCGGATCGCCCTGCTCGGCCTGGCCTTCAAGCCGGAGACGGACGACATGCGCGAGGCGTCGAGCCTGGTGCTTGCGGCCCGCCTGCTGGCGGAGGGCGCCGAGGTGGTCGCCTACGACCCCATCGTGGAGGTCTCGGAGCGGCTCCACGGGGTGGACATGAGCAAGAGCGCGGAGGATGCCGTCACCGGCGCCGACGCGGCCGTCCTGGTGACCGAGTGGTCGTCGATCGTCGGCCTCGACTGGGGCGCCGTGCGCGGCCTCATGCGCGAGGCGGTCCTCATCGACGGGCGCAACGCCCTCGACCCCGCGGAGATGACCCGCCTCGGCTTCGCGTTCGAGGGCATCGGCCGCATCCCGGCGCACGTGGGCGTGGCGTCCTGACCCAGGCCGTCGTCCTGGTGGGCGGCGAGGGCCGGCGCCTCCGGCCCCTCACCGACACCCGCCCCAAGCCCATGATGCAGCTCGTGGACCGGCCGTTCGTGGCCCACCAGCTCGACCTCCTCCGGCGGCACGGCGTGGACGACATCGTCTTCTCGTGCGGGTACCGCCCGGACGCGCTGCGCGCCCACTTCGGCGACGGCACGGCGATGGGCGTGCGCCTGCGCTACGTCGTCGACCCCGAGCCGCTCGGCACCGCCGGCGCGATCAAGAACGCCGAGGACCTGCTCGGCGACGCCCCGTTCCTCGTGCTGAACGGGGACATCCTCACCGACCTCGACCTCGCCGCCTTCGCGGCGCGGCACGCGGAGACCGGGGCGTCCGGCACGATCGCCCTGACCCCGGTGGAGGACCCGAGCGCCTTCGGCTTGGTGCGCCTGTTCGACGACGGCCGCGTGGAGGCCTTCGTCGAGAAGCCCCGGCCCGACGAGCTGCGCCCCGGGGAGCCCTACCGCATCAACGCCGGGACCTATCTCCTGGCCCGGGAGGTGCTCGACCGCATCCCGGCGGGGCAGGCCTGCTCGATCGAGCGCGAGGTGTTCCCCGCGCTGGCCGAGGACGGGCTGCTGCACGGGTACCCGAGCGACGCCTACTGGCGCGACATCGGCACCCATCGCTCCTACCTCGAGGCCAACCACGACGTCCTGACCGGGGCGATCGAGACCGAGTCGCCCGCCGGCGGCGCGTACCTCGGCCCGGATGCGTCCGTGGACGGATCGGCCACCGTGGACGCCCGCTCGGCGGTCGGCGCCGGCGCGCGGGTGGGTCCGGGCGCCGTGGTCACCGCATCGGTGATCGGCGCGGGCACCGCGGTCGGCGCCGGTGCCGTGGTGGACGGCGCGATCGTGGGAGAGGGCGTGGACGTGGGCGACGGCGCCCGGCTCGGGCCCGGCGTGGTGGTCGGCGACGGCGCCCGCATCGCCGCGGGCGAGGTGGTCGATCCGGCGACGCCGGTCCCGACCGGCGCCGACCTGGCCGCCTGAGCGTCCGGTAGCCTGCCCCGCGTGTTCGGACTGGACGGACCGGAGGCCCTCGCGGCGGACTCCCTCGGCCTGATCCGGGGCGTCGGCGACTCGGTCACGGCCTTCGACGAGGCCCGCGCCGCCGCCGAGGCCGTGGAGCTCCCGTGGCCCGCCGACGCCATCACGGACGTCGCGATCGTGGGCATGGGCGGGTCGGCCATCGCGGCGGACCTGGTCACGGGCGCCTACCGCGAGCGGCTGCGCCTGCCGGTGACGACCGTGCGCGACTACTACCTGCCGGGCTGGATCGGCGAGCGGACGCTCGTGATCCTGTCCTCGTACTCGGGCGGCACCGAGGAGACCCTCACCGCGGCCTCCCAGGCCCTGGAGCGCAACTCGCTCTGCGTCGCCGTGACGAGCGGCGGCAAGCTGGGGACGTTCTACGGCGCCGAGGGCGTGCCGGTGGTGCCGGTGGTCCCGGGCCTGCAGCCCCGGGCGGCGCTGCTCCGGATGCTCGTGCCGCTGCTGGTGATGCTCGACCGGCACGCGGTCGTCCCGTCGCTCGCCTCGGACATGGAGGAGGCGCGCGCCACCCTGGCGGCGTCGATCGCGGCCTGCGGCCCCGAGGTGCCCGAGTCGGCGAACCCGGCGAAGCAGCTCGCCCGCACGCTGGCCGGCGGCATCCCGCTGGTGTGGGGCGCCGAGCTGACCTCCCCGCTGGCGGTGCGCTGGAAGGGCCAGTTCAACGAGAACTCGAAGATCCCGGCCTACGCCTCCGCGCTGCCCGAGCTGGACCACAACGAGATCGTCGGCTTCGCCGGCATGCCGGCGCCGTACAGCGCGCTCGCGCACCTGGTGATGCTGCGGGACCCGCGCCAGCACCGGCAGGTGCAGCGCCGCTTCGACCTCACCCGGGAGCTCGTGGAGCCCCACGTCGCCGGGGTGCTGTCGATCGAGGCCGAGGGGCAGAGCGCCCTCGCCCGCATGTTCGACCTGGTGATGCTGGGCGACTACGCCTCCCTCTACCTCGCGCTGCTGCGCGGGGTCGATCCCGGGCCGGTCGAGATGATCGAGCGCCTCAAGGAGCGGTTGGCGCAGACCGGCTACGGGAGGTCGGCGGACCCCTCGGCGTGAGCCCGCCCGGGCACGACGTCGCGGATCCCGGCCTGGCCGCCCTCGGCCGCCAGCGGATCGAGTGGGCCGACCGGGACATGCCGGTCCTGCGCCGCGTGCGCGAGCGGTTCGCGGAGGAGACCCCGCTCGCCGGCCTGCGCGTCGCGGCCTGCCTGCACGTCACGACCGAGACGGCGGCGCTCGCCCGCACCCTGAAGGCCGGCGGCGCGGACCTGGTGCTCGTCGCCTCCAACCCGCTCTCGACCCAGGACGACGTGGCCGCGGCCCTCGTCCACGACTTCGGCATCGCGACCTACGCCCGGCGGGGGGAGGACGGCGCCACCTACTACCGGCACATCACGGCCGCCATCGACCACGCCCCGCACCTGACGATGGACGACGGCGCCGACGTCATCGGGGTGCTGCACACCGAGCGCCGCGAGATGCTGGACGGGGTGATCGGGGGCACCGAGGACACGACGACCGGCGTCATCCGGCTGCGGGCGCTGGAGGCCGCGGGCGGGCTGGGGTTCCCGGTGGTCTCGGTGAACGACGCCGACACGAAGCACCTCTTCGACAACCGCTACGGCACCGGCCAGTCCACCGTGGACGGCCTCCTGCGGGCCACGAACGTCCTGGTGGCGGGGCGGCGCGCGGTGGTGGCCGGGTTCGGCTGGTCGGGGCGCGGTGTGGCGAGCCGTCTGCGCGGCCTCGGGGCGAACGTGATCGTGCTGGAGGTCGACCCGCGCCGGGCGCTGGAGGCCGTGATGGACGGCTTCCAGGTGATGCCGGTGGCGGAGGCCGCGCGGGTGGGCGACGTGTTCATCACCGCGACCGGCGACATCGACGTCATCCGGCCGGAGCACATGCGGGTGATGAAGGACGGGGCGATCCTGGCCAACGCGGGCCACTTCGACGTCGAGATCGACGTCCCCGGGCTCGCGGCCCTCGCCGTGTCCGACCGCGAGGTGCGCCCCGGCGTCCGGGAGTTCGCCATGGAGGACGGCCGGCGGCTCTACCTGCTCGCCGACGGGCGGCTCGTGAACCTGGCCTGCGCCGAGGGGCACCCGGCGTCGGTGATGGACATGAGCTTCGCCAACCAGGCCCTGTGCGCGGAGTGGCTGGCCCGCGAGGGCGCGGGGCTGGAGCGGCGCGTGTACGGGGTGCCGCGGCGCATCGACGACGAGATCGCCTCGCTCAAGCTCGCCGCCCTCGGGGTGGAGATCGACGTCCTCAGCGCCGCCCAGATGCGGTACCTCGCGTCGTGGGAGCGGGGGACGTGAGCGGGGGCCTCGAACCCGAGCAGATCATCCGCCTCGTCCCCGGCGCGGTGGAGATGATCGACCAGACGCTGCTGCCGTCGGAGGTGGCGCTCCTGCGATGCGCCAATTGGACCGAGGTGGTCGACGCCATCCGGCGCCTGGCGATCCGCGGGGCGCCGGCCATCGGGGTGGCGGGGGCGATGGGGGTGGCCCTGGCGGCGGAGGCCGCGGCCGCGGCGGCCCCCGACGACCCGGCCGCCTTCCGCGCCGAGGTCGCCTCCGCCGCGACCGCCCTGCGCGCCTCCCGTCCCACCGCCGTGAACCTGATGTGGGCGGTCGACGCCCAGACGGGGCTCCTCGACCGCCACCCCGGCCCCCCGGCGGCCGCCGCCGAGGCCCTCGCCGCCGCGGCCCGGGCGATCCACGCGGACGAGGTGGCGCGCTGCGAGGCGATCGGCGCCCACGGCCGCGCCCTCGTCGGCCGCGGTGCCCGCGTCATGACGATCTGCAACGCCGGTGCCCTCGCCACCGGCGGATACGGCACCGCCCTCGGCGTGGTCCGCGCCGCCCACGCCGCCGACCCCTCGCTGCGCGTCGTCGTCCCCGAGACCCGGCCCCTGCTCCAGGGCTCCCGCCTGACGGCCTGGGAGCTCGCCCGCGAGGGGATCGCCCACACCCTGATCACCGACTCGATGGCGGCGACGACGATGGCCTCCGGCGGCGTCAGCCACGTCATCGTCGGCGCGGACCGCATCGCCGCGAACGGGGACGTCGCGAACAAGATCGGCACCTACGGCCTCGCCGTCCTGGCCCGTGAGCACGGCATCCCGGTGATCGTCGCCGCCCCCTCCACGACGATCGACCCCGCCACCCCGACCGGCGCCGGCATCCCCATCGAGGAGCGCGCCGCCGACGAGGTCCGCGGCCTCGCCCTCCACGGCCGCGCCGCAGCCGCCCCGGACACCCTGGTCGCCAACCCGGCCTTCGACGTCACCCCGGCCCGCCTCGTCGCGGCCATCGTCACCGAGCACGGGGTCCACCGCCCGCCCTACGACCGGACCCTTCCCCGCCCCGAACCCCCCTCCGCGTAAGGGATCCGGGCCCGCCGGGCCACCGGGCCCGACCGCGCCCGGGGGCCGTCGCGGTCCGCTCCGTCCCTTCAGGTCCACTTTGCCCCGGACGCCGGGTCCCAGTGTCCGATGGCCGTCCGGGGCCGGCGCCCGCGCACCGTCCCCGTCACCTTCCCGCGCGCCTCTCGGCACGCCCCGGTGGCGAGCCGTGACAGCGGGCGGGGGAAGGCCGGCAGGCCGTCGAGGAGCGCTCCGTCCCCCAAGGTCCAGTTGGCCCCCGGCGCCAGGTCCCAGTGTCCGATGGCCGGCCCGGCCCGGTGACCACGCATCGCCATCGTCACGCTCCCGTGCCTCCCTCGGCGCACCTCGGCGCGGACCCGTGACGGCCCGGGGCGGGAGGGTCGCCCCATGCCCCTCTCCGCCCTCCTCGACGTCATCCTCCCCCCGTCCTGCGCGGCGTGCGGGGTGCCGGGGCCGGCCGCGTGCACGGCCTGCCTCGAGGCCCTCGAGCCCCTGCCGCCGCCCTGGTGCGGGGGGTGCGGCGCGCCGGTGCCGGTGCCCGTCGCGCGGTGCGGGGCCTGCCGCGGCCGGATCGACGGGGGCAGGCAGGCCGTCGCCTACCGCGGGCCGGCCCCCGCGCTGATCGCGGCCCTCAAGGACGACCGGCGCAGGACCCTCGCCGCCGGGCTCGCCGCCGTCGTCACCGCCGCCGTGCCCCCGCCACCGCGGGACGCCGCCCTCGTCCCCGTCCCGCTGGCGCCCCGCCGCGCCCGGGAGCGGGGCTTCAACCAGAGCCTCCTCATCGCCCGGGCGCTCGGGGAGCGGTGGGGGATCCCCGTCGCGGAGGCGCTCGTCCGCACCCGGGAGGGCCCCCCGCAGCGCGGGGCCGCGCGGACCGAGCGGGCCCGCCAGGCCTCCGGCGCCTTCGCCGCCGGCGGCCCCGACCCGGTGCCCCGCGTGGCCTGGATCGTCGACGACGTCCTCACCACCGGGGCCACCCTCGCCGACTGCGCCCGGGCCCTCCGGGCGGGCGGGGCGGAGCGCGTCGGGGCGGTCTGCGTGGCGCGCGTCCTCCCGGGGCCCGGGTGATCCGGTGAGCCCTGACGGGCATCTCCCGGGGCGGTACGATCGGTGCACCCGCGGCGACGATGGAGGAGGCAACGATGCAGCTCCAGGTCAAGGGCAAGGGAGTGTCGGTGACGGACGCGCTCTTCGATCACGCCGAGGCCAGGCTGGAGCGCCTCACGCGCATCCTGCCGCCCTGGGACGACGCGACCACGGTGGAGCTGGAGCTCTCCGTGGAGCGCAACCCGAAGATCGCCCAGGACCAGATCGCGGAGGTCACGGTCCGCACCAAGGGCCCCGTGCTGCGGGTGAAGGAGACCGCCGACGACATGTACGCGGCGATCGATCAGGCGGCCCGCAAGCTGGAGCGGCAGGCGCGGCGCTACCGCGACCGGCGCAAGGACCACCAGGGCCCGCCGATGGACGAGGTGCCGGACATCCTCGGCGCCCAGCTCGACGGCGCGGCGCGCGGGGTGGCGGAGGAGCTGGACCACGAGATCGCGCCGGAACCCTTCCCCAAGCTGGTAAAGAGCAAGAGCTTCGTCATGCTGGCGATGGCCCCGGAGGACGCGGCCCTGCAGATGGACATGCTCCAGCACGACTTCTACGTCTTCCGCAACTCGGAGGACGGCGAGGTGAACGTGGTCTACCGGCGCCGGGACGGCGACTACGGGCTCATCGCGCCCGGCGAATAGCCACCCGGGACTCAGGACCGGCCGGGGGGTCGCCGATGACCCCTGCGCTACCATGAAAAACGCCGTGCCCACGATCGAGCGAGCATCCGAATGAGCACCGACCTCATCAACAAGGTCCTCCGTGTCGGCGAGGGCCGCGCGATGAAGGCGATGCAGGGCCAGGTCGGGAAGATCGGAGCCCTCGAGCCCGAGCTGGAGAAGCTCGACGACGCCGCCCTGCAGGCGAAGACGGGCGAGTTCCGCCAGCGCATCGAGAACGGCGAGCCGGTCGACGACCTCGTCACCGAGTCGTTCGCCGTCGTCCGCGAGGCCGGCCGGCGCGTCCTGGGGATGCGCCTCTTCGACGTCCAGCTCATCGGCGCGATGGTGCTCAACCAGGGCAAGGTCGCCGAGATGAAGACCGGTGAGGGCAAGACCTTCGCCGGCACCCCGGCCGTCTACCTCAACTCCCTCACCGGGCGCGGCGTCCACGTGGTCACCGTCAACGACTACCTCGCCCGGCGCGACGCCGAGTGGATGAGCCCGCTCTACAACTTCCTGGGCGTCTCGGTCGGGGTCATCGCCTCGATGATGCCCGAGGGCGAGCGCCGCACCTCCTACGCGGCCGACGCCACCTACGGCACCAACGCCGAGTTCGGCTTCGACTACCTCCGCGACAACATGGCGGTGCGCTTGTCGGACTGCGTCCAGCGCGGCCACTACTTCTGCATCGTGGACGAGGTCGACTCGATCCTCATCGACGAGGCCCGCACCCCGCTCATCATCTCCGGCGTGCCGGAGGCGGCGACCGACACCTACTACCGCTTCGCGCGCATCGTCCCCACGCTGAAGGCCGGCGAGGACTACGACGTCGACGAGAAGCACCGAGCCGCGTCGCCCACCGAGAGCGGCGTCGACAAGGTGGAGAAGGCGCTCGGCATCGAAAACCTCTACCTCGACGTCCACGGCAACCTGGTCAACCACCTCATCCAGTCCCTCAAGGCGCACGCGCTCTACCGCAAGGACAAGGAGTACATCGTCCGCGACGGCGAGCTGCTGATCGTCGACGAGTTCACGGGCCGCGTGCTCGAGGGGCGGCGCTACTCCGAGGGCCTCCACCAGGCGCTCGAGGCGAAGGAGGGCCTGCGGATCCGCGAGGAGAACCAGACCCTCGCCACGATCACCCTCCAGAACTACTTCCGCATGTACGAGAAGCTCTCGGGCATGACGGGGACGGCGGCCACCGAGGCCAACGAGTTCGCGAAGATCTACAACACCGACGTCGTGTCGATCCCGACGCACCGGCCGATGATCCGGCAGGACGAGAACGACTTCATCTTCAAGACCAAGGACGCCAAGTACCGCGCCGTGGTCGAGGACATCGCCGAGGCGAACGAGCGCGGCCAGCCGGTCCTCGTCGGCACGATCTCCGTCGAGATCTCCGAGCAGCTCTCCGGCCACCTCACCCGCCGGGGCATCACGCACGACGTCCTCAACGCCAAGAACCACGCCCGCGAGGCGGACATCATCGCCCAGGCCGGGCAGGTCGGCGCGGTCACGATCGCGACGAACATGGCCGGCCGCGGCGTGGACATCAAGCTCGGCGAGGGCGTCGAGGCGCTCGGCGGGCTCTACATCGTGGGCACCGAGCGCCACGAGAGCCGCCGCATCGACAACCAGCTCCGCGGCCGCTCCGGCCGTCAGGGCGACCCGGGCGCCTCCCGGTTCTACCTGTCCGCCGAGGACGACCTCATCCGCATCTTCGCGGGCGACCGCATCTACAAGATCCTCGACCGCCTCGGCCCCGGCGACGACCTGCCGATCGAGGCGAAGATGCTCTCCAAGACCGTGGAGGGCGCCCAGAAGAAGGTCGAGGAGCAGAACTTCAACATCCGCAAGCGCGTCCTCGACTACGACGACGTGCTGAACAAGCAGCGCGAGGTCATCTACTCCGAGCGCCGCCGCGTGCTCGAGGGCGAGGACCTCGGCGAGCAGGCGCGCGACTGGATCGCCGAGACGCTCGTCGAGATCGTCGACCAGTACGACGACGACGACTCGCTCCCGGTCGACTGGGACCTCGACGCCATGTTCGCACAGCTCGCGGGCTACTACCCCGTCACCATCACCGCCGAGGACGTCCGCGCCGAGTCCGAGGAGGAGGGCGAGGAGCCGGTCAGCCGCGACGAGCTCATGGACCGCCTCGAGGACGACGCGATGGAGGCCTACGAGAAGCGGGAGGAGGAGCTCGGCGCGGCGCTGGTGCGCGACCTGGAGCGCTGGGTGCTGCTCCAGCTCATCGACCAGCACTGGCGCGAGCACCTCTACAACATGGACTACCTGCGCGAGGGCATCCACCTCCGCGCGCTCGGCCAGAAGGACCCGCTCTCGGAGTACCGCCTCGAGGGCCACACGATGTTCGACGAGATGATGGCGCTCGTGAAGAGCGAGTTCGTGCGGTACATGTTCCACATCCAGGTCGACCGCGCTCCCGAGCAGGAGGAGCAGAAGGTCGCCGAGGTGGACTACACGTACCAGTCCGACCCCATCCAGGGCTTCGACGGCGCGGCGGAGGAGAGCGGCGCCGAGGTCGAGGCCGAGGCGGAGCAGCAGGACCGCCGCGGGGCCGTCGCGGTGGTGGAGCAGCGGGTCCTGTCCGACGAGGACAAGGTCGGCCGCAACGACCCCTGCCCGTGCGGCTCGGGCAAGAAGTACAAGAGGTGCCACGGGGCCTAGCCGGGGCGGGCCGGGCGTCCTCGCCGGACGCCCGGCCCGTGCCTGCGCGCCTCCCGACGCGATGAGCACCGACTCCACGCTCCCCCTCGACGAGCTGGTCCAGCGATCCGGCCGCCTGCGCGAGCGGGCTGCGGTCCTGGGCGAGTACCTCGACCCGCCCTCCCTCGAGCGCCGCATCGCCGACCTCGAGGCGAAGATGGGCGCCCCGGGCTTCTGGGACGACCAGGCCTCGGCGGCCAAGGTCTCCTCCGAGCACAGCACCGCGACCTCCCGGCTCACCCAGTACCGCGAGCTGGACGAGGACATCGGCTCCCTGGCCGAGATGGCGGAGCTGCTGCGCGAGGAGGAGCGCGCCGGCGAGCCCGACGCCGACATGCTCGCCGAGCTCGGCGAGGGCCTCGACCGCGCCGACCGCACCCTCGCCGGCCTGGAGGAGGCCCGCCTCTTCTCCGGCGATCACGACGCCGGCGACGCGATGGTGACGATCAACTCGGGGGAGGGCGGCACCGACGCCCAGGACTGGGCGGAGATGCTCCTGCGCATGTACCTCCGCTGGGCCGAGCAGCGCGGCCTCAAGGCCGATCTGAAGGAGGTGCAGGAGGGCACCGAGGCGGGCATCAAGTCCGCGACGTTCACCGTGCACGGCACCAACGCATACGGGCTCATGTCCGCCGAGCGCGGCGTCCACCGCCTCGTGCGCCTGTCGCCCTTCGACTCTGCCAACCGCCGGCAGACCTCGTTCGCGGCGGTCGACGTCGCGCCGCTGGTCTCCGACGACGTCGAGGTGGAGATCCTCGACAAGGACCTGAAGGTGGACACCTATCGGGCGAGCGGCGCCGGCGGCCAGCACGTCAACAAGACCGACTCGGCGGTCCGCATCACCCACCTGCCCACCAAGATCGTCGTCCAGTGCCAGAACGAGCGGTCCCAGACCCAGAACCGCGCGACCGCCATGGCGCTCCTGCGCGCGCGGCTCGTGCAGGCGGAGCTGGAGCGCCGCGAGGCGGAGGCGGCGAAGAGCCGCGGCGAGAGCCAGACGATCGGCTTCGGCAGCCAGATCCGCTCCTACGTCGTCCACCCGTACACGATGGTCAAGGACCTCCGCACCGGCCACGAGACCGGCAACGCCCAGGGCGTCCTGGACGGCGACCTGGACGGTTTCGTGCGCGCCGAGCTGGAGCGCCGCGCCCGGGGCGGCGGCGAGGCGGGGACGGTCGTCACCGGCGACGAGGGGCAGGAGTGACCGCGGCCCGCGTCGAACACCCTCCCGCCAGCGAGTGCCGGGTTTTCCGGCGACTTTCTCGGATTGACTCGCCCCCGGAGAACCGGCTACCCTCCCCGGGCCTTCAGGGCGGCTCGTATCCGCCGAAGGAACTCCTGACGGCGCGCGACCGCTTCGCGCGCCTCCCGGCCGCACCGCGCTGGTACACATCATGAGCACCGACGCCCCCGCCACACCTCCTCCCGACTCGGCCGCCGACCGCGCCCGCGAGCGCGCCGCGCGTCGCCGCGGGACGGCCCGCGACAGCCGCGCCGACCGGCGCACGATGCTGCGCCCGGGCGACGGCCCCATGGTCATCCTGGACCAGGTCACCAAGGCCTACACGGACACCGTCCACGGCCTCGACGACGTGTCCCTCTCCATCGAGAGCGGCGAGTTCGTGTTCCTCGTCGGGCCCTCCGGCTCCGGCAAGTCCACGTTCATCCGGCTGCTCATCAAGGAGTTCGAGCCCTCGTCCGGCTCCATCACCGTCGGCGGCCGCAACCTGCAGCAGCTCCGGCGCTCGAAGGTGCCGTACCTGCGGCGCTCCATCGGGTGCGTCTTCCAGGACTTCAAGCTGCTCGCCGGCCGCACGGTCTACGAGAACGTCGCCTACGCGCTCCAGGTGATCGGCGACAACCCGCGGAACATCCGTCGCAAGGTGCCGGAGATCCTGGCCCTCGTGGGCCTCTCCGAGAAGGCCGAGCGCTACCCCAACGAGCTCTCCGGCGGCGAGCAGCAGCGCGTCTCGATCGCGCGCGCGTTCGTCAACCACCCGCGCCTGCTGATCGCGGACGAGCCGACCGGGAACCTCGACCCCGAGACGTCCATCGGGATCATGCAGCTCCTGTACCGCATCAACCGCACCGGCACGACGGTCATCATGGCGACGCACGACCGCGAGATGGTCGACAAGATGCAGATGCGGGTCATCGCGCTCGAGAACGGCAAGGTCGTGCGCGACCAGCGCCAGGCCTCCTACGCGCGGGCGGACAGCTAGACCGTGAACCCCCGCTTCTTCGTGGCGGAGGCGCTCCGCTCCATCCGCGCCAACGCCGCCGTGTCGATCGCCGCGACGGTCACCGTGCTCATCGCGGTCTTCATCCTCGGCGCCTTCATCCCCTCGTTCCTCTACGTGCAGTCCACCGTGGACTCGCAGAAGGAGCGGGTGGACATCAACGTGTTCATCTCGGACTCCGCGACGGTCCCGCAGGTGGAGGGGCTGCGCAGCCAGCTCACCGCGCTGCAGGAGCGGGGCGAGGTCGAGACCTTCGTGTACGTCTCGAAGGACGAGGCCCTCGTGAAGCTCCGCGAGCGGCTCAACGACCCGTCCATCCTCGAGGAGCTGCCGGGCAACCCGCTGCCAGCGAGCTTCGAGGTGAAGCCGACCGACCCGGCGCGCTCCGACGCGATCATCGCCCAGCTGCAGGACTCCCCGGCCATCGACGCCGAGCTCGGGATCTCCTACGGCAAGGACGCGGCCGACCGGCTGCTCACCGTGGCGCGCTTCATCCAGTGGGCCGGCCTCGGGCTGATCTCCATCCTGCTCGTCGCGTCGATCCTGCTCATCGGCAACACCATCCGCCTGTCCATCTTCGCCCGCCGCCGCGAGGTGGAGGTCATGAAGCTGGTCGGCGCCACCAACTGGTTCATCCGGTGGCCGTTCGTGATCGAGGGGATCATCTGCGGCCTGGTCGGCGCGGTCCTCTCCGTGCTGCTGCTCTGGGCGATCAAGGTGGGCGTGGTCGACACCTGGATCCGCGACGCCGACAGCGCCCTCACCCGCGACCAGGCGACGACGATCGGCTTCCCGCTGCTCGGCCTCATCCTGATCGTCTCGGGCGCCGCCGTCGGCGCGCTCGGCAGCGGCATCACGCTGCGCCGCTTCCTCAAGGTCTGAGCCCGGGCGGGGCCCCGACCGGCCCCGCGGGCGCCCCCGCGCGACCGGGCTATCATCGGCGGACGCCCGTGCGAGCACACCAGCCATGAGCCTCCGCCGGGTCCTGGCGATCCTCGCCGCCGTCGTGGTCGTCCTCGCCGTCTTCGTGGGCGGGGTGATCGTCGGCGGGCACGCCGAGGCGACGGGCCTCACGCGCCTCTCCGACCCCCTGCGCGGCATCCTGCTCGGCGACAGCGGCGAGGACCTGCCCTCGCAGGTGCTCGACACGCTCCGCGACGAGTACTACGAGCCGATCGACGAGGAGAAGCTGCAGCGCTCCTCGGCCGACGCGATCGTGGAGGCGCTCGGCGACCCGTACACGGACTACCTGGACCCCGACGAGCTGGAGGCGCTGCGCCAGCGCAACGACGGGGCCTACTTCGGCGTGGGCCTGCAGGTGGCGAGCCGGGACGGGGTCACCGTCGTGACCCGCGTGTTCGAGGGCGGCCCCGCCGAGAAGGCCGGGGTGGAGGTCGGCGACCGGATCGTCTCCGTCGAGGGCGAGGCGACGAAGGGCAAGACCCTGGAGCAGGTGGTCTCGACGATCCGCGGGCCGGAGGGCACCGAGGTCACCATCGGCGTCGCGACCGGTGACGACCCGGAACGGAGCCTCACCCTGGAGCGCGCCCGCATCCGCGTGCCGGCCGTGGAGTCGCGCGTCGAGAAGGCCCGCGGCGAGGCGATCGGCTACATGAAGCTGAGCGCGTTCACCCGGGGCTCCGCCGACGCCGTCCGCGAGGCGGTCACGAGCCTGCGCGAACGGGACGTCACGGGCCTGGTGCTGGACCTGCGCGGGGATCCGGGCGGCCTGGTGAACGAGGCCGTCGGCGTGTCCGGGGTCTTCCTGCCGGACGACACCGAGGTGGTGGTCACCGAGGGTCTCCATTCGCCCCGGAACGTGTTCCGCACCGACGACCAGCCCGCGGCGGGCGACCTGCCCCTCGTCGTGCTCGTCGACCGCAACAGCGCGAGCGCCAGCGAGATCGTCGCCGGCGCCCTTCGCGACGCCGACCGCGGCACGCTGGTCGGCGAGCGCACCTTCGGCAAGGCCCTGGTGCAGAGCACCGTGCCGCTCCGCGACGGCGGCGCCCTCAAGCTCACCACGGCCCGCTACCTCACCCCGAGCGGCTTCGACCTCGCCAAGCGCGGGCTGCCTCCCGACGTGAAGATCGTGGACGACCCGGAGACGCAGACCGACGAGGCGCTCCGCCGCGCCGTGACCCTGGCGGCAGCCGAGGGATGAGCCGCCGCGGGGGGCCCGATGCCGTGCTGGTGGCCGAGCTGGTGTCCGCCGGCCGGGGCGCGGCGGCCGAGCCGGCGTTCGAGCCGGGGCCGCGCGTCGCCCTGGCGAAGGGCGCCCGGGGAGGGGCCGGGGTCGGCGACCTGGTGACGGTCACGCTGCGCGGCCGCGCCGGCCGCGTCACGGCGGTCCACGGACCGGCCCGCTCGCCGCGCGCGGCCCTGCGGGCCCTGCTGGCGGCGGAGGGGCTGGAGCGGCCGTTCCCGCGCGCCGCCCTCGACGAGGCCGACGCGCTCGACGACTCGACGGTCCTCCGCGACCGCGGCCGCCGCGACCTGCGCGACCAGCCGGTCGTCACGATCGACCCCGAGGGGGCGAAGGACCACGACGACGCGATCAGCGTCGCCCGGGAGGACGGCGGCGCCGTGCGCCTGTGGGTCCACATCGCCGACGTCGCCCGGTTCGTGGCCGCCGGCGGACCCCTCGACCGCGAGGCGGCGCGGCGCGGCAACTCGGTCTACGTGCCCGGGACCGTGGTGCCGATGCTGCCGCCGCGGCTGTCGGCGGACCTCTGCAGCCTGCGCCCGGGCGTGGACCGGGCCGCCGTCACGGCGGAGATGGTCGTCGCCCCCGACGGCACGGTCACCGAGACCCGCTTCGGCCGCTCCCTCATCCGCTCCGAGCGACGGCTCACCTACGGCGAGGCCGACCGGATCCTCGGCGGCGGGGGCATCGGCGACGCGGGCCTGGAGGAGCAGGTGCGGCTCGCGGGTGAGGTCGCCTCCCGTCTCCGCGCGGTGCGCATGCGGCGCGGCGCGCTGGAGGCCAGTTCCGGCGAGCCGGTCATCACATTCTCCGGCGACCGGATCGCGTCGATCCACCGGGAGGGCCAGACCCCGGCCCACTCGCTGGTGGAGGAGTGCATGATCGCGGCGAACGAGGCCGTGGCGCGCCACCTCATCGCCCGCGGGCAGCCGACGGTCTTCCGCCACCACGAGGACCCGGCGGGCTCGCGCATCGAGATGCTCTACGAGCAGCTCGCCGAGCTCGGCGTCGCCACGCCCCCGCTCGCCGACGGCCCGCTGGGGCCCACCGAGCGCCGCGCCGCCGCCGCGGCCGCCGCCGCGGCCGTCGGCCGCCACCTGGACTCCGGACGGGGCGGGCCGGTGCTGTGGACCCTGGTGCTCCGCGCCCTGCGCCAGGCGCACTACTCGCCGGACGAGGTCGGCCACTCGGGCCTCGCCAGCACGGCCTACCTCCACTTCACCTCGCCGATCCGCCGCTACCCGGACCTGCTCGTGCACCGCGGCCTGCTCGACGCGCTCGGCATCGGGGACGCGGGGCCCGAGCGGGCCGAGCTCGCCGCCGCCGTGCACTGCTCGGGCACCGAGCGGGAGGCCTCTGCGGTGGAGCGGCGCGCGGACGACCTCTGCGCCGCCTACCTGCTGCGTGACCGGCTCGCCTCCGACGGCGACATGGTCGTCGAGGGGCACGTGTCGGGCGTGATCGACGCGGGGCTGTTCGTGAGCTTCGGCGAGGTGTTCACGGGCTTCCTCGCCTCCCGGCGCCTCGAGGACGACCACTACCGCGCGGACGCGCTCGGCGTGCAGCTCATCGGCCAGGCCACCGGCCGGCGCATCCGCCTGGGCGATCCCATCTCCGCCCGCGTCGTGCGCGTGGAGCCCCTGCGCGGGCGGGTGGAGCTGGAGCCGCCGGAGGCCTCCGGCGACGGCCGCCGGCCGGGCGGCCACCGCCGCCGGGGCAGGGCGGGCGCCCGGCCGCGCTAACCTGTCCGGCCCCATGGCCACGAAGAACAAGAAGAAGGGCGACGACCGCTTCAAGGACGTCGCGCAGAACCGCCGCGCGCTGCACGAGTACGCGATCACCGACCGCTTCGAGGCCGGGCTCGTGCTGCAGGGCAGCGAGGTGAAGGGCATCCGCGAGGGCGGGGCCACGATCTCGGACGCCTACGTGCAGATCCGCGGCGGCGAGGCGTGGCTGGTCGGCGCCCACTTCTCCGACTACGAGAACGCCGGCTACGCGGGGCACGACCCGCGCCGCACGCGCAAGCTGCTGCTGCACCGCCGCGAGATCGAGCGGATCGCGCAGGCCCTCAACGAGAAGGGCCTCGCGCTGGTGCCGCTGCGGCTCTACTTCAAGGAGGGGCGCGCCAAGCTGGAGCTGGGCCTCGGGCGCGGCAAGACCCTCTACGACAAGCGTCGCTCCATCGCCGAGCGCGACGCCCGCCGGGACGCCGACCGCGCCGTGAAGGCGGTCCGCCGGCGGTGACCCCCTCCGGCCGGGCGGCGGTGGAGGAGTGGATCGCCGCCTACATCCGCCTCTGGCGCGCGGGCGCCGGCGAGGAGGACCTGCTCGGCATCTTCACCCCGGACGCCACCTACCGGCACTCGCCGCTCGAGGAGCCGGTGTCCGGCATCGCCGCGATCGCGGCCCGCTGGCGGGCCGAGACCGAGCCGGGGGAGCAGTGGACGCTCACCTCCGAGGTCGTCGCCGTCGAGGGCGCGACGGCGGTGGCGCGCCTCGACGTGCGGTACACGGCCCCGGAGGTGGTCCGCTACCTCGACCTCTGGGTGATGCGGTTCGCCCCCGATGGCCGCTGCGCGGCCTTCGAGGAGTGGTGGTGGGCCGACCGGCCGCCCGTCACCTGACGAGGCGCATGTTGCGCACGCGCAGGGTCACCTTCAGGTCGTGCCCGCCGCGCCACGGCTTCGGCACCGCGCTCTGGATGCCGAACCGCAGGTAGCGCACCGACGCCAGGCCGCGCAGGCCGGTCAGCTTCAGCCGCACGAGCTGGGTGCGGTTGCCGACGGCCACCTTGGTCGCGTTCCGGAAGTGGCCGCCCGGGGTGACGATGAGGTGGAAGGCGCGGTCGGCCGGCGGGCGGCGCAGCACCTCCGCCGTGAACTCGAGATAGCGGTACCGCGACCAGTTGCGGAAGGCGCGGCTCGCGCGGCCTGCGCGGCCCGTGGGGTAGCTCGCGTCGACCGAGGGCGAGACGTTGCCGCGGTAGACGACCTCGTCGCCGTCCGGGTGGTACCGGCGGCCGAGGGTCATCGTGACGGTCTGGCCACGGGTGCGCGCCCGTGCCGGCGCGATGCGCCCGGCGAACCGGGTGAGGCCGCCCGGCCGGATGACCGGGTCCGATGCGCGCAGCGGCATCGGCGGGGTGACCACCGTGACCGGCCCGGGCTGGGCGAGGGCCGCGGCGTCCACGGGGACGGCCATCGGGTCGACCGCGCCGACCGGGTCGCGGCTGACGGTGAGGCTCCCGGGGGACGGGCTGACGCCGGCCAGCGTCCAGCGCCCGCCGGCGTCCGTCACCGTCGAGAAGGCGCCGAAGCGGACGACCGCGCCCTCCACGGGCATGCCGGCCAGGGAGGTGGAGCGGGCGCGCCGCGAGCGGGCGGCGCTGCCCGCGTAGACGACGCGGCCGGTGAGCACCGGCAGGGGCTGCGACGACAGGCGCGCGAGCACTGCGCGCCGGGCGCCGGCCACGGCGGCAGGGTCGGTCTGGACGACCGGCAGGTAGGCGGGACGCCCGTCGTCCGAGCAGCCGGTCGCCTTCCCGCCGTCGGAGCGGCCGGTGTACGGGGTGGCGACGCCCTCCATGATGCGGGCGTACAGGGCCGGGTCCACGCCCTCCAGCGCCGTCAGCAGGCTGTGGTCCTCGGCGCCGTCGCGCAGCGCCTCCAGGCGCAGGGAGCCGATCGCCGGCCGGGACGGGTCGCCGGTGGGGTAGACGAGGCTCGCCTCGCCGTTGCCGCCGATCGAGCCGCCGCGCCCGCAGGTGTCCGGCGCCTTCGTGTGGCTCAGGTACCACGGGTCGGCCCACGGGCTGACGTAGCTGTCGCCGCCCCAGTTGTTGAGGCCCCAGTAGAAGAAGCCCTGCACGCCCTCGCGCTTGGCGAGCCAGGCCATCACGCGCGGCTCGGTCGTCGGCTTGTCGATGAGGACGTTCGGCGTGTACCGCTGGGTGTCCGAGCCGTACGTGTACCACCACACCCGCTTGCCCTGGGCGCGGACCGCCTTGACGCCCGCCGGCACCTTGAACAGGTCCCAGATCGGCGGCGCCCAGATGTCCACGGACCGGCCGATCGCCTTGAGGGCCTCGGGGTGGGGCGCCTCGGTGGCGAGCACCGGGATGCGCGGCTGGGCGGACGCCAATTGGGCGGCCGCGCGGTTCAGGTGGGCGTAGGTCTTGGGGTTCGGCTCGTCCACCGGCAGGGCGAACGTGCGCCCGGCGGCCGCGGCGAAGCGGGCGGAGAAGTCGCGGGCGGCGGTGCGGCGCTTCGCCTCCTGCGCGTAGGCCCGGTCGTCGCCGCCGGCCTGCGGGAAGTTCGGCAGGAAGGGGACCTCGATCGCCGGGAAGCCCATCCCCAGGAAGGCGTCGAGGTTCGTGCCCCGCTTCGTGCCGAACGGGCTGTCGGCGTAGTCGAGTGCCCAGGTGCCCGGGTCCACCTTCGGCGCGGTGTGCGGCGGCTTGCCGGGGCTGACGCCGTGGGCCCGCAGCATCGGCAGCAGCGACGTGCGGACGCCCTCGACGAAGGCGGGGTCGTCCTCGCCGACGCCGGCGGACCTCGCGAGCTGGATCTGGTTGAGGCGCGCCACGATCGGGTAGCCGTCGCGGCTCGCGGTGACCGGCGCGACGTCGACGTGCAGCGGCACGCTCCCGGCCGGGCCCAGGTCGAGGGCGCCCGAGTAGCGGCCGGGCGCGGCGTCGGCGGGGACGTGCACGAGCGCGTAGACGGTCGTCGTCTCGCCGGCGGGGACGTCGATGCCGCCGTCGACCGGGATGAGCGGGTCCGGGTAGCGCCCGTCGCCCTGCAGCGCGCCGACGCCCGTGGAGGGACGGGTGAGGCGCACGTACCCGACGCGGTACAGGGAGATCCGCGAGGACGGGATCACCCCGGGGCCGGTCAGGTCGCCCGCGGACGGCGCCACGCGCAGCGGCACGTCGCTGCGGATCGCCACCTGCACGCCCTCGTACTCGTCGCGGGCGGCGCCCACGACGGCCTCCGCGGCGCCGTCGGCGGGGCGCGTGGTGGACGGCAGGATCGTGTGGCCGGGCGAGGCCGTCCAGGTCTCGGCGGCGTTCGCGGCGACGGGGGCCAGGCAGCCCGCCGCCAGGGCGGCGGCGGCGGCGACGGCACGGCGGATGAGGCGCAACCGGGGTCCTCTCCAGGGGGTGCGTACCCCCAGGGGATCGGCCCGGACGGGGGCCCTCCTGAGCGGATGCCCACATCGATGGGCACCGGCTCGACGAGCCAGGGCGGCGCCTCCGCGTCGCGGGCGCGGAGGCGATGGGGGCGGATTCGCCGCATCGTCATGGGGTTCACACGATGTCGGCGAGCCGCAGGCGCTTGTCCAGCCGCCCGAGCGCTCGGTGGGGCGATCGTCCCCCTGGTGCCGGCATGGCGCTTCGTCCCATCGGGCCGATTTTGACGTCGTAACCTCTCCGTATCATCGGCCCGTGCACGCGGCGTCGCCACTGAGGGCCCTCTGATGCGGATGT
>JBFWPT010000002.1:130597-142133 GCA_050249835.1 Thermoleophilia bacterium
GGGGCGATCGTCCCCCTGGTGCCGGCATGGCGCTTCGTCCCATCGGGCCGATTTTGACGTCGTAACCTCTCCGTATCATCGGCCCGTGCACGCGGCGTCGCCACTGAGGGCCCTCTGATGCGGATGTTCGCGCCGCCGGTGTGGCTGCGCGACATGGGGCGCGCGGCCTGGCTGCTGATCGGCGTCGTGATCGTGGTGGTGGGCGTGCTCGCCATCCTCGGGATCGCGAACGAGATCGTGGCGCCCGTGATCGCCGCCGGCGTCGTCTCGGCCGTCGCGGCCCCGGGCGTGGCGTGGCTGTCGCGCCACCGCGTCCCGCGGGCCGCCGGCGCCGGGCTGATGCTGCTCCTGCTCCTCGGGCTCGCGTTCGTCATCGCCCTCATGGTGCTGGGCGGCATCACCGGCGAGGCCGACGAGATCAAGGCGGCCCTCTCGAGCGGGGCGGACACGATCCAGGGCTGGGCCGACGACGCCGGGGCGTCCGGCAGCTCCGACGCGCGCCAGGACGTCGAATCCGCCCTGCCGCAGATCGGCAGCGCCCTGCTCAACGGGGTCGTGAGCGGCATCGACCAGCTCACCTCGCTGGCGTTCTTCCTCTCGTTCTTCTTCTTCAGCACGTTCTTCCTGCTGAAGGACGGCCCGGTCTACCGGCGCTTCATCGACCGCCACCTCGGCATCCCGCAGCCCCTGGCGACGGTCATCACCGGCAACGTGGTGAACTCCCTGCGGAACTACTTCTTCGGGGTCACGATCGTCGCCGCGTTCAACGCCGTCATCGTCGGCCTCGGGGCCTGGGTCCTCGACGTGCCGCTGGCCGGCACCATCGCCGTGGTCGTCTTCGTGACGGCCTACGTCCCCTTCATCGGGGCCTTCGTGTCCGGCGCCTTCGCGGTCGTCATCGCCCTCTCGAGCGGCGGCACGGACACCGCGCTCATCATGCTGGTGATCGTCCTCCTGGCGAACGGCATGCTCCAGCAGATCGTCCAGCCCATCGCGTTCGGCGCCACGCTCGGCATCAACCCCCTCGTGGTCCTCATCGTGACCATCGCCGGCGGCGCCCTCTTCGGCATGGTCGGCCTCGTGCTCGCCGCGCCCCTGACGTCGGCCGTCACCCACATCGTCAGCGACGTCCGCGAGGCGAAGGCGGCGTCCGGCGGCGGGCCCGCCGTCGAGCCGCCCCAGGCCGCCCTGCCGTGAGCGGGCCCGCCGAGGAGACCCCGGCCACCCCCGAGGAGGGGGAGGACGGGACGGTCACGGCCGTCGGCCGTCGGCGCATCCACATCCCGGACACGGTCGCGCGGGGCATCCTCGCGCTGATCCTGCTCGGCCTCATCATCTGGATCCTCCTGTCGAACGTCGGGAACCTGGAGGAGGTGGGCGAGGCCCTCGCAGGGGTCTCCTGGGAGGTGGGCCTCCTCCTGATCGCCATGCTCCTGGTGCTGCAGGTGATCACCGCGTCGCAGCTCGCGATGACGGTGCCGGGGCTCGGGATCGTGCGCGCGGTGGTCACGGTGGAGTCCGCGGCCGCGGTCTCGAACACCGTCCCCGGCCCCTCCGGCACGGCGACGCGCCTCGGGATCCTGCGTTCCTGGGGCTTCTACACGGACGACTTCGCGCGCAGCTGGCTCTTCACCAGCTCCCTCACGAACCTGATGGTGCTGGTGATGCCGGTGGTCGCCGTGATCGTCGCGGCGGCGCTCGGCGAGGTGACCGGCGGGGTCGTCCTGCTGGCGGTCATCGGTGCCGTGGTGTCCGTGACGGGCATCGTGCTCGTGTGGCTCATGCTGCGGAGCGAGACGTTCTCGCACCGGCTGGGCACCCTGGCGGGCCGTTTCGTTCGCTGGGCCCGGGGCGTCGTCTCGAAGCGCCCGAGCGACAAGGACTTCGCCGAGGCGGCGGTCCGGTTCCGCGACGGCCTGCGGGACACGTGGAAGGAGAACGGCGGGCGGGTGCTGCTCGCGGTGCTCGCCTCCTACCTCCTCAACGCCACCATGCTCAGCATCTCGATGCACGCCGTCGGCCTGGGGCTGGACGAGCTCCCCATCGGCTCGGTGTTCGTCGTCTACACGTTCGTGCGCCTGCTGACGATCGTGAACATCACCCCCGGCGGGGTCGGGGTGGTCGAGGCGTTGTACGTCTCCGGGTTCCTCTTCGTGGCCCCCGACGCCGATCAGTCCCAGATCGTGGCCGGCGTGTTCCTGTTCCGCGGCCTCACGTACGCCGGCCCCATCATCCTGGGCCTGTGCAGCCTGCTCATCTGGAAGTTCCGCCGCTCGTGGAGGGTCGCCGCGCCCCCTGAGCCGGTCGGTCACGCGGCGGTGGGCGCCGTGATCGCCGACCGCGAGCCCCCCACCGGGGGCGAGCCGGGGTGAGCGGGCCCGGCGCGCCGCACATGCCCGCGTCCCTGAGGCTGCGCCCGACGGCGCTCGCGGTCGCG
This sequence comes from Thermoleophilia bacterium, assembly GCA_050249835.1. Lineage (GTDB taxonomy): Bacteria > Actinomycetota > Thermoleophilia > Miltoncostaeales > Miltoncostaeaceae > Miltoncostaea. The sequence goes on from JBFWPT010000002.1 coordinate 133,035, forward strand.
TGGCTGGTCGCGACCCTCTCCCTGCTGTTCGCCGCCGCCGTGCTGCCGGGGCTGCGGGTGCACGGCTTCTGGGGGGCGCTGCTGGCCGCGGCCCTCATCGCGCTCCTGAACGCCGCCGTCCCGCCGGTCATCGCGGCCCTGCGCGTGCCCTACACGCTGCTCGTCGACTTCCTGCTCATCCTCATCGTCGACGGCGTCCTGATCTACCTGGTCTCGGAGATCGTGCCCGAGGCGCTCACCGTGGACGACTACTGGTGGGCCCTCCTCGGCGCGGTCATCATGGCGGCCGCCTCGGTGGTGCTGGAGGTCGTCCTCGGCACGAACGACGACGACACCTACATGCTCCGCACCACCCGCCGCATCGCCCGGCGGTCGGGCGACCGCGAGGAGACCGACGTCCCCGGGGTGCTGTTCCTGGAGATCGACGGCCTGGCCCTGCCGGTCCTGCGGCGCGCGATGCGCGACGGCAACGCGCCGGCGATGGCGTCGTGGTTCGCGGACGGGTCGCACCGGCTGGTGGAGTGGGAGACCGACCTCTCGTCCCAGACCGGCGCCTCGCAGGCGGGCCTCCTGCTCGGCTCCAACGAGGGCATCCCGGCGTTCCGGTGGGTGGAGAAGGAGACCGGGCGCGTGATGACCTGCTCGGCGCCCGCCGACTGCGCGGAGATCGAGCGCCGGCTCTCGACCGGCGAGGGGCTGCTGGCGCACGGGGGCGCCAGCCGCGGCAACCTGCTGTCCGGCGACGCCGACCACGTCATCCTCACGGTGAGCCGCATCGAGGAGGAGAAGGGCGCCAACCCCGGCTACCGGGCGTTCTTCGCCAACGGCTCCAACGTCACCCGCACCCTCGTGCTCACCGTGTGGGAGATCATCCTCGAGTGGATCGCGGCGTCCCGCGCGGCGCGCCGCGACGTGCGGCCCCGCGGGCACCGCGGCGGCGTCTACCCGTTCCTGCGCGCGGCGATCTGCGTCGCCGTGCGCGACCTGATCGTGTTCGGGGTGATCCTGGACATGATGCGCGGGCGGCCCGCCGTCTACGCCACGTTCTCCAGCTACGACGAGGTGGCCCACCACTCGGGCCTGGAGCGCGCCGACACCCTCGAGGCGCTGCGCAAGCTGGACCAGCAGATCGCGCGCATCGACCGCGCCCGGGCGCACGCCCCCCGGCCCTACGAGATCGTGGTGCTCTCCGACCACGGCCAGACGCAGGGCGCCACGTTCCGCCAGCGCAACGGCTACGGGCTCGACGACCTCGTGGAGCGGTCCCTGTCGGCGGGCAGCGTCGCCGAGATCGCGGGCGGCGACGAGAACGACAGGACCGTGCAGCACGCGCTGACCGAGGCCACCGGCCGGGGCGGCGACGGCGAGGGCGGCGGGACCGTGGCGGCGGGGGAGGCCCGGCACATGGTGCTGGCGTCCGGGAACCTCGGCCTCGTCTACCTGATGAGCGCCCGGCACAGGCTGACGCGGGAGGAGATCGACGCCGCCCACCCGGACCTCATCCCGGCCCTGCGCGCGCACCCGCACCTCGGCTGGCTGATGGTGCGCACCGCGGACGGGCCGGTCGTGATCGGCGCGCGTGGCGAGCGCGACCTGCGCACCGGGCGCGTGGAGGGCGAGGACCCGCTCGCCGCGTTCTCGCCGACGGCCGCGCAGCACCTGCTGCGGGCGGACGGCTTCGCGCACGCCGCCGACATCACCGTGGGCAGCTTCTACGACCCGGTGCTGGAGGAGGGCTGCGCCTTCGAGGAACTCATCTCGTTCCACGGGGGCCTCGGCGGGCCGCAGACCCGTCCCTTCCTGCTCCACCCGACCTCGTTCCCGCCGCCCCCGGAGCCGCTGATCGGCGCGGCGGCTGTGCACGAGGTCCTGGTCGGCTGGCGGGCCGACCGCGCCGGGACGGCCTAACGGTCCTCGGCGACGAGGAGGTGGATGCCGACGGCGCCGTGGGCGCCGAGGGTGGAGATCTTCTCGATGTCGGAGGTCCGGCTCGGGCCGGAGACGAGCGAGACGGCCGCCGGGCGGGGACGGCCCGGGGCGTAGGTCTCCGCCAGCGCCTCGCCCAGGCTCCACCGGATGCGGGACGCCAACAGGACGGGGAGGTGGAACATCGACACGGCGTCGATCGACCGGCCGTGCCCGGGGGCGGCCTCCAGCACGAGGGTGCCGCGCTCCGCCACGCCGAGCGCGGGGACGGTGACGCCCATGGTGCGGTCCGGCCCCTCCAGGCCGAGCAGCTCGCGCCAGCCGTGGTCGCGGCCCGCGGGCCACATGAGGATCTCGACGCCGGCGTCCTCCAGGGCGGGTCTGACGGCGAGATCCGCCAGGACCGGGTCGTCGGCGAGCAGGGCGCGCCGGACGCCCCACTCCTGCGCCTGGGCGACGACGGCCGCCGGGATGGCCCCGGCCGGGTGGGCGGCCCCGGATCCGCGGCGGCGGGTGATGCCGCCGATCACCCCGTCGATGAGGTCGGTCAGCGCGGGGGCCAACGGGTCGGCAGGTCGCGCTGGTCGGTCCAGTCGGCCCCGGGCCCCGGCAGGCGGCGCGCCCATCCCCGGCGCCCGGCGAGGCGGAGGCCGATCCGGCCCAGCCGCCGCGTGACCGCGTATGTGAACGGGTGCCGCCAGGCGTGGCTCCAGAGGCGGAAGCGCCGCCGGTCGCGCGCCGTGGCGGGGGTGCTCACCGCGCCGCGCACCTTCACGAGCAGGTCGTGCAGGGGGATGCCGGCGGGGCAGGCGGCGTGGCACGCCCCGCAGAGGGACGAGAGGAAGGGCATCTCGGTCGAGTGCTCGGCCGACCGGCCCTCCAGCAGCGGCGTCAGCACGGAGCCGATCGGCCCGGAGTAGGGGGAGCCGTACGCCTGGCCGCCGACCGAGCGCCACATGGGGCAGGCGTAGAGGCACGCCCCGCAGCGGATACAGTCGAGCGCCTCCTCGAAATCGGTGCCGCGCAGCACGGAGCGACCCCCGTCGAGGATGACCAGGTGGAACTCCTCGGGGCCGTCCGCCTCGCCCTCGCGCCGCGGCCCCGTGACGAGGTTGACGTAGGTCGCGGCGTCGTCGCCGATAGCGGCCATGGGGAGGATCTGGAGGATGTGGGAGGCCTCGTCCCAGTCCCGGCAGACGCGCTCCATCCCCATCACCGCGACGTGGATGCGCGGCAGCGCCGTGACCAGCCGGCCGTTGCCCTCGTTCTCCACGATGCAGACGGTGCCGGTCTCGGCGACGGCGAGGTTCACGCCGGACACCCCGATGTCCGCGGCGGCGAACACCTCCCGGAGCCGCGTGCGGGCGTGGGCCACCAAGGCCTCGCGCTCGTGCGGCAGGACGGTGCCGCTCTCCTCCTCGAACAGCTCGCGCACCTGCGTCTTGTTGAGGTGAACGGCCGGGGCGATGATGTGGCTGGGGTGCTGGCCCGCGAGCTGCAGGATCCACTCGCCGAGGTCCGTCTCCACCACCCGCAGGCCGGCCTCCTCGAGGGCCTCGTTGAGCTTGATCTCCTCGGTCGCCATGGACTTCGACTTGGCGACGAGGGAGGCGCCGCGCGCCGCGGCGAGGTCGGTGAGGTAGCGGCAGGCCGCCGCGGAGTCGGCGACGCGGGCGACGGTGCCGCCGTTGGCGACGACGTTGGCCTCCAGGGTGTCGAGCAACTCGGGGAGCGCGCCGACGTTGCCGCGCCGGATCTCCCGGGTGCGGAGACGCATCTCCGCGAACGGGTGCTCGGCGCCGATGCGGGCGCGGCCGGCGGCCCAGCTCGCGGCGGCGGTCCGCAGGTTGCCTCCGAGCTCGGTGTCGCGGAGCGCGTCGACGGTGCGGCCGCGCAGGTCCCCCGCGGTGTCGGGGTAGACCACCGGCCGCCGGCCGCCGCCCTGGTCGCTCACCCGGCGATGACCTCCGCGAGGTGCCGCACCCGCAGCGGGATGCCGCAGCGGCGCGCCCGGCCGGCGATGTGCATGAGGCACGACAGGTCGCACCCGACGAGCTCGCCGGCCCCGGACGCGGCGGCGTTGCGGGCCTTCTCCTCGCCCAGGCGGCCCGAGACCTCGGGGAAGTTGACGGAGAACGTCCCCCCGAAGCCACAGCAGACGTCGGTCTGCTCCATCTCCACGAGCTCGAGCCCCTCCGCCGCGCCGATCACGGTGCGCGGGCTCTCGCGCTCGCCGAGGATGCGGAGCATGTGGCAGGAGTCGTGGTACGTGACCGACCCGGAGGCGTCGGTGGGGGCACGCAGGTCGTTGCGGGCGAGGAACTGGGTGAGCTCCAGGGTGCGGTCGGCCAGCTCCCGCGCCTCGGCGGCCTCCGGGCGGCCCTCGAAGAGGTCGGCGTACCCGTGCCGGATCATCGCCGCGCAGGAGCCGGACGGCACCAGGACCGGATCGTCGCCGCGGAACGCCTTCAATGTCCGCCGCGCGACGGGACGGGCCTCGTCCGGGTGCCCGGAGCTCCACCCCGGCTGCCCGCAGCAGGTCTGGCCCCTCGGGACGGCCACCTCGACGCCCGCCCGCTCGAGGACCGTGCGCGCCGCCGTGGCGACGGACGGCGCCACGAGGTCGGAGAGGCACGTCCTCATGAGCATGATGCGCACCCGGTGATCGTAGCCACGTTCGGTGCTACGGTGATCGGGCAACACGGGCCCGATCCAGTTTCGACGGAGCGGTACCGCAACGGTAAGCGAGCCGCGGACCCGGTGGACCGCGTCAACAACCGGGAAACAACGGAGCTGCGGAGTCTTCTCCCAAGCTCGCTCTCGCTGCCTAAACAGCAGTAAATGAGAGCCATCGGCCTCCCTTCGGGTCGTGAGGGAGATCACCGGTGTCAGCCAGCGACCCTGGTCCGGCGGCAGAGGTTCTCGGTCGTCGGACGAGATCACAGGAGAACCTGGCGGAGGAGCGGTCGGTCGACGGTGACGCCCTCCGTGAGATCCTCACCGCCGACTGCGCTCGGAGAAGCTGTTGGGGGAACGCTTTCGGACGCCGGGGCAGTGCCGGCCGGGTCCACTTCCCAGGAGGCCCTCTCGTCGATCAGACGAGGGGGCCTTCTTCGTTCATGGGCCAGGTGGCCGATCGGATCCGGGGTTCCGTCAGCCCGCCACCCAGGCCTTGGCCTCCTCGAGCTGGTCGAGGTGGTAGGAGCCCACCTCGCCCGGGGCCATCCAGCCCATGAGGTTCATGGCGTGGAGGATCCAGTCGACGTCCGTCACCAGGGCGCTCCGCTTCCAGGAGTGCATGTGGCCGAGCCCGTTGCGGACGCCGGTCTTGGCGTCCTCCCAGAGGGCGCCCGCCTCCAGCTTCTCGAAGCCGGGACCGACCTGGAACAGCAGCCGCAGGTCGCGTCCCGCGGCGACCGTGTCGGCGATGGCCGGCTCGATCACCGTCCGGTACTCCTCGCGGCTCACGGTGCCGGTGAGGCGGAGACCGACGGTCCCCTCCGGCATGTCCTCGATGCGCTCGATCACGGTGTCCTCCGGGTCCGGGTGGCCGTCCGAGTATCCGTCATGGCGGGGACCGTGGGGATGCCCGGGACCGGCGGGGTGGTAGCGTCGGGCGGCCGAGCGACCAGCCGAGGGGGACGCCATGACCACGAAGGCCGACTACACCGAGGACGAGTGGGAGGCCCTGCGCCGCGCGATCACGGTGGCCGGGTTCGCGGTCTCGCTCGCCGACCCGGGCGGCCCCATCGAGCTCAGCAAGGAGACCATGGCGGCGATGCGCGCGGCGGGGGCGCCGCCCTCGGACGACGAGCTGCTCATCGCGGTCTCCCAGGACGCCCTCTCCCAGCAGCAGCAGCGCAACAACGTCCTGAAGGAGCTCGACCTGAAGGCCGCCACGGTGCGCGAGCAGGTGGTCTCCGAGCTCGGCAAGGTGAACGGCATCCTGGAGGCCAAGGCGACCCCGGAGGAGGCCGCGGCGTTCCGCGAGTGGATCGTCCAGGCCGCCCAGGCGAGCGCCGACGCGGCCAAGGAGGGCGGGTTCCTCGGCATCGGGGCGACGCGCGTCTCCGAGGGGGAGAAGGCCATGCTCGCCAAGGTCCGCGAGGTGCTGGGGCTACCCGCCGCCTGACGCCCGGCCCGGTGCGGACCAGGTGAGGACCTCGCCCTCGCCGGAGGTCATCAGCGAGCCCGGCATGGTCCGCAGGCGGTGCGGCCGCAGGCGCAGGACGGCGAACCCCGGCGACGCCGCCGACTCCCACTCCGGGTGGATCGCCGGGTCGAACCCGGCCGGCGGCGGGGTGGCGAGGAAGCGGTCCCAGGCCGCGGCGCGATCCGCCGCGCCGGTCACCCGCTCGGCCGTGCAGTCGGCGGTGCAGGTGTCCTGCGTCGCGTCCCAGTAGGTCAGTGACAGGACCGGCAGGCGCGCCAGGTCGGCGACCTTCGTGGCGCCGGCCTCCGTCGAGGCCCAGCCCGTCAGGGTCGCGCCGTCCCACTCCCAGACCGGCTGCATCACGCGGGTGCGGGGCTCGCCGGCGCCGTCCACCGTGGCGACGACGGCGATGCCGATGCGGTGGGCGGTCGCGACGAAGGTGGGCGCGAGGGCGTCGAGGGTGGTGCGCATGCCAGGCACCGTAGGACTTCGAGTGCGCTCGAAGTCAAGGACGGGGGCGCCGGACCCGTTCCACCGGACCCCCGTCGAGTGGTGCCGCGGGGCACGGCCGTCGTACGCTCGTCTCCTCGCCGCGCCCGGGCGGGCGCACCCATCACGAGGGGAGACGCCATGACACGACGGAGACGGCTGCGCCTCGCGCTCGCCGGGACGGCGGTGGTGGCGGCGCTCGCGGCGGGGCCGGCCGCGGCGGCCGAGGCGCCCCAGCCCGGATCCCCCGGCCTCGGCGACCCGTTCTTCCCGTTCGCGGGCAACGGCGGCTACGACGTCAAGCACTACGACCTCGTGCTCGGGTACGACCCCGGCACCGACGTGCTCGACGGCCTCGCCGTGATCAAGGCGACGGCCACCCAGTCCCTGTCGCGCTTCGACCTCGACCTGCGCGGCTTCGCGATCTCGTCGGTGCGGGTCAACGGCCTCGCGGCGATCTTCACCCGCGACGGCCAGGAGCTCGTCATCACGCCGCGCATGCCGCTCCGCAAGGGCGCGACCTTCCTCGTGACCGTCGCCTACAGGGGCATCCCCGACGTGGTCATCGACCCGGACGGGTCGAGCGAGGGGTGGATCCCCACGTCCGACGGCGCGTTCGTCGTCGGTGAGCCCCAGGGCTCGCCAGGCTGGTTCCCGGCCAACGACAACCCGCGCGACAAGGCCACCTTCGGCTTCACGGTCACGGTGCCGAGGGGCATCACGGCGATGGCCAACGGGCGCCTGATCGCGAAGGTCAACGCGCCGAGGGGGAAGACCACCTGGCTCTGGCGCTCCGACGACCTCATGGCGCCCTACCTCGCCACCTCCACCCTCGGCGTCTTCGACCTCACGATCTCGAGGGTGGGGAGGACCCCGAGCTACGTGGCCGTCGACCCGTCGCAGGCGGCGGCGAGCGCAGAGCCGCTCTCCAAGATCCCGGCGATGATGGCGTTCTTCGAGCAGACCTTCGGGCCGTACCCGTTCAGCGCGACCGGCGCCATCGTGGACGACGCCCCCGACGTCGGCTATGCCCTCGAGACCCAGACGAAGGCGAACTACCACCGCGCCCCGCCCGAATCGACCGTCGCCCACGAGATCGCCCACGAGTGGTTCGGCAACGCGGTCACGCTCACGGTCTGGCCGGACATCTGGCTCAACGAGGGCTTCGCGTCCTACGCGGAGACCCTCTGGGGGGAGCACACGGGCCAGATCGACCCGCAGGCGGAGTTCGACGCGGAGTTCGCCCGCCCGCCGACGAGCTCCGTCTGGACCATCGCCCCGGCGGCGCTCCCCGGTCCGCAGTTCCTGTTCGCCTCCAGCCCCTACGTGCGGGGCGGCATGACCCTGCACGCGCTGCGGGTGAAGGTCGGCGACCCGGCCTTCTTCCGCATCCTGCGCACCTGGTACGCGCGGTACCGCGACGGCAACGTGACGACCGCCGACTTCATCGCGCTGTCCGAGCAGGTGAGCGGACAGGACCTCGGCAACTTCTTCGACGTCTGGCTCTACCGGCCCACCAAGCCCACGAGCTGGTGACCCCCTGAGCGCCCACGTCCCCCCGGGCCCGCCGGCCCGGGGGGACGTAGGCTGACGCCATGAACGGCACCGAACCGCGCTGCGCCACCTGCGGCGAGCGCATCCGCCCCGGCCGCGCGCCCGGCACCTGGACCCACGTCGCCCGCCTTGTGGCGGCCTGCGACCTCGACTCCGACCACCGGCCGGAGCCGGCGGGCCCGGTTCAGCCGGGGGGCTCCAGCGCCACGGTCACCAGCACGCGCGCCGACAGCACCTCCGGCTCGGGCACCAGCTCGCCGATGTCGTCGGGGTCGATCTCCCCCGGCGCGCCCGAGTAGGCCATCCGGCTGTAGACGACCATGCCGTCGTCGTGGCGGGAGCCCGGTTCGGCGATCCGCAGGACCGCGCCGGCCCGCACGCCGGCGGCCCGCGCCAGGGAGGCGGCGCGCTCCAGCCCGTCGCGCACCGCCTCCTGCTCCAGCTCCCGCGTCGTCGCCTGCGCCAGGGCGCGTGACACCTCGAAACGCGGGAGGACGCGGAACACGTCCGGCAGGGATCCGGCGGCGGCGACCAGCACGGCGGCCGCCCCGGCCTCGGCGCGCGCGTGGAGGGTGCAGTCGCCGCGGTGCCCCGCGACCTCACGGCGTGTCGTCGTGCCCCCGTACGGGTCCGGCTTCTCGACCTCACGCTCGACCGGCGTCGTGGTCACCCGCGTGTCCGACACCCGTACGCGGTCGAGCCCCTCCAGCACGGGGCGCACCCGCCCGCGGCGGGCGATGCCCTCCGCCAGGGCATCGGCCGGGCGCGGGAGCGTCGGCGTCCGGATCTCCACGGTCACCACGACCTCGTCCGGCATCACCTCGCGCTCGGCGCCGCCGGTCACCTCGACGTGCGGCAGCTCGCGGGAGGCCATACCGGCAGTCTAGGCCCGGGTGGGGCGTTGAAGCCGCCCGTCGGGCCGGGCATGATCGCCCGCCGTGGCCACGGTCGTCCTGCTCCCGCCCTCCGAGGGCAAG
>JBFWPT010000002.1:142233-186228 GCA_050249835.1 Thermoleophilia bacterium
GTGCGGCAGCTCGCGGGAGGCCATACCGGCAGTCTAGGCCCGGGTGGGGCGTTGAAGCCGCCCGTCGGGCCGGGCATGATCGCCCGCCGTGGCCACGGTCGTCCTGCTCCCGCCCTCCGAGGGCAAGGCCCCCGGCGGCGCGGGTGCCCCCTGGGAGACGGCGCCCACCGCCTTCCCCGGGCTGGCCGGCGACCGCGCCACGGTGCGCGACGCCGTGCGCGCCGTGCTCGCGGCGGGGGAGGGGGAGGCGGCGGCCCTCCTCGGCGCGCGCGGGCCGCACCTGGCCCGGGCCCTGGACGAGTGGGACGCCCTGGACGAGGCCGGCACGCTGCCCGCGGCCGAGCGGTACACCGGGGTCGTGTGGGGGGCCCTCGACCCCGGCGGGCTCAGCCCCGCCGCACGGCGGCGCCTGCGCTCCTGGGTGCTCGTGCCCTCCGGGTTGTGGGGGCTGGCGGCCGCCGGCGACCCGCTGCCCGCCTACCGGCTGTCCATGGGCGCCCGGGTCCCCCCGCTCGGCGGGCTCGCCGCGTGGTGGCGGCCCCGGGTGACGCCCCTGGTGGCGGCCCGGGCGGGCTCCGGCTGGATCATCGACATGCTCCCCGCCGCGCACCGCGCGGCGATCGACCCCGATGCGCTGGGGCCGGCCCGTCTCCTGCGGATCGATCTGATGACGGGCGGCGCCGGCGGACCCCGGGCGATGGGGCACGGGGGCAAGGCGATGAAGGGCGCCCTCGCCCGGGCGCTGCTGGAGGCCGGCGCCCGCGACCCGGCCTCGGTCGCGCGGCTCGACGTGCCGGGTCTCAGGCTCGACGCGAGGCTGAGGGATGGCCGTGGAGGCCCGGTGACGCTGGTCTTCGCGCCCGGCGGGGCCTGAGCCTCAGCGCAGGATGGGCAGGCCCTCCAGCGCCTCGCGGGTGGGGCCCGCGGGGACGAACTCCAGGCCCACGTGGCCCGCGTATCCGGCCAGGCCGAGGGCGTCCACGAAGGCCGCGAGGTCGAGCTCTCCGGTGCCGGGCGCGCCGCGGCCGGGGTGGTCCGCGAACTGGGCGTGGCCGATCAGGGGGCCGAGCGCGGCGGCCTCCGCGGCGGGGTCGAGGCCCATCCGGCCGCAGTGGTAGGCGTCGAGCAGCACCGAGACCCGGTCGTGGCGGACGCCGCGCACGAAGGCCGCGGCGGCGGCCGGGGTGGGCAGCAGGGGCTCGGCGACATCCCGGTCGTTGAGGTGCTCCACGACGATGCGGGCACCCATCCGGCCGACCTCGTCGGCGGCCTCGCGGACCACCCCGCGGGCCATGTCGAGCTGGTCGCGCACCCGGCGGCCCTCGTCCACGCGGCCGACGAGCAGGTTGACGACCTCACCGCCGCAGGCGCGCACGACGGTCGCGGCCGCGACCGCGGCCTGGATGGCCTCGTCGCCGCGCCCCGGCACGTTGCAGAAGCCGCGCTCGCCGGCCGCCAGGTCGCCGCCGTCGGCGTTGACCAGCACCGCCGTGACGCCCGCGGCGCGGACGGCGGCGATCCAGGCGCCCGGGTCGTCGGCGGGCGGCCACCAGGCCTCGACGGCCGTGAAGCCGGCGTCCCGCGCGGCGGCCGGCCGCTCCAGGGCCGGCAGCTCCCCGAACAGCGTCCCCAGGTGCGCCGAGAGGGCGATCACGCGCCCAGCGCCCTCCGGCGCGCGGTGACCTCGCGCCCCATCGCCAGCGTGTCCGCCCGCAGGTCCGCGACCGCGGGCCCGGCCTCGGCGGTCCAGGGGGCGAGCGCGCCGCCCTCCCGGGCCGGGCGGGCGAGGGAGTCCGGCACCTCGTGGGTGTCGGCCAGGGCGGGGAACAGCTGCTCCGACACGAGCGCGAAGGTGCGCAGGCCGCCGAGGTCCGCGGTGGCGAGGGGGCCGGCGGCCATCCAGCGGGGGGCGAGGCCGTCGGCGACGGCGGCGTCGATGTCGGCGGCGTCGGCCACGCCGGCCTCCAGCATGTGGAGGCACTCGCGGAGCACGGCGAACTGGATGCGGTTCCAGATGAACCCGGGAACGTCCGCCCGCACGACGAGCGGCGTCTTGCCCATCTTCCCGGCCAGCTCCACCAGCGAGGTCGTGGTGGCGGGGGCGGTCGCGGGCCCCGGGATGACCTCCACCACCGCGGTCAGGTGGGCGGGCTTCAGGAAGTGGAGCCCGGCGAAGCGGGCGGGGCCTGGCAGCGACGCGGCGAGGTCGCCGATCGTGAGGCTCGAGGTGTTGGTGGCGACGAGGGTCGTCGGGGCGGTCCAGGCGCCGAGGCGGCCGAGGAGCTCGGCCTTGGCGGCGGGGTCCTCGCTGATCGTCTCCACCACGAGGCCGACGTCGGCCACCGCGTCGGGCCCGAGCACGGCGGCGCCGACGGACGCGCCCCCGGCCAGCCCCCGGGCGCGGCCCGCGGCCTCGGCGGCTTTCTCGGGCGTCCTGCCGGCGACGGTGGTGCGCAGCCCGGCCCCGGCGAGGGCGGCCGCGATCTCCGGTCCCATCGCGCCGGTGCCGACGACCGTCGCCGTGGTGGGGGGCGATGCCGGTGCTCCGCTCACCCCGACCGGATTCGACGCCGGGGCCCGCGCCCCTCGCGCCGCCGGGTCAGCGCAGGGCCGGGCCCCCCGGTCCGCCGCCGGCCAGGATCGCGTCGAGGCCGCCGTGCCAGGCGACCACGCGGCCGCCGCCGGCCCACTTGGCGGCGTACATGGCGGAGTCCGCCCGGGGCAGGAGCTCCTGCACCCCTCCGTCCGCGCGGGCGGCGACGACGCCCGCGGACCCGCCGACGGGGACGCCGAGGCCCACGGCGTGGCGCGTCGCCTCGACGGCGTCGAGCATCCGGCGGGCCAGGAGCAACGCCCCCTGCTCGTCGGTGGCGGGGAGGAGGACGACGAACTCGTCGCCGCCCTGGCGGCACAGGACGTCGCCGCTGCGCAGGCGCACGCGCATCTCGGAGACGAGGCGGCTGAGGAAGGCGTCGCCGGCGGCGTGGCCGCGCGTGTCGTTGAGGGCCTTGAAGCCGTCGAGGTCGAGGACGAGGGCGGCGAGCGGCTCCCCCGAGCGCACCGCACGGGCGGTGAGGCGGCCGAGCTCCTCCCCCAGGAACCGCCGGTTGTGGGCGCCGGTGAGCGGATCGCGGCGAAGCAGCGCCTCGTGGGCCTCGCCGAGCCGGGCGAGCACGAGGAGCGACCAGGAGAGCCGGGCGACGACGGCCAGCACGACGGCGAGGGCGGCGACGCCCGCCGGCCCGCCGGTCCCGATGACCCAGGCGAGCGGCACGACGAGGGCGGGCAGCAGGAGCTGGCTCCAGGCGGGCGGCACCGTGTGGCCGCCGGCCGTGGCCCGGGCCTGGCGGCCCCCGGTGCGGCGCATGTCCGCGGCGACCACCAGCGCGGTGGAGGAGAGGGTGTAGAGCAGGCCGGAGGCGCCGGCGGTGAGGGGGTGCTCGGCGAGGGCCGCGTCGAGGTAGAAGACCCCCGCGAGGACGCTCAGGCCGAAGAAGGCGGCGAGGCCCACGGTCCAGCGGGGGGTCGCCCGGCGGCGGATGGTGATCCAGCCGACGATCGAGAGTCCGAGGAGGTCGAGGCCCGGGTAGAGGGAGTTGACGAGGGTGTCGGCCGTGCCGCCCCCGGCCGCCTCGGCGATCGGGACGAGCACCAGGGTCCAGGCCAGCACGGCGGCGCCCGCGGTGAGGACGAGCGCATCGATGATGCCGAGCCAGCCGGGCTCGGGCTGCATGACGCCGTAGAAGACGATGACCGCCAGGAGGGTCGGCCCGTAGTAGATGAGCCAGGCCGCGTCGAAGACGCTGACCTCCGGGATGTCCGCCCCCGCGAGCAGCGCGACGGCGAGGGCCGCGTTGGTGGCGCTCCAGATGGCCTGGCCGATGCCGAGCAGTGCCCAGGCGGCCCGGCCGCCGCCCTCGGCGACGCGCGTGGCCCGGAGGCACGCGACCGCGGCGACGGCCTGCGCGAGGGCCTGCAGGAGCCACGTGAGCTGGGACTCCTCCGTCCAGAGGGGCGCCACGAGCACGGCGCATCCGACCGCGACGGTGACGGCCACGAGCGCCACCGCGGCGGCGTGTCCGCGCAGGGCGGATCGGCGGAGGGGACTCACCCCATGTGGATCGACGCGCCCCGGCGGTGGGCTGAGCGCTCGGGACAGGTTCCGTAGAGGGTTCTCACGGGGCCCTTGTGGTGGGGGCGCCGGGTCCGCACCGTGGTCCCATGGCACCGATCCGCTTTCTCCGTCCCGGCCTGGTGGCGCTGGTCGTCGCGGCCCTCGCGGTGCCGGTGGCGGCCCACGACGGGCCGGCGGTCTCGGCGAACGTGGTGGGCGGGGCGGCGGCGCCGACGGGTGCGTGGCCCTCGATCGTGGCCCTGCTGCCCGCCGGCGCGGATGCCGCCGCCATCGGGGCGTCGTGCGGAGGCACGCTGGTCGCTCCGTCCGCCGTGCTGACAGCGGCCCACTGCGTGGTGGGCGAGGACGGCCTGAGCCCGCTGCCGCCCTCCGCGATCGAGGTGCTGGCGGGCACGAGCGATCTCGCGGCCTCCGGGGACCGGATCCCCGTGGCGGGCGTCCGCGTGCACCCGGCGTACCGGGCGCCGGGCGAGGGCCCGGACGTGGCGGTGGTGACGCTGGCGCGGCCCTCATCGTCGCCGCCCGCGGCGATGGCGCGGCCCGGTCAGGACCCCGACGCCGACCGGCCGGCCGAGATCGCCGGGTGGGGGGCGCGCTCCGAGGGAGACGCCCTGGGTTCCGCGGCCCTGCTGTCGGCGCCGGTGACGGCGTTCGCGTCGGCGGCCTGCGAGCGGATGCTGGGGGGCGCGTACTCGCGCGGCCTGGCGATCTGCGCCGGGCGGCCGGAGGGCGGTGTGGACACTTGCACGGGCGACAGCGGCGGGCCGCTTCGCGACGGCGCGGGCCTCCTGATCGGCGTCACGAGCTGGGGCTCCGGCTGCGGGCGCCCGGGGCGTCCCGGTGTCTACACCCGGGTCACCGCGATCGCGGCCTGGGTGGACGGGGTGCTGGCGGCGCCGGTCGTCACCGGCGCCATCGCCGTGGCGCCCGTGCGGACGGCGCGCTCGGCTCCACGGGTGATCGCCCTCGACGGCCGCGCCCGGCGCGGCGGGGCGGCCCGGCTCCGGTACCGCCTCCTCGGTGCCGGCCAGACGACCCGGGAGTCGATCGTCATCCGGGCCGGCAACCGGGTCGTCGCCCGGCTCCACACCGGCGCCGGCCCCGCCCGGTCGGACCTCGAGTACTCCGTGCGCTGGCGGGTCCCCCGGGCCGTCCACCGCGGCACCCTGCGCTTCTGCGTCGCCACGAAGGTCGTCGCCGGGCCCGGAGGACGGCCCGACTGCGCCGTCATCCGCCTCGTCGGGCGGTGAGGGAGGGCGGGGAGGCGTGGGGGGTCTGGCGGGGCCTCCGCCGGGGTCGGTGAGCCAGCGGCCCTCCCGGAACCACCGCTGCATCGTCCGCACCGACGGCGCCCGGGCCTCCCCCAGGGCGGCCCTCTGGCGGAGGCGGTTGACCACGGTCGCGGGCCGCTCCCCCGATGCCCACGCCGCCTCCGCCTCCTGACGGAGCTCCGGCCAGGCATACGACCCCGGCCGCTCCCGCTCCGGCGGCGGCCCGGTGAGGCGCCGCTGATGGATGTCCAGGGCCCGTGACCGGGCCCGGGTGAAGCAGCCCGTCCCCCGCCAGACATGCATCAAGCTGACGACCAGATCCCGGCCGACGCGGGACGTCATGAACTCGGCGGATCGGTGGGCCTCACACAGCCAGACCCGGACCCCACAGGGAAGATGCACCTCGGCCCGCTTGCCCCATCCTTTGCCGACGCAGATCGCGCAGGGCGGGAGGGATCCGAGGTTCTCCCCCTTGTAGAGGCTGCGTGCCATCCCCGAGAGCGTGGCCCGCTTGGGCCTCGCGGCGCGACACCGGGTGGTGACGGGTGTGCGCCCCAGGTGTGCCGGGGGATGTCGCAATCGGGGCGACTGGCACCACCCAAATGGAACATGCCGACACCGGGACTGGCGCCCGGGCGTCTCGGCCCGGGTTCCGGTTCCCGGCGGCTCGCGGTCCCCGCATTGGGGATTCGCCGGCTTCAAGCCCTTCCGCGGCCTCCCCAGGGGCCTTCGGACCCTCGGAAAGGGGACCCGTTGCGCCGAACGGGACGGATCCGGGCGACGACAGCCATGTACGGATCGTCGTGAGCCGGGGGTGGTCGTGGGTGGGAGGGGGCGTCCGTCGTCTGGGTTTTCTCCCGCAACCGGGCGGTTTTCTGGGATCGGGCGGGGTGGGCGGGCGTTTCGGCGTCCGGGGCGGGGGTACCCGAGCGGGTGTCGGATCGCGGGCCGGACCGTGGCAAAACCCCACGGGGACGCCGATTTCGTCCGTCCCCGCTGCTAGGTTGCTCGCGCGGGCAAGCCTGCGTCCGCACTCAACGAGCCAATGGGGGTCTGCAGTGAACAAGACCGAGTTCGTCAGCAGGGTTGCCGCGAAGGGCGACATGAGCGGCGCCGAGGCCGGCCGCGCGGTCCAGGCCGTGCTCGACGTGATCCAGGAGGCCCTGAAGTCTGGCGAGGACGTCGCGTTCGCCGGGTTCGGCAAGTTCTCCGTGTCCCAGCGTGCTGCCCGGACGGGCGTGAACCCGCAGGATCCGTCGAAGAAGGTCCAGATCCCGGCGCGCACCGTGCCCCGCTTCACGCCGGGCGCCGTGCTCAAGGAGGCCGTCGCCGGCGGCAAGAAGTAGGGGTCCATCCCCGCAGCAGGCTCCGAGGCGCGCGGCCCGTCGGGCGACGGGTCGCGCGCGTCGTGACCGCTCCCCGGGAGGCGCCGTGAGCGCCGATCCCCACGACGAGGTCCTCCGCGCCGGACGCGCGGCCTCGTCCGCCCACCCGTCCCTCCGCGCGGCATCCGACGCCGCCGTCGATGCCGCGCTCGAGGGCATGTCCCGTCGCCTCACCGGCCGCGCCGCGGCGCTGCTCGAGGCGAACGCCGCCGACGTCGCCGCCGCCGAGGGCGTCCTCGCCCCGGCCATGATCGACCGCCTCCGCCTCGACGAGGGGCGCATCGCGGCGATGGCCGCCCAGATCGCGGAGCTCGCCGGCCTCGACCACGTCGCCGGCACCGTCGCCACCCGCCCGCTGCCGGACGGCCTGGTGATGGAGGAGCGCCGCCGCCCCGTCGGGGTCATCGGCGCCAACTACGAGGCCCGGCCGAACGTGACCGTGGACGTCGCCTCGCAGCTCGTGAAGTCCCGCAACGCCGGGGTGCTGCGCACCGGTGGCGCCGCGCTCGGCTCCGCCCTCGCCCTCCACGGCGAGGTCATCGGCCCCGCCCTCGCGGAGGCCGGCCTCGACCCGGACGCCGTGCAGATCGTCCGCACGCCGGACCGCGAGGCCGCCCGCGCCCTCGTGGCGCACCCGCGCCTCATCCCGCTGGTGATCCTGCGCGGCAGCGGCGAGACCACCGCGTCGCTCGCCCGCGAGGCCGCCGCCCACGGGGTGCGCACCCTCGCCCACGCCGAGGGCGGCGGGGTCCTCTACATCGATCACGCCGCCGACCAGGACCGCGCCCTCGCCCTCGTCGAGGCGAGCCTCGACCGCCTGGGCGTGTGCAACCGCCTCAACCTGCTCCTCATCGCCGCCCCGCTGTGGGTCGACCTGGTGCCGCGCGTCGAGGAGGTTCTCACGCGCCTGGGCATCCACCCGTCGCTGCCCCCGCACGGGCACCCGCTCGGGATCGAGTGGGCGCTGCAGGAGGGGGGAGAGGCCACCGTCACCCTCGCGCCCGTCGCGGGCCCCGCCGAGGCCGCCGCGATCGCCGACGCCGAGACCTCCGGCCTCGCCGCCGGCATCGTCACGGAGGACCGCGCCGCGGCGGAGGAGTTCCTGAGCGCCTACTCGGGCACCGGCGCGTTCTGGAACGCGACCACCCGGCTGCTCGACGGCTTCAAGCTGCTCGGCGCCCCGGAGACCGGGATCAACGTGGACCACGTGCCC
The DNA here is from genome assembly GCA_050249835.1 of Thermoleophilia bacterium. Taxonomy (GTDB): domain Bacteria; phylum Actinomycetota; class Thermoleophilia; order Miltoncostaeales; family Miltoncostaeaceae; genus Miltoncostaea. The sequence continues at coordinate 150,238 of JBFWPT010000002.1, forward strand.
GGCCCCCGCGGCCCGGTCACCTACCGGGATCTCGTGCTGCGGCAGTTCGTCGTCACGCCCGCGGGGTACTGACCCGGTGCCGTGCCATCTCGCGCCCCGCGGGCTCGACGGCCGGGGTCCCCTGCTATTGTCTCCCGACTCGCCCCGGCGAGCCCCGAACCATGGACACGACCCCTCTCATCCTCACCACGCCCCGTCGCGGCATGCCGCGCCGCCGGCCGTGCGCCGGGGGTCCCGTCTGAGTCCCGTCAGGGTGATGTTTGCCACCTAGGCGCGGTCCAGACACTCGTCCGCCCGCCGGCCCCTCGACCCGGATCAACGACGCGATCCGAGCCGAGTCCGTGCGGCTCATCGACGCCGATGGGGAGAACCGTGGCGTCGTGCCCCTCGCTCGGGCACAGGAGATCGCCGCGAACGCCGGCCTCGACCTCGTCGAGGTGGCCGCCGACGCGCGCCCGCCCGTCTGCCGGATCATGGATTACGGCAAGTGGCGGTACGAGCAGGAGCAGAAGGCCAAGCAGGCGCGACGGCACCAGAGCACGATCACCATCAAGGAGATCAAGTTCCGGCCGAAGATCGACCCGCACGACTACGCCACCAAGAAGGGGCACGTCGAGCGGTTCCTGCGCCACCGGGACAAGGTCAAGATCACGATCATGTTCCGCGGCCGTGAGCTCATGCACCCCGAGCGCGGCGAGGCCATCCTCCTCAAGCTGGCCGAGGAGCTGAAGGACCTGGCCATCGTCGAGAGCCGCCCGAACCTGGACGGCCGCAACATGGTCATGATGCTCGCCCCGGTGAAGAACCCACCGCCCCCCGGATCCACCGAGGAGGGCGTCGCGGCCGAGCCGTCCGCGGGGGCCCCCGCCGAGGCCCCTGCGGAGGTCGCGGACGAGGTCACCGCCGAGGCGGAGGCGACCACCTCCTAGCTCCCCCGCCTCGCACCGCCGGTGCGAGTCGTCTAATGTGTCGGGCCGGTCCGACAGCCCTCCGAGGAATCACGCATGCCCAAGACGAAGACACGCAAGTCCGCCGCGAAGCGCTTCCGGACCACCGGGACCGGGAAGATCCGCTTCCAGCGGGCCGGCCTGCGTCACAACCTGGAGAAGGTGTCGGGCAAGCAGCAGCGCGACCGTTCGAAGGAGGCCGAGCTGGCCCCCGAGATGGTGCCCGGCGTCAAGCGACTGCTGGGGAAGAGGTAGCCCGATGGCCCGTGTGAAGCGTTCCGTCGCCGCCCGCAAGAAGCGGCGCAAGGTCCTCGCGGAGGCGAGCGGCTACTGGGGGACCAAGCACTCCTCCTACAAGCGCGCGAAGGAGCAGGTCCAGCGCTCCCTGCGCTACGCCTACCGCGACCGCCGGGTGCGCAAGCGCGACTTCCGCCGCCTGTGGATCGCCCGCATCAACGCCGCGGCCCGCGAGAACGGCCTCACCTACGGCGAGCTCATCCACGGCCTCAAGCTGGCCGAGGTCGAGCTGGACCGCAAGATCCTCGCCGAGCTGGCCACGCACGAGCCCGCCGCGTTCGCGTCGCTGTGCGACCGCGCCCGCGCCGCACGAGAGAAGGTGCCGGTCAACGCCTGACCGGCACCTCCGCCTGGCGAGCTCGCCGCGCAACCCCGCGCTGCAGCTCGCCCGGGCGCTCCAGGCGAAGAAGGTCCGGCGTGAGCGCCGGCTGCTGGTCGCCGAGGGCGAGGACCTGGTCGACGCCGCGCTCGCGCACGGCGTCCGGCCCGTCGCGCTGCTGTTCGACGAGGAGCGGCTGCAGGCCGACGACCCGCGCCTGGCCGCGACCGACGGCCTCGCCGAGCGGTACCGCGTGCCCCCGAAGCTCATGGCCGGGGCCAGCGGCCTCGCCGCCGCGCCGCGCGTCATCGCCATCCTGCCCCAGCCGCCCGTGCGGTCGTTCCGCGACGTCCGGTTCCCGCCCTCGCCGGGCGTCTGGCTCGCCGGCGTCGCCGACCCCGGCAACGTGGGGACCCTGGTGAGGACGGCCGCCGCCCTCGGCGCCGACTGGCTCGCCCTGGGGCCCGGCTCGGCCGACGCCTTCCACCCGCGGGCGGTCCGGGCCGCGATGGGCTCCACCTTCACGCTGCCGATCCTGGAGGGCGTCGCCCCGGGGGACCTCGCCACGCGCGAGGGCTTCGGCGTGCTCGCGGCCGTGCCGCGCGGGGGCGCCGCCCCCTGGGAGGCCGACCTCACCGGGCCCCTCGTCCTCGCCCTGGGCGCCGAGCGCAGCGGCCTCGGCCCGGCCCTCGATGCGCTCGGCGACGCCCTCCCGGTGACCCGGGTGACCATCCCGCAGGCGCCCGGCGCGGAGTCCCTCAACGTCTCGGCGGCGGGCGCGGCGCTGCTCGCGGAGATGGCGCGTCAGCGCGCGACCGCGTCGGATAGCCTCACCGGCCGATGAGCGACCCCGGCATCGAGCAGATCCAGCAGGCCGCCCTCGCCGCCGTCGCCGCGGCGGGCTCGCTCGCGGAGCTCGAGGAGGCCCGCGTCCACCACACCGGGCGCAAGAGCCCGCTGGCGACGCTGCTCGCCGGCATCGGCGGCCTGCCGCCGGAGGACCGCGGCCGGGTGGGCAAGGAGGGCAACCTCGCCCGGCGCGCCGTCGAGGAGGCGCTCGCCGCGCGCACCGAGGCCCTCGAGGCCGAGGAGATGGGCGCGGCGCTGGAGCGCGACACCACCGACGTCACCCTCCCCGGCGACCCGCACCCGCTGGGCGCGCTGCACCCGATCACCCAGATCCGGCAGGAGATGGAGGACATCCTCCTCGGGCTCGGCTACCGCGTGGCCGACGGCCCCGAGGTGGAGACCGAGTGGCACGTCTTCACCGCGCTCAACACGCCCGCCGGGCACCCCTCGCGCTCGGCGAGCGACACCTTCTACATCCAGGGCCGCCCGGACCGGCTGCTGCGCACGCAGACCTCCCCGGTGCAGGTGCGCGAGATGCAGACGTCCGAGCCCCCGATCTACCTCGTCGCCCCCGGGGCGGTGTACCGGCGCGACGACATCGACGCGACGCACAGCCCGATGTTCCACCAGATGGAGGGCCTGGCGGTCGACGAGGGCCTCACCCTCGCGCACCTCAAGGGCACGATGCTGCACTTCTTCCGCGAGCTGCTCGGCCGCGACCGGGAGATCCTGCTGCAGCCGCACTTCTTCCCGTTCACCGAGCCGTCCGTGGACGTCCAGGTGTCCTACACGGACAAGCACGGCCGCCCCGGCTGGCTCGAGCTGGCGGGCGCCGGGATGGTGGACCCGAACGTCCTGGCCCACGCCGGCATCGACGCGGAGCGGTACACCGGCTTCGCCTTCGGCTGCGGCCTCGACCGCATCGCGATGATCCGGTTCGGCGTCCCCGACCTGCGGCTCTTCTTCGAGAACGACCTGCGCTTCCTGGAGCAGTTCGCGTGAGGGTGCCCCTCGGCTGGCTCCGGGACCACGTCGACACGGGTCCCGACCCCGCGGTGCTCGCGCGCCGGCTGTCGGGCAGCGGGACGCTCGTGGAGGACGTCCACGTCGTCGGCGTGCCGTCGGCGAACGGGAACCTCGGCAACTTCCGCGTGGGCCGGGTCATCTCGGCGGAGCAGCACCCGAACGCGGACCGCCTGCGCGTGTGCGCGGTGGACCTGGGCGGCGCGGAGCCCGCGGGGATCGTGTGCGGCGCGCCCAACGTCGCCGCCGGCCAGACCGTCGGGGTCGCCCTGCCCGGGGCCCTGCTGCCGGGGGCGGAGAAGCCCCTCGGGGTCGCGAAGCTGCGCGGGGTGGAGAGCCGCGGGATGATCCTCTCCGCTGCCGAGCTGGCCCTGTCGGCGGAGTCGGACGGGATCATGGTGCTCGACGAGGGCCCCGCCCCCGGCACCCCGCTCGCCGACGTCCTGCCCCTGGCCGACACGGTCCTGGAGCTGGAGATCACCTCCAACCGCCCGGACTGCCTCGCCGTCTACGGCGTCGCCCGCGAGGTGCACGCCGTCACCGGGGCGCCGCTCGCCCCGCTCGACGAGTCGGACCCGCCCGCCGAGGGCCCCGGCACCGTCGCGGACCACGCGACCCTGGACGTGCAGGCGCCCGACCTCTGCCCCCGCTACATGGCGCGGGTGTTCACGGACGTGGTCGTCGGCCCGTCGCCGGCCTGGCTGCGGGCGCGCCTGGAGGCGGCGGGGATGCGCGCCATCTCCAACGTCGTCGACGTGACGAACTACGTGATGCTGCTCACCGGGCAGCCCCTGCACGCGTTCGACCTCGACAACGTCGCGGGGGCGACGATCGTGGTGCGCCGGGCGGGGGAGGGCGAGCCGATCACCACCCTCGACGGCCAGGAGCGCGTGCTGGACCCCTCGATGCTCGCGATCTGCGACGCCGAGCGGCCGGCCGTCATCGCCGGGATCTTCGGCGCCGAGTTCGCCGAGGTCTCGGCCGGCACCACCCGGGTGCTGCTGGAGGCCGCGACCTTCGACGGGCCCGCGATCCTCGACGCCTCCCTGCGCCTCGGGCTCCGCACCGAGTCGAGCGGCCGCTTCGAGAAGGGCCTGCCGCGCGGGCTGCCGCCGCGGGCCATGTCCATCGCGAGCCGGATGCTGGTGGAGCTGTGCGGGGCCAGGATGGTGCCCGGCACGCTGGACGCGCTCGTCCCCGAGGACCCGCCCGCGCCGGTCACGATGCGCCACGCGCGCGTGCCGCGCATCCTGGGCGTGGAGGTCCCGCCGGCCGAGTCGGAGGCGATCCTCACCCGGCTCGGGCTGGAGGTGACGCCAGGCGACGACGCCCTGACCGCCGCGATCCCGTTCGAGCGGGCCGCCGACCTCACCCGCGAGGCCGACCTCATCGAGGAGGTCGGGCGCATCCGCGGCCTGGACGACATCCCGGCCGTGCTGCCGCGCCTCGTGGGCAACGGGCGCCTGACGCCGGCCCAGGAGCTGGAGCGGCGCCTGGCGCGGCTGGCCGCGGACATGGGCCTGTCCGAGGCGATCACCTACCGGCAGGTGCCCGAGGGCGACGCCGACCTGCTGCGGATGGCGCCGGACGACCCGCGCCGCGACGTCGTCCGCATGGACCACCCGATGAGCGCCGAGATGGCCGTGATGCGCCGGTCGATGCTCCCCGGCCTGCTGCGCGCGGTCGCGCGCAACCAGCACCACCAGCGCACCGACGGCGGGCTCTTCGAGATCGGCCGCACCTACGCCCCCGCCGCGGACGGGATGGCCGACGAGCGCACCTGGCTGGCCGCTGTGCAGTTCGGCCGCGTCGGCGCCGACGGCTGGCGCGGCGCGCCCCGGCCCGTGGACGTCCACACGGCCACCGGCCTCGCGTTCGCCCTGGCGCGGGCCGCCGGCGTGCGCCCGCGCGTGGAGCCGAACGCCGCGCCCTACTTCCACCCGGTGCGCCAGGCCCGCCTCGTGGCCGGCGGCGGGCCCGTGGGCTGGGCGGCCGAGGTGCATCCCCTGGTGCTGCGGGCCTTCGACGTCGCCGGGCCGGTGGGCGCGGTCGTGCTCGACCTCGCCGCCCTGCTGGCCGCGGCGCCGGGTTCCCCGGTCTACGAGGACCTGCTGACGGTGCCGGTGTCGACGCGCGACCTGGCGCTGGTGGTGGCCGAGGGCATCCCCTCGGCGGATCTGGTGGACGCCGCCTCCGACGCCGGCGCCCCGCTCGTCCGGGACGTGACCGTGTTCGACCGCTACGCCGGTGAGCAGGTGGAGGCCGGGCACGTCTCCCTCGCCCTGCGCCTGCACCTGGCCGATCCCGGGCGCACGCTGACCGACGAGGAGATCGACGGCGCGGTCGCGCGGGTGCGCGACGCGCTCGCCGGGCGCGGCGCCCGGCTGAGGGGCTGAGCGTGGCGGCCGCGACGGTCCACGTCTTCGGCGCCGCCGGCTTCGCCGGCGCGCAGCTCGCCGCCCTCGTCGACCGGCACCCGTCGCTGGAGCTGGGGGTCATCACCGCCCGCGGCGACGCGGGCCGCCGCCTGGTGGACGTGGCGCCGGAGTACCGCGTCGCGAAGGTCCTGGAGGCCCCCGACGTCGCCTCGGTCGCGTCCGGCGACCTGGTGGCCGTCGCCTACCCGCACGCCGAGTCGGCCGCCCTCGTCTCGGAGCTGGTGGACCGGGGGGCCCGGGTGCTCGATGTCTCGGCCGACCACCGGCTGCGCGACCCGGACCTCTACCCGGCCGTCTACGGGTTCGCCCACCCCCGCCCCGACCTGCTCGCCGAGGCCGTCTACGGCCTGCCCGAGCGGTACCGCGACGCCATCCGCGCCGCGCGGGTCGTCGCCAACCCGGGGTGCTTCCCCGAGGCGAGCATCCTCGCCCTGCTGCCCCTCCGGGGCCGGCTGGCCGACGTGGTCATCGACGCCAAGACCGGGGTGAGCGGCGCCGGCCGCACGCCCACGGCGACGGTCCACTTCTCGTCGGCCGCCGACAACGTGACGCCGTACAAGGTCTACGCGCACCGGCACACGCCCGAGATCGAGCAGGAGCTGGGCGTGGAGGTGACCTTCACGCCGCACCTGGTCCCCGTGGACCGGGGCCTGCTGTCCACCTGCTACGCGCGCCTCGACGGGGACGCCCCGCACCCGGACGACCTCCTGGAGATGTACCGGGCCTTCTACGCGGATCACCCCTTCGTGGAGGTGGTCGAGGCCGCGCCCGGCATGCGGGCGGTGCAGCGCACGAACTACGCGCAGGTGCACCCGGTGGCCGACCCGCGCGGCGGCGGGCGCGTGACGGCCTTCGGGGTCATCGACAACATCGGCAAGGGCGCGGCCGGCCAGGCGGTCCAGAACCTCAACCTGATGGCGGGGCTGCCGGAGACGGAGGGCCTGCTCTGAGCAGGTTCCCGCCGGTACTGCGCGACGACTGGATCGCGGCGCCGGACGGGCTCGCGCCGCTGCCGGGTGGGTCGGTCACGAGCCCTCCGGGGTACGTCGCGGCGGGCGTGGCCTGCGGGCTGAAGGCGTCCGGCGCCCGGGACCTCGGCATCCTGCGGGCGCTCGGCCCGGTGGCCTCCGCCTACGTGGACACCACCAGCGCCCTGCCCGCGGCGCCCGTCCGCCGCACCCGCTCCCTCGACACGGCGCGCCTGCGGGCCGTGGTGGTCAACGCCGGCACGGCCAACGCGGCCACGGGATCCCCCGGGGTGGAGGACGCGCACGCCATGGCCGCCCGGGCGGCGGCGCTCATCGGGCTCGATCCCGGCGAGGTGGCCGTCTGCAGCACGGGCACGATCGGGGACCGTATCGACATGGGGATCGCCGGGGCGGGCATCGACGCCGCCGCGGCCGCGCTGTCGCCGGACGGCGGCGCCGACTTCGGCGCGGCCATCTGCACCACCGACCGGGCGCCGAAGGGCGGGGCGTTCACCCTGGCGCTGTCGTCGGGCACCGTGACGATCGGGTGCGCGGCGAAGGGCGCCGGGATGATCCGGCCCGACATGGCGACGATGCTCGCCTATGTCACCACCGACGCGGCGCTCGCCCCGGCCGACCTCCAGGCGATGACCGCGGCCGCGGCCGCCGGCGGGTTCAACCGCATCAGCGTGGACGCCCAGATGAGCCCCTCGGACACGCTGCTGGTGATGGCCGCGGGGGAGGGCCCGGTCCTGGCCGGCGCCGACCGCGACCTGTTCGCCGCGGCGCTCGCGGCCGTCTGCCGCTGGATGGCGATCCAGATGGTCAAGGACGGGGAGGGGGCCGAGCACGCCGTGCGGGTCGTGGTGCGGGGCGCCCGCGACGAGGCCGAGGCGGAGCGCGTGGCGCGCGCGGTGGGGGAGTCCTCCTTGGTGAAGACCGCGATCAACGGCCGCGACCCCAACTGGGGGCGCATCTCCCAGGCCGTGGGCCAGGCGCTCGCAGGCGCGGCGGGCGCGGTGGCCGAGCCGGAGGTGTCGGTCGACGGCGTGCCCTTCGGCGACGAGGGCGCCCTCGCGGTGCTCGACCGCGAGGAGTACGACCTGGAGGTCGGGCTGGGCCGGGGCGGCGCGGAGGCCGCCATCTGGGTCTCCGACCTCGGCCATTCCTACATAACCATCAACGCCGAGTACCACACGTAGGCACGCGCGCGGCCGTTTCTGGCCGCATGTCGATACATCCGGTCCCGCGGCCGCTCCACACTGGGAACCGTCCTGTGACGCCACGACGGGAGGGAGACCCACATGGCGCCCGAGACGAACCACACGGCCAACCGGTCCGCGGCGGAGGGCGGCGGCACAGGCGTGCCGCTCATGACCCTCGTCCTCGCGGGGGCCCTGCGCGTACGGCGCGACGGGGAGGACCTCACCGACCCCCCCGGGGACGCGGACTGACCAAGGTGCGGCGGGGCCCCGGCTCGGGCAGAGGGGCGGGGGCCCCGCCGCTGGACTACCGCAGGCCGGCGGCGATCAGCTCGGCGTTGTGGCGCACCATGCCGATGTAGGTGCCCTCGGGCGTGCCCTCGTCGCCGGCGGCGTCGGCGAAGAGCTCTCCGCCCACGCGCACGTCCTGGCCCCGGCGGCGCGCCGCGGCCACGACGGCGTCGATCGTCTGCGGCGACACCGCCGACTCGACGAACACGGCCTTCACGCCGCGGTCGGCGATGACCCCGGCCACCCGCTCGATGTCGGAGGTGGTCGCCTGCGTCTGGGTGGAGACGCCCTGGATGGCGACGACGTCGAAGCCGTACTCCTCGCCGAAGTAGCCGAAGGCGTCGTGGGAGGTGATGAGCACCCGGGACCGCTCCGGGACGGCCGCGAGCCGGTCGCGCACCTCGGCGTCCAGCGCGCGCAGCTCCACCAGGTACGCCTCGGCCCGCTCGCGGTACCCCGCGGCGTGGTCGGGGTCGCGCTCGGCGTAGGCCTCGGCGACGGTCCGCACCGTCCGCTCCCACAGCGGCACGCTGAACCACACGTGCGGGTCGAACTTGCCCTCGAACTCGCTCGGCTTGTGCAGCAGTCCCTCGGGGATGTCGCGCGTCACGGCGACGGTCGGGCGCGTCTCGCCCAGCTCGTCGAGCAGGTCGGTCATGCGCCCCTCCAGCTCCAGCCCGCCGTAGAAGACGATGTCCGCCTCCCTCAGCGCCTCCACGTCGCCGGCGCTGGCCTTGTAGAGGTGGGGGTCGACGCCCGGGGCCATGAGGTCCGTGACCTCCACCCGGTCGCCGCCGATCACCGCCGCGAGGTCGCTGATGAAGTTGGTCGTGGCGGTGACCCGCATCGTGCGGCCCGAGACGTCGTCGGGGGTCGCCGCGTCGGCCGCGCAGCCGGCGAGCAGCGCGACAATCGCGGCCAGCAGCACGGCGAGGGCGGCGCGCAGGCTGCGGGCGGTCACGCCGCCACCGCCCGGCGGCTTCGCACGCGGCGCACGCCCCGCGCCAGCAGGCCGTACCGCGGGGCGGCGAGCAGGGCGATCGCGAAGACCGCCGCGGAGACGAGGCCCATCGCGCCGGCGATGCTCGCGTCGATCTCCATCGCCCCGTAGTAGCCCGCCACGGCGCTGACCCAGCCGATCGCGACCGCCAGCGCGACCATGGCCACGAGCCGGTCCGTCAGCAGGTAGGCCGCCGCGGCGGGGACGATGACGAGGGTCACGACCAGGATCGCGCCCACCGCCTCGAAGGCCGTGACGGCGGTGACGGCGACGGCCACGAGCAGCAGGCGCGACAGCCACGCCGGGGAGATCCGGATGGTGCGCGCGAACTCGGGGTCGAAGCTCGTGACCTTGAGCTCCTTCCAGAGCAGCGTCACGAGCAGCAGGTTGATGGCGGCGACGACGCCCATGATCACGATGGAGCGCACGAACAGGACGCCGCCGATCTCGAGGGTGCGGAACGGCGTGAAGGCGATCTCGCCGTAGATCGTGGAGTCGAGGTCCAGGTGGATGTCGTCGGCGAACTGCTGGATGCCGAGCACGCCGAGGGCGAAGAGCGCCGGGAACACGAGGCCGATGGCCGCGTCGCTCGCCACGAGCCCGGTCGAGCGCAGGGCCTCGATCCCCAGCACGCAGACGATCGCGAACAGGGCCGCGCCGATCACCACGACCAGCGGGGCGCGGGTGTGGAAGATGAGGAACGCGAGGACGATGCCCGGCAGCACGGCGTGGGACACGGCGTCCCCCATGAGCGCCACGCGGCGCAGCACCAGGAACGGCCCGAGCAGGCAGCAGGCGGTGGCCGTCAGGCCGGCCGTGAGGATGATGGCGAGGGCGTCGCTCACCGGGTGCCCCCCTCGAAGGCCAGGAGGCGGTCCGTGAGGTCGTCGCCCAGGCTGCCGCGCACGTCGCGCGGGTCGGGCTCGCGGGCGTCGCCCATGTCCAGGCGCCAGCCGTGCTCGAGCCACACCGACCACAGGCGCCGCCGCTCCAGGGCGGCGTGCGCGGCGGCGGCGCCGGGCTCGCTGAGCCGCACCCGGCCGTCCTCGCGCACGATCAGGCCGGCGCGGTCCAGGTCGCGCAGCCCGCGATGGACGTCGCGGCGGGGGCGGGCCGCGGCCAGCGCGAGCTCGGCCTCCGTGGGAGGGGGACCCGCGTGGAGCGCGGTCTCCAGGTCGATGAGGACGCCGTTCGCCCGGGCCGCCCGGCGCTCGCGGGCCCGCTGGGCCGCGCGCCACACGACGCCGCGGCCCGGGGCGAGCATGACGGCCGCCAGCACCAGCAGGACGCCGACGAGGACGATGACGGGGCCGGTCGGGACCTCGGCCCGCGACGACAGCAGCGCGCCGGTCACGCCGACGGCCGCGCCGATGACGCCGGCCAGCGGCAGCAGCAGCGCGAGGCGGTGGGTGAGCTGGCGGGCGGCGACGGTCGGCACGATGAGCATCGCCACCATCAGGATGGCGCCGACGGCGCGCAGCCCGATGACGATCGCGACCACCAGCAGGGCGGTCGTCAGCAGTTCCAGCACGCGCACCGGCAGGCCGACCGAGGCGGCGAACGCGCGGTCGAAGACGCTCACCTTCAGCGGGCGGAAGCCGATCGCCACGATGGCCACGGCGGCGGCGGCCAGGATCGCCATCACCTGAACGTCCTGCTCCAGCAGGCCGGCCGCCTGGCCGAACAGGTACGTCTCCAGGCCCGCCTGCTGCGCGTCGCCGGTGCTCCCGATGTAGGTGAGCAGGACGACGCCGAGCGAGAAGAAGCTGGACAGCACGACCCCGATCGCGGCGTCCGGCCGGATGCGGCTGGTGCGCTCGATGCCGACCATCATCAGCGCGCCGATGAGGCCCGCGATGGCGGCGCCCACGAGGAGCGAGGCCGGGTCCTTGGCGCCCGTGACGAGGAAGGCGATGGCGACGCCGGGCAGGGCCGAGTGGGCGAGGGCGTCCCCCACCAGGCTGCGCCCGGGCAGGACGGCGAAGGCCCCGAGGACACCCGCCGCGACACCGAGGACCGCCGCCCCCCAGACCACCACCGCGTCGGTGTAGGAGAGGGGGAGGAGGTCGATCAGCCAGCCCACGGGGTCCCCTCGTCCTCGCCGGTGCCGGCGGCGGCGCCGACCGCGGCGCCCATGTCGCCGCCGTAGGCGCGGCGGAGGTTCTCCGGGGTCATGGTCGTCGCGACCGGGCCCTCGGCCACGGCGCGGACGTTGAGCAGCAGGACGTGGTCGACCACGTCCCGCACGGTCTGGAGGTCGTGATGGACCATCACGACGGAGCGGCCCTCGGTGTCCCGCAGGCCGGCGAGCAGGGAGAGGAGCGCCGCCTCGGTGCGGGCGTCGATGCCGGCGAAGGGCTCGTCCAGCACGAGCAGGTCGGCGCGCTGGGCCAGCGCCCGGGCGACGAACACGCGCTGGCGCTGGCCGCCGGAGAGCTGGCCGATCTGCCGCTTCGCGAAGGCCGTCATGCCCACCCGCGCGAGCGACTCGTCCACGATCTCGCGGTCGGAGCGGCGCAGGCGCCGGACCCAGCCGGCCGAGGGGTAGCGGCCCATCTCGACCACCTCGCGCACCGTGATGGGGAAGTCCCAGTCCACGGCCTCGCGCTGGGGCACGTAGGCCACCCGCCGCATCGCCTCGCGCGCGGGGTGCCCGAAGACGGTGGAGCGTCCCGCGTCCACCGGCACCAGGCCGAGGGCGGCGCGCAGGAGCGTCGACTTGCCGGAGCCGTTCGGCCCGACGATCGCCGACATCGCGCCGGCGGGGAAGGCGGCGTCCACGTCCCAGACGACGGGCCGCGACCCGTAGGACACGGTCATGTGCGAGAGCTCGAGCGCGGGCACGTCCCCGGCGGGCGTCACGTCGTTCCTCCCCGTAGGCAGTTGCGGCTAGCAGGCTAACTAGTCAAGGCTAACTACGCAACGGAGCCACGATTGGATCAGCTCGGGCGGCGGACCTCGTGGAGGCGGGCCTCGTCGGCGGAGTGCTCCACCTGGAGGGTGGTGTGGTGGATGCCGAAGTCGTGGTCGAGCATCGCGGCGAGGTCGCGGCGGCGGGCGTGGCAGTCCTCGTCGTGGTCCACGAGCACGTGGGCCGACAGGGCGGGGAACCCGGACGTGATCGTCCAGACGTGCAGGTCGTGGACCTCGCGGACCCCGGGGGCGGCGGCCATCGCGCGGCCGATCGCGTCGGCGTCGATCCCCTCGGGAGCGGCCTCCAGCAGCACCGCGATCGACTCCTTCAGCACCCGCCAGGAGCCGATGAGGACGAGCGCGCCGATGATGATGCCCGCGACCGGGTCGGCGGCGAGCCACCCCGTGGTCATGACGATGACCGCGGCCACGACGACGCCGACCGAGCCGAGCAGGTCGGCGAGCACGTGGAGGAGCGCGGCCCGGACGTTCAGGGAGCCGCCGCCGGAGCGCCACAGGATGGTCGCGCCCACCAGGTTCACCACGAGGCCGGCGAGGCCGATCACGAGCGCCGGCAGGGCGTCGATCTCGGGCGGGTCGGAGAGGCGGCCCGCGGCCTCGACCACCACCCAGATGCCGATGGCCACCAGGGTCACGCCGTTGATGAGGGCGGCCAGGATCTCCGCGCGGCGCCAGCCGAAGCTCATCCGGGCCGTCGGCGGCCGGCGCGCGAGCCAGATCGCGCCGAGCGCGAGGGCCAGCGAGGCGGCGTCGGACGCCATGTGCGCCGCGTCGGCGATGAGGGCGACGCTGCCCGAGATGAGGCCGCCGACCAGCTCCAGGATCGCGAAGCCGCCGGTGAGGGCCAGCACGATCCCGAGCGCCCGCGCGTCCCGGCGGCGGTAGCCGTGCCCGTGGTCGTGCCCGTGGCCGTGATCGTGGTGGAGTCCGATGGCCCCAGCCTGCCACGCCCGGCCCGGCCCGTCTCCCCGGCGGGCGCCCGGGTGTGGCAGCATCTCGCGCCGATGGCCGGAATCGTCCCCACCCCCGAGCGGCGCGCCGACCTGGAGCCGCGCGTCGAGGTCCTCCTCGAGGCGCTGCCCTACATCCGGGAGTTCGCCGGCGCCACGATCGTCATCAAGTACGGCGGCGCCGCGATGACGACGCCGGAGCTGAAGGCGTCCTTCGCGCGCGACGTCGCCCTGCTCAAGCTGGTGGGGATGAACCCGGTCATCGTCCACGGCGGCGGCCCGGACATCTCGCGCTACTCGGACCGCCTGGGCCTGGAGGTGCGCTTCGTGCAGGGGCTGCGGGTGACCGACGCCCCCACGATGGAGCTCGTGAAGATGGTGCTGGTCGGCAAGATCAACAAGGAGATCGTCGCCCAGCTCCACGTCGCGGGCGCGCCCGCCGTGGGCCTCGCCGGCGACGACGGCGGGCTCATCCTGGCCGAGAAGGCCTCCAGCCCGGACGCCGACCTCGGCTTCGTGGGCCGTGTCGCGGACATCGACCCCCGGGTGCTGGAGCGGCTCTGCGACTTCGTGCCGGTGGTGGCCTCGGTGGGCGTGGACGCCGACGGCCAGAGCTACAACATCAACGCCGACACCGTCGCGGGGCGCCTGGCCGGGGCGCTCGGGGCGCGGAAGGCGATCTTCCTGACCGACGTCGACGGCATCTTCCGCGACGTCGCGGACCCCGCCAGCCTCATCAGCGAGTGCCGGCTGGACGACCTCCGGGACCTGATGGCGTCCGGCGCGGTGGGGACGGGGATGATCCCGAAGCTCGCCGCCGTCACCGACGCCCTCGAGTCCGGCGTCGGCGCGGCCCACATCGTGGACGGCCGCGTGCCGCACTCGGTGCTGGTGGAGATCTTCACGGAGACCGGCATCGGGACGAAGGTGACGGCGTGATCGACGAGGTGCTCGTCCAGCGCGAGGCGGCCGCGCTCATGCCGACCTACAAGCGGCAGCAGGTGGGCTTCGTCCGCGGCGAGGGTGCGTCGCTCTGGGACGCCGAGGGGCGCCGCTACGTGGACTGCATGGCCGGCATCTCCATGAACAACGTGGGGCACTGCCACCCGGCGGTGGTCGCGGCGATCGCCGACCAGGCGGGCCGCCTCATCAACACCTCGAACCTCTACTACACGGAGCCGATGGTGGCGCTCGCGGAGTGGATCCGCGACCACGGCCTCGGCGGGCGGGTGTTCTTCTGCAACTCCGGCGCGGAGGCGAGCGAGGCGGCCCTGAAGCTCGCGCGCAAGCGCGGCGGCCCCGGGCGCACCGAGGCCGTGGCGCTGGTGGACGGCTTCCACGGCCGCACCTACGGCGCCCTGTCGCTCACCGGGCAGCCGCCCAAGCAGGAGCCGTTCGTGCCGCTCGTCCCGGGCGTGCGGCACGTGGAGCGCGACGACCTCGCGGGGCTCGAGGCGGCCGTCTCGGACGCGACCTGCGCGGTCGTGCTCGAGATCGTCCAGGGGGAGTGCGGCGTCCACCCGGTCCCCGCCGACATGCTCCGCCTCGCCCGGGAGCTGTGCGACCGCCACGGCGCCCTGCTGATCGTGGACGAGATCCAGACCGGCCTGTCGCGCACCGGCCCGCTCTTCGCCTACCAGGAGGCCGGGATCACCCCGGATGTGATGTGCCTGGCGAAGAGCCTCGGCGGCGGGGTGCCCATCGGGGCGATCACGGCGCGGCCGGAGTACGACGCCGTCCTGCAGCCGGGCGACCACGGCTCCACCTTCGCCGGCGGGCCGCTGGCCTGCGCCGCCGCCCTGGCCTCCTGCGCGGTGCTCGCCGACGCCGGCCTGCAGGAGTCGGTGCGCATCAAGGGCTCGGCCCTGCTCGCCGCCCTGGAGGGCCTGGTCACGGACGGCCTCGCCGTCGAGGCCCGCGGCCGCGGCCTGATGTGCGCGATCGACCTCCCCCGGCCGCGCGCGGCGGAGGCGGTGGAGGCGCTGCTCGGCGAGGGCTTCCTGGTGAACAACACCTCGGACCGCACGATCCGGATGCTGCCGCCCCTCGTCGTGGACGGCGAGGACCTCGACGCGCTCGTCGCGGCGATGCGGAGGGTCCTCCCGACCCTGTAAGTACCTCCCGTGCGCCGCGTCGTCCCCTTCATCGCGCTGGAGACGGCGACCGTGCTGTCCGGCACGGCCAACGGGATCACGATGGTCGCGTTCCCGTGGCTCGTGCTGGAGGTCACCGGGGACGCCACCGCCGCCGCGGTGATCGCCGCGGTCACCGGCATCCCGCTGCTGCTGTCGACGCTCTTCAGCGGCGTCGTCGTGGACATGGTGGGCCGCGCGCCGGTGAGCGTCGTGAGCGACGTGCTGTCGCTGCTGTCCGTCTCCCTGGTCCCGATCCTGTCGGCGACGGTCGGCTTCGACTTCGCCCTGCTCCTGCTCGTGGCGGCCCTCGGCGCGGTGTTCGACCCGGCGGGCATCACGGCGCGCGAGGCGATGCTGCCCGAGGCGGCCGCCGCGGCCCGGCTGCCGCTGGAGCGCGCCAACGGCATCCACGAGGCCGCCTACGGCCTCGCCTTCCTGCTCGGACCCGGTGTCGGCGGGCTGATGATCGCGGGCATCGGGGTCACGGACGCGTTCTGGGTCACCGCGGCGGCGTTCGGGCTGTCCGCGCTGGTGGTGCTCCTCGTGCGCATCCCGGGCGCAGGCCGGCCGCCGGCCCACGCCCGGCCGCGCGGGTTCTGGACCTCGACGCGCGAGGGCTTCGTCTTCCTGTGGGGCGACCGCGTGCTGCGCGTCGTCGCGCTGATGTCCGCCGGCCTCGTCGCCCTGTGGCTGCCGATCGAGGGCGTGGTGTTGCCGTACCACTACAACGCCCTGGACGAGCCGGGGCAGCTCGGCCTGCTCATCACCGTCATGAGCGCGGGCGGGGCGATCGGGGCCCTGCTCTACACCGCCATCGGGACCCGGGTGCGGCGGCGGACGACCTTCATCGTCGGGCTGGTGGGCACCGCGGTCCCGGTGATGGGGATGGCCCTGCTGCCTCCCTACCCGGCGATGCTGGCGTTCGCCCTCGCCACCGGCCTGTTCTACGGCCCGGTCAACCCGGTCGTGAACGTCGCGATGCAGGAGCGCACGCCGGTCGCCCTGCGGGGGCGCGTGGTGGGCGCGATCGGCGCCGCCGCCTACGCGGCCGGCCCGATCGGGTTCCTGATCGCGGGACCGCTGCTCGAGGGGCTCGGCGTCCGCGGCACCCTCATCGTCCTCGGGGGCGCGCTCACGGTGGTGTGCGTCGTCGGCGCCCTCCACCCGGTGCTGCGCGGCCTGGACGACCCTCCTCTGGTGCAGGCCGGCGCCCACCCCGATCCGGAGACCCTCAGCCCGGACCGGCGGCTCGCCGACGCCCGGGAGATCGCGCGCGGTCCCGAGGGCTGAGCCTGAAGGGGGCGGCGCGGCCGCGCCGCCCCCACACGACCTACTCGAAGTGCAGGGCGTCCAGCGGCTTGAGCCGCGCCGCGCGCCGCGCCGGCAGCACCGCCGCCAGGATGCCCGCGAGCACCGCGAGCACCAGGAACACCACCAGCGTCACGATCGGCAGGGAGAACCGGATCCCCTGGTCCTCCAGGCCGATCGTCAGCACCCAGGCGAACAGGACGCCGATCGCGATGCCGAGCACCCCGCCGATGACCGACGTGATGATGCTCTCGTAGCGCACGATCGCGCGCATCTGGGAGCGGGTGGTGCCGATGGCGCGCAGCATCCCGATCTCGCGGGTGCGCTCGTAGATCGACAGCACCAGCGCGTTGACGATGCCGAACAGGGAGATGATGAGGCTGATCGCCAGCAGGGCGTAGAGCAGCGCCAGCAGCTGGTTGATCTGGCTCTCGAACTCCTCCTTGAACTCGGCGTTCGACTGCACGTTGACCGTCGGGAAGTCGCTCTCCATGCGTCCGGCGATCTCCTCCTTGACGGTGTCGACGTCCGAGCCGGGAGCGAGCTTCACCACCCCGACCGTGGGGTCGGGCGGGATGTCGAGCGCGTCGGCCGCCTCGTTCGTGACGACCATGCCGGTGAAGAGCACGGGGTCGCGGTACTCGCCGAGCACCTCGAACCGCGCGGACTCCCCGCGGTTGGTGGTGACGGTGAACGTGTCGCCCACCCCCAGCCCGGTCGACTGGGCGAGGTTGCGCTCGATGAGCGCGCCGTCGCGGCCGAGCTGGCCGAAGAGCGCGTCGGAGGCGTCGCCCTCCCAGTCGAAGTCGAACACCTCGGAGGCCGTGCGCGCGTCGATGGTGTTGAGGAACTGGCTGCCGCCCGGGTCCGTGCGGACCTCGGGGAAGCGCAGGAACTGCGACGCCTGCACCTCGGGCGTCGTCGCCACGACCCCCTCGGCGGCCGCCGGGAAGGTCGAGAAGTTGTCGGTCTGCAGGATCAGGTCGCCCTGCAGGGTCCGGTCGATCGCGCCGGTGAACGAGTCCTTCAGGCCGGCGGCGAAGATGGCGACGAAGGCGACCAGGCCGACGCCGATCATGAGGGCCGCGGCCGTCGAGGCCGTGCGCGCCGGGTTGCGCGTGGCGTTCGCCCGGGCGAGGTGGCCGGTGGTGCCGGCGACGGCCTCGATCGGGGCCCCGATGGCGCGGGCGAGCGGCTTCACGATGAAGCGGGCCAGCATGCCGACGCCCAGGAACACCAGGATCGCCCCGAGCCCGAGCACCTGCAGCGCCTCGGTGGCGCCGAGCCCGCCCGTGAGCCCGTAGACGAAGAAGGCGATGCCCGCGATGAGCAGGACGCCCGCGATGTACGGGCTGAACCTGCTGAACCGGCCCGGGGGCAGGCCCGCGCCCTCCTGGACGGCCGCGATCGGCGGCACCCGGGTGGCGCGCAGCGCCGGCCCGATGGCCGCGACCACGGTCACGATGATCCCGACCAGCAGGCCGACGATGATCGTGCGCGGCTGCACCTGGATGCCCGTCGCGGGCAGCCCGAAGCCGATCGCGTCGAAGAGCCTCAGGATGCCCCAGGCGATGCCCACGCCGGCGATCAACCCGACGATCGAGGCGACGATGCCCATGACCAGGCTCTCGCCGATGACGTTGCGCATCACCTGCCCGCGGGTGGCGCCGAGGGTGCGGAGCATCCCGAACTCGCGGACGCGCTGGGCGACCGTGATCGAGAACGTGTTGAAGATGATGAACGCGCCGACGAACAGGGCGACGCCGGCGAACGCGAGCAGGGCGGGGGTGAGGAAGCCGGAGATCTCGCCCGAGATGTCGTCGGCCTGCGCCTGGGCGTTCTGGGCCGCGGTCTCCACCTCGAGATCCGGCGGCAGCACGGCCCGCACGCGGGTGGCGAGCTCCTGCTCGCTGACGCCCTCGTCGGCCTTCGCGAAGACCTGGGTGACCTGGCCCTCGCGGTCGAACCAGCGCTGGGCGTCGGGCAGGGTCACGAGCACGACGGTCGCGCCGCCGATCGACTCCACGTCGCCGTAGCGGAACGTGCCGACGATCTCGACGGGCTGCGTGCCGACGGCGGTCGCCAGCTCCACGCCGCTCATGCCGACCTCGAGGTCCTCGCGGTCGGCGACGTCCTTGATGACCGCGACCTCGCCGGGGTTCTCCGGCAGGCGCCCGTCGAGGGCGACGCTCGGGTTCACCTCCTCCGGCACGTTGGAGACGACGATCGCCGGGGCGCCGCCCTGCGAGGAGATGACCTCCCCGTCCACGACGAGCTGGCCCTGGGCGTTGACCTGGCCGACGGAGAGGGCGACCCCGTCCACGCCGGCCACCTCGTCCACCACCGACTCCGGCATCGGCGGGGCGGGGTCCTCGAAGGAGTCGAACTCGGTCTGGCGGGAGACGACGACGTCGATCTTCGAGTTGCCGGTCTCGAAGATGTCGTCGAACGCGTTGTTGATCTGGTCGGTGAGGATGAAGGTGCCGGACACCATCGCCACGCCCAGCACGATGGCGATGGACGTGAGCGCGGTGCGCAGCTTGCGGGCCATGATCCCGCGGAGGACGAGGCGGAGCACGGCCTACTCCAGCGACTTGAACACGTCGTAGACCGCGTCGGCCTCGAGGTGCCCGTGGTCCTGGACGATCTCGCCGTCGCTCAGGAACAGCACCCGGTCCGCCGACGCCGCGGCGCGCCCGTCGTGGGTGACCATCACGATGGTCTGGCCGAACTCGTCCACCGACCGGCGCAGCAGCCGGAGCATCTCCTCGGAGGTGGCCGAGTCGAGGTTGCCGGTCGGCTCGTCCGCGAACAGCACCGCCGGGCGGGAGATGAGCCCGCGCGCGAGGGCGACGCGCTGCTGCTGACCGCCGGAGAGCTCCGACGGGCGGTGCGAGCGGCGGTCGTCCAGCCCGACGGCCCCGACCAGCTCCTTCTCCCACGCCGGGTCGATCTTGCGCCCGGCGATGGACATGGGCAGCTCCAGGTTCTCCTCGGCCGTGAGCATGGGGAGGAGGTTGAAGAACTGGAAGACGAAGCCGACCTTCTCGCGCCGCAGCAGGGTGAGCTGGCGGTCCTTGAGGGTGGTGATCTCCGTGCCGTCGATCTGGATGGACCCGCTCGTCGGGTTGTCCAGCCCCGCCAGGATGTTCATGAGGGTCGACTTGCCGGAGCCCGAGGGGCCCATGACGGCCGCGAACTGGCCCTTCGGGAAATCGACGGAGACGCCCCGCAGGGCGTCGACGGCCGCGTCGCCGCTGCCGTAGCGCTTCGTCACGTCCCGGGCGGAGACCGCCAGGCCGTCGCGGGGTGCGCCCCCGTCGGGGGCGGGTGCTGTGGGCTCGGACATCCGGGTCCTCCCTCTCGTCGCGGAGGGTCGGGAGGATACCGGCCGGTCCGGAGGGCCCGGGTGAACTCGCGGATAACACCGGGGCGGGGCCGGTTGGCGGACCGGCCCCGCCCGGCGGGGCTACCGGGTCACGGGCACTCGCCCGGGGCCCCGCCCTGGGGCGGCGCGGTCCCCTCGCCGCCCTGCGACGGCGCGGTCTCGCCGTCCTGGGTGCCGTACGGCGCGTAGCCGTCCGGGGTGGTGGGCGTGGTGGGCGTGGCCGGCGTGGTCGCCGTGCCCGACTCGGCCGCGGCGGCGGCAGCCGCCGGCGACGCCGTGGTGGCCGATCCGTCCCCGGTGGCCGCCACCGCGGTGGCCCCCCCGGCGACGAGCGCGAGCGCCGCGATCGCGGCGGTGACGGTGCGCCCGGTGGTCATCCTCATGCTTCTCCCCTTGGTGGACTACGGGATGAGGTCCAGGGAAGCGCCGCCCCCTCGGAGGACGGCGGGAGGCCGATGTGGATCCGCTGTGCAAGAGCCGCGGCGCCCAACCCGACGATCGCACCGCGGTGATGTCGCGGCTAGGCCATCCATCGCCGGTGATCGCCAACCGCAGGGCTAGATGAACGACCCTCTGTCCAAGACAGACCGCGGGTCGAACCAGACGGCATCAATGTCGCCTGCATCTCCTGGACGAATCGCCAGAGCACGTCGCCCCTTATCGGATTGCTCCGGTGACAATCCGCCACGGCTTCGGGGTCACCCCGTAGCCCTGGACTCAAGCGCCTGACACCCCTCAGCAAGAACACGTTGTCGATATCGGTCAACCGGGGGTCCTCTGGGGTCATGTCGAGGAACTCGGCGACCAAAAAGTACTTGGCGACTGGGCACCCGGACTTCAGACGGGTGGCCGTCCCCGCGGCTTCCTGGAACATGGTCTTGTCAAGGTTGACTTTGCACTCCGCTGCCAGCACGGCGAGGACGAACCTGCCCCGTTGGGCTTCGGACAGGTCGGGCCGCGTGCTGATCGCGTAGTGCAGTTCAGCGCCGATCGTGAAGTCTTGGTCTTTGGATTTCACAACCACCTGCGGAGCGTCAAGCAGGCTCGTAAGAGAGTCTGCGCTGAAGCTCATAGACATGAAAGCCTGGTTCGGCCCGACCACTAGCTCGTTCAACCTCGCGAACCCCGGCAGCGTGGCAGGATGCACTAGGTGCGTTAGGAACTCTTCGATGATCGTGTTGTCGAGCTTCAGTTGGCCCTTCTGGCGCTTGAGCCACGCCGACCCGCGACGCGCAATGCACTCCACCTCGACGAAGTACTTGTAGGAGTTAAGAATCTCTGCGTGCCGCAGAACCCGGTCCCGGGGCGTCTCGCCGACGCGGACTTCCTCCAACGAGGCGATCCACGCGTCGTAGGCCTCTCTGATCTCGGCCAGCAGCGATCGGTCGTCTGCGTCGGCCTTCGGGTTCCTGAGCGCCGCGGCGATCTTGTTGAGATGGGGAGTTGGGCGCCACTGGGGCGGAATCTCGGTCACGCGCACTCCGGGGCCATCGGGGAGGGCCCGACGTTCGGCGCGGCGGCTATGGCTGCATCGATGGCTTCAACGTCGGCATGAGGCTGCGTGCGCGCTCCACGGAGCGCGTTCTCACCGACTTGCGTACCGACTGCGATGACCTCGGCTGCGGGCGGAGGCATCCGCCCTTGTCCGGAAAGAATGAGGACGTCTTCCCAGACGCGCTGGCCGAAGCGGCTTACAAAAACCCGTTCGGCGCGGAAGCGGTCGCGAAAGAGTCGAAGCCGCGTCACGATCTGGGCCAAGATCTCCCCATTGAAGAATGGCACCCCGCGAACGCGGGACTGCCGGCCAACCACCACGACTACAGAGCCTCCGGCCGTCAAGACCCGGTGGATCTCGACGAGTGCGAGGGCCATGTCCACCGAGTACTGAACGACAGTTCGAAATCGGTTCTGGCGCGATTGGAACCTATCTCCGAGCGGGCGGCCGCGAGCACGGGCCACCCGAAATCGTCCGTCAGTGGACGACCGAACTGGTGATAGTTGAAGACGTTGATGTACGGCGGTGAGGTAACGACGACGTCAATAGTGCTTCCTGCAAGCGGCATGCGGCGAGCGTCGGACAGGTGTACGACGACATCCGCGGGCGTTTGCGGAAGCGACAGGACCAAGGTCTCCAGCCGGGCAAGGCCGTCAAGGGCCGATGAGGGGGCACCGCCGAGCAGGACGATGGAGTGCAGGTCTGTGATCTGTGAGGACCGCAAGTACTTGCGCACTCGACCCGGCGAGCACGCAAGTACTTCGGCATCACGTCTGAGAGCCGCGAGCTTGGCGCGGCGTTCCTCGGGTGGAAGCCTCGCCCACAGTGCCGCGCGAGCAAGTGCGACAGCTGCAGGGTTCACGTCGAGGCCTATGCTCGATAGACCCCGCCGGGCGGCCTCAAGGAGCGTGGTGCCGCTCCCGACGAAGGGATCGAGGACTCGGTCGCCGCTGGTCGCAACCAGGGACAAGAGGCGCGAGGCGGTCTCAGGGGAGAACTGCCCTCGCCATGGAAGGGCACTCACGCGACTGCGGTTCGCGAGGCTGAGGTCCAGTGAAGGAACATCTGGATGCGAAGGCCACTTGGCGAGTTCGGGCAGCCACGACGGATTCAGATTCGAGGTGGCCACCGTCGGGAGGGCGAGTTGCATCTCGGTCTCGAGCCTCCCTTCGGGACAGCGTGAACAGTTTCAGGCGGTGGACCTCGCCAGGATGAGGAACGAGTGTATGGGGGTAGACGGACGCCACAGTGCTGGATGCGGGCGAAGGCCAACGAGGCCGGGGTCTGCGAACGATTCCCTTGCGGAGACGACGGGCTCGCCTTCCTGGGCGGCTCCGGCCAAGGATCCGTTGATGGTCGCGCGGGAAGCCGGGCGTGGCTAGGCGGCGCGGCGGGCGGCGGAGCCGTTGCGCGCGAAGCCCACGGCCAGCGCGGTGCCGCGCCCGTGGGGTGCCAGCTCGACCTCCTGGGCCAGCCGGCTGATGATGAGGAGCCCGCGGCCGCGGGTGCTCGTCACCGGCGGCTGCACCGTGGGGACGGTCGGGACGACCGAGCCGGGGCGGCCCTGGTCGGTGACCCGGATCCGGGCGTAGGCCTCGGAGACGGACAGCTCGACCCCGATGGAGCCGCCGACGGGGGAGCCGTGCTCGATGGCGTTGGTGAGCGCCTCGGTCGAGGCGAGCAGGACGCGCCCGACGTCCTCGCCCGGCCACCCCTCGCGCGTGAGCACGCACGCCAGCGCCGACCGCACGAAGCCGACGACCGCGAGGTCGGCGGGTACGCGGAGGCTTGACTGGACGCCGCGGTTCATCGCGTCCGATCGCTGTGGGGTTGCCGTGCCGTGCATTCCCACCTTATCGGCGTCATGAGACGGCACTCGACCCCCGCGGCCCCGGACCGCGGGCGGGATGGGGCGGTCCACTACACTCCGTCGTCGCCCTGACGCCCTACCCGGAGGCCCCGCCCGTGCCCGAGAACCGTCCCACCCCGCCCGTCGCGGGCTACCTCGCGCAGCCGCACGAGGTGCACCGCGTCGTGTTGCTCTACTCGGGCGGCCTGGACACCTCGGTCATGCTGAAGTGGATCCAGGACGAGTACGACGCCGAGGTCATCGCCCTCTGCATCGACCTCGGGCAGCCCGCCGACGACTTCGACGCCGTGCGGCAGAAGGCGATCGACCTGGGCGCCGTGGAGAGCCTGGTCGTGGACGCCAAGGAGGAGTTCGCCCGCGACTACGTGGCGCCGGCCATCAAGGCGAATGCGCGCTACCAGGGCGGCTACCCGCTGTTCACCTCCCTCGGCCGCCCGCTGCTCGCCAAGCTCGCCGTGGAGGCCGCCCTGGAGCACGGCGCCGACACCATCGCCCACGGCTGCACCGGCAAGGGCAACGACCAGGTCCGCATCGAGGCGACCGTCGCCACCCTCGCGCCCACGCTGAAGATCATCGCCCCGGTGCGCGAGTGGCAGATGGGCCGCGACGAGGAGATCGCCTACGCCATCGAGCACGGCATCCCGATCACGTCGTCGGTCGAGCGCCCCTACTCCATCGACGACAACCTCTGGGGCCGGTCGAGCGAGGGCGGCGTCATCGAGGACCTCGACCAGCCGCCGCCGGACGACGTCTTCCAGCTCGTCACCCACCCCACCCAGGCACCCGATCGCCAGGAGGACCTGCGCATCGGATTCCGCGACGGCCTGCCGGTGTCCCTCGACGGCCAGGAGATGGGGCTCGTCGAGCTCATCCAGCGGGTCGCCGAGGCCGGGGCGCGCAACGGCGTCGGCATCGTCGACCACATCGAGGACCGCGTCGTCGGCCTGAAGGTGCGCGACCTCTACGAGGTCCCGGCCGCCGAGATCCTGCTCGACGCCCACCGCGAGCTGGAGAAGCTCGTCTGCACCGGCCGCGAGAACGCCCTCAAGCCGGGCCTGGACTCGCTGTGGGCCCAGCTCGCCTACGAGGGCCTCTGGTACGAGCCGCTGCTCGCCGACCTCAACGCCTTCATGGACCGCGTCAACGCCAAGGTGGACGGCGAGATCACGATGCGGCTCTACAAGGGCTCCGCCGTCGCGGTCACCCGCTCGTCGCCGAACGCGATCTACGACCGCAGCCTGGCGACCTTCAACGCGGACGCCTCCTTCTCGCAGGGCGCCGCCCCCGGCTTCATCGAGCTCTACTCGCTCCAGAGCCGCATGGCCCACCGGATCGCCGAGGCCCGGGACAAGGGGTGAGGCGCGGCGGCCCGCCCATGCTGCCGCTGGACCCGGCGCACATCCCGCCGTTCAGCCGGCTCGAGCGCGGCGCCCGCGGGCTGCGGTTCGCCGCCACCGGCGCCCCGGCGGACGCCTCCGCCACCCCCGGCGCGCCGCTGCGCGCGGTGGCCGGCGCCCCCGCCGTCGTGCACCGCGCCACCGTGGTCGCCGAGGGGCGCCTGGTGCTCGCCTCGGGGCCGGGCGTGGCCTTCTCCATCGCCACGCCGCGGATGCACGTGATCCACGACCGCCGCCCGCCCGGCCTGGACGCCGCGGCCGGCGCCGCCGGGGCGAACGCCGGCCTGCTGCACGCCGACGACGGCTGGCGCGCCGTGGTGCTCCCGAGCCTGGGGGACATCGCCGCCGGCCTCGGCAAGGGCCCCGTGGCGATCCGCGCCGACGGCCGCCGGCTCGCGCTTCTCGACGGCCACGCGGTGGAGGAGCACGACCTGGGAACGGACGGCCCCGTCGCCTCCCATCCCGGCCCCGCCGAGGCGCTCGCCTACGACGCGTCCGGGGAGCTGGTGGTCGCCGCCGGCGGCCGCGTGGGCCGCCCGGGCCTCGCGCCCGGCGACGGGTCGCCGGTCATCGCCCTGGCCGCCGCGTCCGCCGCGCCGCGCGTCGCCGCCCTCCACGCCGACGGCACCGTGAGCGTCTTCGAGCCGGGCGCCGACGAGCCGCTCTACGTGTGGGCGTCGCCCGTCGCCGATGCGGGGGCCATTGCGCTGACCGCCGACGGGGCGCTCGTCGCGCTCGGCACGCCGACGGCCGACGAGCCGGTCGCCGCCCTCGCCGACGCCCGCGACGGCGCCCAGGTGCGCCGCGTGGTGGGCGCCCGCGCGCTGGCGCCCGCGCCGGAGCCCGATGTGTTCGCCGTCGCCGGGGACTGGGGATGCGCCTGGCTGACACCACCGGAGGAGGAGCGATGAGCACGAAGCCCCTGGGCCCCCCGCCGATCATCCCGGACGACCCGGGGCCGTGGAGCGTCGTGAGCCTGATCTTCGCCCAGGCCGGCCGCCCGGGCCGGCGCCGCCCGCAGCCGCCGACCGGCCTCATGCTCTCGCCGGCGCCGGACTTCGGCGGCCTGGAGCCCGTGGGCCTGGACGAGTCGTCGCCCGTCGCCGGCATCGGGCGCGTGACCGTGGTCGCCGCGGCCCGCGAGCCCGCCTTCTCCCTCTCCTTCGCCGACGACGCCACCCTGCTCGGCGTCTCGCCCTACGTGTCGCGGTCCTGGCACGTCCCGGAGATGACCCTCGCGAGCGAGGAGCGCCCGGCCGAGGACCCGGCCGCCGGGCTCCCCGAGCCGGTCCTGCCGGCGGACGTCGTTGGCGGCGCGCCCATCGCGACGGCCCCCGGCGGCGCGGTGACCGCCCACCACACGCGGGAGGGCCGCCACGACGTGGTGGCGCTCGTCGGCGAGGGCGGGGCCATCGTGCGCTGGGTGCGCGGCGCCCGCGCGGCGGCCTGGTCGCCGGACGGCACCCACTTCGCGCTCGGCGGCCCCTGGGGGGTCATCCTCACCCGGGCCCGCGAGGTCTCCTCGGCCTAAGGGGCGGGGGCGTGGCGCCCGAGGTCCTCGGCCCGCGCGCCCTCAACCGGGCGACCCTCGCCCGGCAGATGCTGCTGGAGAGGCACGAGGTGGCCCCGGTCGACGCCGTGGGCCTCCTCGTCGGCCTGCAGGCCCAGGAGCCGCCGGACCCCCACGTCGCCCTCCACGCCCGCCTGGCGGGCTTCGACCCGGCGGTCCTGTCGCGCGCGATGGAGGACCGCGAGGTGGTGCGCATCGTGGCGATGCGGGCGACCGTCCACATGCTCACCGCGGCCGACGCGGCCACCCTGCGCCCGCTCACCCAGCGGGTGCTGGACGACGAGCTGCGGCGGCACCCCGAGCACCGCTGGACCTCCGAGCGCGACATGACGCCGGTGCTCGACGCCGCGCGCCCGTTCCTCTCCGACCCGGCGGCGCCGCGGTCCATGAAGGCGCTGCGGCAGCACCTGGGCGAGCGCTTCCCGGCGGACGAGGCGGCCGGCATGGCCTACGCCTGCCGCAACCTGCTGCCGCTGGTGCAGACGCCGCCCCGCGGGATGTGGGGGCGCTCCGCCCAGGTCGCCTACGTGACCCTGCAGGCGTGGACCGGGCGGGACCTCGACCCGGATCCGTCCATCGACGACGTCGCCCTGAGGTACATCGCCGCCTTCGGCCCCGCGCGGCCCGCGGACCTCGCCACCTGGTCCCGGCTCACCGGGTTCCGCGAGGTGCTCGACCGGCTGCGGCCGCGGCTGCGGGCCTTCCGGGACGAGCGCGGCCGTGAGCTGCTCGACCTGCCCGACGCGCCGCGTCCGGACGAGGACGTCCCGGCCGCGCCGCGCTTCCTGCCGCAGTACGACAACGTCCTGCTGTCGCACGGCGACCGCTCCCGCTTCCACGGCGACCGCCACGCGGAGCTGGTGGCCGGGGTGGGGGAGTCCTGGGGCCGCTGCGGGAGCGTCCTGCTGGACGGCACGGTGCTGGGCCCCTGGCACGTGGAGCGCGACGAGGACGGGGGCGCGACGGTGGTCGTCCGCCACGCCCGCAGGGTCACCGCCCGCGCCGCCGGGCCGCTCCGCACGGAGGCGCGCCGGCTCCTGCGGCTGCTGGCCCCCGAGGCAGGGAGCCGGGAACTGCGGCTGGAGCCGGTCGCGCCCTGACGCTCAGGCGGGGGCCCTCATCCCCCGGCCACGAAACCCATCAGGATCTCGACCAGGACCCCGGACGCCGCCTCCGCTCCGGAGTCCGCGTCCCACGGCCCGGGCGGGAGTGCGGCGAGGAGGCCGGCGCCCGCGGCGGCGAAGGCGATGCCCGGGGCGTAGGGGGCGTCCACGCGGGAGCGATCGGGGGGCGCGGCCGGCTCGGCGGGGGTCGTCATCAGACCGCGCCGATCTGCGTGAGCAGCGTGAGGACGTCGAGGTGGTGGTCGATCGTCGCGATCCGCCCGCGGCGGTGCTCCTGCCACTGGGTCGCGGTGACCGTCACCCGGCGTCCCGTGGCCGGGATCGCCCCGTCGGGCGTGACGAGCGGCCCGTCGTGCGTGCCCCGCCAGGTGAGCTCCATCACGACGGTGCCGCCGTCGCCCATGAAGCGGCCGACGGTCCCGGTCACGTCGGACATCGCGGAGCGCCACCCGGCCCACGCCTCCATGCACGCGTCGATCCCCTCCAGGCGGCGGCCCGTGCCGGCCTCGGTGTAGACGACGTCGGGGGCGCAGGCGGCGCGCATCCCGTCCCAGTCGGCGGTGTTGAACATCTCGATGACGGCCACGGCGAGGGCGGCCGGCTCGGTGGTCGTGGTCATGGTCCCTCCTGCCTTCGCGGACATCGTGGGGGCGACCGTATTCCGGTCCCGGCACGTCGCGATACAGGGGGTCCGACAGGCGAGACAGGGGGCCGGCGACGTCCGACCTCATGTGCGAACCTGGACCCCCCGATGCCGCCCGCTCCGCCCTTCGTCCACCTCCACGTCCACTCCGACTACTCGGTCCTGGACGGGGCCTGCAAGATCGACCGGCTGCTGGACCGGGTGGAGCAGATGGACCAGGGGGCGGTCGCCCTGACGGACCACGGCGTCATGAGCGGCGCCGTCGAGCTGTACCGCCAGGCGACCAAGCGGGGGATCACCCCGGTGGTCGGCCTCGAGGCCTACGTGGTGCCCGACCACACGGCGCGGCCGGGCAAGGAGCGGCGCAACCACCTCACCCTGCTCGCCGAGACCACCGAGGGCTACTACAACCTCATCAAGCTCTGCTCGGCCGGCTACCTGGAGGGCTACCACCGCAAGCCGCGCATCTCGCACGAGCTGATGGAGCGGCACTCCGACGGGATCATCGCCCTCTCCGGGTGCCTCTCCGGCGTCGTCTGCCAGAGCCTGGAGCGCGACGACATGGCCGCCGCGCGGGCCGAGCTGGACGCCCTCGCCGGCATCTTCGGGCGGGACGACGTCTACGTGGAGATCCAGCACGCCGGGCTCGACGTGCAGACGGGGATCAACGAGCACCTGCGCGCGCTGGCGAAGGACGCCGGCCTGCCGATGGTGGCGACCTGCGACGCCCACTACCCGTGCCGCGAGGACGCCGACTCCCACGAGGCCCTGCTGGCGATCCAGACCCGCGACGTGCTCTCCAACCCCAAGCGCTTCCGCTTCGGGACGAAGGAGTTCTACCTCAAGACCGCCGAGG
Source organism: Thermoleophilia bacterium (assembly GCA_050249835.1). Taxonomy (GTDB): domain Bacteria; phylum Actinomycetota; class Thermoleophilia; order Miltoncostaeales; family Miltoncostaeaceae; genus Miltoncostaea. The sequence goes on from JBFWPT010000002.1 coordinate 179,242, forward strand.
AGATGGCGCAGGCGCTGCCGGGCTTCCTCGACGCGATGCCGGTGTCCGTGGAGATCGCGCAGCGGTGCGCGGCGCTCGACCTGCCGCTCGGCGACATCAAGCTCCCGCGGTTCCCGGTGCCGGGCGAGGAGAGCGCCGAGGCCTACCTGGAGCGGCTCTGCCGCGAGGGCCTCGACCGCCGCTACCCGGGCGGCTGGCCGGCCGCGGCCGAGGAGCGCCTGCGCTTCGAGCTCGACGTCATCCGGGAGATGGGCTTCGCGTCCTACTTCCTGATCGTCTGGGACTACATGCGCTGGGCGCGCGAGAACGGCGTCGGCGTCGGCCCGGGCCGCGGCTCGGCCGCCGGGTCGCTCGTGAGCTACTCGCTGCGCATCACGGACCTCGACCCGCTCGCGCACGACCTGCTGTTCGAGCGCTTCCTCAACCCGGGCCGCAAGTCGATGCCCGACATCGACACCGACTTCTCGGTCGCCGGGCGCGACCGGGTGGTGGCCTACGTCACCCAGAAGTACGGATCGTCGGCGGTCGCCCGCATCGGCACCTTCGGCAAGCTGCTCGCCCGCGCCGTGGTGCGCGATTCGGGCCGCGTGCTCGGCCACACCTACGGGCAGGTCGACCGCATCGCGAAGCTCGTCCCGGAACGCCCGATCGGCATCAAGCTGGAGCAGGCGATGGCGCCGGGCTCCGAGCTGGCGCAGGCGTACGACGCCGACCCGGTCACGAAGCAGATCATCGACACGGCCCGGCCGCTGGAGGGCCTCGTCCGCAACGAGGGCGTCCACGCCGCCGGCGTCGTGATCGCGCCGGGCGACATCACCGACTACCTGCCGGTGCGCCTCGACGACGAGGGCAACGTCGTGACGCAGGTGCCCGACCACGACGTCGAGGCGCTCGGCCTGCTCAAGATGGACTTCCTGGGGCTGCGCAACCTCGACGTCATCCAGGGCGCGCTCGAGCTCATCAAGGACCGGTCGGGCATCGAGCTCGACATGGACACCGCGCCGATCGACGACCCGGCGACCTACGCGATGCTCGCCCGGGGCGACGCGATCGGGGTCTTCCAGTTCGAGTCGAGCGGCATGCGCGAGGCGCTCCGCGAGGTGCGGCCCACCGAGTTCGCCGACCTCATCGCCCTCGTCGCCCTGTACCGCCCCGGCCCGATGGCCTTCATCAGCACCTACGCGCGCAACAAGCGCGACCCCTCCCGGGTGACGTTCGCCGACCCGCGGCTGGAGCCGATCACCGGCCCCACCTACGGCGTCGCCGTCTACCAGGAGCAGCTCATGGCGATCTCCCGGCAGCTCGCCGGGTTCTCGCCGTCGCGCGCCGACGACCTCCGCAAGGCCGTGGGCAAGAAGGACAAGGTCCTGATGGCCTCGCTGAAGGACGAGTTCATCCAGGGTTGCGTCGCCAGCGGCACCGACCCGCGGGTGGCCGACGAGCTCTGGGGCCTCTGTGAGGCGGCCGGCGACTACTCGTTCAACAAGAGCCACGCCGCCTGTTACGCGCTCCTGGCCTTCCGCACCGCCTACCTCAAGGCGAACCACCCGGCCGAGTACATGGCCTCCCTGCTGTCGTCGGTGATGGACACGAAGGACCGGGTGCCGTTCTACGTGTCGGCCTGCACCGACATGGGCCTCCAGGTGCTGCCGCCCGACGTCAACGTGAGCCGCTCCGACTTCGCCGTCACCGGCGAGCGCGAGATCCGCTTCGGCCTGACGGCCACGAAGGGCGTGGGCGAGAACGCGGTCGCGGCGATCATCGCGGCGCGCGACTCGGGCGGGGCGTTCGAGTCGCTCTGGGACTTCTGCCGCCGGGTGGACCAGGCGCAGGTGAACAAGCGCGCCCTGGAGAGCCTCGTCCGCGGCGGCGCCCTCGACTGCACGGGCGCGACCCGCCTCGGGATGCTGGAGACGATCCCCGCCGCCGTGTCACAGGCCACCCGCCGCCGCCAGGACCTCGCGGCCGGCCAGGAGTCCCTGTTCGGCGCGATGGGCGGGGGAGGCGACGCCGCGATGGCCGTGGAGCTCGACCCGCCGATCCCCACCGGGGAGATGCACAAGGACGAGCTGCTCGCCGCCGAGAAGGAGGCCCTCGGCCTCTACGTGTCGAGCCACCCGCTGCAGGACTGCCGCCGCCAGCTCGCCCGGGCCGTCACCTGCGGCCTCGCGTCGATCTCCGACCGCGCCGACGGCGAGTTCGTCACGATCGGCGGGATGCTCGGCGCGCTGAAGGGCATAACGACGCGCAAGGGCGAGCCGATGATGTTCGCCCGCGTCGACGACCTGGAGGGCTCCGTCGAGGTCGTCATCGTCCCCGCGGTCCTCCAGGAGGCCCGCGAGCTGCTGACGATGGACGCGATGGTCCTCATCACGGGGCGCGTGGACCAGAAGGGGGAGGGCGAGACGAAGCTCGTCGCCCAATCCGTCTCCGCCTTCACGCCCGAGGAGGGCGGCGAGGAGGAACGCCTCGTCGTGAAGGTCGACGCCGCCCGCCTGGCGACCACCGAGCTCTCCGAGCTGAAGCGCCTGCTGGTCGACCACCGCGGCGAGGCCGCCGTGGTGATGGACGTGACCACCCCCGAGGGCCGCCGCCGGCTCTTCCTTGGATCCGACTACAAGGTGGACCCCCGGGCCAGCAGCCTGGTCGCGGAGCTCAAGACCCTCTTCGGGGAGCGCTGCCTGGCCTGACCAGGCCGGGCCGCCCCGCGCGGCCCGAACAGATCGCGACGCATCCGTGCCGACTCCGTCACGCCTCCGCGCCGTGGGGTGACACGCCGAATGGACCTCGGCGCGAGCGACGACCGGCGCGCGGGCCATCGGCCGGTCGGACCTGGCCCCGGGGCCAAGTGGACTCTCGGGGACGGAGCGCCCCTGCGTACCACTACTATCCCGAAATAGGATGTAAGTGGTACGCTCGGAGGCATGGAGCTCTCGGTCGATCAGGCTGCGGACGTCCTCGGTGTGAGTCCGCGGCGGGTTCGCGCGCTCGCCGCCGCCGGGGAGATCTCCGCGCGGAAGCTCGGCCGCATCTGGATCATCGAGGTACAGGACGGCTCGCCCGCCCGGGTGCCGGGGCGCCGCCTGTCTGCGCGCTCCGCGTGGGGCGTGCTGGGTCTCGGCCTGGAGAACCTCTCGCGCTCGGAGCGCCGGCGGGCGGAGGAACGGCGCGCACGGATCGCAGCGCTGCCCCCGCAGGCGCTCCAGCGACGCGCAGAGGTCGTCGTCCTCCACGCCCACGATGCGGCCATCGATCGCCTGGCGCGGGATGGGCGTCTCGTCCTCGGCGGCTCCTCCGCCGCCGGCGCCGTCGGCGCGGACCTGGTGGCCCTCGGCCGCGTCGAGGCGTACGTGCGTGGCTCCGATCTGGCCCCGGTGCGGAGAGACCATGGGCTGAGGGACGCCGCTCCGGGCGACGCCGTCAACGTCCTCCTGCGGGTGCCCCGGCCCTCGTGGCCGTTCGCGCCGGGCGAACGCCACGCACCACGGCTGGTGGTCGCCGCCGACCTGCTCGAGGCCGGCGACGAGCGCAGCGTCCGGGCCGCCCGGGACCTCCTGGCGTGATCGTCCTCCCGCCACTCGGGCACCTCGGGGACGAGCTCTGGACGGCGTTGCTCGACATCGCCGATCACGGCCCCCCGGGATGGACCCTCGTGGGCGGTCAGATGGTGCTGTTGCACGGCCTGGAGCAGGGAGTCGCGCCCCCCCGCGTGAGCACGGACCTCGACCTGGTGGTCGACGCCCGCGTGCGTCCGCCGGCCATCCCCGCGATGGCGGCGGTCCTGGGAGCCCACGGCTTCCTGCTCGACGCGATCGCCCCGGACGGGGTCGGTCACCGCTTCACCCGCGGCCGGGTGTCGGTGGACGTGCTCGCCCCGGAGGGCACCGGGGAGCGGGCTGCGCTGGGCGTCGGGGCCGGTGCGGTGACGGTGCCGATCGGAGGCGGCACCTTCGCGCTGGGCCGGACCGAATGGGTGCCGGTCAGGGTGGCGGATCGCGAGGGCTCGGTACCGCGCCCGGACCTGGCCGGAGCGGTCCTCCTGAAGGCGCACGCAGCGCTCGCGGACCGCAGGCGCGGGCCCGAGCGGCACCTCTCGGACCTCGCATTCCTCCTTGGTCTCGCGCGCGATCCCTACGCCCTGCGCGAGGCCCTGGGCCCGAGGAACCGCGCCCGCATCCGCCGTGTCACGGCGCTCGCCGATGGGGCCGACCCGGCGTGGGCGGGGACGTCGTCGGACGCAAAGGCCGCGTACACGATCGTGACGGGACGGGACGTCTCCTGACGGGTCGTCGCGACCCCTCCCGGGGTGGGTCGACGCCCCGGCGGGGACCTGCTTCACTAGCCCGCGTGCCCTGCCTCCCTCACGCATGAGGACCTCCCCGGCCGCGACCGCCGCCCATACCGGGGCGGGCTCCTGCCGCCAGTGCCCGGTGTCCTGCGAGAGGGTCGTCCAGCCCGCCGGTTGCCTGGAGTCGGGGTGCCCCCGCCTCTACGCGCACGAGCGCGAGGGGCGCACCTGGGTGGGCTGCCTGTCCGGCGTCTTCGACGTCGAGATCGACCTCGACGGGCTCCACCGGCTGCAGCGCACGAAGGCCGGGTTCGGAGGCCTGCGGGCCGCCCGCGAGCCGTTGCCGATCTGCCGGTCGCACGTCGAGCGCACCTTCGAGCACCGTGAGGCCCCGGGGTGCGTGAACCCCGACTTCCTGCTGTCCGGCACGGGGAGCACCTACACGGTCACGAGCCGCCGCGCGGAGGCCCCGGGGGACTGAGGCGGCCGGGCGGCCCGGCCGGTCTTCGGCACCGCGGACGTGGACATACTGGGGACCGACGCCGACCACGGAGGCCCCCGAGTGAGCACCGCCGAGTCCTGGCCCGCCCTGCCCCTCGCCGGGTGGCGGCCCACCAAGGAGACGATCCACCGCTACTGCCAGATCGTCGGCAAGGTGCGGATGGCGCTCATGCCGCACATGAACCACTGGTGGAACGTCACCCTCCGCGTCTCGGCGCGCGGGATCACCACGGGGCCGATGCCCTGCGCCGTGGGCCTGGCCGAGATCGAGATGGACCTCGTCGCGCACCGGGTGGTCGTGAGCACGAGCGCCGGGACGACCCACGAGTTCGCGCTGTACGACGGGCTGTCGGTCGCGGCCTTCCACACCGCCCTGTTCGACGCGCTCCGCGCCGCCGGCATCCACTGCGTCATCCTCGGCACGCCGTTCGACCTGGGCGACTCGCCGCCGTTCGCCGAGGACGAGGAGCACCACGCCTACGACGCCGACGCGGTCGCCCGGTGGTGGGCGGTGATCCGCTCGTCCCACGTCGTCTTCACGGAGTTCGCGGGGGCGTTCACCGGCAAGACGAGCCCGGTGCAGCTGTTCTGGCACTCCTTCGACCTGGCCGTGACCCGCTTCAGCGGCCGCCGGGCGCCGGCGATCGAGGGGGCCGACCCGGTCACGGCCGAGGCCTACTCGCACGAGGTGGTCTCGTTCGGCTTCTGGGCCGGCGACGACCGCATCCCCGACCCCGCCTACTACTCGTACACCGCCCCCGCGCCGCCGGGCCTGACGGAGACCGCCCTCCGTCCCGACGGCGCGCGCTGGCAGACCGGCCCCACCGGCTCGCTCGCGCTCTACATGTACGACGACGCGCGCGCGGCCGCCGACCCGGTGGCCGCCGTGCGGGAGTTCCTCGACAGCGCCTTCGAGGCGGGGTCGACGCTCGCCGGATGGGACGTCCCGTGAGCGCCGCCGGGGCGCCCGTCGGGCTCATCACGGGCACCGGCCTCTACGCCCTGGAGGGCCTGGAGGACGCCCGCATCGAGCGGGTCCCGACGCCCTACGGCATGGCGGACGTCCACCGCGGCACGCTCGCCGGCGTCCCCGTCGCCCACGTCCCCCGGCACGGCGCCGGCCACGCGCGGCTGTCGCACCAGGTCGACCCGCGCGTCAACGTCGCCGCCATCGCCGCCACCGGCGCCCGCGCGCTCATCTCGACCACCGTCTGCGGGGCGGTCGACCCGTCGCTGGAGCTCGGCTCGCTGGTCGTGTTCGACGACCTCCACTTCCCCCAGAACCGGCTCGCCGACGGCAGCCTCTGCACCCTGTTCACCGGCCCGGAGATCCCCGGGCGCGGCCACTGGATCTACGAGCTGCCGTTCGGCGACGGGGTCTGCGCCGGCGTCCTGCACGGCGCCCGGGAGGCGGGGATCGCGGTCCGCGACGGCGGCACCTACGGCCACGTGGACGGGCCGCGCCTCAACACGCGCAGCGAGATCGCCCAGTTGGCCGCGGCCGGGGTCACCTGCGTCAGCCAGACGGGCGGCCCGGAGACCGTCCTCGCCGGGGAGGCCCGCCTGCCGTTCGCCCTCGTCGGCTTCGTCACCGACCACGCCAACGGCGTCACCGAGGAGCCCACGCCCGCCGAGACCCTGGCGCGGCTGTTCGGCGAGAGCGCCGGGGTCTTCCAGCGGATGCTCGCCGGCGCCCTGCCCGCCGTGGCGGCCGACCCGGGGGAGCCCGCGGGCATCATGTTCGCCCTCTGAGCCGAGGGGAGGCGCCGGACCCGGCGCCCGTGCGAGGATGCGGCATGGACGGGACGAAGGTGCCGCTCTGGACGCGCGCGGTGGCCGATCCGGCCTTCCGCGAGGCCCTCATCGGGGACCCGCTGCGCGCGCTCGCCGACGCCGGCGACGTGAGCGCGTCGGCCGAGCAGATCGCCCAGCTCGAGGACATGGACACCGAGGCGCGCTCCGAGTTCGTGCGCGGCGTGGTGCGCGAGGTGCACATGCGCGGCGGCCAGGCGCGCTTCGGCGCCATCGGCCGCGACGGCCGCCTCGGCGGCGCCGCGCCCGACCAGGCGGGCTAGGCTGAACTGACTCCGGGATCTCGCGACAGTCGCCTGTCGCGAGATGCACCCCGAAAGCACCGGCGGCCCCGAGGATGTCGGGGCCGTCCGGGCTGCGGCTCATGGTCGCTCCATCACCGCCAA
>JBFWPT010000003.1:0-34855 GCA_050249835.1 Thermoleophilia bacterium
GCCCTGCTTCGCCCCGACCCCGTCACCGAGCCCGAGGAGCTGCTACTCGAACAGGCCGCGTAGATCGACGACGAGGATGACGACGGATCAGCGCGCCGCCTCGTACACCACCTTGACGGACGTGGCCGGACCTCCTAGCGCGCGCTATCTGAGGTCTGTCGCGAGCCCGGCGTCGCTGGGGCGACCGAGGCCTGCTGATCGTGGTTGGGGCTGGTCTTGACCCGCTCCCGTGACCCCGGATATCTAGGGAATCGTGTCGGCATGGAGGGGTTCCGACTCCCGGCCAGCGCCCTCGTGGAGGCTGGCTGGACGGGGTCGGCGAGCCCTAAGGGCCCGCGTGTCAGCGGCGGCCCAATCCCCGCGTCCGGACGGTGGACGGGATGGGGTTCGGTGGGGTATGACAGCGCGCGGCCGGAGGTTCTCGGCGCACGGTGAGACCTGCCCCGGGAGATCTCGTGTCCGACGTTCGCATAACCGTCCGGCTGTCGCGGTGGAGGGTGCTGCTGCCTGCGGCGCTGGCTGCGCTGGCCGTCTCCGCAGGCGCCTCGGCTCCGGATGCCGACGCGGCGTTGCTCGGGGGTGAGCGGTGGCCGGGCCGCACGATTACCTACTACACGGCGCCCCAGCTCGCGGATGTGACGGCGACCGCAGCCTGGGCGTGGCGCCTGTCGGGCGTCGGGGTCCGCTTCGTCCGGGTGAGCAGCCGCAGCCGGGCCGACTTCGTGGTCAGGCGGTACGCGGGCTCGAGGGGTTGCCATGGGCTTTCCACCCTCGGACGCACCCGCGGCGCCTTCGTGTTGCTTGCCTCCGCCACATGCATCAACACGGCCACCCACGAGTTCGGCCACCAGCTCGGCTTGCTGCATTCGGACCGGCGCTGCGCGTTGATGTACAACGGGTCCGGCCCGAACCGCGGCCCGGTGTGTGATCGGGATTTGCTGATGGACCCGAACCAGATCTGCCGTGCGATCAAGGACGACGACATCGCCGGCGCGGTCCGCCGTTACGGGCGCGCCCACCGGCCGATGCGCGACTGCGCTCCCTGGCCGGCGCCGCAGGTCGCCGACCTGGCGGTGTCGGTGAGGCCCGACGGAGCGGTCGAGCTGAGTGGCAGGATGACCCGGCCGGCCACCACGACACCGTGGGCGCGGGTCATGTATCGCCTGCGGAGCGGGTTCAATCCGATGGTTGACATCACGGCCGCCTACGACAGCTGCCCGGCGCCGGGTCGCAGCGGCACCGGAGGACCTTTCACTGCCATCTTCGTGGGCTACGGGGAGCGGTTCCGTTGGCCCGTGCCGGCCGGGGCCGGGTCGAGCATCTGCTTCACGATCGTGATGCGGGACGCGATCGGCCACACGACCACCACCCAGCACACCTTCCCGGTGACCTGGGCGCCGCCGGCGACCGAGCCGGAGGGCGACCCCCTCGGATAGCGCGCCGAGACGACCCGGGTCAGGCCGGTTGGCGCTGTCGTTGAGGGACCAGCTGAGGGCGTTCCGGGGGCGTTGGGCCTTCTGACCTGATCCGGCGGGCGCCCCGCTACCCGGCGAGGGCGCCCGCCTCCGGCTGGTTCGGCCCGCCCACCGGAGGGCCGCACGGGCGCGAGTTCGCCCCGGGGCTCCGCCACCGCTTGCCCAGCGGTGGTTCCGGCTGGCGGAGCGGCCGGGACTATGGCCCGCTCAGCCGGGCCGTGTCAAGGAAACCCTTCGGCTGCCTCGGCCAGCCGCGGCGCGGACGCGGGTTCCTATCCGTTCAGGGGGTGATACCGGGTCGGTGGCCGTGTGAGGATCCGCCGGTCATGTCGGACGCGCCCTGCGCGGAGCCGGGGGAAGGGGTGGCGATGGGGAAAGATCAGGAGTCTGCGCGCCTGCGCGGTCGTCGCGGCGGCTGCCGCATGCGCGGTGGTCGTCGCGCCGGCGTCGGCGGCGTGGGCGCCGATACCGGTCGCCGACATCAGCCTGCAGGCGACGACCCACATGAGTGTCGCCGCGCAACCGGACGGCGGGACGCTCGTCCAGTACCACGACAACCCCGCGGGGCTGTCGCAGGTGATGCTTCGCAGGTTCACGGCCGGCGGGGCTGCGGGACCGGCGACCTTGCTGTCGCCGCTGACACATTCGGCGGTGTCATCGAAGCTGGCCGGCGCCCCGGACGGATCCGCCGCCCTCGCCTGGCAGGAATGCCTCGGGATGACGGTGACCTGCGCGGTGAGGCTGGTCCGGTTCACCGGCGCCGGCGTCGCCCAGCCTGCCGTGACGGTCGACTCTGACCCGAGCAACTTCCCGAGCTCACCGACGGTGGCGTTCGGAGCCGGCGGCTCCGGGGCGGTCGCCTGGCGAAACGGCGACTGGGGGGATGTCGAGAGCGACTGGACCCTCCGCCGCATCGACGCGGCCGGTTCGCTCGGACCGGAGATCGACCTCGGTCCGGGTATCGCGCTGGTCGACCTCGCCGTCGCCCCGGACGGGTCGGCGGCGGCGCTCCTGTCGGAGGACGACGGGGACCCGAACAACGGCTCGGATCGATTCTTCGCCCGCCTCGTCGGCGCCGACGGCAACCTCCACGGCACGAAGATCCCGGTCGCAGAGGCGCCAGCTGGCGGTAGGGCGCACAGCCCGACTCTCGCGTCGGGTGCGTCGGACGACTCGTTCACGTTCCTCACGAGCACGATCCGCTGGCTCGGTGGCGCCCAGGGCAACGAAGTGAAGGTCTTCGCGCGTCGTCTCGCCTCCGACGGGACCATCGGCGCGCCGCGGGAGCTGTACAGCAGCACCACCGACGATGGCGTCGACGACGGTGACGTGATCGTCCGCGCCGACGGGTCGGCGACCTTCATGTGGATGGGCTACGCGGACAACCTCGTCTCGCGCGTCGCGCGTACCCGCGTCATCGCCGCCGACGGCACCCTCAGCCCGGTAGGAGGCGCTGCCACCGACATGTGGCCGGCGCTCCTGCCCGGACCCGGCGCCGGCCTGGTCGTCCTCAGCCGAGGCGGCCAGATCATCACCGCTGCGGTCGGTCTCGACGGGTCGTTCAGCGAGACCCCGACCGGGAGCACCACCCCAGGCCTGTCGGCCGAAGGGGATGTGGCGCCCGCCGCCTTGACGAGCTCCGGGGGAGTGGCCATCGGCTGGACCGCCACCCTCCGGGACGCATCGGACGCGTGGACCGGCTTCCGGATCTACCTCCAGTCCATCGGCGGCGGGTCCCCGCCACCCGCCCCCGGCGGGCCGGCTCCCGCCGCGCCCGCGCCCGCGGCTCCTGCTCCGCCGCCGTCGGGCCCGGCGGCGACCCGCCCGGCCTCCGCGGCGAAGAAGCCGGTGGCGCTGCGGCCCGCGTTCACCGTCACCGGTGGCGCGAAGCCGGCCGTCCGGGTCCGCCTGCGGGTGCCGGTCCTCGCCGGGCGCCGGGTCCTCGTCGAGGTGAGGACCGGCAAGAAGACCCGGGTCGTCGCCCGGATCCTCGTCCCGCGCGGCGGGAAGGTCGACGCCCGCATCCCCGCCCGCGTCTTCGGCGCAGCCGGCAAGGTGAAGCTGCGCCTGCGCGCGCCAGCCGGCACGGCGACGGCGGCGTCGGTGAGCGCCTACCGGACCGTCACCCTCCGACGCTGACGCACGAGCCGCCCGCCGGCGCCCTGGGACCCTGGGGCACCGGCGGGCGGCCGCGCCACCTCGAGGGACCTCCGGGTGCAGCGGAGGGTGCGCTACGCCGGGGTTCCGCCCGCAGGCGGTCGGTGATGTCGGTCCCCTCTTGCTTTACGTCGCCGGTCCGTGTGTGAATGCCCGGGATCTGACGGCGACCCTCTCGCCGTGAGGCCCATCGAACCCGGAGGCCACGTTGCCCGCACACACCCGACCCAGACCCGCGCGCGCCCGTACGCGGATGTTCGTCGCCTGTCTGGCGAGCGTCGGCGTCCTCGGTGGCTTCACCGCATCCCAGGCGTCCGCGTGGCCGTGGAGTCCGACCGTGAAGGTCGTCGGCACCGTCGCCAAGTGCGGGCCGTCGGCGAGCAGCGGATGGGGCTGGTTCCAGACCAACGGCGAAGGCAACTGGATGACGTGGGGGAGGGGCTCGACCTTCGGCTTCACCCTGCGGAAGGTCTCCACCTCCGGGTCGATCACGAGGATCAGCTGGGGTGTCGGCCGCTGCCAGGCGACCGTGTTCCGCAACATCACCCGGCCGACCTACGGGGACACTGTCAACATCGGCTTCCTCGGCTAGAGCGACCCACCAGGCGCCCGGGTCCCGCTGACGCGTGAGCATCGGGCGGCCCGTATCGGTGAGGGAGAAGGCGCCGGGGGCTCCGCGTTGGAGCCCCGGCCACCTCTCCTCAGATCATTCGCCTGGCAGAGGCCGGGCGATGTCCGAGTAGGAGACCGAACATCCCCTCGGAGTGTGCAGCGTCACCTGGTTCCGGGCTTCGGTGATCTCGAACGATGTGGACGACCGCACCGGCGTCCGGATGCCGCTCGGGGTGGTGAGACTCTCCACCCCGTCGGGCACGAGGACGGTCACCACGTACCGCGGTACGTTGCACCCGTGCCGGAGTCCGCCGCGAACCACCCCATCCGCATCGCCCAGCTCGGCGACCTCCACGTCGGCCGGCGGTGTCTGTCGGTACAGGGGCCCGGCGGGGTGAACATGCGCGAAGCCGACCTGGAGCGGGCGCTCGAGCATCTCGCCGAGTTCTTCGGCTGCCGGCTGGCCCTCGGCCAGGACACCCTCGACGTCGCCGGGGTGCGGCTGCACCTGCTGCCGTACGCCGCCCTCGCCAGCATCGCGCAGGGTGCCCTGCGACCCTCGACAGCGACGGCCTCGTGGGCTCTCGACCGCTCACCTCCCGCGCGTCGGGTTTTCGAGCAGAGATTCGGGTCTCTGGAGGTGTCCCTCGCTGCCTTCACCGCGGGACCAGCGCCCGCGTTCGCATCACGGAGCTCGGGGGCTTGCTCCCGGCCTTGGAGATCGGCGTGGCCGCCCCGCCCGCAGCGGGCGATTAGCAGCCGGCATGTCTGAGCTACGGAGCAACAAGGCGGTCGAGGACGCCGCGATCGCCTGGGTGATGGAGCTGGAGCGCAGCGCGGGGCGGGAACCTGTGGACACCCGCTACCGCGGCGCCCCCGCGGACATCGAGAGCCCTCCGCTGCTGATTGAGGTCAAGGCGTTCGGAAAGTCGAATCGCGGGTTCGGGTTGTGGCTTGAGGTCAGACAAGTCGAGGAGGCTCGGCGCAACCCGAGGTTCGCCGTGTACGTGGTCGAGAACGTGCGCCAGGGGGATCCCAATCTGTTCACCCTCAAGGTGCTGGCTGGCGAACGACTCAGCCGGCTTCTCGAGCGGGCGAAGGAGCGTCGGTACTTCGAAGTGCCGTGGCCAGTCGCCGACTACGACTCAAGCCCAACCGGCCTCGGGTGACTCGCGGCGGGGCGCACCGGAGAGTTTCGCGAGGATGGGACGTGGATGTGGTCGAGCAAGAGGATGGGGGGCAGGGGCGCGCACAGGCTTTCTGACGCGGAGGCCCGGATCGCTCCCCGGATGGCGGCCGAGACGGGCTCTGCGACATCGCCTCCCGGTGGAGGAGACGGTGGAGGAGTAGGCGCCGGTAGCTGATGATTCGCTTTAGCAGGGACTTCTTGACCACAGCCCGTCGCCTTGTAAGCGGCAAGTCGAGGGTTCGAGTCCCTTCTCCGGCTCTGTTGCGCGGTGCGGTCGCTCACGAATCCTCTCTCCGCGGGGGCCGAGGGGGTCGTCGATCGTCGGCCCGATGCGGGATGTCGCGGTCGACGCCCGCCGTCGAAGGACCTCGCTGGCCCGAGCCCCGACGCCCGGGGGCCGCGGTTCGACGCCCTCGCGGATCAGGACGGTGTCCAGGTCGCGTAGGCCCTTCGAATCGCCCGCGTCGATGTTGGAGTCGGCGGACAGGTCGAGGCGACGGCCGGGGTGGGGATGGCGGGCGTCCTCCCAAGAGGACCTGGATCCGCCTGGTTGTCGTTCTTGCGCCGCCGGACGCAGCGGCATCGCACGTCTGGTGAATGCTGCTGCCGGTAGCGGGTGGCACGCGTGCGTCTCGTCTCACCAATGAAACGTTCGAGTGGCTAGGTCACGAACGGAGAACCATCCGGTGCATGCTGTAGAAAGACGTAGCATGCATGATTCGACTGACATCGAGCGTTACGCGCTGGCGACAAGGCGTGGCCGATGACGACCTCTCGCCCACATCTGGCCGATGCAGCAGCCATCGAGCAGTGGGCTGACCGTAACGAAGCGAGGACTGACCTGCCGCGCTTGGTCCGTCAGTGCATTCAGCAGACGAACGACCAAGTCGTAGCGCTAGACATGCGCGGTGGCGAAGGCACAGGCGTGCCCGGGTACGATGGGCGGGTCACGGCTATGAAAGCGACACCCTTCGTGCCCTCCGGGGACAGCGTCTGGGAGATGGGCGCAGGCTCAGATCCTCTCGATAAGGCGAACAGGGATTACCGGGCACGAACTAACGACCCGCTCGATGTGGACCGTGCCCAGGCGACGTTCGTGTTTGTCACTCCGCGGCGCTGGGCCGGGAAACTGGAATGGGCGCAGCGGAGGCGCGATGAAGGCATCTGGGCGAATGTCCTAGCCTTCGATGTAGACGACCTGGAGAACGCGCTCGACCAAGCGCCAGCCACGCATTACTGGTTAAGCGAGAGACTCGGACTACCCGTTGCAGGCGTGCGCACCATTGAAGCCTGGTGGGATGCCTTTCGGCGGGGCAGCCAGCCTCATCTGACGCCGGCCCTGGTGCTGTCCGGACGGGCGGACCAGGCCGCCGACCTCCTGCGCGTCCTTGAACAGGACACGAGGCAGACGAACATCTCGGGTGCAAGTCCGGACGATGTGCTTGCTTTCGTAGCCGCTACTTTGATGACGGCACCCGAACCAGACGGGTCATCGCTGCTTGCGAAAACCCTTATCGTTCACGATGCGAACGCACTCCGACGCCTCGAAGCGGTGACTGAGCTACTCATTGTCGTGCCATTCGACGAGACGCTCCGACGCGAGGCACGGCTGATTCACTCACATCACGTGATACTAGTTCGACCTGACGACGTGCGGGCAGACATCGCACTTCCTCATGTCGACCCTGAGGCGTTCGCCGCGGGTCTTATCGACTTGGGTGTTCCGAGAGACGCTGCGCTGCCTCTAGCCCGCGCCGCGCGCCGAAGCATCGTGGCGTTTCAAGCTGAGACGCCGGCGCTGGCAGCAGTTCGGCGGGACTGGTCGCAGAACGTCTCGTCGCGGATCGCTCGCCGTGCCTTGATGCTCGGCGCCTGGAACGAGAGCCGTTCGGGCGACACCGACGTCGTCGAGACCGTTCTAGGCCAAACGTATCCCGAGGCGCGTGAGGAACTGAGCCGTCTGGCACGCGGCGAGGACCCAATCTTTGCATCCGTGGGCGGGACTTGGGGTCTCGTCTCCACTGAAGAGGCTTGGCGCTTCGCCGCCCCTCAGGTGATGCGCGCGGACCTTGAGGCAGTGGAGCGGGCGATTCAGGAGGTTTTGGGCGCCGTAGACCCCGCGCTTGAGCTGCCGCCGAAGGACCGGTGGGCCGCGGCCATTCACGGGCGCATTCGAATCCATTCGTCTGACCTTCGCCGAGGGCTCGCGTCAACGCTTGCAGTATGCGGCGGTCCTAGTGCAACCCAAGCAGTCGCCGGTGTCGGCACGCTTGGAGACTGGGCCGCGGGCGTCGTCGCCCACCTCCTTCGGCGCGCGGACGATGACGCCACTGGCGATCTATGGGCCTCGTTGACGGACGTTCTACCGCTTCTGGCAGAAGCGGCGCCTGCCGTCTTCCTAGAGGCGGTGCAGCTAGGGATGACCGCCAGGAGCGACCCTCTCTTCCTGAAGCTCTTCGCGGACCAAGAGGGCGATGCGTTCTCGGTGAATAGTCCGCACACCGGGCTGCTCTGGGCGCTTGAAGCTCTGACGTGGTCGCCCGAGTATGCGTCGCAAGCCATCAAGTCACTGGCGCGCCTTGCGGAAATCGACCCTGGCGGCCGACTCTCGAACCGACCCCTCGCGAGCTTGGTCAACGTCTTCCTTCCTTGGTTTCCGCAGACAGCCCTCAATGCTGACCGCCGACTGGCAGTCCTTGACATGCTTATTCGCGACCATCCTCAGGTGGCGTGGCAAGTGATGTTGCAGCTACTACCCGATGCCCATGGCACCGCGTTCCCGACACACAAGCCGCAGTACCGTCCTTGGCCTAGGGATGACCCGAAGGTTTCGAGAGACGAGTTCTGGACGGTGAGCAGCGAGACTGCTCGTAGACTTCTTGGCGCAGCGGAATCGGAGGAGGAGCGTTGGCCGGAACTCCTCGCTAAGTTGTCGCATTTCCCGCCACCCGTGCTCGATATGGCGCTTGAGCGGCTCGACGCGCTTGCCGCGGACGCTGATGGTGACCTTCGCGAGTCGATTTGGAGCGAGCTCGACGAGTTGGTTCGGCGTCACCGGAGCTTCAGCGAGGCAAAGTGGGCGCTGCCGGAGACGGTGTTGGAGCGCTTGGCGAACACGGCTGCACGCTTCCGCCCTGTCGACCCAGTAGACCGACAGGCTTGGCTTTTCAACGAACATTTCCCAGATCTCCCGAGTGGCACCAAAGACGTTGCAGCTCGGAGGGCGGAGCTTGAGTCCGTCCGGCGGAAAGCAGTCGAGGATGTCTTTCAGGCCCAGGACTTAGCCGGCGTGGAGCGTCTCGCCCGCACCGTCAAACTGCCTAACTGCGTCGGCGTCGCGGCGGAGGAGCTACAGTCGCCAGATTTAGACGCCTTCGCGGTCGCCCACCTGGACGCCGAGGACGTTCACCTCATCGACTTCTCGGTCTCGTACGTACGTACGCGTACGCGGCGGGAACCCGCTTGGTTCGGGGCCGTTCTGGAGACCACGAAGGGCAGGCCCGTTGCTCAGGCGAGAGCGTTTCTCTGCCAGCCCGCCTCTCCTGAGCTCTGGCTTGAGGTTGCGGCCGCGGGCCGGGAGACGGAGAAGGCGTACTGGGACGAGTTCGAGCCGTATGGTCGCGGTGATTTCGTCTTCGTCAATGAAGCCGCGGAGCATCTACTCAAGTTTGGGCGGGCCGCGACGGCTGTTGACCTACTCAGCCTGTACGCCCGTGGCACGGAGGAGCGGCTGTCGGGGCACCTAATCGCAAGGGCGCTGGATGCTCTGCTAGGTGCTCCGCCGGAAGAACGCGAGGCCAGCCGGTTGCAACACTATGACTTCGAGGCGCTTCTGGACTATGTGCGGCGCTCCGACGTAGACGAAGAGACTCTTGGACTGCTGGAATGGCGTCTGTTGCCAGCGCTCAGCTTTGATGCACCGAGTCCAACACTGGAGCGGCGGCTGTCAAGAGACCCCGCCTTCTTCGTTGAGGTGTTGTCATTTGCCTACCGATCGCGTGACGGCGAGGCCGCTCAACCTGAAGTGCCGGAGCATGTCTCCCGGAACGCCTATCGACTATTGAGCGAATGGTCTCATTTGCCGGGTGTGGACGAGTTCGGACAGCCCCCGAATGCGGAGGAGCTAAATCGCTGGCTCGACGAGGCCCGAGAACTTGCTCGCGACGCGCATCGTCGCGAAGTGGCCGACGTGACCATCGGGAAGCTGCTGGCCCACTCAAACTCCGGGCCTGATGAACCTTGGCCGCCCGAAGCAGTCCGGGATGCGATTGAGCGCATGGCCAGTGCCGAGGTTGAAGATGGCTTCCGAACCGAAGTCCTCAATATGAGAGGGCCGACG
The DNA here is from genome assembly GCA_050249835.1 of Thermoleophilia bacterium. Classification (GTDB taxonomy): domain Bacteria; phylum Actinomycetota; class Thermoleophilia; order Miltoncostaeales; family Miltoncostaeaceae; genus Miltoncostaea. Next base: position 9,773 of record JBFWPT010000003.1, read on the forward strand.
ACTCGGGCCCCGGGCGCGGGCGGCGACCAAGAGAGGGCCCTCGCAGGCACCTACCGTGGACAGGCGGAGGCCATCAGAGACGGCTGGCCCCGGACCGCGGCGGCACTTGCTTCGGTTGCGGCGTCCTACGACCGGCAAGCCCGCCGCGAAGACGGAGAGGCGGAGCGCTACCGCGAAGGATTCGAGCGTTGACATCGCCGCAGCCAGGGGGCGCAACCGTCGGCCCCCGGCGCGACGGAGGGACCCGGGCGGGGTGGGTCCGGTAGATCTCCTCGAACCGTATGTGGTGTGCCGGAGGCGATCGTGCGTCCTCGGCGCGTTGACCTGTCACCGAGTAGGTGTCGGCACCGGACCGGTCCGTCGCCCTGCAGGCGTATGCCCGCCCCGCTTCAGGGCGCACGCACGGCCCGACCACGACGGGCGGGGTGCAGAGCGAAACGCAGAGGGCGGCGCGAGACACCGCCCAGCACCCAGCTCTCGTCGCACGGAAGCCCATCAGCCGAAACCCCAGATCGAGCGCCCCGACCACTGCGCACCCGACGTCAGGACGACGGTGGCGTTGGTGAGACGTCAAACGGACCGTTGTGTTGCTGCGCCTCGGCTCTACGAACGCGCTGGGCGAGGGTCAACCGGACGTTCGCGGGTGCGTCGTTTGCGGCGGCGCTCGCGGGTTCGGGCAGAACGCCCATGACCAGAGGGCCGACACTGCCTTCGGTCGCGCCAATCCGACTGAGAGGAAGGGCCCTCTCACCGGGAAGGTCGAACCTGGTTGAGGCGGACGTGGACCGTGGAATCGAGGGGGCTGCCGAACTCGGCCAGTTGTCGAGGTTGTCAGCCATGTCGACCACCAAGTCCGGGACCGGGATCTCTGCGCCGCCGGCGCAGTCCTTGATCGCCTCGAAGAACTCGGTCCTCCGCGCCTACACCGCCTGAGGCTCGTTCTGGGCGGCGGCGTTGAGTCCCGCGACTGCCGCGAATCGGATCGGCGCGCGGCGTCACTGACGGACCCCTTGTCTGCACGGCGTGTCGGTGACGGACAGCGCGGCCATTCACGTTCATGCCACTGAACGCCTTCGGGACATGGTGGCGATGGCCATTGACATCTAGTGACCGCCCGCAGCAACATCCGGTGCGACGGCTGGCACGCCGACGGTGACAGTGAAGCGAGTGGAAGGCCAGGATGTCCAAGAGCGATGAGGTCTACCAGCGAGTGAAGGAGCTGCAGGCTCAGAATCCGGAGAAGAGCCGCCCCAAGGTCTTCGAGATGGTGCAGGCGGAGTCCGGCATGAACGTGGCCGCAGTCTCCGCGAACTTCTACCGGGCGCAGCGTTCCGACCCGTCCTCGTCGACGTCCCGCGTCGGCAAGGACGCACCCGCGACGGCAGCCGCATCGAAGCCGGCTGCCGCCAAGGCCTCCGCTTCGAAGACGCCTGCGCTCAAGGCGTCGAAGGCGAAGGCATCGAGGTCGTCCCGCAAGGACGCGGCCCGCAAGCCGGCTGCCAGTGCAGCGCCGGCTCGCCGCTCGAGCTGGACCCGCGCCGCGTCGGCGGCTCCGGTAGATGAGGCTCTGCGGACCCTGTCGGGTCTCGTGGACGAGAACACCCAGCTGAAGGCTCGCGTCAGCGAGCTCGAGGCGACCCTCGAGCGGGTCAGGGGCGCCGTCAACTAGCGCCGCCCGTCAGGTGGGGCCGGGTTCAGGCGCCGGCGGTTCGGTTCCGGCGTCTGAACCGCCTGCCTACGGCCCGGTCAAGCCGCGCGCGCAGCGCTTAGGCACGGCGGGCGCGGACCCTGGCGGCGTGGCCGATCGCGCCGGGCTTGACCCGCGGCCAATCGCAGCGGCCATTTCGGTGGGAGCCGGCAGAGCCGGGAGCTCGGTTCGCGGTGCTGGCCGGCGAGGACGCCGTCCCCGGGGCGCGCGGGACTATCGCCGTGTGGAGCCGCGCGGACTCGGTCTCCCCATCCCCGGGTGGGCACGCAAGGTGGGCACCCGCTTAGGACGGCGCCCGCGGTGTCGGCGGCGCCTGCTTAGGAGCTCAGACCGGAGGCGAGGCCCTCGCGCCCCGCGACGCCAGCCCGGTGACGGCGACCGCCGCAAGACGAGGACGCCGAGGACCACAACCGCCAGCATCATTATCGCTATCCGGCGAGCCAGCCGCTGCCCGACAGCTCCAGCAGTCCGAACATCTCGAGGTGGCCGCTCATGCCTTCGGCCAGGAGTCCAGGGTCGCCGGGATCGGATCGCCCGCCCGTCGGCCCGGCGGTCATGACCTCGCCGGGAGGGGAGGTGAATGGGATGGGTGCGGCGATTCCGGTTGTGCCTGGGGTCCTTTCCGTCCTGCCTCCACCACCGGCGCCGCGGCAGCTCAATCGGGTGGTGTTCGCGGGTCTCGGCGTCCAGGGTCGTAGAACAGCCTCGCTGCTCGGGCGTGAGGGTGGCATCGCTGTGTGCGCATCTCGAGCCACATGGTCTGACGAGGTCCGCGAGCGCGTCGGACGGCTCGTGGACAGCGATATCAGCGAGGCGGCTGCCAGCCGTTAGCCCTCCAGGGCGCGGGTCAGCGCGGCCCGCCTGGCGTCGGTGACGCTGAGCCCGTACTTGGACTTGATCGAGGTCCACTCCTCGGCGTAGGTGGCGCGGGAAGACTCCGCGGGCGGCATCCACGCCTCCCGCCCCTTGTCGGCCTTCTGGCGGTTCAGCCCGGCCTTCACCGCGAGCAGGTTCGCCGGGTCGTTGGCGAAAGCCTCGCGCCGGTCGCAGTCCCAGCCGTTGGCGCCGGAGCGCCAAGCCAAGGCGAGAGGGCCGATGTGGTCGACACACGGCGCGCGGGCGGCGACCCGACACGCTACGACCGTGCCGACCTGCAGCACGTCCACGTCACGGGGTGCGATCCCCGGCACGGCGGGAGGGGCTCCAGGGAGCCCCTCCCGGTACCGTCGACATGCGTGGATGGTCAGTCCTCGTGGACCAGGTTCACCTCCTCCAGCGCGTGGGGGACGCCGAGCCGCTCAGCCACGAGCGCCCTCACGGACTCGAAGTCCATCGGCTCGGCGTCCCGCGTGGCGTCGTCGTCCGCCGCCTTCTGCATGACCTCGACGGTGGTGGCGTTGATCGGGCCGACGAGGGCGGCGCGCTGCTGGCCGACCAGCCGGGTCAGCGACTCGACCCGCTCGACCAGCTGCGCCTCACGCCGCTCCAGCCCCTTCAGGGTGGTCTCCATCCCCGACCCGACGGCGTCCGCCATGGCGAGCACCCAGACCCCGTACGTGATGACGGCCAGGGACACGGCGGAGACGAACACGGCGGCCATCACCGGGGACGGCACCCACTCGCCCGAGTCGAAAAACACCCACCTGGGGTACGTGGCGAGGGCGGCGACGACGAGGCCGACGACCATCAGGGTCAGCGTGGTCCGGTTGAGCTTGCGGATCGAGTTGCGCATCGTGGTGCCGATTGCCGCGATCGCCAGGACTTCCAAGGCGATCAGCGCCGAGGCGAGCAGGTACGCCTCGCTCTCCGTGAAGCCCAGGCCGAGGATCACCTGGTACATCAGCAGGTAGTTGGTCACTGCCACGACCGCGGAGATGACCCACACCCACACCTTGCTGAGCCGGTGGTGGGCGTCGGGGATCGGGTTGACCGCCAGGTTGAGCTTGGCGGTGACGATCATCTGCTGGACCTGGTGGAGCTGGCGGAACGCCAGCTTGAGGGCGGCCTCGCCCTTGAGGTTGGCGGTGATCGCCTCCCCCATCAGGCCGTGACAGATGTTGACGAACCGGTTGAGGATGAGCAGAAAGGCCGTCGTGAAGCGGCAGGTCTTGTCGTCGCCGTCGGGGGCGGCGGCCCCCACGGTGGGGTTCTGGGTACTCATGGCGAGTTCGAACTCCCTTCTACGGGGTGGGGTTGGACGGGCGGAGCAGTTTCAGAACGGCCTCGGGCGAGGCGTACGCGGCGTCGATGAACTCGACGCTCACCCCGCTCGTGGCCAGGTAGGAGGCGGCCCGGTCGCGCAGCAGGCGATCGCCACCTGCCGATCCGGCCTGGTAGATCCAGATGAGCCGCGCGCCGGCGAGGTTCGGGTGGAGGCCCCCCGCCGGCAGCGGGGTGTCGAGCGGGACGGAGCTGAGGATGATCTCCTTCGCGGCTGGTCCCGGGTTGAGGCGAAAGAACTCGTCGCCGAGGGTGAGGATCCGCTCCAGGTGCGGCTCCTCGACGGCGCCGAGGGTGGAGCCCGACGCGAGCTCGGCGGAGCCGGCGTCGATCGTGGTGAGCGCTGAGGCCGTCGCGGCGTCGCGGGCGCGCTTGCAGGCCGCTTTCCCGGCCACCTCGATCGAGTCGAGCTTCCCGCGGCGCTCCTCCTCCTTGATGTGGTTCGGTGCCTTGTCGGGCGCCTGCTCGGTGTAGACCGGCCGCGCCGGGTCGGTGTGGACGCTGAGGGTGGTGCCGTAGCCGCCGGTGGGGAGGGGACCGACGACGCTGATGCCCTGGTTCGGTGCCGCCAACAGGCGAAGCAGCGCTCCGATCCGGATCGCCTCCAGACGCCGGCTGTCGGCGCTCCTCGTGGGGTTGGTGCTGAGGAGGGTGGTCGCACCCTCCTCGTCGGGACATGTGAAGCGGGTCAGTGCGGTGGTGGTCGGGTCGCAATCGGGCTCGCCCGCGACGCAGGCGAACGACTGGACCTGCTCGCCGCCGGCGCCCGAGTTGTCGGTACAGCCCGCAGCGAGGCCGCCGCCGATGAGGAGGAGTGCCGCTGAGAGCCGCAGCTTCTTCGTCGCCTTCATCTTGCGCCACCTCCGTTCCGATGAGTGGGAGGACTTCAGCCCGGCCGCGTCGAAGCTGTCAGCGGAGCCGGTGTGAGCGGGTGGGTGGACCGGGCACGGTACATGCCCCTGGTGGCGCTGTCACTAGCCCAGATCGCTGATGGGGAGTAGGATCACGCCTCTCACCGAGATCGGCACTGACACGGAGGTGGGAGGGCGCGACACCCCCGTGCAAACCGGTTGTGGGAGGGGCGGCAGTCGGGGTCGGCTGTGCGACGACACGGTCATCACTGGCGTGTCAGTCGCAGAGGGCCGGGGTCGCCGGGGGGGGACCCCGATAGCCGGTCCGTTCCGGCGGATGTCAGTCGCCGGGTGGGCGACCCCCCGTCGCCGGCGCGCGAGGACGGCCCGGCAGGTGGGTCACGGGGTGGGGAACCCCGGTCGGGCGGCGCCGGATCCGGTCCCTGGAGGGGGGTCGGTCACCTGAGCATGACGCCGGCGACTTTCACACCCTGGTCACATTTCCCGGTCCCGACGGGCGCTTAGGTCTGCGCCGGCCGACCGGGACCGGCGCACCGTAGCCGATCCGGGATGCCGGGCGCCACCCTCCGCGGATCTAGCCGGCCGAGAAGCGGTTGGTGATCGAAAGCCGCCGGTCGCGGCCGAAGCCCTTCGCGGAGATCTTGGTGCCGAGCTGGGACTGGCGGCGCTTGTGCTCGGCGCCATCGATCATCCGGGAACCCGCTGCGCCGTCGCCAGGTTCGAGATCCCACGGTCGAAGATCTCCCGCATGCCGGAGGCCGCCGTCCATTTAGCGGGCGAGGATCACGTCGAGGGTCGTCGGGCAGCAGGTCGTCGTCGTGCTCGTCGGGCGCGAGCTCGGCCGAGGGGCGCGGCTGATCATTCGTTCGGAGATCACCGGCTCATCGGCCATCGCGCTCACCCTCCGGGCGAGGCCGTACACCAAGCGGCCCTCCACAGTCGCGGCTACGGGGCAGCGTCATCGGGATGCCCTTGATCGGGGCGTGGCCGCCGGCGGGGTCGCTTAGAGGTCGCGTAGCCGACCGAGTTCTCGGGCTTGTTGCCACAGGCGAGTAGTAGCCGGACGTCCTTATCGGAGATCTCAATCACCAGCACGCTGCGCAGCCTCGCCAGGACGTTCTCGGCGGCGACCCCGTCGCGCTCGGGTGCAGTTCGGCGGGGGCGAGGCGCTCGATCAGGTTCCTGATGTCGACGTACATGCTGGTCAACTGGGTCGGGACGCGCCCCCGCATGAGCGGCGGCTCCGCGGGACTCACGGCTACCAGCCGACGCGGACGTGCCAGGAGAGGGTCGGCCCACAGCGGCAGCATCCCGCCGGCCACGGTTAGCTGGTCGTCTCCGCGATCCAGTCCTGGATGGCGGAGACCGTCGCGCCCGGATGTTCGGACCAGGACCGTTAGGGGCGGGTCGAACGGCTCGACGGTGCCGGCGTGGTGCGGCGCCACCTGACCGACAGCGGCGGAGATCTCGAACCCGTCCGGCAAGCCGATAGCGGCCAGGTCGCGGGTGATCTGCTCGGCGACGTTCACCCGGCCTCCGTGAGTGCGGCCGCCTGCGCGCCCCTGCGCCGCAGTCCGTGGGGACTGGCGGTAAGCGGCGATCTTCCTGCCCGGCCCCGACTGGCGGCGGGTGGATCCGATCGCCGCTTCGGCTCCGGTCCGGGATGTACGCTCGCGCGACTGGCAGCGAGGGGGCGTGCGATGGAGGAGCTCGACGAGGAGCAGGGTGGGGGACCCGCGGGCGCGCAGGCCGACGCCGGCCCGCCGGTGCGGGAGGCGCCCGAGGCCGCCGGGGCCGACGCCCCGCCGGGGAGTGAGGAACCCGCGAAGGCCGCCGCGCCCGACACCGCCCCTGATGACGACGCCCCGACCGACGACGGCGGGGACGAGGTCCCCGCCGAGCGCGAGTTCATGGTCTGGCGGACGATGGTGTACGACTCGGCGTCGCCGTTCTCAGGCCGCTACCTCGACGACCGCTCCGATGACCCCCTGGCGACCGAGGCGCGTATCGCCCTGGAGGAGGCACTCAGCCCGACCGACCTGGTCTACCCGGACGACGAGCCGGTCGGCGGATGCTACTTTCGTGAGAGCGAGGCCGGCTCACCGAGCCTGGTGCTCCACAGCATGGGGGCGGGCGTCCTCCTGGAACTCGGTTTCGCTCCCTCGGCGCCGTGCGTCAAACGTCACCTGCAGGTGATCAAGCACCGCCTCTACGACCCCCGGGTGCTGTCGGGCCAGATGAACCCCGACGAGGCTGCTTCGACCCGCGACGACCGGCTGCTGCGGACACGGCATGTCGCGTGGGTGCTGGCGCAGCTTGCCGAGCTCCCCTCAACCGGACTGCCCGACAATGCCACCCACGAGCAGGCGGAACCGACCTGGCTCCACCACGAGCTGGCCGAGACGGCCTTCGCCTACCTCGACGGAGACGACGACGGACCCGGCAGCTGGATCGGTCTGCGCAAGAACGAGGGCTGTTGGAGCGAATACTGGCGCGGCACGCGGGAGTCGAACCTGCTGAACACGATCTACGCGAGCTTGGCGATCGCCCGGGCGAGCCGGCACGGGCTGATCACGCACAACGTCCGCTGGTCGCGACGGCGGCCGTCGCCGGTGCAGGTGATCGGCGACCTCGCGGACCGCATCCGTCTGGTGAGCACCGACAAGGGGCCGCGCACACGGCTCGACATGTTCGACCGGCGCGAGGGTGGCTTCGTACGCAAGGGCGGCGGCTCCCCCTTCTCCGAGCCTTGGGCGAAGGGGGACCTGCCGGCGGGGGTGGTGGGGCTGCTGTGCATCTTCCTGATCGAGTACGCGTACACGATCGCCGAGAGTGAGACGGAGGGAACCGGCCTCCACTATCTGCTGCGCGCCCAGCGCCTCGCACACGACCTGATGTCGCGCCCGGATGAGTGGGTGCGCTCGATCGAGCTCTACTCCTGGGATCCGGTGAAAGAGGAGGAGAGCCCGAACTGGCCGATCTTCGCCTACTCGGTCTGCCTGCGGGCGGTCCTCGAGGCGGGGGTCGTGGACACCACCCACCCGAGCCTGCTGGCGGCCTTCCAGACGATCCAGGCCACCCAGGAGCGGGCGGTCACCGCCGACGGGCGCGAGTACACGACGTGGGTCGATGTCGGCGAGCCCTACAAGTCCAAGCCGCACCGGGGCGAGGGCTGGATGGAGCGCGTCTCGGTGCACGAGGAGCTGGGACTGTGGGAGTCCGACCGCGCCTCCGAGCACAGCTCCGAGGACACTCGCGGGCTCACAAAAGCCGCAAAGCGCAGGGCTAATAAGGAGGCCAAGACGCCGAAGGACAGGGACCCGGGGTTGAAGCCGAGCCCGCATGCGATCCACTCATCAGTGATGGCGTGGGCGGCGGTTCGCCGCGCTCTCTGGAGAGAGGATCCGCGCACCACGGTGATTCGAGGGAAGACGGACGGGACGGCTTCCCTGAAGGACCTCCGGGTGCCGCGCCGTCTGGCGGGGAGAGACGAGCAGGGCAACGGGCTGCGGCCGCTCCCCAACTTCGACCGGCTCGAGCTCACCGGCGTCCTCCCCGGTGAGGTGCTCCTGAAGGCGCGCTCGACGGCGGTGCGCTCGGAGATGGATCCGATCAGGTGCGACCAAGCCTTGGTGCTGCTGGCGCTGAACCTGTTGCCGGAGCGCCGAGCCTCCGTTCCAGAGGTGCGGAAGGCGCTGACCCTCTGGAGGGAGCGGCGCGCCGGCGCGCGGGGAGCCGGTCAGGACCCGGTCCTCAGCCACCCGGGGGTATCGCCGCTCTTCAAGGAGACACCGGGGAGGGGGAAGGAGGACAGACTTGTCGAGGTTGCGCGCGAGCTGTCGCGCAGCCGCGGCTGCGCGCTGGTGGTGACGGCCAAGGGCACGCTCATCCTCCACGAGGCAATCACGGAGGTCGACGTCTCCGGGGTCGACTGGGGAGTCGAGCTGGATGACCTGCGGGCTGCGCTCGGCGTGGAGTCTGGCCTGACCGAGGACGGTCAGTAGGGCGTCGCGACCCCCATCGCCTGGGCCAGGCGCCTCGTCGAGGCCAAGACGGTGCGCGCCGGGTCCCGGCCCATCAGGACCTAGTGGAACGCCTCACGCTAGAACTGGGCGTCGTCGTCGCCCGCCTGGTAGCGGGGCTCGACGACCTGAGGCTGTCAGTCGGTCCGGGGACCCGAAGAGCCCGGAGCACGCCATCGAGCTGGCGCCAGACGCGTCTGCGCGACACGCCGCGCGCCAGTTCTGGGACTACCAGTTCGACCAGTACATCAACATCTGCGTCAACCGCGGCTACCGCCTGTGTACGCCAGCGGCGGGAACCTCTACTGCGAGGCCATCATTCGAGCGGCCGTACCGGAAGAAGGTGAGGGAGAAGACGAAGGCTCGACGGCCTGGAGACGCGTCACGGCACGGTGACGACGCCGCTCGGCGGCGGGTCTGCCGTGGCGACCGCTCGCGGCGCGGGCCCGACCCGTTGCCGGAGGCCGCGGCCGTCTCGTCGGCGGCGACCGTGGGACCTACCGCTGGAGCGTCGAAGGCCTCAACGCGCTCGACGGCGCCACGATCATGTTCGACCCGAACGCGACGCTGTTGGGCAGCTGATCATCCCGGCGGGCCTGCCGCGGGTCCGCCGGGTCTTCGTATCGTCGATGGGAGCACCCTTCGAGGTCAGGAAGCCGATGAACCCGCTCCCCGAGGCGTCGCCCAGTCTCTCATGGCAGCCGCGGGACCCGGCCGAAGGTCCTCGGCGTAGCCGAGGACGGGGTGGCTCTGCCGGTGGAGGACACGGTGGAGGATCGGACGTCCGTCCCTGAAGGACCGTTCTAGCAGGGATTTCTCGCTGGGAGGCGTGTCGCCTTGTAAGCGGAAGATCGTCGGTTCGAATCCGGCCTCCGGCTCTTGATCCACCCGACGCCTCGGAACGTTCGCCACGGTGGGGTCAGTCGGCAGCCGGCTCTCCTGCGGTCGAGCCACGACCTGAATGCGCATCATCCACCGACGCGAGCCAGCGCGCTTTACGAGCGTATCGGCGGAGGCCCACGGTGCGCTGATGCACGGGCGACGAGTCGTGCGACGGACCCGCCCCATCGTCACGGCCCGCTCGATCTCAGCACCTCGAGACGCGCCCGATATTCGTTGGGGTCGATCTCACCCCGCGCCAGGCGCTCGGCGAGGATCTCTTCGGGCGACTGGCGCGCCGCCGATCGCTGTCTCGCGTCGGCGGCATCGGGGTATCGAGTGCTGCGCCAGACAAGGAAGACGCCCCAGGCGACGAGCGTGAGGAAAGCCTGCATGGCGAGGGTCATCGGGAGCCAGCCGCCCCATCCCCAGTCGCCGTCGTGAACATGGCCGCCTTGCATGCTTCAAGTCCCTTCGTGTTTCGGGTGCTTCGAATCGGACGGTAGAACCGACGTGCCTTGAGGGCACGGGTTCCTTCCCCAGCCATCGTTCATGTCGTTCTACGGACGGCGATCGAAGACGTTCAGGACGTCGGGGGCGCGCCCCGGGTTGCCGAGAGCAGCGCGTGGGGGACGGAGCGTCCAGCATCCTCGAGGCGCTCAGCGGCGTAGCGCAGCCCCGCACCGGCCGCGACCGGCGCCGAGTCGGCCGTCCGACGTGGAGGCCCCTGGCAGACAAGGAGCCCTTCGATCGACAGGGCGGCTGCCAGCCGAACGTCCCGGTGCATCCCATCCAGCGCGGCTGCCGCCAGGGTCGCACACGCGGAGGCCATCGTCAGAGCGGAGGGCGTGGGGCCGTCGAGGACTGCGAACGGTCCTTCTCGCGTGGAGACCAGCTGCACGTTGATGCGGGGCTGCCCCGGCCCGCGGGGCGGCACCATGTCGCGCATCGCGACGGCGTCCGCCCAGCCTGCGCCCGGATCGCCGGGCACGGGATCCTCCACCAGCGCGGCACCGAGGGCCATGAGGCGGTGGCGGACTCGTGGGGTGAGACCTCGATTCGTGGCGTTGAGGGTCAGGGCGGCAAGCGCGACCGGCATGGCCAAGCGATCACTCGCCTCCCACGGCGGCCACCGGGAGCCCCGAGAGGTAAGGCGCACGGCGGCCGCTGTGCCGCCGTAGAGGTCGATCTCCGCCGCGGCGACACGGCGGCGTCGTTGCAGCGTCAGCACGGCTGCGAGCCGCTCCGGTTCCGGAACTCGCGCCAGGGATTCGATGGCGAGGAGCGCATCGGCAGAGAGCGACGACTCCAGCGGCCAGGACGCGGCGCCTCAGCACCCGAGCAGCTGGTCATGCCACGACCTGGGAACGGCGAGGCAGCCGGCGGGCGGTTCCCACGATGGTCGCGAGTCCCTGCCCCTCGCGACTGAGAGCGACGGCGCCGGCGAGGGCCACGGGGGCCGACTGAACGATGTGGAGAACCACGCCGACGGCCACCGCCGTTGACGCGGGAACCGCGAAAGAGGCGACGAGCGGCAGCGCGACCGCCGCCTCGAAGACGCCGACGTTGCCCGGCAGGAGGGGAATGGTCTGGGCGACGGAGAGGGAGACGAGCACCAGCGTCGCCGCCGACCAGCCGCCGGTGAGGTCGAAGGCGCGAAGCGCGGCATAGACGCATGCGAGCTGCGCGAGCCAACCCCCGACAGTCGCCATCAGTAGCGGCGCGACCGTCGCGCGGTGGCAGAGGGACCGGTGACCGACGACGATATGCCCCCACACTCCGCGCCCCCACTTCAGGCTGCGAGCGAGAACGCCACGGGCCGGGCCATCGGACGAGGGTGCTCCCCAGCCGCGGACCGCGGCAAGGACGACGAGGAACCACAGGGTGCCGACGGCGCCGACGACCAGCCACGTTGAGGTCGGCAGCGGCACGACGATTCCCGCCATGAGCACCAGTCCGACCCACGCGGCGGTGGAGACCATGCTCTCGGTGATCGCCGACCCGACCACCACCGAGAGCCCGGCCCGATGTCCGTCGCGACCGAGACGTCCGTGGAGGAGCAGGACGCGCGCCGCCTCTCCGACCCGTCCTGCGAGGGCGAGGTTCAGAATGGCGCCGACCATCACGGGGGGAAGGATCTTCCGGATCGAGAGGCCGGCTGCGGGGGTCAACGATGCCGCGAGCACGGCACGCCACGCGGCCGCCTTGAGCGGCAGCGTGAGGAGGTGCAGACCGGCCGCGACGAGCAGGAGGAACCAGGCATGCGGCGTTCCCAGGCCGTCGACCCTGTCCCAGTCGAGCTGGGAGGCGACTCCGACCAGCGCGGCGGCCGCGACGAACATGCTCAGGGCGGAGGCGAGAGATGGCCTGCGCCGAGGGCGCACAACTCTCGTTCGCATCGCCGCGAGCTCGCGGCCGCTTCCTGTGCCCGACACCCTTGCGACGTTAACGCGAGGGGAGTCCGGAAGCGGCCGTCATTCGCCCTGTCGGGCCGCCGCCGGCCATCTTTCGTGGTCGATCGTCACGGGTTCGTCACCCCTTCGGCCGACCTACCGTCGCATCACGGGCGAACGGCCCCGACGTAGTCGCCGCGTCCGCTCATGCTCGACACCTTGACGACGTCTCCGGTCTGGGGCGCGTTCACGTACTGGCCGCCTCCGATGTAGATGCCCATGTGGCCGAGTCCGCGGTAGAAGACGAGGTCCCCGACCTGGAGCTGGTCGGAGGGGACCTTCGGGAATGCGTTCCAGATGGCCACGGTGTAGTGCGGCACGCTCTTGCCAATCTGGGCATAGGCGTACGACGCGAGCCCACTGCAGTCGAATCCCGTCGAGGGGGACGCGCCGCCCCACCGGTAGGGGACACCCAGGTAGCGCATCGCGATGCTGGCAGCCGCTGCGTTGCCCGATCCACTCGGTAGCGCCGCCGCTGGCTCCTCATCGGGCGTCTCGGCGGCGGGTGCAGCGGGCGGCACGGAAGGAGCGGTGGGTGATGGATCCGCGCCGGGCGGCTCTGCGGCCACGGGTGCAGCTGGGGGCGCCGAGGCCTGCCGCTGCCGTGCCGCGTCGGCCGCGGCAGCTGCCTCGCGGCGCTTGCGCGCCTCCTGGGCCTCGATCAAGCGGGCGAGCTCACCTTCCGCGCCGTCGAGCACCTCCCGGCGCTCGGCCAAGAGCTGCTCGACGATCCGGCTCTGGCGTTCACGGAGCGCGACCTCTTCACGCGCGGCCCGTTGATCGGCGGCCAGTTCGGCCCGGAGCGCCGTGAGCTGATCTCTGTTCTCGCGAAGCCTCACCACCAGCTGGGAGTCGCCCTGTCCGATGCGCTCCAGCAGGTCGACCTGATCCATCGCCGCGGAAAGGCTGCCACTGGTCACGAGCACCTGCGCCAGCGTGGGCGCGGGCGACGCGTACAGCGCCCTCAGGCGATCGGCCAGCACCGCCTGACGGGTCCGCAGGTCGCGACTCGTCCGGGTGATCGCCTTCGTGTTGTCGGCGACGCGCGCGGCGACCTGTGAGAGGCGATACCGGGCGCCGTTGTACTCCTCCGCGGCGTCTTCGACGCGGTGATCGATCGCCTCGATCTCCGCGATGATCCTCGCGACCTCAGCCCTCTGCTCGGCGATCGTCGGCGCGGCCCACGCAGGGAACACGGCCAGCCCGAGCAGGACGATGAGGACGGTGAGGAGTTGGACCGCGGTGATGCGGCTGCCCCGGAGGCGGCGGGCAGGCCTCAGACCGTTCGCTCCGCGACCGTGCCTGGGTGGACGACGCCGACAACGACCAGCCAGCGTGTTCCTACGTGGGGTCGAAGCATCCGGCGACGCTATGCGGATCGCGGCGAGACGGCAAAGGACGTCGCCCCAATCTGTCACGACTTCGTCACATCTCATCCTCGGCGGGGACGCCGGTGATCAAGGAGGTCACGGCATCAGCCCTCGGACCGAGAGCACGTTCGGCGGGCGAGCTCATTCCGTGGGGAGATCTGGCCGTTGGCGATCGCGGACCCGTCCCGTCTCGCCGGCAGGGCGGACCTCGAGCCGGGCGACGATCAGGTGACCTCCACCGATCGGGGAGGGCGTCGAGCTCCGGGTGACAGCGAGCGTGCCTGCCCTCCGTCGCCCGGTTCGATTGGCCGAGGCTCACCCGGCTGCGTCGTCTCTCCCCCCGCCCCCGGCCGCTCATCGCCGAATCCGCCGTACCGTCGGACGGCCAGCGGAGGTATCGGGATCGGCCCCTGCCGAGTGCTCGTCATGGAGGACCGTCTGAGCCGGCAGCGTGAGGACGAAGCATGTCCGCTCGCCGCCATCATCGATGCGCAGCGACCCGCGTTGGGCGACGGCGAGCTCTCTCGCGATGGTGAGGCCGAGTCCCGCGCCTCCGCTCATCTTCGCGGCCCCTGCTCCGCGGTAGAAGCGGTCGAAGATGCGGGTCCCGTCGGCGCCGGGGAGCCCGGCCCCCTCGTCGCTCACCCGCAGCACTGCGAAGCCGCCCTCCGTCGAGGTCGAGAGCCTGACCACCGAGGCTTCCGGTGCGTACTTCAGAGCGTTGCTCAGGAGGTTCGTGACGATCTGCCGCACGGCGTCGCGGTCGCCCACGGCGTGTGTCGGCGGCGCATCGATCTCGAGGGAGAGGCCCCGGATCTCGAAGGCGGCGGTGAGGGTGCCATGGGCCTCGCGAGCGAGCTCGTCGAGGGCGACGGGTTCCGCCCGGAGCGGCGACGGCTGTGCCTCGGCCTCGGCGAGCCGCTCGATCTGGCTGATCAGGCGGCTGAGCCGCAGGGTCTCGGTGTGCAGGGTGGCCAGCTCGTCGGCGTCGAACGGCAGGACGCCGTCCTGCATCGCCTCGATCCGGCTCTGGATCAGTTGGAGCGGCGTACGAAGCTCATGTGAGAGGTCCTGTGCGAGCTGGCGGCGCGCGCTCTGCTGCCGCGCGAGATCGTCCGCGAGTCCCGATAGCGACTCGCCGAGTTCGCGGATCTCGCGCGACCCCTTGGGCAGCTCCGGAGGCCCGCCTCCGGTCGCGAGGCCCTCCGCCACGACCGACAGCTGTCGAAGCGGCCGCGAGAGCCGCCCGGCGATGACGAGCCCCGCGACCATCGCGACCATCCCCGCGATCACCGCGGCCAGGAGGTGGGCGCGGTCGAGCTCCGCCCGGAAGGCGTCGTCGGCGGGTGTGTTGCCGCCCGGGCCGAGGGCGAAGAGCTCGAGGATGCCGACCTCCTCACCAGTCGGCGCGGTAACCGGGCGGGAGGCGACACGGCGGAACTCCACGTCGTTCCTCTCCAGCTTCGTGGTGTCCAGCAAAGTGCGCCCATCGGTCAGCAGGCGATAGTCGTACCCGGTGAGGACGAGCTCGTGGGCGAGGAGGTCGAGGCCCGCCGGAGTCCATCGGCCCGACTCCGCGTACGTGGCCTCTGCCAGGGCGAGGGAGGCGATCGTGGCGTCCCGGGTGCGATCGCCGACGTACGCGTCGAAGCGATGGTGCAGGCCCACGCTGGTGAGCACGGCGGCCACGAGGGTCGTGAGCGCGGCGATGCCGACGAAGGCGGCGACGAGGCGGGTGCGCAATCCGAGGGGCTGCATGACCCTCAAGCCGGGTCGTCGAGCCGGTACCCCACCCCGTACACCGTGCGGACGTAGTCGGATGCGCCGACGAGGGTCTCGTCCATCTTCTTGCGCAGCCGCATGACGTGGACGTCGACCGTTCGCTCGAATCCGTCGACGTCCGGGCCCTGCAGGGCCTGCAGCAGCTCGAACCGGGAGAAGACACGTCGCGGCTGGCGAGCGAGGGTCGCGAGAAGGCGGAACTCGGTGGCGGTCAGCGGCATCGGCTGTCCACCGAGGCGCGCCTCGTGACCGGCCAGATCGACCTCGAGACGACCGCCGTCCACGACCAGGAGGTCCATCGGCGGGTCTTTCGATCCGGGCACCCGGCGCAGGATCGCCCTGACGCGCGCCACGAGCTCGCGGGGGGAGAATGGCTTCACGAGAAAATCGTCGGCTCCGAGGGCGAGGCCGCGCAGGCGGTCCGACTCGGCCGACTTCGCCGTCAGCATGAGGATCGGCACCGCGGTGTGGCGGCGGAGCGAGGTGCACACCTCCTCGCCCGACAGGTCGGGGAGCATCAGATCCAGCACCACGAGGTCCGGTGCCTGAGTCGCGACCGCGTCGAGCGCACGTCGGCCGGTGGTCGCCGTCCGGACCACGAATCCGTCCCGGCGCAGGTAGGCGGAGGCGATCTCGATGATCCCCGGTTCGTCATCGACGACGAGAACGGAACGGCTCACCTGGGAGCTCGCCTGCCCTCGCCGAAGCGATACGTCAGTCGCGTGGGAACCACTGCTCGCGCCAGCGCTGCATCTGTCCGATCTCGGTCGCCTGCGCCGCGATGATCTCGTCCGCCAGCCTGGCGACATCGTCACGCGGCGATCCCATCATGACGCTTTCGGCCATGGTGATCGCGCTTGCGTGATGCGGGATCATCATTGCGAGGAATGCGCGGTCGAACTCGTCGCCCGAGAGGTCCGCGAGCGGGTCCAGGTCCATCGATCCGTGCGGTCCGGCCATGTCGGGCATCACTTCAACCCCGAACCACGCCTTGTGCCACGACTGCATCCGGGCGATCTCACCCTCCTGGGATGCGGCGATCTGCCCGGCGAGCCGGCGGATCTGCGGCCGCTCGGTCTTCTCGAGCGCGATGGTTGCCATGGCGACGGCGGACTCGTGGTGAGGGATCATCTGCTCAAGGAAAGCCTGCTCATCGAGGGGGGGCGACGTTGCGCTCCCGTGCGCAGGCATCTCGCCGTGCTCGGAGTCAGACGCCATAGCGTCGTTGTCGCCGTGATCGCCGCCCGCCCACGTAGCTGCGCCGATCCCGACGCCCGCGCCCAGTGCAACGACGCCCACAACCGCGATGATCGCCCACAGCCGAGCCGTCATGCGCATCTCCCGTTGTTCGAATCGACACTCTGAGACAACGGGTACCACGGGTGTATGTCGGACCGATGACGTCACTCCCGATCGGCCCGTACGCCCGCATCACGACGCCAGCCATCGGCGGGCCGCCGTCGTGGCGAACCGGCGACGGGCGTGCGGGGATCGGTCGTTCGTCCTAACCGGTGGCTTCGGGCGGAGCGCCCCTTGTTCGGATCATGAGAGGCGAGTGAAGCGGTGACCCGCGCCGCCGCGCACGCAACGGCGGGCGATGGCTGTGGAGCTGGGCCGCTCGCGGGAAGGCTGCCGCGCAACTTCACATGGCGAGAGCCGCGGCATTCGCCCTGTGACGGAATGATGAAGCCGAGGGTCACAGACCGCCACCCCCGCGCGGGAGTCGGGCAACATCCGCGAGGTGTGGACGACCTCCTCCGCGGCCCGGGCACTGATCGCCCTCGCGGCCGCGACCCTCCTCCTGACAGGATGCGCCGGCGACGACGGGTCCACCGGCGTCTACGGCGACGTGGAGCCGGAACACGTGCACGGTCTCGGAGTCAATCCCGCGGACGGAGCGCTCTACATCGCGACCCACGCCGGACTCTTCCGGATGCCTCAAGGATCCGCCGACACCGAGCGCGTGGGTGACCGCCTCCAGGACACCATGGGGTTCGCCGTCGCTGGCCCTGACCGGTTCCTCGGCTCAGGCCATCCTGATCTTCGGGACGATCTGCCGCCCCTGCTCGGCCTGATCGGGTCCTCAGACGCCGGACGCTCGTGGACGCCGATCTCCCTGCTCGGCGAAGCGGACTTCCACGCTCTGCGGGTGGACGGCACCCGCGTCGTCGGCTACGACGCACGTAGCGGTCGCGTGATGGCCAGCGATGACGGGGGCCGGGAATGGGCATCGTCCGGTAACCCCGGGGAGATCCTCGACCTCGCCCTGGACCCGGACGACCCGACCCGGATCATCGCCACCGGAGCCGCGGGTGTGATCACGACCAACGACGATGGGCGCACCTGGACGCGACTGCTGGCCGATGCCGACATCCTGGCGTGGCCAGCCGCGGACGCCCTCTACGGCTTCGGTGCCGACGGGGCGGTCGCCGTCAGTCGCGACCGCGGCGCGTCATGGGAACGCGTCGGAGACCTCGGCGGCGAGCCCGCAGCGGCGACGGCGACGGGCCGTGACAGCCTCATCGTGGCATTGCATGACCGCCGGATCGTGAGCAGCGGTGACGGCGGGGCCACGTGGGCGGAGGGCGCCTGGCAGGGATAGGGGCTGCCTGCCGCCGTTCCTCGTCAGCCGACGCGCGGCCAAGCGCTGACTATGGGGTAGGGCCGGACCGGGCCACCACCCCCGGGGTGGATCTCGAAATGCACGTGAGGCGGGGTGCCCCGGGCGTCGCCTGTGTCGCCGTTGTAGCCGAGCACCGTCCCCTTGGCCACGGCCGCCCCCTCGCGGGCTGCGGCCGTGTAGCCGTCGAGGTGGGCATAGAAGAACTCAGTGCCCGCCGCGTCGCGCAACCAGAAGCGGTTGCCGCTGATGCCGCTGTAGCCGACGCGGAAAAGGGTGCCATCGGCGACGGCGACGACGGGTGTCCCGCGCGCCGCGAAGAGGTCGATGCCCTCGTGATAGCGACCCCCTGGACGCGATGCCAGCCAGTCGTCTCCGAAGGTGCTCGGGCCGGCGAGCGGGTAGACGTGCGAGCCGCCCGGGA
Source organism: Thermoleophilia bacterium (assembly GCA_050249835.1). Classification (GTDB taxonomy): domain Bacteria; phylum Actinomycetota; class Thermoleophilia; order Miltoncostaeales; family Miltoncostaeaceae; genus Miltoncostaea. The sequence continues at coordinate 28,123 of JBFWPT010000003.1, forward strand.
GGGGGCCGGGGGCGGCCCCGCCCGAGGGAGGCGACGCCCCAGTTGAGGCCGAGGGGGCGGGGACCGCCGCCGCCGTCGCGCGTCGGGCCTCCTCCCGCGCCTCCCTCTTCTGAGCAGCCAGACGGGACAGGCGCGCCCGCTCCGCCGCGAGGAGGCGTCCGAGTTCCGCCTGCGCGTCCTCCAGGGCGCGACGCCTGGTCCCGAGGAGCGCCTCGAGTCTCCGCTGGTGACTCTGCGCCTCTGCTAGCTCGCGACCGGCGATCACCGCGTCGGCTGTGAGTCGAGCGCGCAGTCGTTCGAGCGCCCGGCGCCGCTCTCTCACTCTCTCCACCACCGCAGTATCGGCGGCGGCTGTCCGCTCGAGCAGATCCGTGACGGCGAGGACGTCGGCCAGATCGCCGCTCTGAAGGAGAGCCTGAAAGGGATCCGGCGTTCCCCGGACGTAGAGCGCGACCATCCGCCTACCGAGGCGCTCGCGGGAACTCCGCAGTTCCCGGGCCGTCAGCCGGACCTCGGTCCGGGTCCGGGTGATCCGCCTCGCCACGGCGTCCTTCCGGTCGAGCGCCGCGTTGTGTGCGGCGGCCGCCGCCCCGGCCTCGGCGTCGAGCGCGGACAGCTCGCGGTTCAGCTCGGCGACCTGTTGGCGCTTCGAGTCGATATCGCCCTGCGCCGAGGCCGAGCCGCCGGCCAGCCCGGCGGCGACGATGATGGTCCCTGCGGAGACGAGCAGCCAGTGGCGGGGCACCCCGGCACGATCACTCCCATATGTGACGAACTCGTGACGAGCGGGTCGAAGGGGAACGCCGTGGTCGCGGGCTGTTGCGTGCGGGCGTCGATGACCGGCCCCTTTGCCAAGGGGACGCCCGTCATGGACCGTCGCGAGCCACTGGACAGGTGGCGTCGGTGCGCGGCCGGGTGGGTGTCCTGACGGCGTTCGGACCGCGCCCATGACGACTGGGCGCGTCCCGCGCGGAAACTCGGCGTGACATACTCCCCCCGTGTATGTCAGCGTGGTCGCATGACGACTCCAGCCGATGCCTCCGGTAACACCGCCCGCGGCCACGGCCCGGGCGGTGCGAGGGACACGCCAGAGGATGAGCGGGAAATGCGACCGAGCCGATGGCGGCGCTCACCCGCCTCATCGGACGGAGGTAGGCCGATGGGCACCCACACCGACTCCAACAGTCCGGGAGCGGACACGGAGGTCCGTACGGAGGTCGTGCAGGTCGGCGGGCTCCACTACGCCAGCGAGAAGGATGTCGTCGAGCGGATGCTCGGGCGGCGGCCGGGCGTCATCGCGGTCGAGGCGAACGCGGTCTCCCAGACGGCGACGGTGACCTGGGACCCGCGCCACACCTCGCTCGACGACCTCAGGGGCTGGATCGAGGAGTGCGGCTACCACTGCGCAGGCCGTTCCGTGCCCGGCCACATCTGCGATCCCATGGACGACGAGCCCGAAGTGGGCCCCCGTCATCACGAGGCGGTCCACGGCGCCGACCAGGCACACGGCGGTGGCCATGCCGGCATGTCGATGGCCGACATGGCCCGCGACATGCGCAACCGCTTCCTGGTGGCCTCGCTGTTCGCGATCCCGATCGTGCTGTGGTCACCCCTCGGCACAGACGTGCTCGGGCTGGATCTCGGCACCCCGTTCGGGATTGATCGTGACGTCCTGCAACTGATCCTGAGCCTGCCGGTCGTCTTCTATTCGTCCTGGATCTTCTTCCGCGGCGCCTGGCTCGCGCTGCGCGCCCGCACCCTCGACATGATGGTTCTGGTCGCCGTGGCGATCGGCACCGGCTGGCTCTACTCAGTCGCTGCCACCTTCTGGATCGAGGGGGAGGTCTTCTACGAGGCCGCCGCGCTGCTCGCGACCTTCGTCCTCCTCGGGCACTGGCTCGAGATGCGCGCCCGGGGGGGCGCCAACGACGCGATCCGGGCTCTGCTCGACCTTGCCCCGGCGACCGCCCTCGTCATCCGCGAAGGGGAGCCCGCCGAGGTGCCGACGGCAGACCTGGTGGTCGGCGACGTGCTCCTCATCCGGCCGGGGGCGAAGGTGCCTGTCGACGCGGAGGTCGTAGAGGGGGAGAGCGAGGTCGACGAGTCGTCCGTGACGGGCGAGAGCGTGCCGGTTGCCAAGGGCCCCGGATCGGCGTTGGTCGGCGCCACCATCAACACCACAGGGACACTGCGCGCCCGCGCCACCGCCGTCGGAGCCGATACGGCCCTCGCTCAGATCGTCGCGATGGTCCAGGAGGCTCAGAATTCGAAGGCCCCCGGCCAGCGCCTGGCCGACCGGGCGGCGTCCTGGCTCGTCTTCGTGGCGTTGATCGGGGGCCTGGCCACCTTCCTCGCCTGGTACGTCATCGTGGGCCGGCCCGTCGAAGAGGCGCTGCTCTTCGCGATCACGGTCGTCGTCATCACGTGTCCCGACGCGCTCGGCCTGGCGACGCCGATGGCGATCATGGTCGGCATGGGACTCGGCGCGCGGCGGGGGATCCTGGTCAAGAACGCCGTCGCGCTGGAGCAGGCCGCCGGCATCGACACCGCCGTCTTCGACAAGACGGGCACCCTGACCCGCGGTGAACCCGCCGTCGTGGACGTCATCAGCGCCGACGGGATGGTCGAGGACGATCTGGTCCGCCGCGTTGCCGCCGTCGAGCTCGAGAGCGAACACCCCCTTGCCCAGGCCATCGTCGAGGAGGCCCGGGGACGGGGGCTCGAGATCCCCGTCGCAGCTGGTTTCGAGAGCGTCCCGGGGCACGGCGCAGCGGCCAGGGTGGGGGGCCGTCGCGTCGCCGTCGGCAACCATCGCTTGATGCGTCGCGAGGGAGTGCCGGAGAGCGAGATCGAGGCCGAGGCGGATGTCCTGGCCCGCGAGGGCCGTACGGTGGTGCTGGTGGCGATCGAAGGGAGGGCTGCCGGCGCGATCGCCCTGGCCGACTCCGGCCGTCCGAGCGCCGCGCGGGCCGTCTCCAGTCTGGGCGACATAGGGGTGCGGTCGGTGATGCTCACCGGCGACAACCGTGCCACCGCGTCCCGGGTGGCCGAAGAGGTTGGGATCGACGAGGTCCTCGCCGAAGTGCTACCGCGCGACAAGGCAGCGACCGTCGCTGGGTTGCAAGCCGACGGGCGCCGCGTCGCGATGGTGGGCGACGGCGTCAACGACGCTCCCGCTCTGGCTCAGGCGGATGTGGGGCTAGCGATCGGGACAGGCACCGACGTCGCCGTGGAAACGGCCGATGTCGTCCTCATGCGATCCGATCCTCTGGACGTCGTCACGGCCGTGACGATCGCCCGCGGAACGGTGCTGAAAATGCGGCAGAACCTCGCCTGGGCGATCGGCTACAACTCGTTGGCGCTTCCGATCGCCGCCGGTGTCTTCGAGCCGTGGGGTCTGACGCTGCGCCCTGAGATCGCGGCGATCACGATGGCCGGCTCCAGCATCATCGTCGCGCTCAACGCCCTGGCGCTGAAGCGGCTGCCGCTTCCCTCGCCCGGGTGACGGCTGATCTCCTCTGCCGAGGAGGACAAACCCGTGCCGGCGTGACGCGCAGGAGGCGGACGGCCCCGGAGTAGGCGCCCCCGAAGCACGGCGCCGTCTGCTCGCCGGAAGGCCGGAACATGCGCTGCCGCGTGAGCAGGGATCTGACCTGCTCGGCATGCTGGACGACGCGTGGATCCCCGAAAGGCGCGCGGATTCGGGGCGGCCCGGGCTCTGACATCCACCACCCCACGAGCGGACACGGAGCAGCAACGCAAGAGTGGAAGTCGCTGCGTCGATGGTCGCGGACATCCACGGGTGCGTGTGCCGTCCAGTCGGCCGATGCGCGGGTCTCGAGACCGTCCCTCGGCCCCGAGACGCCCGCAGGCCGGTGGGGGATCGCGGACCCGCCATCTGCGCCAGATCAAAGCGGACCCCGGTGGAGGGCAAGGTGGAGGAGACCGGCCCTGGGCGAGAAAGGTCCCGCGAGCAGGAGGTTTGCCAACGTGAGACGTCGCCTTGTAAGCGGCAGGCCAGGGGTTCGAGTCCCCTCTCCGGCTTCCTCAGGGAAGCCCATGGTGGCCGCGGGTTCATCCCACCGGGACGACGCGCCGCCCCGGACGGCGCGATGGACTCCCGCCATGGCGGCCCGCCCACAGACCCCGCGCGCGGCCCGTCGGCGGGCGGTCGGCGCGGTGGTGGCACTCGCCGCGGTGCTGCTCGTCGCGGCGTGCGGGTCGTCGTCGTCCGACGACGCCTCCGAGTCGCCTGCGACGCCGACGCCGGCCACGACGCCCATGGACGCCGCCGACGCCGCGCCGGCGCTGCGGATGACCGGCCAGGGCCTCCGCGGCAACCCGCCGAACATGTACTTCGTCCGCATCACGTCGCAGCTCAACATGTCGCTCGCGGAGGACGGAAACACCGTCTGGTCGGTGACGCGCGGCATCCCCGTCCGGTTCAGCCACGACCGCGCCGAATGCCGGTACCCGGCCATCGACGAGGCGGAGTTCACGTCGATCGCCGGGCAGGTGCTCTGGTCGGCGACCCCTCCCCGCGACTTCCCCGGCAACGGGACGTGGGGCTTCCTCGGCACGCGGGCGGACGCCGACGCCGGAACCCTCAAGGCCACGACCTACACCTACGACTCCGGCGGGCGGGTGACCCTGACCCTCGACGCGCAGGACCGCCCCGTCTACGCACAAGCCCCCCGCGGGCCGTTCACGATCGTCTACGGCCGCTACTCGGTCGCCACCGTCGCCAACGCGGAGGGCCTGCCCGCCTGCCCGTGAGGCACGCCCGCCGGGGTCACGCCTCCGTCCGCACCGTCATCCGGCCGCCGCCCTACGTGCGTCCTTCGCCAGCTGCTCCATGTCGTGGGCCATGGACTGCGTGTCGTCCTTGCGCGCGACGTGCCGGAACCGCTCGAACAACGTGCCGCGGTCCCGCAGCTTGCCGTCGCGCCCGAGGGTCTCGAGCGCGCTGCCGATCTCGCCCATCGCCCTGGAGATCCGTGTGGTGTCGTCGTCGGTGGTGGACATGTCGCCCCCTCGTCGGTCGTCCTCGTGGTCGGTCGGGCCGCCTGGCTCGGCGGCCGCATCGGTGACGACCGGATGCGGGTTGCTTTCGTGACATCCGGCGGACCATCGGAGGTGTGTCAGGCCGACACCTTGGCGGTCTGGTGGGGCCATGGGCTGGCGGAATAGGCTCGGAGCGATATCGCCGTCCGGGGAGCCGCCGAGCCATGCGCATCGCAGCCTTCAACGTCGAGAACCTGTTCGCCCGGCCGAAGGCGTTCGACGTCGCGACCTGGGCGGAGGGCGATCCCATCCTGTCCGCGTTCGCGGAGGCGAACCGTCTCATCGCCCACCAGACGTACACGGCGGCCGACAAGGCGCGCCTCATCGAGCTCCTCACGACGCTCGAGATCTACGTGATGCGCGACGGGGTGCCGCGGAGGAACCACACCCGCGACCCGCGCTGGGCGTGGCTGCGGGCCAACCGGGGCAGCTTCGACGTGGACAGGGCGGCGACGGGGATGGAGATCGTCGCCAGGGGCCGCGACGCCTGGATCGGCTGGCTGGAGCTCGCCGTCGAGCCGACGGACGAGATCTCGACCCGCATGACGGCGAAGGTGATCGGCGACCTGCAGGCCGACATCCTCTGCGTCGTCGAGGCCGAGGACCGGCCGGCGCTCGACCGCTTCAACCACGACCTGCTCGACGGGCAGTACGGCCACGCGATGCTGATCGACGGCAACGACAAGCGCGGAATCGACGTCGGCATCCTCACCACGGCCGACATCGACATCACCGACATGCGCAGCAACGTGGACGTGCCGGACCCGGTCACCGATGACCACCTGTTCAGTCGCGACTGCCCCGAATACCGGTGCGTCCTGCCGAACGGGGAGTCCGTGTGGGTGCTCGTCAACCACTTCAAGAGCCAGTCGGGCGGGGGTGTGGCGAAGCGCACCCGGCAGGCGGACGGGGTCCGGGAGATCGTCGACCGCCTGATCGCGGACGGCGAGGAGAACATCGTCGTCCTCGGGGACCTCAACGAGGGCCCGAAGGCCGACCGGGAGCACCCGGTCAGCATGGAGGCGCTCTTCGCCCCGGACGGGCCGCTCGTGAGCGCCTACGAGCTGGACACGTTCACCCAGGGCGAGCGGCCCGGCACGTTCCAAACCTGCAGCCGGCGCAACCGGCTCGACTACATCCTCGTCTCACGGCCGCTGGCGAACCGGGTGAGGAGCGGGGGCATCTGGCGGTGGGGCCTGTGGGGGAACCCCACGACCAAGAAGCGGCCCGACTGGCCGATCTACGACGAGATCACCGAGAGCAGGCACGCGGCGTCGGACCACGCCGCCGTCTACCTGGACCTGGACATTTAGTGCTCCGTCCCGGAAGTCTCGTGGTGTTTCGCGGCTGCATCGCATCGCGAGGCGGCGTCCTCGACCTCGGCGATAGGACACCGCTATCGCCGAGGATCTGCGTCCTTGCCTCGCGGGCGATTCGCTCGCGAAACCCATACGACACTTCCCGGGACGGAGCACTAGCCCCGGGCCCCGGCCGGCCCGTCACGGCCTCCGGATCGTGATCGGCGTCGAGACGCTGCGCCGCCCCGCGCCGGGCACCACGACGACCCGGACGAGCCGGTGGAGGCCGGGCTCGACGGCGGGCAGGCGGATGCGCACCCGCCGCGCGTCGGGCGTCGGGATCCGCGCGACCGTCTCCCACTCGGCCCGGG
>JBFWPT010000003.1:34955-72401 GCA_050249835.1 Thermoleophilia bacterium
CCCGCGCCGGGCACCACGACGACCCGGACGAGCCGGTGGAGGCCGGGCTCGACGGCGGGCAGGCGGATGCGCACCCGCCGCGCGTCGGGCGTCGGGATCCGCGCGACCGTCTCCCACTCGGCCCGGGACGTGAACCGCTGCAGGGTGATCGACGCGGCCGGCCTCACGGTGCGCCCCGGGGCGCGGACGCTCACCGGGATCCTCGCGCCGGGGAGCGCGGAGAGCGGGGCGATGAGGGCCGGGCCGGTGCGCTCGAGGCGCGTGAGGCGACGGAGGCATCGGAGCGGGTCCGCGACCTCGCAGGAGACGCCGTCCCGGATGTGGAGGGCCGCATCCGAGCCGCGCGGCGCCGCGACGGCGAGCCGCGGGGAGACGCCCACGACGCGGTCGAGCCCGACCCGTGTCGGCGGCACGGCGGGCGGCGCGGGGACCGTGTCCACGCACTGCGGCACGAACCCCGCTCCGACAGGCGTCCCCACATTGCCCGCCGGGAGCGGGCCTCCCGTCCCGTAGTAGGGCGCGCCCTGGCGGTAGACCACTGCGGCGCAGGCGCCGTCGGCCCGGTCCGCGCCCGGGACGACGGTGAGGGCGGCCGCCGTGGCGGCGCCGAGCACGAGCGTGAGGGTCCGCATGCGAGGCACCCTAGGGGAGGGGGAGGACCACTCTCACGGATGCCTGACAGGTCCGTCACGACTCGCTGACCGGTTCACAGGGAAGCTGCGATCCCCCTTGGTACATACGGTCCACGGCGGGGATCGACCAGGGGGCGGTCATGGGCGCGAGGGGCGTGCGCGGTGCGGGTCCGGGGCTCGTCGCGATGGCCGCGCTGGCCGCGGCGGGATCGGCCACGGCGGCGCCGCTCGCCTCGGGCCCGGTGCTCACCCTGGGGTCGTCCGGGCCCGAGGCGACCGCCGCGTCGTCGGTGGCGGTGACGGACGCGGGCGACGCCCTCCTGGTCACGGGGAGGTGGCGGGGCGCGAACAACCCCGTCGTGCTGCAGGTGCGGCAGCGACGGGGCGCCCGCGGCGCCTTCACCGCTCCCGCGAACGTCTCGCCGTCCGGGTCCTGGGGCGGGGTGCAGAGCGCGCTCGGGGCGAACGGGGACGCCTACGTCGCGTATCCCGCTCCCGGCGGAGGTCTGGCGGTGAAGGTGCGGCGCGGGTGGACCGGGCCGTGGCGCGACATCTCACCGGCCTCCGCCGCCGGCGCGGAGGTGACGGGCATCCGCCTGGCGACGACACCCGGCAGCCGCGGCCGCCTGCTCGACGTGCTGTGGGTGGAGGACCGGGTCCCGGGGCCTGCCACCGGCGGCCAGGTGCTGCGCGGCGCCCGCCGCACGGCGTCATCGTGGATCCCGCAGCCCGACGCGCCGATGGCCGGCACGTCGATCGCGCTGGCGCCGGGCGGTGCGGCCATCACCGTGGCGTCGACGCCCGACGGGCGGATCCTCGCGTCGGTCCGTGGCGGCTTCAACGGCACCTGGGACGGCCCGGTCGAGCTGGCCCGGGTGGCCGGGGCGCCGATCGGCCCGGCCGGGATCCACGTGTCCGCCTCCGTGTCGCGGACAGGCGTCGTGTCGGCCGGCTGGACCGGCATCCCGGCCGGCGCGACGACGCACCACGCGTTCGTCGCGCAGCGCCTCACGGCGGCGCCGGCCTGGGGCGCGCCGGTCGACCTCGGCGAGGGCCTCTCCGCGCCCCGCACGGCGGTCTCGGGCGGGGGGACCTTCGCGGGCTGGGCCGTCAGCGACGACGACAGGTCCCCGACCGCGGTGCGGATCGCGCCACCCGGGGGTCCGTTCGGGGCGCCGGCGAGCATCCCGTTCACCGGCGCCCTCCGGCCGCGCCTCTCCGCCGACGGCTCGTGGCTCGCCGCGGTCTTCCAGGGCGCGAACGTCGCCTCGTCCGCCGCCCTCATGGTCTTCGCCGACACCCCCGCGGGGCCCGTCCGGCGCACGCCGATCCTGCTGGGGAGCGCCGGCGCGTCCGATGCCGGCGCCCGGTCGGCCCTGCTGGCCGTGTCGCAGCCCGAGGACGGGAGGGCCATCGTCGCCCTCGTGGGCGTCGACCGCCTCGGGCCCCTCGGGCTCGCGGCGCCGGGTCGGGTGCGCGCGGGGACCTCCGTCGCCGTGCGCCTGGAGCTGTGGCGCCGGACGCGGGTCGCGCTCACGGTCCGGGGCACACGGCTCCCGGCGATCGTCCGCACCCTGCCGGCGGGAAGGTCCGTGGTGCGGGTGCCGCTGCCGGCGCGGGCCGGGACCTACACCGTGCGGGCCATCGGGCGAGAGCTCACCGGCCGCTCCGGCCTGCGCCAGGAGGTCGTGGTGAGGGCGCGGTGACCCGCGCCCCCACCACTGTCCGGTGGCCCCGTGCGGGTTACGGCTGCGTCGCCAGCGGCCCCTCGCCGCCGGGGTAGCAGAAGGACGCGTCCGGCGAGTAGAAGCCCCACGTCACCTGGAGGGGGTCCGCCGGCCGGAGCGCGTAGACGGGGTGGTCCGGCGCCAGGAACTCGAGGCTGAGGACCTCCCACGGATCGACCAGGCCCGCGACGAAGGGGTAGAGGCCGCTGACGAGCTCGCCGCCGACCTCCGTGATGTAGCGGAGCTGGCCGCGGCCGGTGACGGCGACGTCGCCGACGCGGGCGGTGGTGCGGATGACCGGGGTGCCGTCGGCGCTGGTCGTCGCGGTGAGGATGCCGTCCTCGATGGTGAGGGTCGTCTCGCCGGTGCCGGCCGGGACGCCGCGCTGCGCCGCGTAGGCGCGCATGTCCGGGTTGGAGTTGAAGTAGTGCGTCCACCAGCGGCCGGGCACGGCGCCGTCCGGCGTGTCCTGGCCGGACAGGTCGGCGCCCAGGTAGGTGAGCGAGTACGCCTCGAAGCCCGAGGTCTGGTCGGTCGAGTCGACCACGTACTGGTTCATGAAGCACTGGGAGTTGCCCGCGAGCTCGAGCGCGCCCGGCACCAGGGCGCGCACCGCGTCGGGGTCGGCCGGGACCCAGGTGAAGTAGAGCATCCGGCTGTTGGTGACGAGCTGGGGGGCTTCGAGCACGGGCATCGGTCAGGGCTCCTGATGCGTCGGGGGCGGGAGGATCCTCCGGGGCACCTAACCGTTTAGGTACCAGGGCGAGCCTATGTGGTCGGGAGGGCGGCGTACAAGTGGCGCGGCGGGCGTGAGACCATCCCTCGGGTGTCCGGGAGAGGGGATCGTGCGGAGGCGCTGCGCGAGCTCGTGCGGCTGCGGCGCGTGCGCGATCGCATCGACCGCGACTACGCCCAGCCGCTCGACGTCGAGGCCCTCGCGCGCGGCGCGCACATGTCGGCCGGGCACCTCAGCCGCCGCTTCCGCGCGGCCTTCGGCGAGTCTCCCTACTCGTACCTCATGACCCGGCGGATCGAGCGCGCGATGGCCCTGCTGCGCCGCGGCGACATGAGCGTCACAGAGGTCTGCTTCGCCGTGGGGTGCGCCTCGCTCGGCACCTTCAGCAGCCGATTCACGGAGCTGGTCGGGATGCCGCCGAGCGCCTACCGGCGGGACCAGGCGGCGGCCACCGAGGGGATGCCGGCCTGCGTCGCCAAGCAGGTGACGCGACCGATCAGGAATCGAGAAGCGCCCCTCCGGGACCGTGGGTAACGTCACCGGCATGGACGACATCACGATCCACTCCAGCTTCCTCCCCCAGGACGACCCCGACGCCGCCCTGGCCTTCTACCGCGACCGCCTCGGCTTCGAGGTCCGCAACGACGTCGGGTACAACGGCCTGCGGTGGATCACCGTGGGCCCTCCCGGCCAGCCGGCCACGTCCGTCGTGCTCTACCCGCCCACCGCCACGCCCGGCCTGACCGAGGACGAGCAGCGCACCATCGCCGAGATGATGGCCAAGGGCACCTTCGCGAGCATCCTGCTCGCCACCCCCGACCTGGACGCCGCGTTCGAGCGGCTGCAGGCCGGCGACGCCGACATCGTGCAGGAGCCGACCGAGCAGCCCTACGGCGTCCGCGACTTCGCCGTGCGGGACCCCGCGGGCAACATGATCCGCATCCAGGAGACGCGCTGACCCGACCCCACGGACGGAGAGGACCATGACGACCGGGACGGGCACGGCGCCGGGGCGCGCCACCGGGCACGCCGCCGACGGCCACGACCTCATCCGCGTGCACGGCGCGCGGGTCAACAACCTCAAGGACGTCTCGGTCGAGATCCCGAAGCGCCGGCTGACCGTGTTCACCGGCGTCTCGGGGTCCGGCAAGAGCTCGCTCGTGTTCGGGACGATCGCCGCGGAGTCGCAGCGGATGATCAACGAGACCTACAGCGCCTTCGTGCAGGGCTTCCTGCCGGCCCAGGCGCGGCCCGACGTGGACGTGCTCGACAACCTCACCACGGCGATCATCGTCGACCAGGAGCGCATGGGCGCCAACGCGCGCTCCACCGTCGGCACCGCGACCGACGCCAACGCGCTCCTGCGCATCCTGTTCAGCCGCCTCGGCGAGCCGAGCGCAGGCTCGCCCAACGCCTACTCGTTCAACGTCGCCTCGGTCACCGGCAAGGGGGCGATCACCGTCGAGCGGGGCGACCGGAAGACCGTCGCCGCCAGCTTCAGCCGCACCGGCGGCATGTGCCCGCGCTGCGAGGGCATGGGGGTCGTCACCGACATCGACCTGAGCCAGCTCTACGACGCCACCAAGTCCCTCGACGAGGGCGCGATCACGATCCCCGGCTACAAGGCGGGCGGCTGGTCCGTGCGGATGTTCAGCGAGTCCGGCCTGCTCGACCCCGGCAAGCCGATCGGCGACTACAGCGAGAAGGAGCTCCGGGACTTCCTGTACCACGAGCCCGTCAAGGTGAAGATCGCCGGGGTGAACATCACCTACGAGGGCTTGGTGTCCCAGGTGCAGCGGACCTACCTCGCCAAGGACCGCGACGCGATGCAGGCGCATATCGGGGCGTTCGTGGACCGGGCGGTCACCTACGTCACCTGCCCGGAGTGCGAGGGCACGCGGCTGAGCGAGGGGGCGCGGTCGTCGCGCATCGGCGGCGTGAGCATCGCCGACGCCTGCGCCATGCAGATCACCGACCTCGCCGAGTGGGTGCGCGGCCTGGACGAGCCCACGGTGGCGCCGCTGCTGGAGTCGCTGCGCGACACCCTCGACTCGTTCGTGGAGATCGGCCTCGGCTACCTGTCGCTCGACCGCCCGTCCGGGACGCTGTCCGGCGGCGAGGCCCAGCGCACCAAGATGATCCGGCACCTCGGCTCGTCCCTCACCGACGTCACCTACGTGTTCGACGAGCCCACCGTCGGCCTCCACCCGCACGACATCGAGCGGATGAACGGCCTGCTGCTGCAGCTCCGGGACAAGGGCAACACGGTGCTGGTGGTCGAGCACAAGCCGGAGGCCATCGCCGTCGCCGACCACGTGGTGGACCTCGGCCCCGGCGCCGGCGGCGCGGGCGGCACCGTCTGCTTCGAGGGCACCGTCGAGGAACTGCGCGAGAGCGGCACGCTCACCGGCCGCCACCTCGACGACCGCGCCGTCCTCAAGGACGCGGTCCGCGAGCCCACGGGCGTCCTCGAGATCCGCGGCGCCACCACCCACAACCTGCAGGACGTGGACGTGGACGTCCCGCTCGGCGTGCTCTGCGTCATCACGGGCGTCGCCGGGTCCGGCAAGAGCTCGCTCATCCACGGCTCGGTGTCCGGCCGGGAGGGCGTGGTGACGGTGGACCAGGCCGCCATCCGGGGCTCGCGGCGCTCCAACCCCGCCACCTACACCGGCCTGCTCGACCCCATCCGCAAGGTCTTCGCCAAGGCCAACGGCGTCAAGCCGGCGCTGTTCAGCGCCAACTCCGAGGGCGCCTGCCCCACCTGCAACGGGGCCGGCGTCATCTACACCGATCTCGGGGTGATGGCGAGCGTCGCGACCACCTGCGAGACGTGCGAGGGCCGCCGCTTCGACGCGTCGGTGCTCGACTACCACCTCGGCGGGCGCGACATCTCCGAGGTGCTCGCGATGCCGGTCAGCGAGGCCGCGGGGTTCTTCGCCGAGGGGGAGGCCCGCACGCCCGCGGCCCACGCGATCCTGCTGCGGCTCGCCGACGTCGGCCTGGGGTATCTGAGCCTCGGCCAGCCGCTCACCACCCTCTCCGGCGGCGAGCGTCAGCGCCTGAAGCTGGCGACCCACATGGCCGAGGACGGCGGGGTCTACGTCCTGGACGAACCGACCACGGGCCTCCACCTGGCCGACGTCGAGCAACTCCTCGGCCTGCTGGACCGGCTCGTCGACTCCGGCAAGTCGGTCATCGTGATCGAGCACCATCAGGCGGTCATGGCGCACGCCGACCACGTCATCGACCTGGGCCCCGGCGCCGGCCACGACGGCGGGCGCGTGGTCTTCGAGGGCACGCCCGCGGAGCTCGTGGCCGCCCGGTCCACCCTCACCGGGGCGCACCTCGCCGGGTACGTCGGCGCCTGAGCGTCAGGGGGCGGTGGGCGCCGCCGCGGGGGCGGGGGCCGTCGTGGAGGTGGTGACGCTCATCTCCAGCCACCCCTCCGGCACCCGGTGGAACCGGATCGTCACGGACCGCGACGCGGCGAGCATCGCCATCGGCGCCTCCAGCTTCGCCAGGGCGCTCGCCATCGACATGCCCACCCGGTTCGCGGGCCGCGCGTACCGCGGCTCGTCGGAGGATCGCAGCGACGGCTCCAGGTTCGCGCCCCGCCGGACCACCGTGATGTCGACCGACTGGGAGCCCCCGTCGTCGGCCGCGACGACGAACTCGGCGAGGCTGTGGGTGACCTTGGCCGTCATCCGGCGCAGCTCCTCGGGGTCGGGCTCCGCCTCCGGCGCCGGCCCCGCGGCCGGCGCCGCGGACCGGAGCGCGGAGGGGCCGACGGCCTTCTCCAGGAAGGGGGCGTTGACCGTCACCCAGTCGCCGATCGGCTCGCCCACGCGGAAGTCCTTGTCGGCGGGATCCCTCCGCCGCTTCTCCTCCAGGCGCGCGGTCCACTTGGCCGAGTCCATCGCGTTGAAGAAGAAGCACAGGACGTCCGGCCTGCCGGTGATGTCGAAGCCGAGCCCCGCCGCGATGTCGGCCCCCAGGCGCATCGTCCCGGCGACGTAGTCGATGGAGCCGGCCGGCGTGGCCAGCAGCTTGCCCCGGCCCTCGGTGGTCTGGGCGGGCAGGATCCCGGCGTCCTCGACCTCCTTCGCCACGATGGTCCCCGTGCTGATCCAGGCCGCGCCGGCCCGGTCCTCGCGGATGTGCACCTTTCCCGGCCCCTCGAAGCGGCCGGCCGCCATCTCCAGGGAGCCGCGGACGTTCTCGAGGGCCTCCCACGCGATGGCGCCCGCGATCGCCCGGCGGTCGATGCGGTGGCGCGCCTCGGCGGCGGCGATCAGGTCCTTGTGGGCCACGAGCCACTTCAGCACCCGCTCGGCCGAGGTCGCGCCGGCGGGCGCGCCGCCGAGCTCCGCCGACAGGCCCCGGTCCGCCGCGACCGCGCCCCACTTCACCGGCATCCCCGACCCGGAGACGATCTGCTCCCAGGCGGCCCGGTACCAGTGGTTGCTCTCCGGCGCGGCGGGACCGCGGGGCGTCCACTGCTCGGCGAACACGCCCACCGGCACCGAGGTCTCCCGGCCGTCCACCATCAGCCGCACCTGCCCTCCGGAGACGCCGAGGATGCGGGGCTCGGTGTTGGCCAGGACGTGCGCCGGCGGCACCGCCGGGTCGGCGGCGGGGACGGCGCCGCCCTCCGGGGCCGCCTGGCGTGCCAGCGCGCGGGTGACGACCGCGTTGCCCGCCCCGCTCTGCGCGGCCAGGATCCGGGCCGCCGGCGGGGCGAGGGCCGGGAGGGGAGCGGCGGGGGTCGCGACGGCGGCCCGCGTCCGCTCCGGGACGGGCTCGTGTGCGCGGACGCGGTCGATGGCGCGACGATATGACCGGCCCCGGAGGGACGGCAACGACCGTCGCGCGCTCCGGGACGCGCGGTGCTGGACGGGTTCGCCGGAGCCGCCGAGCGGGTAGCGCGGCTCTGTGGAGACGGACACCCGCACCGAGGCCGCCCGCATGCGCGGCGAGACGGAGGCCGAGCGCCACGACCGCCAGCTGAGCGAGCTGCTGCAGGAGCTGCGCGTGGTCGTGCCCGGCGTGCAGGTGCTCTTCGCCTTCCTGCTGACGGTCCCGTTCGCGGCGCGGTGGGGGAGGACCACGGACCTGCAGAGGGACGTCTACTTCGCGACGCTCCTGCTCACCGCGGTGGCGACCCTGCTGCTGATGGCGCCGACGGCGATCCACCGGACGCTGTTCCGCCGCCTGCAGAAGAGGCGGATCGTGGAGATCGGGCACCGCCTCGCCATCGCCGGCCTGGCGCTGCTGGTGCTGGCGATCGCGGGTGCCGTCGTGCTCGTGACCGACGTGCTCTTCACCACCGCGAGCGCGTTCACGGTCGGGGCCGGCGTCGTGGCCCTGGCCGTCGTCCTGTGGGCCGTGGTGCCGTTCGTCGCCGGGCGGCGGGAGCCACCGTGACGCCCGAGCCGGTGGTCGTGGAGAAGCGCAAGTGGGACGGGGCGCTCAGCGCCCGCTGGGGCGCCGTGGCCTGGCGCGAGGGCGACGCGGTCCACTGGTGGACCGCCGCGGGCACGCCGCGCAGCCACCCGCGGCGCGGGGAGGAGGAGACCCTCGCCCACGACGAGCACGCCGTGACGACCGGCGCGGGGTGGATCGCCACCGCCGTCCTCGGCGGGGACGGCCGGGTGCTGCGCTACGAGGTCGACGCCACCGCCGGGAGGGAGACCCTCGACGCCGGCGTGCTCGGGTTCACCGACATGGACCTGGACCTCATCGCCGAGGACGGGCGGGTCGCGGTGAAGGACCTCGCGCAGTTCGCCGCCCGCCGCGACGAGATGGGATACCCGGAGGCCGTGATGCGCACGGCCATGCACGGCCTCGACGCGGCCCGGGCGCTGGAGGCCGCCGGGGCCTGGCCCTTCGACGGCTCGCTCGCCCGGAGGCCGGCCGGCCTCTAGTCGGTCAGGCGCTCGTGCGGTCCAGGAGCTGGAGCAGGTCGTGCGCGGCCAGCTCCACCTCCTTGTGCCGCCACTCGGCGGCCCGGTAGACGCAGGCGATCAGGGCCGAGCGGTGCACACGCCGCAGGTCGCCGTAGACGAAGCCGTACCGCGCCTTCGTGCCATCGGCCGCGCCCTCGGTGAGCCCCAGGTGCCAGGCGGCGTAGTCGTCCCAGCCGTGGGACTCCAGATACGCGTTCCCGGCGTCGGCGTCCGGCTGCACCCGCCCCCAGTCGCTGTCCAGCACGTACTGGCGGGACGCGATCCGCCCGCGCGCCCGGGCGACCGCGTCCTCGTTGACCGCGTACCGCGCCGTGGCGGCATCATCGCGCACCCCCCGAGCGGGGGGACGCCGGTCAGGGCGCCTGGAACTCCACCGACCGCGTCGCCTGGAGGAGGGCGGTGGCCGTCTGGCCGAGGCGCGTGCCCTCGCCGAGCTCGATCGTCTGCATGAGCGCGTCCCGCGCGGCCTCGGTGCGGCCGCGGTAGAGCTCGACCCAGGCCAGGTTGAACCGCACGAGCTGGTCCTGCGGCCGATCTGCTGCGAGCTCCTCGAGGGCCGACGCCGCGGCCTCGAAGTCGCCGCCCGCCACGACCGGGTTCACGGCGACGCCGACCCGGGCCGCGACGTTGCCCGGGTCCCGCTCCAGCGCCTGCTGGAACGCGAAGTCGGCGCTCTGGGCGTCCCCGATCACCTGCATGACGGATCCGAGCTCCACCAGCCGGGCGGCGTCGCCGCCTCCCGCCATGGCGCGGCCGCGCAGGATCTCGGCCTGTTCCATCGGGGCGAGGCCCGCGACGTCGTCCGCCAGCCGGTGGCCGAGGACCATGGCGTAGGGCGGCAACGTGACGGCGTCGCCCTGCGCGGCCGGGGCGTCGGCGGGCGGGGTCTCCGCGCCGGCGCCGGCCTCGCCGGAGGCGGGGGCCTCGGACACCTCGGCCGGGGCCGACGGCTGCGCCGCGTCCCGCTCGCCGGCGCCCACGGGCTGGTCCATGAGCCCGGCCAGGCCGAGCGCCCCGGCGGTCAGGGCGACCCAGACGCCGGCGATGACGGCGACCCTGCGGCCCGGGGGACGGCGGAAGCGCGAGGTGCGCGCGTCGGGCGCGACGCCCTCCGTGCTCATCGTCCGCACGCCTCTGATACAACGGGCCGGTCGCCGGGACGGCGACGGGCCGAAGACGATGAGGAGAGCGTGGACGACGGCGACCTGAAGCTGCGCCTCCGGACCCTGGGCGAGACCCTGCGGGCCACCCGGATCGAGCGCGGCCTGTCACTCGGCGACGTCGCCGAGGGCACCGATCTCTCCACGTCGTTCCTGTCCCTGGTCGAGAACGGGCGCAGCGACATCAGCACGGGCCGCCTCTTCCGGGTCGCCCGCTTCCTCGGCGTCGGCCTCGGGGAGTTGCTCGACGCCTTCCCGGCCGACGAGGTCACGGTCGCCCGGGCGTCGGACCGCGGCCCGGGCCTGCCGCTGGGCGACGGCGGGAGGGCCTTCCCGCTCGCCGGGGACACGGACGACCTCACCATGGCGCCGGTCCTGTGCGAGTACGAGCCCGGGGCCGTCGTCGCGGGCGGCAGCCGGTCGGACGCCGTCCAGCACGTGGTGTTCGTGGTGTCCGGCGAGATCGAGATCACGCAGCGGGGCGAGGACCCGCTGCTCCTCTCCCGGGGCGACTCGGCGTACTTCCGCTCCGAGCACGAGTGCGTGCTGCGGAACCCGTCGCTCGACGCGCCCGCGTCGATCCTCTGGGTCTCCAGCCCCCCGGCGCCGGACGGGCCCGTCCGCCCGTAACAGTTCGGGCCCGTCCGGCGCACGCGGTCCTCCCGCCTACCGGAAGGTGATGGTCGCGGAGTTGGCCTCGCCGCGCGTCTTGGTGGCGAGGAGGGTGACCCGGTACCTGCCGGCCTTGCCGACCTTCACCGTCGCCTTGCCGGAGGCGGGGACGCGGAACTGCTTCACCTGCTTCCACCGGAAGGTGTTGGTGTTGAAGGACTCGACCTTAGCCTTGCCGCCCGCCTTCGGGGTGACGGTGATGGTGAGCGTGTTCTTGACGCCGGGCTTCTTCTTGGCGACCAGCTTCGGCGCGACGGCGATCGGGAGCGTCGGGCTCACCCCCGCGTCGATGCGCGCGCGCAGCTCGGCGCTGGCGGTCATCTTCCCGAGCGGGATGGTGTAGGTGCCGCCGGCGGCGATGGCGCCCGCGGCGATCTGCGTCCACGTGGTGCCGCTGAGCCGCTCGAGGTAGACCGGGGTGCCGGGCACGCCGCCGGGCACGGTGCCGCGCACCGTGGCGGCCTTGCCGACGAGGACCTTCTTCGGTCCCTGCAGGGTCAGCGTCGAGACGACGAGCGACCCCCGCATGAAGGTGTGGAGGTTGCAGTGGAACGTGTAGGTGCCGGCGCCCGCAGGGGCGGTGAGCTCGAAGGTCTGGTTCTTGTTCAGGTTCGGGGAGGCGAACGCGCCCGTGTCCGAGATGACGTTGTGGACGTTCACGCCGGTGTTCCGGAACGTGACCTTCTGCCCGGGCGCCACGACCATCTCGGCCGGGTTGTAGACCTGGTCCGTGATCGTGACCTCGTGCGCCCCGTGGGCCCCGCCGCCGGGGTGGTGCATCTGGCCGACGATGGGGGTCGCGGCGGCGAGGGCCGCCGCCGTGGTGATGGTCGTTGCGACGATGGTGCGAGTGGTCATCTGGTCACCTTGTAGAGGCCGATCATCCCGTTCATCTGGTGCGACTCGACGTGGCAGTGGACGAACCACGTGCCGGGCGCGTCCTCCTTCCAGCGGATCGTGAAGGAGCTGCCGGGGCCGAGGTCCTGGTTGTCGATGGGCACGCCGGCGTGGTTGCGCCAGCGGTGCCCGTGCGCGTGGAAGGTGTGGAACAGCTCGCCCATGGCGATGACGTTCCACTCCACCGTCTCGCCGACCTTGGCCTGGAACGTCGGCGTGTTGCCGATGAACGCGCGGCCGTTGATCGTGTTGAACCCGAGGTGCTCGGAGAAGGCGACCGTGAAGCGGCGGTCGGCCTTCTTCTCCTTCTTCTTGTAGATCCGCACCACGCCGTAGAGCCCCTGCGGGATGCTCTCGTGCATGGTCGAGGAGTGGTCGTGGTACGGCCAGGTGCCGTAGCTCATCGGCCCCGCCTCGAGCCGGTACGTGAAGGACTTGCCGACCGGCACGTTCCCGCCCCGCCCGCTGATCTGCGGGATGAAGGCGCCGTCGCTGTCGGGCTTGTACGAGAAGGCGTGGAAGTGCATCGAGTGCGGCTTGCGGTGCACCCGGTCCTCGTTCTTGAAGTGGACGAGGACGGTGTCGCCGACCCGGGCCTCGATGAGCGGCCCGGGGATGCCGTCGTTGTCGCCCACGGCCGACCGGTTGGGCAGGCGCTTCTTCCAGCCCCGGGTGTAGGCGCGGTAGACGACGGCGTCGAACCGGCGGGTGGCCAGCTCGATCGGGCGGTTCTGGTGCAGGGCGTCCACGCCGTTCGGCGCGACGTCCCACTTCACGTTCTCCGCCTTGATCCAGTAGTGGACGACGGCGGCGTCGGCGGTCGACGCGTGCGTCCCGGCGGCCGCGCCGATGGCGATCGGGGCGGCGGCGAGGGCCGCGAGGCGGCGGATGCGGCGGCGGGTGCGGAGTCTCTTCACAGGCGGTCGGTGCGGTCGTGGTGGGGCGCGCGGCGGGCGGCACGGGACCGCCGTCGCACCTCGTCACGGGTGTGACGTGGGTCCGGATCATTCTGGAAGCATCCGGGCGGTGGCAATGACCTCGTGGGATGGATCGGCATTTGCCGATCCACCATTGCCATGGGGATCTGACGGCATCGGCGTCCCCCGTCCGGGGGGTCCGTGGCCCGGCCCGGACGTCCAGAAAAATGGGCGACGTGCCGAATATCGGAACGATGGTCAGCCGAACATCGGACCGTGATCCCGGTCGGGGAGCGGCATCCGGGGGCCGGCCGGCCCGCCGGCGTGGGTGTGTCAAGACCACAACGCAAATATTCGGACTAATCCGATCGGCGACCAGGAGGGGGTGCCCGAAGCCCCTTTAATCATCGAAAGCCCCTGCACGAGCGCGATCGGCTGATCCAGAAAACTGGAGACACGTCTTGCGGCGAACGTTAAGGCCGCGTTAGCGTGCCGCCCCGTTCGTCACGTTCTTCACAAAGGGGGTGCGCGCGTTGAAACGCAGAGTGACCGCAGCGCTCGTCGCGGCGTCCGTCGCGGCGGCAGGGGCGTTCGCGGTGACCGCCTTCACGGGACAGGGGGTCGCGCAGAAGGCGCCACCCCCGGACTGGATCGAAGGCACCGTCACCGGACAGGACGGCAAGCCCGAGGCCGGCGTCTGGGTCATCGCCGAGGCGCGGCTGCCCAACACGATCAAGGGCGGCCCGTCGAAGACGAAGGCCTACCGCAAGATCGTCGCGACGGATGGCCAGGGCCGCTTCGTGCTGCCCACGCTCATCAAGAACACGACCTACCGCGTCTGGGTGCGCGGTTATGGCCTGCGCGACTCGAAGAAGGTCGCCGCCAAGCCGGGCGCCGAGCTCGACCTGCGGGCGCGTGACGCCCGCACCAAGGTCGAGGCGGCGAAGATCTACCCGTCCAACTACTGGCTGTCGCTGTTCCGGCCGCCGGCCGACACGACGACGCTCCCGGGCAACCGCCCGAAGAACGTCTGGATGGGCGACTTCAAGCTCTCCTGCATGCTGTGCCACCAGATCGGCTCCAAGCCGGTCCGGCGGCTCGTGACCCGCGAGGCCTACGACCACGGCACCAAGAAGGCCCGCAACATGTACTCGCCCACGGTCGGCCTGGGCCGCGACGCCCTGCTGGATGCGCTGGCCGACTGGAGCACCCGGATCTCGAAGGGCGAGACCCCGGTGCAGCCGCCGCGCCCCTCGGGCCGCGAGCGGAACATGGTGATCACGCAGTGGAGCTGGGGCGACAAGTGGACCTACGCCCACGACGAGATCGCCACGGACAAGCGCAAGCCGACCCTCAACGCCTACGGGCGCGTGTGGGGCGTGGACATCGGCAACGACTACCTGCTGTGGGTGGACCCGAAGACCAACAAGACGGGCCGCATCAAGGTGCCGACCCGTGACGGGTTCAACACCCCGTGGTGCGACCAGACGTCGCGTACCGGCGGTCCGCCGTCCGGCTTCGGGACGCTCGGGTGCCCGGCCGTGGACCAGGGTGGCAACACCCCGTACCAGGGCCTCTACAACAACCCGGCGAACCCCCACAACCCGATGATGGACGACAAGGGCCGCATCTGGATGACCACCCAGATCCGGCGGCAGCACGCGGAGGACCTCCCCGCCTGGTGCAAGCGCGACGCCTTCACGGCCAACCGCGCCGGCGTCCACCGTCAGCTCGGGTACTACGACCCGGCGAAGAAGCACTGGGAGCTGATCGACACGTGCTTCGCCACGCACCACCTGTACTTCGACAAGAACGGCGTGCTCTGGTTCAGCAACGACAGCCAGGTCATCGGCTGGTTCGACCCCTCGAAGTACGTCGAGGGCCGGCCCGAGACGGCCGGTGACGCGCAGGGCTGGTCGCGTCGCATCGTGGACACCAACGGCGACGGCGTCGGGGACACCCCCGCCACCGGCTCCTACGGTGTCATCCCGAACGACGTGGACGGCAGCGTCTGGTCGGCGTCGCCCGGTGGCGGCGTGCAGGGCAACGTCCAGGGCAGCCGCGGCAACATCCAGCGCTACGACCCGGCGACGGGCAAGCACGAGTCCTACCGCGCGCCGCTCCCCGGTCACGGGCCCCGCGGCATCGACGTCGACTCGAAGGGGATGGTCTGGGTCGGCCTCGCCGGCGGTGGGCACCTCGCCAGCTTCGACCGCTCCAAGTGCACGCAGACCTGGGGCAACGGCGACCAGTGCGCCGAGGGCTGGACGTACTACAAGAGCCCCGGTCCGGGCGTCGACCTCGGCCCCGGTGCCGAGAACGACAACTCCGCCGACATGCACTACTACGTGTGGGTGGACAAGTTCAACACCCTCGGGGCGGGCAAGGACGCGGTCGTCCTCTGCGGCACCAACTCCGACTCCCTGCTGGTGTTCGACCAGAAGACCAAGAAGTTCACGACGATCCGCATCCCGTACCCGCTCAACGCGTACATGCGCGGGCTGGACGGCCGGATCGACGACCCCAAGGCCGGCTGGAAGGGCCGGGGTCTGTGGATGAACGAGGGTCTCGACCCCGTCCTCCACAACGAGGTGCAGCACGGCTGGGTCGGCCACATCCAGATGCGGCCGAACCCGCTCGCCAAGTAAACCCCGACGGTGGCTCCCTGCCCTCCGGTCCCCCGGAGGGCAGGGACGCCCCACTGCCACCGGAGGTCCTCCCGACATGACCACGGCACTCGGCACCACCACCCTGAGGCACCCCGGTGACGGCGCCCACAGCCTGATCGCCGCGCTCCGCGCGCGGGCCGACGAGATCCGCCGCGAGGAACTGGCGCGGCTGGAGGGGCGCTGGGACGGGTTCGGCCCGGCCGACCTGCGCCTGGAGAGCCTCACCCGCGGCATCGTGGAGGCGCTCCTGCGCGAGCCCACCGCCCGCCTGCGGGCCGAGGCCGGGCACCCGGACATCGAGAGCGCGCGCTTCCTGTTCGCGCTCGACGCCCTGGACGACGCGGCGGCCTGACGGCGCCGCCGGGGCCGGTCAGCCCCGGATCTGCCCCGCGAAGAAGCCGTTGCGGGCGAGGGGGCCCACCAGCTCGCGCTCCTCGTAGGCGAGGTGGGAGACGAGCGCGTCCGTGAGCAGGTCGATCGCCTCCTGGATGCGGCCGAAGCCGGCCTCCGGATGCTCCAGGTGGTCCACCAGCGCGGCGTCGACCTCGAGGATCGCCTCGTGGATGACCACGTGCTCGTCCACCAGCCGGTCGATCACCGGCGCCAGGCCCGGCTCGCTGCGGGCCAGGTGGGGGAGGATGGCGTCGTCCTCCAGCCCGTGGTGCCGGGTGACGGCGCCGCAGTAGCGGCTGCAGAAGGCGCCGAGGGTCCAGTCGTTCTGCCGCAGGGCCATCTCGTTGAGGGCGCCGCGGGCGTCGCCGGCGGACAGCGCCCCCTCGCGCACCTGGGCGAGCACGTCGCGCAGCTCGGCGAGCTCGGTGCGGAGCATGTCGTGCACCTCGATGAGGTGCCCGGCGACGAGGCGGCCGCGGCGGGTGTAGGTGACCTCGCCGTCCGGGGCGGGGGCCACGGGGCGTGACGCCTCGTCCCAGGGCGCGGTGGCCGCCAGCCGGACGCCGTCGTCCGCCGTCGGCTCGACGCCGAGCTCGCGGGGGTCGGGGCGGTCGGGGGAGGCCTGGGGGGCGGGTGCTGCGGAGGCGGCGGGCGGCGCGGGGGCCGTGCTCGCGGCGCCCTCGCGCGCGGCGGCGACCCTCTCACGCACGGCGGGGGCCACCTCGCGCGCGAGGCGCTCGATGACGGCGGCGTCGTCGGCCGTGACGATGAAGGTGCCGACCCCGTCCTCGCGCGCCAGGCGCACCAGCTCGTCCGGCTCGGCCGCGTCGGCGGGGATGTTGAGCAGGCGCCGGATGGCCGCCGAGTCCCGGCCGGCCCGGGTGGCGGCGGCGTCGATGGCCGCGTTGCCCTCCGCGAGGCCCCCGGGGG
The DNA here is from genome assembly GCA_050249835.1 of Thermoleophilia bacterium. Taxonomy (GTDB): domain Bacteria; phylum Actinomycetota; class Thermoleophilia; order Miltoncostaeales; family Miltoncostaeaceae; genus Miltoncostaea. Next base: position 51,658 of record JBFWPT010000003.1, read on the forward strand.
CGAGGTAGGCGAGGCTCGGCAGCCAGCCGTCGGCCTTGCGGCCCACCAGGTCGAGCATCCGCGGTTTGTAGGCGCCCACCCAGATCCCGACGTCGTGGGCCGGCGCCGGGCCGCGCTTGGCGCCGGCGAGCCGGTAGCGCGGCCCGTCGGTGCGGACGCCGCCCCGCGTGTCCGTGTCCCAGAGGGCGCGGATGACGTCGATGGCCTCCTCGAGGGCGTCCACGGCCTCGCCGGGTCCCCGCCGCGGGCCGCCCATCCCGGCGACCCCGTCCCAGAACGCCCCGGCCCCGATCCCCAGCTCGGCGCGGCCGCCGCTCAGGATGTCCAGGCTCGCGACCGCCCGGGCGAGCACCGCCGGCGGGCGCAGCGGGAGGTTGAGCACGTTCGCCGCGACGCGCACCCGGGAGGTGCGGGCGGCGACGACGCTCAGCAGCGTCCAGGTGTCGAGGAACGCCGGCTGGTAGGGGTGGTCCTGGAAGGTGACGAGGTCGAGCCCCGCCTCGTCGGCGAGCGACGCGAGGGCCAGCACGGCCTCCGCGTCCGCGGCGGACGGCGTGATGAACACGCCGAACTCGAGGGGGTGGCCGTAGTCCGTCATCCGGCCGACCACGGTAGCCATCCGGAGGGTCGCCGCGCCCCGGCCGCTCCCGGGACGGGGTTCCCGACCCTAGGAGGAGAGGGCGCGCGGATCACCACCCACCCGTGCCGACTCCGTGCCCGGCCCGCCACGCGGGGGGTCCGTACAAGTGCACACCGGTGCCACGTATGAGTGCACGATGGCCGGGCCGGCCACCCGGACCTCGGCTCGGAGGCCAAGTGGACCTGGGAGGACGCGCGGGGCGGGATCCAGCTCCAGGAACGGGATCCCGCGAACCGTGGCGCGCCCGTTGACCCCCCGGAGGGGAGGGGTCGGCGGGCCTCGTAGAAGGTGACCGTCCCGCTGATCTCGTTCGAGACGATCACGGTGGGCTTGCCGCCCGGGCCGCGCGCCACGAACTGGAGCACCTCGGGGCCGCTGTCGGGGCCGACGGGGTCCGCCGTGTAGTCCCGGTTGTTCGCCCACTGGATCAGCGCCGGCCTCTTCGGGTCGGTCACGTCGAACACGATGAAGCCGCCGGGGCGCTCCAGGCCGACGAAGGCGTAGGTGCGGCCGCGGATGGTGCCGACCGTGACGCCCTCGGGCTCGGGGCCCTTGTTGTCGCTGCGGTCGTCGGCGCCGTTCTCCTCGTTGTTCGCGTTGAACGCCTCGGGGTCGGCGGCCGCGATGTGCTGCTCGATGCCGTCGCCGCTGTCCCACATGCGCGTGCCGCCCGTCGTCCAGATCGTCGCCGAGCGGGCGCCGAAGGAGTAGAGCGCCTCGTGCTCGCCGTCGGCGCCGAGCCCGTCGGTGAGCGACACGTTCAGCCGCCCGAGGGCCGGCTCGGCCTGCAGCGCGGCCGCGTCCGGGAACGCGGTGGGGTCGAGGGTGAGGTCCCCGATACGCTCCTCGTCGGCGAAGCCGTCCCAGTCGCGGGCGTCGCCCTCGTTGGCCGTCACGAGGTACTCCGTGCCCCTGATCGTGAAGGAGGCCACGGCGTCCGGCATGAAGAGGCCGCGGACCGGCCAGGTGCCGATGGCGATGCCGCCGTCCTCGTCGCTCGGGTCCAGGCCGGAGCCGGGGAGCGAGTGGTCCGTCGTGCCGAGGGCGCGGATGCGCTTCACCACGGCGTCCTTGACGCTGACCTCGGCGATCGCGTTCGCCTCCTGCAGCGTCACGAACGCCGTGCGGCCGTCCTTGGAGAGGGTGACGTACTCGGGCTCCAGGTCCTGGGAGACGCTCGCCCCCGGGCCGTTCAGGCGGATGCCCTTCGGCAGCTCCCGGTGGCGCGGGCGGCCCGCGTCGAACGCGCGGAAGCCGGCGGTGCTCACCGAGACGCGGCCCTTGGAGAGCCTGCTCACGTCGATGATCGAGACGCTTCCCTCCGGGTCGGCCGCGCCCTCGACGCCGTAGCCCGAGGGCTCGCCCTCGTTGGCGACCAGGACCTTCCTGCCGTCGCGCGTGAAGGTCAGCATGTCCGGGAGGGCGCCGACGCGGACGGCCCTGATGAACGTCCCGTCGCGGCGCAGGAACACGACCTGCCCGGGGTCGGTCTTCGGGTCCGACTCGACGGCGACGGCGACGATGTCCCCGTGGACGGAGACGCTGTTCGGACCGGCGCCCCAGGGGCTCAGATCCACGCGGCGGATGAGCGTGGGCGCGGTCGCGTCGCGGGCGTCCACCACGTCGAGGCTGTTGCCGGTGCTGTTGGTGACGAACAGGCGGCCGCGGTCGTAGGCCGACGTCTCGCCGGACGTCCCGTCCGTGATCCCGGTCGCGTACGTGCCGACCGCCGTGAACTCCGGGCCCTTCGGCTGGGGCGTGCCCCCGCCGCCGTGCGCCAGTGCCGTCGCGCCCGCCCCCGCGGCCAGCGCGAGCGCCGCCGCCGAGGCGACGACGCGCCTCCCCGTCAGGACCGTCATGCATCCCCCTCCGTTGCGTGGACCGTCGGCGGGACGCTACGAACGGCCCGGGCGGGCGGTGTTACATCCCTGTTGATCCGCCCCCGGCGGCTGAAACCCCCAGAAGCTCCTCATGCGTGACGGCCCGGCGGCCCTGCCCCGCGAGGGCGTCGAGCAGCGTGCCGACGGCGCGGTCCAGGCGCCGGTGCGACAGGTCGGCCGGGTGGAGGTCGAGGCGCACCGCCGGGGCCCGGGCCAGCGCGCGCGCGGCGATCGCCGCGGCGCCCGGGGAGAGGGCGCGGCGGATGGGGCTGGACGCCCCCAGCCCGATGCTCGGCAGGGGCCGGCGCGCCTCCGGGGTCGCCAGGGTCACCCGGGTGGCCCACCACCCGAGGCCGGCGTCGCGGCAGGCCGCGTCGGCCGTCCCCGGGTGCGCGTAGGAGGGGGCGATGAACCCGCGCGCCTCCAGCCCGGCCGCGTCGAGCTCATCCACCGAGTCGGCGATCAGCCGGCCGACGGACGCGGCGTCGCGCCCGGCGAGCTCGCGGCCGTCGCGGCCGCCCCGGTCCGTGTGGGTGTAGCCGTGCGCCACGACCTCGTCGCCCGCGGCAACCCGCCCCCGAAGCCACGCCCGCGCCGGGCCCGAGCGCCACGACTCGCGCCCGCGCTGCCGGGGCACGACGAGCAGGCAGGCCGGCCCGTCGATGCGCTCGGAGACGCGATCGCGCAGCTCGGCGGCGCGCGAGGCGGTGGACGGCGACACGTCGTGGATCGCGACGACCAGGGCCCTCATGCCGCCACCAGCGAGCGGTAGAGGTCCCACTCGCGGCCGAAGGCGTCGTCCCACCCGGGGCAGCCCTCGCGCGCCGGCCGTGGCCGCGACAGGGCGTCCCGCACGCCGGCCGCGAGCGCGTCCGCGTCGCCCGGCTCCACGAGCACCGCGCCGTTGGCCCACAGCAGGTCCGCGCTGCCGACGGTGGAGGGCGCCACCACCCGGGACCCGGCGGCGAGCGCCTCGAGCGGCGCGAGGCCGAAGGGCTCGGTCGGGTTGGGATGGACGAAGCAGTCCGCGCTGGCGAGCAGCCGCGCGAGGGTGGCGCGGCCGGAGACGTGGCCGAGCAGGACGAGGCGGTCCTCCACGCCGAGCTTCCGCGCGCCGCGCTCCAGGAGCCCCTGGGCGGCGCCGGTCCCGGCCACCACCAGGACGTGACCGGGGCCGAGCGCGGCCAGCACGCCCGGCAGCAGGTCGATGCGCTTCTCGCTCGACAGGCGCCCCGCGTACACGAGCATCCGCGCCGGCGGCGGGGCCAGGCGCTCCCGCAGGGCGTCGTCCGGCCGGGCCGCGCCGAACGTGCCGAGGTCCACCCCGAAGGGCGACGTCACGACCGGGCCGGCCACGTGGGCCGCGACCCGCTCGCGGGTGGCCTCCGAGGCCACGAGCACCGCCGACGGGGCGCCCAGGGCCCGGCGCTGGACGATGCCGAGCGCGGCCCCGGCCGGCCGGCGGAGCACCCGCGGCAGCCCCGCCGCGCCGAGCGCCAGATCCGAGTGGCACACCATCGCCACGCCCGTCCCGCGGCCCGCGGCCCAGCGGGCGACGGAGCGGGGGAACGCGAGCGCGTCGTGCAGCACGACCACGTCCGGGTCCAGCGCGTCGAGCGCGGCCAGGACCGGCCCCGGGCGCGGCGCGACGCGGTAGCCCCAGCGCCCCGCGGGCGTGCGCCCGCGCACGTGGACGAATGCGCTGCCGGCGACGTCCCCGCGGCCCGCGCGGTCCGCGGTGACCACGGCGGCGTGGTCGTTGCCGGTGCGCGCGGCCCACTCGGCCTTCGCGTGGAGGTAGGTGCGGATCCCGCCGGACACCGGCGAGTACCACTGGGTGAGGTCGACGACCCTCATGCCGCCGCCCATCGCGGCACGCCGCCCGGCTCGCCGGCCGGGGGGTCGCCCACCACCTGGTGGTAACCGTCCCGCAGCTCGCCGAACACATCGTCCCAGGTCGGGCGCAGGGCCGCCGCCCTCCGCGCGCCGGCGCCGAGGCGGGCGCGCAGCCCCGGGTCGTCGTGCAGCAGGGCGAACGCCGCGGCCAGGGCCGTGGGGTCGTCCGCCTCGACGACCAGCCCGGACTCGCCGTGGGAGACCAGCTCCGCGGCGCCGCCGCGGTCCAGCACCACCGCCGGCAGGCCGGCGGCGGCGGCCTCCGTGACCACCTGGCCGAAGGTCTCCGTCGCCGAGGGCAGGCAGAACACGTCGGCCGAGGCGTACGCGGCGGCCAGCAACTCCCCCTCCAGGACGCCGAGGAAGCGGTGGGGCGCGTCGCCGAGCGCGCGCTGCAGCGTGCCGCGCGCGGGCCCGTCGCCCGCGATCGCGAGCCGCAGGCCGGGGCGGAGGGCCACGGCGCGGCGGAACGCGTCGGCCAGCAGGAGGACGCCCTTCTCGGCCGAGAGGCGCCCGGCGTAGAGGATCACGACGTCGCCACCGCGGGCCATCCGGCGTCTCATCGACCGGCTCGCGCGGGCCGGGGAGAAGGCGTCGATGTCCGTGCCGCGCGGGAACATCGCGAGCCGCGCGGGGTCCAGGCCCCCGCGCACCAGGCCCTCGCCGGTCGCGCGCGTGGGCACGTACACCCGCGCCGCCTGGCCGTAGAACCAGCGGACGGCGTGGTCCGTGATGCCGGCGGCCAGGCGGTCGCCGGTCAGGTCGAGGACGTAGCGCGCGAGCTCGGTGTGGTAGCTCGCGACGAAGGGGAGCCCGAGCGTCCGCGCCACGACGAGCCCGCAGATCCCCATCGGGCCGGGCGTGGCGGCGTGCACGAGGCGCGCGCCCGAGGCCTCCACCGCCTCCAGCAGGGACACCACGGACGGCACCCCGAGGCGCCAGGCGGAGTCGCCGTAGGCCGGGACCGGCAGGTCCGCGACCGGCGGCAGGTCGAGGTGGCCGGGCGTCTCCGCGACCCCCGCGCCGCACGAGATGACGCGGACGCCGCACCCGGGGCGCGCGCCCGCGTGGGCGGCGAGGCGGCGCATCGTGCCCGCCACCCCGTTGACCTCCGACCAGGTGTCGGTGAGCACGACGGCCGGGACCGGCCCCGGCTCGGCGATGGCCGGGCCGAAGAACTCCCGCTCGACCCCCTCGGCGAAGCGCACCTCCCCGCGGACGTACCCCGCGGCGAGCAGGTAGGGCAGGGCGAGGGCGCCGGCCCCGGCGAGGGCCTCCGCGCGCCGCCCCAGCCCGCCGCGCCGCCGCGGGTCGACCGCGCGCCGCAGCAGCTCCTCGTGCAGCCAGCCGCTCGCCAGCCGCAGGCGGGCGTGGGCGCGCGGCCCGGCGTCCTCGTCGCGGCCCTTCCCGAGCTTGCGGTAGCGCCGCACCAGCCGGCGATCGGCGCGGATACGGCCGAGCACCTCCTCGGCGAGGCCCGCGGCCGGGGGGCCGGCGGACGAGGCCTTCACCGGGGGCGGGAGCGGGTGCTGGAGGAGGCCCTCCACGAGCCCGCGGACCGGGCCCGGCAGGTCCGGCGTCGTGCGCTCGATCCAGCCCCGCGCCGCGAGCGAGCCCACCGAGTGGGCGAGGGCCGTCCCGGTCCCGTGCCCGCCGCCCGGCTCGACGTGCCCGGCGCGCAGGCGCGCGAGCAGCTCCGCCGGGCTCGACGCCGGCGGGGTCAGGCTCCAGGCGTGGGCGATGTCGAAGGATCCGTGGTCGTCGGACCCGCCGGTGAGGGCCGGCGGGCCGTCGGACCGCGGCTGCATGTCGTGCTTCTCGGCGAGGCGCGACAGCAGGTCCCGGGACGCGGTCGCGGCGATGCGGCCGGCGATCTCGTTCGTGGCGCGCGGGCGCGACCCGTTGCGCCCCTCCCAGAGGCGGAAGAGCAGGAGGCACCGCTCCAGGTGGTCGGCCGTCAGCTCGCCGCCGACCCGGTGCAGGGGGTGAGCGAGGGCGCAGGGCACGCCGGCCGCGTCCGCCACGTCCAGCAGCTCGTAGAGGCTGGCGCGGGCCCGGTCCATGTCGGCCCACAGCGCCTCGTCGACGCCCCACACGAGCACGTGGACGGGCACGCGGTCCTCGGGGAAGGTCGCGGTGACCTCGACGCCGACGATGACGTCGGGGTGGTGGGCGATCTCGAGCGCCCCGGAGATCGTGTTGTGGTCGGTCAGGGTGACCATGTCCATGCCGCGGCGCTTGGCCGCGGCGTAGGCGGCCTCGGGCTCCGTGTAGCTCTCGGGCAGCACCGCGCGGCTCAGGAACCAGCTCCCGGTATCGGTCGAGGCGCGGGAGTGCAGGTGCAGGTCGATCCGGGTGCCGGGGGGGCGGGGCGTCTGCGGGGATCGCACGTGTGGCGTCCTCCTCGTCGGGCCCCGGTCGGGCCGCGCCCGTGCGCGGTGACCCTGGGGCGCACCGTCGGCCCGGACCATTTCAAGGGGGCGCGGGCCCGCCGGTTACATCGCGGTGGAGTCGCGGTGAACCCGCGGAGACACGGCGTTTCAGGACTGTCACAGACCCCGCCGCGGTCGTCACAGGGGCGTCACCCGGGCCGCGCGGGGCCGGTGTTAGCGTCGCGCCGCTCTGATCCCGACCAGGGCCTCTGCCGGACCATGCCGGGGCGCGCCGCGCCCCTCGGAGAAGGAGCGACCCTTCGGTGAACAGGACCATCCGCAACGCGATCGCCGCCGCCGCCGTGGGCGGCGCCGTCGTCGCCCTCCCCGCCATGGCGGCGGGCGCCGCGACCGGCTCGGGGGCCAGCTTCCCGGCCACGGCCTACTCGAAGTGGTGCCAGGACTCGGGCCTCTGCAGCTACACGTCCAAGGGCTCGACCGGTGGCATCAACGACCTCATCAACGGGGTCGTCGACTTCGCCGCGACGGACGCGCCGCTCACCGACACGCAGCTGGCCGACCTGGCCTCGAAGCGCGGCGGCGCGAAGCCGCTGTACTTCCCGACCCTCATCGGCGCGATCACCGTGCCCACCAACATCGAGGGCGTCTCGAAGGGCATCAACCTCAAGGGCCCGGTCCTCGCGGACATCTTCCGCGGTGAGATCACGAGCTGGAACGACGCCCGCATCCGCGCCTCCAACCCGGGCGTCCGCTTCCCGAGCGCCTCGATCACCCTCTGCGTCCGCTCGGACGGCTCGGGCACGAGCTTCGGCTTCACGAGCTACCTCTCGAAGGTCAACTCGTCGTTCCGCTCCTCGGTCGGCGCGAGCCAGCAGCCGAACTGGCCCACGAGCGGCGTGACCGTCGTGAAGGGCGCCCGCAACCCGGGCGTGGCCGGCTGCATCAAGGCCAACCGGAACTCGATCGGCTACGTGGACATCTCGGACGCCCGCGACGCCGGCCTGACGAAGTTCTTCGCGCGGATCGGCAAGACCGAGATCGTGCGGAAGAACGGCAAGCGCACGCGCCAGACGGTCTACATCCTCCCGAGCGCCGGCTCGGCCCTGAAGGCCGCCAACCTGACGAAGTTCAAGTCGGACCTGACGCTGTCCCTCACGGCCTCCCCGGCCCCGGGCGCGTACCCGATCGCCATCACCACCTGGCTGGTCGCGTACTCGAACTACGGCGCCGCCGGCAAGTCGTCCTCCACGCGCGACGAGGTCAAGCGGGTCCTGAACTACGCGTACTCGGCCACGGCGCAGGGCTCCCTGCGCGACCTGCGCTTCGCGGCGCTGCCGCCCTCGCTCATCGCGGTGGCGAAGGCCCAGATCACGAAGATCAGGTAGTTGACCACCTCGACGGCCCCCGCCGGGTCCACGGACCCGGCGGGGGCGCGCCGGGCACTCCGCCGCCCGCCCCTGGGGCTCCTCGCCGACCAGGCCTACCTCGTCCTGACCGTCGCCGCCGCCGTCGGCGCGTTGGCGGGCATCGGCTACCTCGTGGCCGAGACCATCGGGGAGACGGGAGAGGTCTGGAGCACGTTCGGCTTCTGGGGGTTCCTGACCGGCACCGAGTGGATCCCCATGCCGGTCGACCGCGACCCCGTGTTCGGGGCCGCGCCGTTCATCTACGGCACGCTCGTGACGAGCGCCATCGCGATGGTGATCGCGGTACCCCTCGCCATCGGGGTGGCCCTGGCCACGACCGTGTTCCTGCCCCGCCGCCTGCGCGGGCCCGTCGCCGCGACGGTCGACCTGCTCGCCGCGGTGCCCTCCGTGGTCTACGGGGCCTGGGGCCTGCTGGTGCTCGTGCCCGCCGCCCGGCCGGTGCTCGAGTGGATCTCGGAGCACTCCTTCGGCCTGGGCGCGTTCGCCGGGCCGGTCACCTCGGGCTCCTTCGTCCTCGCCGGGCTCGTGCTGGCCGTGATGATCCTGCCGATCATCGCGGCGATCAGCCGGGAGGTGCTCGCGACCGTCCCGCGCGAGCAGCAGGAGGCCGCCCTCGCCCTCGGCGCCACCCGCTGGGAGATGGTGCGCTCGGCGATGCTGCCGTGGGCCCGGGCGGGCATCGTGGGCGCCTGCGCCCTCGGCCTGGGCCGCGCGATCGGCGAGACGATCGCCATCGCGGTGCTCCTGGGGAACACCCCCGTGCTCTGGGGCTCCCTGCTGCAGCCGGGCGCGACCCTCTCCAGCGTCATCGCGCTGGAGGTGGGGGAGGCCGGCAACCTGCAGCTCGCCGCGCTCACGGCGCTCACCGTGGTGCTGTTCGGCCTCTCGTTCGTGGTCAACGCCCTCGCGCGCCTGCTCGTGTCGCGCGGCGGGAGGGGGCCGGGGCCCATCCGCCGCGCCATCGCGGCGCGGCGCCGCCCGCCGGCCCGCCCGGACGGCGAGCTGCCGCCCGCCCCGCCCCCGGCGCCCGTGCCGATGCGCGACGGCCTGCCGGTCGTGTCCCGGAACCGTCAGGTGCGGTCGCGGATGGCGTCGGGCACGGTCATCACGTTCCTCGCCATCGCCCTGCTGCCGCTGGGCCTGATCCTCGGGAAGATCCTGGTGGAGGGCCTCCCGGCCCTCTCGTGGTCCTTCTTCACCTCGATCCAGCCGGCCGACCCGTTCACCCCCGGCGGCGGCATCCAGAACGCCCTCGTCGGCACCTTGATCCTGCTCGGCCTGGCCACCCTGTTCTCGGCGCCCCTCGGCATCCTGGTCGCCCTGTTCACCACCGACGCGGCCGCGGACCGGCGGGCCTGGGTGCGGCGCAGCGGCGCGGTGGTCGGGTTCGTGGTGGACATGCTGCTGGGCATGCCGTCGATCGTCGCCGGCCTGATCGTCTACCTGGGCGTCGTGATCGCCATGGGCAGCTTCTCGGCCCTGGCCGGCGGGATCGCCCTCGGGGTGGTGATGTTCCCGATCGTGGTGCGGGCGGGGGAGGAGATCCTGCGCCTGGTCCCCACGGCCCAGCGCGAGGCGGCCCTCGCGGTCGGGGCGCCGCGCTGGCGGACCACCTGGAGCGTCGTGCTGCCGGCCGCGGCGCCCGGCCTGCTGACCGGGGTGATGCTCGCCCTCGCGCGGGCGTCCGGCGAGACGGCGCCGCTGCTCTTCACGTCGCTCGGCAACCAGTTCCTGTCGACGAGCGTGACGGAGCCGATCGCGTCCCTGCCCCAGCTCATCTTCCGCAACATCCTGGACGTCCAGACGCCCGAGTCGCAGCGGCTCGCGTGGGGCGCGGCCCTGATCCTCGTCGGGATCGTCCTCCTGCTGAACATCGCGGCGCGCCTGCTGGCGTCCCGCACCCGCGCCCTGGAGGCCCGATGACGGAGAGCGCCCCCACCCGTCCCGAGGCGGCCGCCGCGCCGGCCGCGCCCGCGGGGACCCCGCCCGCCGGGGAGCCGCCGCTGCGGGCCGCGGGCGTGTCGGCGTCGTTCGGGCGCCACCTGGTGGTGGAGGGGGTGGACCTGACCTTCGAGGACCGCAGCGTCACGGCGATCATCGGCCCCTCGGGCTGCGGGAAGTCGACGTTCATCCGGGTGCTCAACCGCATGCACGAGCTGGTGCCGTCCGCGTCGGTGGACGGCGAGGTGCTGCTGCGCGGCCGCGACATCTACGGCCGCCGCGCCGACCCGGTGGCGATCCGGCGCTCGATCGGGATGGTCTTCCAGCGCCCGAACCCCTTCCCGACGAAGTCGATCGCGGACAACGTCCTGTCCGGGCCGCGCTACACGCGGATGGGGCTGCGGCGCGACGCCCGCGACGCGCTGCTGGAGCGCACCCTGCGCGGGGCCGGGTTGTGGGACGAGGTCAAGAACCGGCTGTCCGCCCCCGCCGGGGGCCTCTCGGGCGGCCAGCAGCAGCGCCTCTGCATCGCCCGGGCGCTGGCGGTGGAGCCCGACGTGCTGCTCATGGACGAGCCCTGCTCGGCGCTCGACCCGCAGTCCACGCTCCGCGTGGAGGAGCTGATCGGCGAGCTGCGCGCGCGCCTGGCGATCGTGATCGTGACCCACAACATGCAGCAGGCGGCGCGTGTCTCCGACCGGACCGCGTTCTTCACCATCCGCGAGGAGGGCGAGCCCGGCCGGCTCGTGGAGGTCGGCCCGACCGACGTCATCTTCAGCACGCCGGCCGACCCGAGCACCGAGGCGTACGTCTCCGGCCGCTTCGGCTGACTCCGCCGCGTAGGCTGCCCGCCGGAAGGAGGGGTGGAGTGGCGGACGACGCGCGGGCACAGGGCGGGACGGAGCAGAAGGGGGAGAGCTGGTTCCCCCTGGTCATCCTGGGCGCCGCCCAGTTCGTGATGGTGCTCGACACGAGCGTCATGAACGTGTCGATCAGCCAGATCGTCGACGACCTCGACACCACCATCCAGGGCGTCCAGCTCGCGATCACGGCCTACACGCTGGTGATGGCGGCGTTCATGCTGCTCGGCGCCAAGCTGGGGGACGTCTGGGGCCGCGACCGCGCGTTCGCCATCGGCCTCGCCGTCTACGGGGTGGGCTCCCTCACCACCGCCTTCTCGCCGAACCTGGGCGTCCTCCTGTTCGGGTGGTCGCTGATCGAGGGCCTCGGTGCCGTGTTGGTCATCCCGGCGATCGCCGCCCTCGTCGCGGCCAACTACTCGGGGCGCCGGCGGGCCCTGGCGTTCGGCCTCATCGGCGGCATCGCGGCCGTCGCCGTCGCCGCGGGGCCGCTCATCGGCGGGTGGGTCACCTCCAACCTGAGCTGGCGCTACGTCTTCGCCGCCGAGACCGTCGTCGTGATCGGCATCCTCGCGGTGCGGCGCAAGATGCGCAGCGCGCCGCCGCCCGCCCGCCGGCCGAAGCTCGACGGGGTGGGCGCCGCCCTCTCGGCCATCGGGCTCGCGCTCGTCGTCTACGCGATCCTGCGCAGCAGCGAGTGGGGCTGGGTGCGCCCCAAGGACCCGCCGGTGATCGGCGACCACGAGATCACCCCGTTCGGCTTCGCCCCCACGCTCTGGCTGATCCTCGCGGGGCTGGCCGTGCTCGCCGCCTTCGCCTGGTGGCTCGGCCGCCGGGAGCGGCGCGGCCAGGATCCCCTGCTCGATCTCGCGCTCCTGCGGATCGTGCCGTTGCGCGCGGGCCTGCAGATGCTGCTGTCCCAGCAGCTCCTGCTGATGGGGACCTTCTTCGTCCTCCCCGTGTACCTGCAGGTGGTGCTCGGCTTCGATGCCTTCGAGACCGGCGTCCGGCTGCTGCCCCTGTCGGTCGGGATGCTCATCGCGGCGCTGTCCGGGCCGCGGATCGCCGAGAAGACGTCCCCCCGCCTGGTGGTGCGCTGCGGCCTCGGGGCTGTCGCGATCTCCTCGCTGATGCTGCTCGGCACCGTGGACGTCGAGCTCGACGCCCCGGCCCTGCGGGTGGCCCTCGCGGTGTTCGGCGTCGGGGCGGGCCTGCTGGCCTCGCAGCTCGGGAACGTGATCATGTCCTCGGTCGACCCGTCGCGCGGCAGCGAGGCCGGTGGGCTCCAGGGCACCGCCCAGAACCTCGGGGCGTCGCTGGGCACCGCGCTCGTCGGCGCCGTGCTCCTGATCGGCCTCTCCGGGGGCTTCCAGGAGCGCCTGCTCGAGGCCCCGGGGGTGTCGGCGGAGACACGCGAGCAGGTCGCGGACGCCACGGCCTCCGGCATCGACATCATCCCGGTCGACCAGGCCGAGCAGGCCCTCCGTGACGCCGGCGTCAGCGCGGACGAGTCGGCGGCGATCGCGGACGCCTACGGGCAGGCGCAGGTGGACGGCCTGGAGGACGCGTTCCTGATCGTGGCCCTGCTGGCGATCGCCGCGTTCTGGTTCACGCGCCACATCCCGTCCCGGCCGATGGTGCAGCCCGACGCCGCGTCCGGCGATCCGGACGCGGCGGGCCCGCCGGACCTCAGCGCCGGCGGTCGATGAGCCCGAGGGCCCGGGCCCGCGCGACGGCGTCGGAGCGGGAGGACACGCCGAGCTTGCGGTAGGCCGAGAGGGCCTGGCTCTTGATCGTGAAGCGGGACAGGTGCATGCGGTCGCCGATCTCCCGGAACGAGAGGTGGGTCGGCAGGAAGTCCAGCACCCGGAGCTCGGCGGTGGTCAGGGCCCCGGGCTCCCAGCGGCCGCCGCCGCCGAGCCCCTCGACCGCCGCGCGCGACTCCTCGAACTCCGTCCTCAGCAGCGGGGAGTCGGGCACGCGCTCCTGCATCTCCGCGGCCTCGTCGATCAGCGTCGCCGCCGCCGTGTCCTCCCCGATGCGGATCGCGGCCCGGGCGAGCAGGATAGCGGCTCGTGAGTCCGTACCACGGGATGATCTCCGCGTTGTGCTGCAGGAGCGCCCGCGCCTGGCTCATCCGCGCGCGCACCGCCGCGGGGTCGCGGTCGCCCGCCGCCAGCAGCGCCTGGACGGCCCGCAGCAGGCCGGTGGACGAGTAGGAGTCGAGGTGGGCCGTCACGATGACGGCGTCGGCGCGGTCCGCCCGCCGGACGGCCCCGTCGCGGTCCCCGCCCAGCAGGCGCAGCACGGCCTCCCAGGTCTGCGTGAGCATGTAGACCGTGGGCAGGGCCGGGCCGCTGCGCTCGGCGGCCTCGCGCAGCCAGGCGCGCGCGGCGCCCTCGTCGCCCAGCAGGTGGGCGGCCACCCCGCGCAGCATCGCCGCGAGCGACCGCCAGGGGCTCGTGTCGTCGTCCGTGTCGTACGCCGTCCCGGCGTCCCGCGCCAGCCCGGCGACGCCGTCCTCGCCGATCACGGCCTCGAGCAGCGCGATGGCGCTCGCGACGCTCGCGGGGCCGCCCGGCAGGGGGCCCTCGTGGCCCGCGGCTCCGGCGACGCGCGCCCAGTGGGCGACCAGGTGGCTCGAGTCGTCGACGCACGACCACGCGGAGGCCAGCGCCAGCGGCGTGCGGCGGCGCACCTCGTCGGCAGGGAAGGCGCGGACCATCTCGCGCAGGGTCGCCAGGTGCCCCGACGTCTGCAGGGCGGGCACCGACCGCCAGACGAGGTCCGCGGCCTCGTCCACCATGCGGCCCGCCAGCAGGTGATGGACCGCCCGCAGGTGGTCGCCCTGGCCGAGCGCCCACGCCGCGGCGCGGCCCTGGAGGACGGGCACGAGGTCCGGCTCCCGCCGCCCGAGCTCGGCCCGGAGCATCTCGGAGAACAGGTGGTGATGGCGGAAGCGGTCGGCCTGGGCGTCGCTCTGGATGACGAAGTGGTTGCCCGCCGAGATGGCCCGGAGGTCGCCGGACGTCACCTCCTCGCCGAGGACCGCGGTGCAGGCGGACGGCGTCAGCACGTCGAGCACCGACGTGCGCGTCAGCACGGTGAGCTGGGCGGGCGGGGTGCGGCGCAGCACCTCCTCCGCGAAGTAGTCCGCGATGTCGCGGTCGCCGCCGCTGATCCGCGCGACCGCGGCCGCCGGGTCGGGCTCGCGCCGGGCGGCCATGCCGGCGAGGACGATCCCCGCGGCCCACCCCTCCGTGCGCTCGAGCAGCCGCTCCAGGGCGGCGTCCCCGACGGCGATCCCGAGGCCGTCGAGTACGACCCGCACCTCCGCGGCGTCCATCGCGAGGTCGTCCTCGTGGATCTCCAGGAGCCGGCGCGAGGCGCGCACGGCGGCGAGGGGCAGCCCGGGGGACGTGCGGCCCGACAGCACCAGGCGGGCGCCGGCGGGGAGGTTGCGGGCGAGAACCTCCAGGGTCTCGCGCTGATGGGGCCGGTCCAGCACCCCGGCGTCGTCCACGACGAGCGTGAAGGGGTGCGCGGCCCGCTCCAGGACGTGCCCGATGCGCGGCAGGACCCGGGTGGAGATGCGCGTGTCGAATCGCCGCGCCAGGTCGTCGAGGCCGGGGTCCTCCACGCCCACCGCGCGGAGTGCCCCCAGCACGTCCCGGAGGAGGACGGCGGGCTCCTCGTGGGCCCGCTGGGCGTGGAGCCAGGCGAGGGGGACGCGGGAGCGGGAGGCCCACTGGGCGAGGAGCGTCGTCTTGCCGTAGCCGCCCGGCGCCGCCACGACGATGACGTTCACGTCGGGATCGGCGTCGAGGCGCGCGAGCACCGCCGACCGCGTCACCAGGCCACGGCCCAGGACCGGCGGGACGAAGCCGGCGGCCCGCGCGGGGCCGGGCCGGGCCGGCAGGGCGCGCAGCGCGCCACGCCGACGGGAGGCCCCGTCCGGGTCCGTGTCCCCTGCCTGATGTCCGGTTGGCGTCATGCGCGGCGTCTCCGTCCGCCCACCCCAGGCGCGACACCGTCACGCTAGGGACGTCCACCCCCCCGGTCAATCGGCAGGGCCCCGTGGTTCGTCCGATGGGGAGGATGGCGGCCCGGCCCGCCGCTGGTTCGATCGTCGCGTGGCGGGCGTGGACGAGGAGGCGGGGCGGTCACTGCGGCGGCTCGCGTCGGGCCGGCCGGACGCCGTGGCCGACGTGCTGCACATGGACCCGGACGGCGAGGGCGTCACCTCGCTCGCGCGCAGCACCGCCGGGCTCGTGAGCCTGGCGGCGGTGATCGCGGTGGACGGGCCGCCGGCGGAGCTGCGCGCCCAGGTGGACGCCGCGCTCCGCGCGGGCGCCGACGCGGAGGACATCGTGAGCGTCCTCGTCGCCGTGGCCCCTCACGTGGGGGCCTCGCGGATCGTGTCCGCGGCGCCGGCGATCCTCCGCGCCCTGGAGGAGGGCCCGGCGGGCCGCTGATCCCGCGGGCGCCCGTCCCGGGCGCTGCCGGGACGGGCGGCCGTGGGGGCCCGGATCAGGCGAAGTCCAGCTTGGACTCCTGCCAGCGAGCGGTGAGCGCGAAGAGCACGAACACGTTCAGCGCGATCGTCACGATGCTCCACAGCGGGTACGCCGGGAAGAAGGCGAACTGCCCGATGAGGTTGACGAAGACGACGACGATCGCGAACCAGCGGGCCCAGCTACGCCCGCTGAACAGCCCCATGCCCGCGAGGATCAGCAGGACCCCCCACGCCAGGAGCCACCAGCCCCACGTGGTCCAGTCGGTGCTCACGAGGAGGCCGGTGTCGGTGACGAGGTAGACCTCGTCCTTGAACAGGGCCGCCAGGCCCTGGATCGCGCTGATGGAACCGACGAGGACGAGCATCAGCCCGGCGAACATGATCCAGCCGGCCCACGCTCCGCCCCCTGATCGGTCTTTGGTCGTCATGGAGTGGGAACCCCCTTGTCGTCCGGCGCCGGCGGCCGCCGGCCTGCCCCGATCCCACCGCCGGTGCCGGACGGGGGCATCGTCCCTCCGGGATGAACGGGCGGTGGACGGGTTTCGTCCCATCGGGGCGATGGAGCGGCCCCTGCGCGCTGGTTCGCTGGCGGGGCATCGCCGGCGCCGCGCGCCGGCCCGGGGAGGGGGACGAGACGCCGCCGCTGACCGAGGAGACCGTGAGGACGCTCCAGGGGCTCGCCGCCGGGCAGCGGGCCGTGGTCGGCGGGCTGCTCGGCCTGACCCCGGGGGCCGGCGAGGAGGAGGCGCTCGACGCGCGCACGCGGGCCCTCGTGGGCGTCGCGGCGCTCGTCGCGGTCAACGGCGCCGGGCCGGAGCACCGCACGCAGGTGGAGGCGGCGCTCGGGGCGGGCGCCACGGCCGAGGAGATCGTCGGCGTCCTGGTGGCGGTGGCGCCACATGTCGGGACGTCCCGGGTGGTCGCGGCGTCGGCCGCCATCGCGGACGCGCTCGGGGTGGACGCCCCTCAGGGACCGGTGCGGTAGCACCCCCGGCAGCGCGCCTCGTAGCGCTCGCCGTTGCCGATCTCGACCGCGGGGCCCGACTCGCTCGCCGGGCTGCCGTCCGCCTCGATGCGCTGGGAGAGGGTGGCCGGGCCGCCGCACTGCAGGCACACCGCCTGGAGCTTGTCCGCGAACTCCGCCCGCGCCAGCAGCACCTGCATCACCGGCCACGGGCGCCGGCGGTAGTCCATGTCGAGCCCGGAGCAGACCACCCGCAGGCCCCGGTCGGTGAGGTGGTCGACGACGTCCACGACCTCCTCCGGGAAGAACTGGACCTCGTCGAACCCGACGACGTCGGCGTCGATGTCGCGCACCGGGCCCAGGTCGGCGACGCGCTGCCCCGCCATGCGGACCCCGGCGTGGCTGACGAGCTCGTCCGGCCCGTGGCGGGTGTCGACCGCGGGGCGCAGCAGCTCGACGCGCTGGCGGGCGATGGTGGCCCGCGTGAGGCGGCGCATCAGCTCCTCGGACTTGCCCGAGAACATGGGCCCGCAGACCACCTCGAGCCAGCCGCCGTGCCGGGGGACGATCTGCATCCCCCCAAGCCTACGGACGCCCGCGGACGGGCCCCTGACGGACCTGTCAGGTGGTGGGGGGCGGGGCCTCCGGGCGTCCCATGTCGGCGAGCACGGCGCGCACGTCGTCGAGCACGGTGGCGTCCTCGATCGTGGGCGGCACCCGCCACTCCTGGCCGTCGCCCATGCGCCGGATGGTCCCGCGCAGCACCTTGCCGGAGCGGGTCTTGGGCAGCGCCCGCAGGGTGCGCGCCTCGCGGAAGGAGGCCACCGGACCGATCTCCTCGCGGATGCGGGCGACGAGCTCCGCGGCGACCTCGCCGTCGGGGCGATCCACGCCGGCCTTCAGCACCACGAAGCCCACCGGCACCTGCCCCTTGAGCTCGTCGGCGAGGCCGACGACGGCGCACTCGGCCACGTCGGGATGGCCGGCGAGCACCTCCTCCATCGCCCCGGTGGAGAGCCGGTGGCCGGCCGTGTTGATGACGTCGTCGATGCGGCTCATCACGTAGAGGTAGCCGTCCTCGTCCACGTAGCCGGCGTCGCCGCTGAGGTAGTGGCCGGGGAAGCGCGACAGGTAGGCCTCGATCCAGCGGTCGTCCGCGTTCCAGAGGGTCGGGGCGCAGCCCGGCGGCAGCGGGAGCTCCAGGCAGATCGCGCCGATCTCGCCGGCGGGCAGGGCGCGGCCGTCCTCGTCGAGCACCGCGACGGAGTAGCCGGGCACGGGCCGGGCGGGCGAGCCGGGCTTGACCGGCAGGGCCTCGATGCCGAGGCAGTTGGCCGCGACCGGCCAGCCGGTCTCGGTCTGCCACCAGTGGTCGATGACCGGGACGCCGAGCATCCGCTCCGACCAGCCGAGGGTGTCCGGGTCGCAGCGCTCGCCCGCCAGGAACAGGGCGCGCAGCCGGCTCGTGTCGTGCTCCCGGGCGAGGGCGCCCTCCGGGTCGACGCGCTTGATGCCCCGGATCGCGGTGGGGGCGGTGAACATGACGTCGACGCCGTGGTCCGCGCAGACGCGCCAGAACGCCCCGGCGTCGGGCGTCCCCACCGGCTTACCCTCGTAGAGGATGCTGGTGCAGCCGGCGAGCAGGGGCCCGTAGGCGATGTACGAGTGGCCGACGACCCAGCCGATGTCCGACGCGGCCCAGTAGACGTCGCCCGCGTTCGCGCCGAAGACGTTGCCCATCGACCAGAGCAGCGCGACCGCGTGCCCGCCGGTGTCGCGGACGATGCCCTTGGGGAGGCCGGTCGTGCCGGAGGTGTAGAGGACGTAGAGCGGGTCGGTGGCCTCGACCATCACCGGCGCGGCGGGCTCCGCGCCGTCGAGCGCCGCGTCCCAGGTGAGGTCCCGCTCCCGGGTGAGCGCGGCCTCGTGCTCCGGGCGCTGCAGGACGACGCACGGCGGCGCCTCACCGCCGGCGATCTCGAGGGCCCGGTCGAGCAGGGGGACGTACTCGACGATCCTCGTGGGCTCGATGCCGCAGGAGGCGGTCACGATCAGCACGGGCTCGGAGTCGGTGATCCGCGACGCCAGCTCGTGGGCCGCGAAGCCGCCGAAGACGACCGAGTGGACCGCCCCGAGCCGGGCGCAGGCGAGCATCGCCATGATCGCCTCGGGGACCATCGGCATGTAGATGACCACCCGGTCTCCCCGGCCGACGCCCAGGCGCGCGAAGGCCCCCGCCACCCGGGCGGTGGCGTCGGTGAGCTCGCGGTAGGTGAGGGTCCGCCCGGTGCCGGTGACCGGGCTGTCGTAGACCAGGGCCGCCTGGTCGCCGCGCCCGTCGCGGACGTGCCGGTCGAGGGCGTTGGCGCAGGTGTTGAGCCGCCCGCCCGGGAACCAGCGGAACAGCGGGTCGCGCGAGCGGTCGAGGCCCGCGTCGGGGAACCGATCCCAGTCGATCGCGCCGGCGGCGTCGAGCCAGAACCCCTCCGGGTCGGCCCTCCAGCGGTCGTAGGTCTCCTGGTACGCGCCCATCGTCGCCCCCCCGGTCGCCCCGCGGCCCACCCTATGCGGGCCCGGCGAGGGCGGTCCAGGGCGGGGCATAGGATCGGGCGGTGCTCCTCCACCTCGCGAGCGGGGCGGGCTGTGGCGCTAAGCTCGGCCGGGACGCGCTCGCGGCCGCGCTGGCCGTCCTGCCGGCCGTCCCCGCCGACCCGCGCGTGCTGGTGGGGCTGGAGGCCCGCGACGACGCCTGCGCGCACCTCGTCGCGGACGACCTGGCGGTGGTCGCGACGGTCGACGTCTCCCCGCCGATGACCGACGCCCCGGCCGATTACGGGGCGATCGCGGCCCTCAACGCGCTGGGCGACCTCCACGCGATGGGCGCGACCCCGCTGCTGGCCCTCGCCGTCTGCGCGTTCCCGGGCGACGAGCCGGACGCGCTGGCCGCGGTCCTCGCCGGTGGCGCCGCCGCGGCGCTCGCCGAGGGCTGCCCGGTGCTCGGCGGCCACACCGTCCAGGCCGCGGAGCCCCTTTACGGCCTCGCCGCCATCGGTACCGCCCACCCGGACCGCCTCACCACCACGGACGCCGGCCGCCCCGGTGACCTGCTGGTCCTGACCAAGCCCCTCGGCACCGGCGTCGTCGTGACCGCCCGGGGCGCCGGCCTCGCGGCCCCCGCCGCGGTCGCCGCCTGCCGGGAGGCGATGCTGCGCTCCAACGGCCCCGCCGCGCGCGCCGCCGCGGCCGCCGGGGTGCGCGCGGCGACCGACGTGACGGGCGACGGCCTGATCGGCCACCTCGCCGGCCTGGCCGCCGCGAGCGGCGTGTCCGCCCGTCTCGACGCCGCGGCCGTCCCGGTCCTGCCCGGCGCCCGTGACCTCGCCACCGCCGTCGCGCCGTCGGGCGGCCTGCGCCGCAACCGGGCGGCGGCCGCGAAGGAGGGCATCGATGTGCCCGACGCCCTCCTCCACGACCCCCAGACCAACGGGGGCCTTCTCCTGGCCGTCCGCCCCGACAGGGCCCCGGTCCTGCTCGATTCCCTGCGCCGCGGAGGCGACCCCGCCGCGGCCGTCGTGGGCTCACTCGGCGACGGCCCGGCGGGCTCTGTCACGGTCGAGCAGAACGGGCTCTGAGCTGGCGTTTCCGCGAAGTGTTCCACTTGGACCACGGCGTGCGTTCCAACCGGGATGTGGATCCCCGCGGAGGCTAGGACCCGCCGTCACCCGGCATCGGTTCCGGGGCCTCGGGGAGGCCCCAGCCGCGGCGGCGGCCGGCCGCGTGGCCGAGGAAGGCGGGGCGGTCGGCGGCCGAGAGCATCAGCGGCAGCACGTCCCGCGCCGCCAGCACCCCGAGGTCGCCGGCCCGGGCCGGGCGCTCGCCGAAGCCCTCGACGGCGTCGGGGCGTACGGCGCCGCCCGCGATGACGAACGGGGTGGGGTCGCCGGTGTGGAGCACGGCGCCGGTGGAGGGCGTGGCGTGGTCGCCGGTGACGGCGACCACGGCGTCGTCGCAGAGGTCGAGCAGGGGGGCGAGGCCGGCGTCGATCTGCTCGATCGCGTCGCGCTTGGCGTGCGGGAGCTTGGTGTGGCCGGCCTCGTCGGTGGCCTTCGTGTGGACGTGGACGAACCCCGCGCCCGCCGCGATGCGGGCCTGGGCGAGCGCGATGCGCCCCCGCATCTCGGCCTCCAGGCCCGCATAGCCCGGCGCCACGTCGGCGTGGGCGAGGCC
>JBFWPT010000003.1:72501-79871 GCA_050249835.1 Thermoleophilia bacterium
CCGCGCCGGGCGAGCGCGTCGAGCACGGGGGTGCGGGCGGCCTCGGCGGGGGTCCGGTCCCCGAGCTCCGGGACGGGGCGGTCGCCGAGCCCGTCCAGGATCACGAGGACGACGGGGATCACTCGCGGGCCCGCGCCGCCAGCCAGGCGTTCTCGGCGGCCGTGTACGCGGCGTCCGAGTGCTTCAGGGGGCCGAGGTTGAGCATGATGTCGCGCCCCGTGACCTTGCGGGTGTTGCGGTAGCGGTGACCCCCCTCCACCTCCTTCAGGTCCTTCACGTCGATGGCGAGCTGGTCGACCCGCCCGCCGCGCCCGAGGGGGACGCCGACCTTCTTCACCTGCGTGACCTGCTCCCACTTCACGGCGATCAGCACCTCCTGGCCGCGGACGTGCCGGATGCCCTCGGCGTCGATCACGTACGCCTGCGGGGGACCGAACGCCTGCCGGCCGAGGAGCGCGACGAGCAGGGCGAAGAGGACGCCGAGACCGATCGCCATCCAGTTGGTCGCGACGATGCCCGCGACGACGAGCGCAACCGCGATGACCGCCAGCAGCGCGACCCAGATCCGCACGCTGCCGGAGAACTCGAAGCGCTGCGGCTCGTCCATGCGCGGCAGTCTGCCAGTCGCCGTCACGTGAACGCTCCCCCGGCGAGCAGCGCCCGCAACGGGGCGACGGTCGCGGGCGGCACCATGGCCTCCCAGTCGCCGCCGCCACGCATCGCCGCCCGGATCGCGGTGCCGCTGCGACGGGGCCAGGGCGGGGGCGTGACCTCGCGCACCCGGTACCCCGCCCCGGCCAGCCGCCGGGCCTTCTCCCGCTCCCAGTCCCCCGCCACCCCGACGTACTGCACCGCCTCGAGCGGGACGTATCCCGCCCAGTGCTCCGGCCTGCCGAGGTCGAAGGGGACGATCCGCACCTCCGCCGCGGCGCCGGGGCCGAGGCCGTCGGGCGCGGGCGCCGCAAGCGCGGCCCGCAGCAGCTCCGCCCGCTGCCAGTAGGTGAGCGGGTTGGCGTCGTCGCGGTGGCGGTGGGCGCTGCGCGGGTCGGCGTGGCGGCTGCCCGGGTCGGGGTTGGTGATCGCCACGACGAGGGCGCCGCGCTCGTCGAGGGCGCGGCGCATCAGGCGCAGGTGGTCGCCGTGGACGGGCTGGAAGCGCCCGGTCACGCAGCCCGGGCCCGGCGGGTCGCTCACCGCAGCAGGGCGCGCGCGATGGTGTTGCGCTGGATCTCCACGGTCCCCGCCGGGATGCGCAGGTTGCGCGCCACCCGGAACAGCTTCTCCTCGGGCGAGTTGCGGCCCAGGCCGCGGGCGCCGTGCACCTGGACGGCCCGGTCGGCCACCCGGAAGAACGCCTCGTCGTTGACGAGGGCGACCAGGCTGATGAGCCGGATGGCCTCCGGGTCGAGGGGGATGGCGTAGGGGCCGAGCGCGTCGAGCTCGGCCTGCGCCTGCAGGGAGGTCGCGCGGGCCGCATACACGTCGGCGTCGATGTCGGCCAGCATGTGGGCGACGGCCTGGTGCTCGCCGATCGGCCGCCCGCCGGACGTGCGCGCGCGGGCCCGCGCCACGGCCCGGTCGCGCAGCCAGGCGCCCCACCCGGCGCACATGCCGCCACGGCACATCCGGCGCCAGTTGATCCAGGTGAGCGCCAGCGCGAGGCCCTGCCCGACCTCCCCGACGCGGTTCGCGTCGGGGACGCGGACGCCCTCCAGCACGAGCTCGCCCGTGAGGCCGTCGTCCATCATCGTGGGGTGGTCGGCGCCGCGGCGCACCCCCGCGGACGCCGCGTCCACCATGAACATCGTGAGGGAGCGGCCCCCGGCGCCCGGGTCGGTGACCGCGACGACCTGGGCGACGTCGCAGAAGTGGGCGTTGGTGATCCAGGCCTTGGTCCCGGTGATGACCCATTCGTCGCCGTCGCGCTCGGCCCGCGTGCCCATGCCGAGGACGTCCGATCCGGCGCCGGGCTCGGTGTTGGCGAACGCGCACGTCGTCTCGGCGCGCATGAGCGGGTCGAGGAAGCGGGCACGGCCCTCGGGGCCGAGGTGGACGAGGTTGGGGCTCGGCCCCTCGGTCCAGGCGAGGGCCGCCAGGCCCAGGCCCAGCCCGGACCGGCGGTAGACGAGCTGCTCCACCCACATGCACTCGACGCGGGTGAGCCCGAGGCCGCCGGCGTCCTCCGGCATGTGCGGCGCGTAGAGGCCGGCGGCGGCCGACGCGCGCTGCACGTCGCGCCGGGCCTCCCAGACGGCCGGGTGCATGCGGCCCTCGGCGTCGAGGACCGGCGCCCACGGGGTGCCGGCGCCGGCCGCGGCCAGCTCCCGTTCACGGGGCTCGGCCACCTCGGCGATGAACGCCTCGTACCGGGGCAGCAGGGCGGCGACGCGCGCGGTGGGCTGGGCGGTCATGTGACGGGCCTCCGGGGGGCGGGGCCCTCAGTCTGCCCTGCCGGGGTGGGATCATGGGCCGGTGACGACCCCTGCCCCCGGCGCCGTGCTGGTCTTCGAGGGCGTCCGCGTGACGGTGGGCGGCCGGGCCGTGCTGGACGGCGTGGACGCCGCGATCCCCGGGCACGGGGTGACCGTGCTGGTGGGGCCGTCGGGATCGGGGAAGTCGACGCTGCTGCGGCTCGCCAACCGACTCCTCGCCCCGACCGAGGGGCGGGTGCTGTTCCGCGGCGAGGACGTCGCGGGGCTCGACCCGCTGGCGCACCGGCGGCGGGTGGGGATGGTGTTCCAGCAGGCGGTGCCGTTCGCGGGGACGGTGCGCGACAACCTGCTCGTCGCCGATCCCGGGGCGGACGGGGAGGCGATGGGCCGGGCGCTGGAGCGGGCCCACCTGGACGCCGGGTTCCTGGAGCGCGACGCCTCCACGCTCTCCGGCGGCGAGAGCCAGCGCGCGTGCGTCGCCCGGGCGCTGATGGCGGGCCCGGAGGTGCTGCTCATGGACGAGCCCACCTCGGCCCTGGACGAGCCGCCGAAGCGGGCCCTGGAGCGCCTCGCCCGCGAGCTTGCCGACGGCGGGGTGCCGGTCGTCTGGGTGACCCACGACGGGGACCAGGCGCGGCGGCTCGCCGACTGGGCCGTGGCGCTCGACGCCGGGCGCGTGGCCGCCGCCGGGCCGCCCGAGGCCGTCGCCGGGGTGGGGGAGGAGGGGCGCCGTGCCGGAGGGTGACGTCGGGGCCCTGGGGGTCGCCGCCTCCCTGGTGCTGGTCGCGGTGGCCGTCGCGCTCTCGTGGCGGGAGGGCCTCGGACTGGAGCGCACGCTGGTGTGGTCGGCCGTCCGCGCGCTGGTCCAGCTGCTCCTGGTCGGCGCGGCGCTGGCGCTGGTCATCGACCCGGACCGGCCCCTGATCCTGTCCTGGCTGTGGGTGGTCGTGATGCTGGCCTTCGCGGCCGACGTCGCCCGCCGCCGGTCGCCGGAGGTCCCCGGCATGGCGACGCTCGCGCTGCTGGCCTTCGCCGCCACGGGGGCCGTGGCCATCGGGGTCCTGTTCGGGCTGGGGATCCTGCCGCTGGAGGGGCGCACCCTGGTCCCGATGGCCGGCCTGGCGATCGGCAACGCGATGAGCGCCACCGTCCTCGCCGCCCGCCGCATCACCGAGGAGATCCGCGACAAGCGCCTGGAGGTGGAGGCCCGCCTCGCCCTCGGGCAGTCCTCGCGGCAGGCGTCCCGCCCTTATGTGCGCACCGCCCTCCGCGCCGCCCTCATCCCCCAGATCGAGACGACGAAGGCCGTGGGGATCGTGTTCCTCCCGGGCGCCATGACCGGCCTCATCCTCGCCGGCGTCGAGCCGGTCGACGCGGTCCTGGTGCAGGTCGTCGTGATGTACCTCGTCCTCGGCTCGGCGGCGACGGCCACCGCCGTCGTGGCGATCGGCCTCGTGCGCCGCCTCTTCACCCCGGACCACCGCCTCGTCCCCCTGAGCCGGCCCGCCGACGGCTGACCGGCGGTCCTACCCGCGCCGCCCCGCCTGCTCGCGCAGGAACGCGGGCGACGGCGGGTCCATCACGAGCATCTCGGGCACGGTCACGGAGGTCCACCCGTTCCTCGCCATCCACGGGACGAGGCGGTTGACGACCATCTGGGTCTGCCCGCGGTTCTCGTGCAGGAGGATGATGTCCCCGGGCCGCATCTGCGCCGTGATCGTGCGGAGCATGTCCTCCCAGCCCACGCCCTGGCTGTCGCCGCTGTCGATGCTCCAGAGCACCTGGATCATCCCGAGGTCGTCGAGGACCCCGTCCACGACGGGTGTCCGCGCGCCGTAGGGGGAGCGGAACAGGTCGACGGGCTCGCCGGTCTCCGACGCGATGAGCTCCTGCGCCCGCGACGCCTGCCGGCGCACGGCCGCCGCCGGGAGGGCGGACAGGTCGACGTGCGCGTAGGAGTGGTTGCCGACCGCGGCGACCTCGGTCTCGAGGGCGGCCAGGTCCGGGTACGCCTCGATGCTCGTCCCGTTGAGGAAGAACGTCGCCCGCATGCCGTACCTGCGCAGGGTCGCGATGGTGTCCTCGGTGTACCGCCCGGGGCCGTCGTCGAACGTGAGGGCGACCACCTTCCCGGCCTTCCCCGGGGTCCGGTACAGCGGGACGCCGGCCCTGCGCACCGCGGCCACCGCGGCGGCGCCCTCGCCGGCGGTGGGCGGCTCCGCCCGGTCGGCGGGGGGCGCCGTCGCCGCCGGGACGGCCGCGGCCGAATCCGTGGTGTGCTGCGCGCCCGCCGAGGGGGTGCCGTCCGGCTCGTCGCCGCCGGGCAGCAGGGCGAACGCGCCCCCCACGCCCACGGCGACGGCCACGATCAGCCCGAGGGCCGTCCAGCGCCGTCTGCGGGCACGGCGACGCCGCTCGGCCCTCCGAGCCCGCCGGGCCTCGGGGTCCGCCGAGGGTCCGGTCCCGCCACCACCGCGCTCATCCACCGCCCGGGATCATCCCATCCACCCCGGACCGGCGCCCCGGCGTCAGCCCCGCGCGGGCCCACCCTCGCCGCGTTCGGCGGCCTCGCGCAGCCGGACCGGGGCGCGCAGGCGCCACGAGTCCTCGATCGCCGCCCGCAGCGTGTGCTCGTCCACCGCGTCCAGGCGCACCAGGACCATCGGGTGCCCGTCGTAGTGGGAGGTGGTCGTGTAGACGCCCGGGTCCGACTCGAGGAGGGACTCCTTCTCGTCGAGCCCGTCGCACCACACCACCAGCAGGCCGCCGTCCTGGTGCATCCGCGCGAACAGCCGGTCGGCCACCCGGAAGCCCGGGGTGCCGTAGCTCGGCTTCTCGGTCACGCGCGGGAGGGAGGTGGCGATGCGGCGGACGTCGTCCTCGGTCACCGGGACCCCCCTCCGGCGGCCGTCGCCGTGAGCGTCGTGGTGATCCCGAGGGCCCCGCGCCGGTAGTCCTGGGGGGTCGTGCCCACGGCCCGCGCGAAGGAGCGGCGCATCGTCTCGGCCGACCCGAAACCCGCCTCCCGGGCCACCGAGGCCAGCGGCGCGTCGCCCGAGGCGAGCAGGGCGCACGCCGCCTCCACCCGCACGCGCTCGACGTAGCGCGCGGGCGTCGTCCCCAGGTCGCGGGCGAAGAGGCGCGCCAGGTGACGCTCGCTGAACCGGGCGCGGGCGGCCAGCGCGGGCAGGCTGTGATCGCCGGCCGGGTCGGCGGCGATCGCGTCGAGCAACTCGCGCAGGGGCGCCCGGGTCACGGGCCCCACGCGCAGGCGCACGCTGAGCTGCGACTGGCCGCCCGGGCGCTGCATGAACACGACGAGGTGGCGGGCGATGCGGGAGGCGACGCCGGCCTCGTGGTCGTCCTCCACCAGCGACAACGCCAGGTCGATCCCGGCCGCGCCCCCGGCCGAGGTGTGGACCGCGTCGTCGGACACGAAGATCGCGTCGCGCTCGACGGTCACCTCCGGGAAGCGCGCCTCCATCGCGTCCAGGAACTCCCAGTGGGTGGTCGCCCGCCGTCCGTCGAGCAGCCCGGCCGCCCCCATCAGGAAGCCGCCCACGCAGACGCCCGCCACGCGGCGGCTGCGCGCCGCGGTCGCGGCAAGAGCCCCCATGAGAGGCTCGTCGCGGATCGTGTCGGTCCAGGTCCAGGTGCCCGGGACGACGAGCGTGTCGATGGGGCCGGGGACGTCGGCGGCGCGGGCGGCGACCCCGATCCGGAACCCCGCAGAGCTCACGTGGTCGTCGCCGTCGTGGGATGCCATCACCACGCGGTAGGCGTCGCCGCCCAGGATCGCGTCGGCGCAGGCGAAGACCTCCGCCGGGCCGCTCAGGTCGAGGAGGCCGGCGCCCTCGAACGCGAGCAGCATCACCGTGCGCGGGGCCACGCGCGGAGTATGCCGCGCCGGGCTCCCCCCGCGTCAGGCCTCCAGGTCGGCCGGCTCCCCGATGGTCAGCCAGCGGAACCGGGCGGCGACCTCCGCCGGGGCGTCCGCCAGGGCGCGCTCCATGCCGCCGCGCCCGTCGGCGAAGTGCGCCCACCCCTCGTAGTGGACCGGCACCGCCACGCGCGGACGCACCAGGGAGACCAACTCCACCGCGTCGCGGCCGGTCATCGTGAAGCGCAGCGGCCCCGTGACCGGGAAGCGGACGCCGCCGGCGTGGATCAGCGCGACGCCCACGTCCAGGCGCTCCGCCACCTCACGCACCCCGTCGTACAGGACCGTGTCGCCGGAGATCCAGAGGACGCCGTGCTGCTGGCCCTCCCAGCGCAGCGCGAAGCCGGTCACCTCGCCCACGATGGGGCGGAAGCCCGGTGGGCCGTGCCGGCAGGGCGTCGCCGTGATCTCCAGGTCCGGCAGGCCCGGCTCCGTCAGCGACGTCGTGTCCCAGGGGCCCAGCCCCCGCGCGCCGCCGCCAAGACGGCCCGCCCCCGCCCGGGTCGTCACGACGACCCCGGCCCCGGGCAGCAGCGCCCGGCCGGCCGGGTCGAGGTTGTCGTCGTGGTGGTCGTGCGTCAGCAGGATCGCGTCGAGCGGCGGGAGATCGGTGGCGGCGATCGCCGGGCCCGCCGTCTTGCGGGACCCGGTGCCCCACCCGAAGCGGTACGCGGCCCCCGGGGGGTCGAAGGTGGGGTCGGTCAGCAGCCGGCGGCCGGCCGCCTCGATGAGGACGGTCGGGCCGCCGACGGGCGTGACGCGGATCGTGCTCAGCGCGCGTGCGCCTCGGCCCACTCCAGCGCGTGGTCGGCGACCTTCTCCCAGCCGGGCGCCGACGGCAGCAGGTGGGGGCCCTCGAACTCGACGACCTCCGTCACCGTGCCCTCGCCCTTGTAGTGCTTGGCGTTGGAGCGCTGGATCGACGGCGGCATGAGGTGGTCCTCGGAGCCGGAGATGAACAGCAGGGGCGCCCGGTCCGCGTTGGAGTAGTCCACCCA
>JBFWPT010000003.1:79971-82084 GCA_050249835.1 Thermoleophilia bacterium
CCGTGGATCAGCACGATGGTCCTGTCGCTCACGGTCCCCTCCGTCGTCGCGGTCGCGGGCGCAGCATCCGGCCCCGCCGCGTCCCGGCGCAAGGACGAATTCCCCACGGTTCCGGACATGGGGCTCAGCGCGGCGGGTCGAGGGCCTCCCGGACGTGGCGCGCCAGCGCGTCCCGCTCGTAGGGCTTCGGCAGCAGGGGCAGGGGGTCGTCCGGGGAGACGGCGCCGTCGGCGTGCCCCGAGGTGAGCAGCACCGGCAGGTCCGGCCGCAGGGCCCGGGCGGCCCCGGCGAGCCGGCGCCCGTCCAACCCCGGCATCACGACGTCCGTGAACAGCAGGTCGATCTCCGCCCCCCCGCGCAGGAGGCCGAGCGCCTCGCCGGCGTCGGCTGCGGCGACGACCCGGTACCCGAGCGCCGCGAGCTGGTCCGCGGCGTACCGGCGCACGAGCGGCTCGTCCTCCACCAGCAGGATGGTCTCGTCGCCCCCGGTCGGGCGTGCCTCCGGCGCGCCCTCCTCGACGGGCTCGGGCGAGCGGGGGAGGTACAGGTGCACGACCGTGCCGTGGCCCGGCTCCGACTCCACGGCCACGTGGCCGTGGGACTGGGTCGCGAAGCCGTAGACCATCGAGAGGCCGAGACCCGAGCCGGCGCCGACCTCCTTCGTCGTGAAGAAGGGGTCGAACACGCGGCCGAGGTCCTCGGGCGCGATGCCGGTGCCGGTGTCGGCGACGCTCACCCGCAGGTGCTCGCCCTCGGGCGGCCCGCCGGCGCCGGGCGGCACGACCACGTTCCGGCTGGTGATGGTCAGCACGCCCCCGGCACCCATCGCGTCGCGGGAGTTGAGGGCGAGGTTGAGCAGCGCCACCTCCAGCTGGGCCGCGTCCACGAGCGCCGGCCAGGCGTCCGCGGCGAGCCGGTGCTCGACGACCACGTGGCGGCCGAGCGTGCGCGCCAGCAGGGGGCGCATGCCCAGGACGAGGGCGTTGACGTCCACGGGCCGCGGCGCGAGCGCCTGCCGGCGGGCGAAGGCAAGCAGGCTCCGGGTGAGCTCCGCGCCGCGCCGGGCCGCCGAGGCGGTGATGCCGGCGAGCTCGTGCAGATCGGGCCGCCCCGCCAGCTCGTCCTTCATCAGCTCGGCGTTGCCCAGGATGACCGTCAGCAGGTTGTTGAAGTCGTGGGCGACGCCGCCGGTGAGCTGGCCGAGCGCCTCCAGGCGCTGGCCCTGGCGCACCTGGTCCTCCAGCAGCCGCTGCTCGGTCACGTCGCGGATGCCCCCGAGCATCCGCCGCGGCACCCCGGCGGCGTCGCGCACCACGGATCCGCGGTCGGTGACCGTCGCGTAGGAGCCGTCGCCGCGCTGGAAGCGGTACTCCGCGGACCACTCGTCCCCGTCGGCGCCGAGCACCGCGTGGATGCTCTCGTGGACCGCCTCGCGGTCGTCGGGGTGGATGCGCCGGATCCAGGACTCGGGCCCGGGCTCGAGCTCCTCGGGCGCGTGCCCGAACAGCGCCTGCATCCCCGACCCCCACCAGACCGCGTCGGTGTCGAGGTGCCAGTCCCAGACGGCGTCGGCGGCCGAGCGGGCGATGAGCCGGAACCGCTCATCCGCCTCGGCGAGCCGCGCGGCGGCGCGGGCCTCCTCGGTGCGGTCGCGGATGTGGATGCTGAGCCCGGTGGCCGTCGGATAGGCGCTCACCTCCTGCGCCCCGCCGGCCAGCCCGGCGGCGAAGCGGGCGGGACGGCCCGCCGTGACCGCGGCGGCGAGCTCGGCGACCAGGCCGGCGCCCGGCCCCTCCGGGACCGCGTCCCGCAGGTCCTCGCCGGAGAGCGACGACCCGGCGAGGCCGAGCAGCTCGGCGGCCTGGTCGTTGGCGAACACGACCCGCCACTCGGTGTCGAGCACCAGGAAGGCGTCCGTCATCCCCTCCAGGGTCGCCGCCAGGAGGGCGCCCAGGCGCTGCGCCTCGGTCTGGGCGGCCCGGAGGGCGGTGACGTCCTGGAGGGCCCCCGCGATGCGGACGAGCGCGCCGTCCTCGTCGTGCTCGGCGGCGCCCACCACGCGCGCCCAGACCGTCCGTCCGCGGCGCGAGGTCAGGGCCACCTCGATGTCGAA
>JBFWPT010000003.1:82184-167846 GCA_050249835.1 Thermoleophilia bacterium
CGGTGACGTCCTGGAGGGCCCCCGCGATGCGGACGAGCGCGCCGTCCTCGTCGTGCTCGGCGGCGCCCACCACGCGCGCCCAGACCGTCCGTCCGCGGCGCGAGGTCAGGGCCACCTCGATGTCGAACGGCGTCCCGTCGGCCGCGCAGCGCGCCAGCGCCTCCCGGATCATCGGCCGGTGCGCCGGGTCGTGGAGCGCGAGCGCCTCGGCCAGGCCCGGAGTGGCGCGGTCGGGCCAGTCGAGCATCTCGAAGATCTGCTCGGACCAGTAGACGGCGGATTCCGAGAGGTAGACCGCCCACCCGCCGACGCGCCCGATGTGCGCCGCGGTGCGCAGGAGGTCCGCGTCGCCGTGGGGGTCGGCGGGCCCCGCCCGCCGGTCGTCCGGGGCGCCGGAGGTCATGCGCGCACACTAGTGCCGCCGGGCGGCCCCCGCGATGAGTCACGCCCGCCGCGGGCGTCTCACACGTGACGACCCCGACCGAGGAGCGCCCGATGGACGCCGCCCCCCCGACCACCGAGCTCGACGCCCGCTACGGTGACGCCGAGGAGGCCGTGCCCTGGGAGACCGCGCACGAGAGGTTCGCCGGCGCCGACCTCTACTGGGTCACCACTGTCCGCGAGGACGGCCGCCCGCACATGACGCCGCTGCTGTCCGTGTGGCACGACGGCGCCGCCCACTTCTGCACCGGGCCCGGCGAGCAGAAGGAGCGCAACCTGGCCCACAGCCCGCTCTGCTCGCTCACCGTCACGAGCGACGTGCAGGACGGCCTGCAGGTGACCGTGGAGGGGGTGGCGCGCCGCGTGACCGACCCCGCCCGGCTGGCCGACCTGGCCGCGCTCTGGCCGGGCAAGTACGGGGACGAGTGGGCCTTCGAGCCCGCCGACGGCGGCTTCGCCCAGGCCGAGGGCGGGGAGGAGGGAGGGCCCTCCCTGGCGTATGTGTTCGCGGTCGCGCCGGTCACCGCATACGCCTTCGGGACGGGGCCGGTCTACTCGCAGACGCGATACCGCTTCGGGGCGGGGTGAGTCTCACCGTCGTTCACACGTCCAGACTGGGACGCCAACCCTCGACCAATTGGTCGAGCCCTCCGCGACCAATCGGTCGAGGGGCCGGCGGCGGGTGCGGTATACGACGCCATCCGGCGCCGGCTGTCGCGGTATCCACCGGCGGTGATGCCGCAGAACGCCGTCACGAACGCGATCCCGGGATGCCGCAGCCCCGCCGCGAGGCGGTGCCTGTTACCGCATCACCGGCCGCATGATGCCGCACCGGTCCCCGGGAGGCGGGCCCGGTATCCTGGGCGGGGCGCCCTGGGCCGGTCGGCCCGGGTCCCGCCGGCCCAACAATCATGCCGAGATCGAGGGTTCGTGAGCGTCCTGCGCGTCGTCGGTGAGCTGCCGCTCCCCTGCTCCCCCGAGCGGGCCTGGGAGCTCTTCGCGCGGGTGGAGGACTGGCCCCGCTGGGACCGGCTCGGGTCCCGCGACGCGGGGTGGCTGGAGGGGGAGCCGTGGACCGTCGGCGCGCGCCTGCGCCTGGGTCACCGGCCGTTCACCTTCGACGGCGTCGTGGTCGTGGCCGACCCTCCCCGCGAGGTGGTGTGGGAGGCGCCCGGCCTCGGCATCCAGGGGCACCACGCGTTCCGCTTCCCGGAGCGTCCCGGAGGCTGCGCCATCCAGAGCGCGGAGACCTTCACCGGCCCCGGCGCCCGGTCCATCAAGCCCCTCGTGCGGTGGTACTGGCGCCGGCACCTGATGTCGTTCCGGGCGCACGTGATCGCCGCGGGGCACGCGTCCTCGGCGTCCCGTCCCCGGCTCTGACGGAGCCCGCGCCCCCCTCCGAACGCCGAAGCGCGCCCGGCGGGCCCGCGGCGATCCCGTCGACGGGTGATTTCGCCCGCGGGCGATACGACGGAGGATCGTAATCGGATCGTGTCGTCCACAGCCCACGCCACCGACGACCACCGATCGACAGAAGGGGGAAGTTCCATGTCGATCGCCCATGAGAACGGTGTGGCGACCCAGCAGATCCACGCGCCCCGGACGGCGGAGGCGCTCGTCGCGGGCGCGACGATCGCCCACGAGGTGGGCTGCGGCGCCCGTTCCGCCCGCGGTCACGGGTACGAGCTGCGGGGGATGTCGCACGTGCCGGTGTCGCGGCTGCACGAGGGCCGCTTCGGCCGGATGTTCCGGCTGCCGCCGTTCGTGCCGAGCGACGAGCGGATCGCCGAGATCGCCGCGTCCATCCCGGAGAACGCCACCGGCCCGACGCCGGAGCTGGACAACCCGGCGATCCCGGCCGGCTACACCTACCTCGGCCAGTTCATCGACCACGACCTGACCTTCGACCCGGCCTCCAGCCTGGAGCGCCAGAACGACCCGGACGCCCTCACCAACTTCCGCAGCCCCCGCTTCGACCTGGACTGCGTGTACGGGCGTGGACCGAGCGACGACCCGTTCCTCTACGACCGGACGACCGAGAACCA
Organism: Thermoleophilia bacterium; assembly: GCA_050249835.1. Classification (GTDB taxonomy): domain Bacteria; phylum Actinomycetota; class Thermoleophilia; order Miltoncostaeales; family Miltoncostaeaceae; genus Miltoncostaea. The sequence continues at coordinate 84,671 of JBFWPT010000003.1, forward strand.
GAAGATGCTGATCGGCCGCCACGACGACGAGGACGACCTGCCCCGCAACAGCCAGGACACGGCGCTGATCGGGGACCCGCGCAACGACGAGAACATCTTCGTGAGCCAGTTGCAGCTCACGATGCTCAAGTTCCACAACGCCGTCGTCGACCTGGTGGTCGCCACGCCGACGCTGCGGCGCGGCAGCGAGACGGTGTTCGAGGCGGCCCAGCGGATCGTGCGCTGGCACTACCAGTGGGTCGTCGTCCACGACTTCCTGCGCCGCACCGTCGGCGAGGAGATGCTGAACGAGGTGCTCGACACCTCGGAGGGGACGCCGCGGGTGCGGCGCAGGTTCTTCACCTGGCGGTACGACCCGTACATGCCGGTGGAGTTCTCGGTGGCGGCGTACCGGTTCGGCCACAGCCAGATCCGCGGCCGCTACCGGCTCAACACGCTCGTCGGCCCGCTGCCGACGTTCCTGCCGCAGCCGGTGTCCGAGCAGCCGCTCGGCCACTTCGGCGGCTTCCGGATCCTGCCGCCGTTCTGGACGATCGAGTGGGCGCGGTTCTTCGAGGTGGACGGCGCGGGCTCCGACGCGCGCCAGCCGACCCGCCTGATCGACACGAAGCTGGCGGACCCGCTGAAGGAGCTGCCGCCGGAGATCGGCGGCAACCGGCCGTCCCTGATCGACCGCAACCTCACCCGCGGGGCCCGGATGCTGCTCCCGTCGGGGCAGGACGTCGCCGCCAAGATGGGGGCTGATGTCCTCGACGACGACGAGCTCGCCCTGCCCGGCGGGGGACCCGCCCCATTGTGGTTCTACATCCTCCGCGAGGCCGAGACGCGCGCCGACGGCGTGCACCTCGGGGAGGTGGGGGGCCGCATCGTGGCCGAGGTGTTCCTCGGGCTGATGGAGGCGGACCCGTCCTCCTGGCTGCGCAACGAGCCGGGATGGACCCCGTTCCTGCCGGGCGCCGAGGCGGGTGACTTCACGATGCCCGACCTCGTCACGTTCACCGGCCACGGACTGGAGGTCACGGACCTGCCGAACCGTCCGCCGGCGCCGGACGCCTGACGCCGGCGCGCCCGCCGAGGCGGTGGCGCATCACCGCCACCGCCTCGGCGCTCTCGTCGACCAGCACGTAGCGGCGCCCCAGGTCGGCGGCGACCGCGCCGAGGGTGCCGCTGCCGGCGAAGAAGTCCAGGCACCAGCCGCCCGGCCGCGACGAGGCGGCCACGACGCGCCGCAGCACGCCCTCGGGCTTCTGGGTGGGATACCCGGTCCGCTCGCGGCTGCTGGTGCCGACGATCGTGTGCCACCAGACGTCCGTCGGCAGCTTGCCGCGCGCCGCCTTCTCCGGCGTCACGAGCCCGGGCGCCATGTAGGGCTCGCGGTCCACGGCCTCCGTGTCGAAGTGGTACCGCTCCCGGTCGCGCACGTAGACCAGGATCACGTCGTGCTTGGCCGGCCAGCGCCGCCGCGAGCGCCCGCCGTAGTCGTAGGCCCAGACGATCTCGTTGAGGAAGCACCCCCGGCCGAACAGGCCGTCGAGCATCACCTTCACGTAGTGCGACTCACGCGGGTCGAGGTGCACGTAGAGCGTCCCCCATGGCGCCAGCAGGCGCCGCGCGTGCTCGAGCCGGGGCGCCAGGAACGCCGGGTAGTCGTCGCCGAAGGCGTCCGCGTAGGAGATGCGCCCGGTCTCCCGCGAGCGGTAGCGCCGCCCCCCGAACCCGGTGCGGTCGCCGTCCGGGTCGCCCTCCACCTGCATGCGCCGGGCCGTGCGGGTGCCGCCCGTGTTGAAGGGGGGGTCGATGTAGACGAGGTCGAACGCGCCGTCCGGCAGCAGGGGGAGCACGGCGGCGTTGTCCGCCCCGACGACCAGGTCGTCGTCCAGCCGCAGGTCGTCCAGGTCGCCGGGTCCGAGGACGCGCACTCAGGCGGCGTCCGTCAGCGGGCGGGGGCGACCGGGCGCAGCGCGCAGGGCTTCGCGCGCGCCAGGAGCTGGCAGCGGCGCAGCCGGGGGATGTCCAGGGTCGCGCCGTCGGATGCCCGCAGGCCCTCGCGCCGGATCGCCTCGGCGATGTCCGTCACCTCGTCCGTCGTGAGGTCCGGGGGGAAGGAGAAGGACGGCTGGAGGATCGTCCCGGCCGGGACGGCGTAGCCGAAGGGCGCCGTCAGGTCGAGGCGCGACCCGGATCGCAGGCGGCCCCAGACCGCCCCCTTCGGCAGGGGGGCGGCGAGCGCCGCCTCGTCCGGCAGCGTGCCGTCGGCGGACAGCGACTCCACCAGGCGGCGCAGCGCCCGCGGGTAGGTGGTCCCCGCGGGGAAGCGCAGGGAGGGAAGGGGCCGGGTCGTCTGGAGCCGGGCCGGGGTGCGGCTCGGCACGAGCCACGGGGCGCGGGCGAGCACGGCCGACTCGCGGACGCCCGCCGCGGCCTCGGGGGGCAGCGGCACCGACGTCTCGCTGCCCTGGTCGACCATGACGGCGGCCACGGCGCCGCCACCGGCGAGGACGGCGACCGCCCCTGCCAGCACGAGCGGGCGGCGCCAGGAGGGGCGCCGGCGCGGGCGGGCCCCGGGCGCGGGCGCCTCCACGGCCTCGCCCGCCGCGCGCGTCACGCGGGCGACGAGATCCTCGGAGGGCCCGGGGCCCTCCTCCACCGCACGGCGCACCCGGTCCACGACGGGATCCGTCATCCGGCCGGCACCTCCAGCAGGCGGCGCAGGTCGGCGAGCGCGCGGTGCAGGCGCGAGTGGACCGTGCCCACCGGGACGCCCAGGATCTCCGCCGACTCCTGCGGCGAGAAGCCCAGGACGAACCGCAGCACCACCACCGCGCGGCGGTCGTGGTCGAGCCCGCGCAGGGCCTCGCGGACGTCGCGGGCGGCGTCGTCGGGGTCGGACCCCCCGCCGTGCAGCGTCTCGTCGAACTCCACCGCCGGGGGCGTGCGCGAGGAGAGCGTGATCGCCCGGTTGGCGACGATCCGGTTGACCCACGGGCCGAACGGGCGCCGCAGGTCGAAGCGGTCGAGGGCCGCGAAGGCGCGCTCGAACCCGTCCTGCACCGCGTCGTCGGCCAGGTCGCGCCGGCCGGTGATCGCGTAGGCCGCGCGCCACGCCGTCGCCACGTGACGGCCCGCCAGCTCCTCCGCGGCGCGCCCGTCGCCCTGGCGTGCGCGGGCGACCAGCGCCCCGTCGGATGAGATCCGGCTCACCCCCCGGAATCTAGTGCACCGGCCCGGAAGTGCCGTATGGGTTTCGCGAGCGAATCGCCCGCGAGGCAAGGACGCAGATCCTCGGCGATAGCGGTGTCCTATCGCCGAGGTCGAGGACGCCGCCTCGCGATGCGATGCAGCCGCGAAACGCCACGGGACTTCCGGGCCGGTGCACTGGTCCCTTCGGCCGGATATCCGCAGTCCCCGGGAAGCGGGGGCCTCCTGGCGGGGTAGAGGGGTCATGGACACGCGCCCGCCCCTCGCCCGCCGCGTCGCCGCCGCCGCGCTCTGCGCCGGCGCCGCCCTCCTGCTCGCCGCCTGCGCCGGTGAACCCGCCGCCGTCGGGCCGGGCGCGGGCGACGACGCCGCCCCGCCCGCCGCGCCCGCCTGGCCCTGGGCCCACCAGCCGGACGGCGCGCCGCTCATCGGCGACGTCCGGCCGCAGCGGTCCTTGGAGTTCCCGCCCGGGACCGGGTACGACGAGGCGCTGACGTCGCTCTTCATCGCCGCGCGGCAGGGGGCGCTGCCCGCCGAGGCCCGGCTCCGGGACCCGCTCCCCGCCGAGGTCGTCTACGCCGAGGAGGCGGACGGTCGCGGCCTGCGGCTCTCGCTGACCGCCCCGTGGGGCTGGGTGCCCTCGACGGGGGCGATCCGGGCGCCGAGCGTGTCCATCAGCGGCCGCCTCTCGCCGGACGAGGCGCTCGCGGTGGCCCGGGCGATGCACGAGCCGGGGGCGCGGCCGCTGCCCGCGGGGGTCGCGGTCGACGTCCCGCGGCTGCCGCCGTGCCAGGTCGTGACGGCCGGGGGGAAGCGCCCGCCATGCGCGTGAGCATGCCGCGCCCCGTGGTGATCGTGGCGGCGGCGGCGGTGGTCCTCGCGGTCGTCGTCGCGCTGGCCCACGGCGTCACCACCACCTGCAACGTCGCGGCGAGCGGCGGCTTCGCGAACTGCCTGAGCCAGGGCAACCCGAACGCGGAGATCGCGCGGTCCCTCCACGCCGCCGGGCGCCCCTACCGCTTCCAGCTCCACCGGCCCTCGGACGGGGCGGTCTGGGGCCCGTGGCAGTGGAACGACGGCAACCACCACGTGGTCTTCCTCAGCCTGCCGGGCACCATCGCCGCGCAGGTCGACAACCTCGGGTCGGGCACGACGGCCTACGAGGTGACCCTCCAGTGAGCCCGTCCTCGACGGTGCGGATCGCCCAGACGCGCGTCGGCCGTCTCCACACGCACCTGCTCGGGGTCCCGCGCGACGCGGTCCTGACGCCGTGCCTGACCCACGTCGACCGGCACGCCGGCCGGATGCGGGAGCTCGGCTTCCCGGCCCGTCCGCAGGTGGGCCAGGACCTCCTGCCCGCCGTCGTCGGCCCGCGGAGCCGCTTCAACGCCGACGGCGCCGAGCAGGTGCGCCGCGACCGGCCCCCCGAGCGCGTGGCCCGGCTGGCGTGGAGCGGCTGGGTGGAGGGCGGTGGCGAGGGGCGGCGGGCCGTGCGGGACGTGCGGCCGCGCTCCTTCCGGCGGCTGCCCCGGGAACGGCAGGCGGCGCCCGAGGTGCGGCTGCGCGTCTGCCGGGGCCGCTCGGGCGATCTCGTGCTGGCGACCGAGCCGCTCGCCCGCGGGGCCGACGACGCCCGGATGCTCCACGCCGTCAACCTGCTCCTGGAGCTCTTCGGGGAGTGCGTGATGATCGACGAGCGCGACCGCCGCCTGGCCCGCGGGACGCGCAGCCGCCTCGACTGGGAGGTCGCGACCCCCGCCGAGGCGATCGCGGCCCTCTCCGCCGCGGTGCCGCCCGACGGGCGCCCGGTGGCCGAGCGGCGCCTCGCTGCGGTGGCGGCCCTCGCGCCGCGCTTCGCGGCGGTGGGGCGCGGCGGCTTCGCCGGCTGCGGGGTGTTCGGGCCGTCGCCCGGGGGCCCGCTCGTCGTCGAGTGCCTGCACGCCGCCGGCACCCTCGTCACGCGGCGGTCCTGGCCGGAACTGGTCGTCCTGTCCAAGGCCGAGCTGCTGGACGGGGCGGAGCTGGAGATCCCCCACACGCCCGGCTGGGAGCGGCGGCTGCGGGAGGCCACGGTCACCGGCTGACCCCGGGGGACGGCGATCGGGCGGGCCCGCTGCCACACTCCCCCGGGATCCGGGACGAGGAGGCTGGGGTGGCGGCGCGCGCGGGCGGAGGGGTGGTCGCGGGCCGCGCGGCCGCGGCGCTGCTTGCGGCCGCGGTGGCGCTGGCGTTCGCCGACTCGTCGATCGTGATGCTCGGCCTGCCGGAGATCTACGGCGAACTGGACGCGTCCATCCCGGGCGTCTCGTTCGTCATCACGAGCTACAACCTGGTCGTCGCCGTCGTCGCCTTCGCGATCGTCCCGCTCCTGAGGGTCGTCCGCCCGGCGCCGCTGCTGGGCGCCGGCCTCGTCGTCTTCCTGGGGGCCTCGCTCGCCTGCGGCCTGGTCCACGACCTCACCGTGCTCGTGGCGCTGCGCGGCGTGCAGGGGCTCGGCGCCGCCCTGCTGCTCGCGGCCTCGCTACCCGCGATGGCGGCGCTGGCCGGAGGCCCGGGCCCGGGCCGGGCGTGGTGGGGCCTCGCTGGCACCCTCGGGGCCGTGCTCGGGCCGGCCGTGGGCGGGATCCTGACCGAGCTCTTCGACTGGCGGGCGATCTTCATCGCCCAGGCGCCGGTGGCGCTCGTCGCGATGCTCGTCCTGGCCGACCCGCGGGTGCGGTCCCTCGGCCCGGAGGCGCGCGCGGGCCGCGCCGCCCTCTGGCCCAACCTGGGCCTCGTGTTCGCCTTCGGCGCCCTCGTCGGCGCGCTGTTCCTCGCGGTCCTGATGATCGTGACCGTCTGGGGCCTCGGGCCGCTCCCCGGGGCGGTCGTCGTGAGCGCCCTGCCGGTGGCCGCGATCCTGGTGCGCCCGCTGTCGGGCCGCGCCGGCGCCGGCCCGAGCGCGGCCGCCGGCGCCCTGCTGCTGGCCGCGGGCCTGGTGGCGCTGGCCTTCCTGCCGGCGGTCTCGTCGTGGTGGGCGGCCGCGGCCCTCGCCGCCTGCGGCGCCGGCTTCGGGCTGCTGGTGCCGCCGCTGGCGTCCGGCGCCGTGGAGGACCGGCCCGACATGGCCGCCGCGGCCTCGGTCTCGGTGGGGGCCCGCCACGTCGGCCTGGTGCTCGCGCTGATCGTCGTCGCCCCGGTCCTCGCGGTCGACCTGGACGACGCGGGCGACCGGGCCACGCTCAACGCCACCCAGGTCATCCTGGACGCCCGCCTCGGGCTGCAGCAGAAGGTGCCGGTGGCCCTCGACCTGGCGGACGAGTTCGCGCGCACCCCGCGCGGCGCCGTGCCCGACCTGGAGGCCGCGTTCGCCGCCAACGGCGCCGCCGACGACCCGTCCGTGCGGCAGGTGCGCGACGACCTGATCGGGGCGATCGAGGCCGCGCTCACGCGCGGGTTCCGCTCCGGCTACCTCATCTCGGCCCTGTTCGCGCTGCTGGCGCTGATCCCGGTGGCCGTCGGATGGCGCGCCGCGGCCGCCCAGGAGCGGCGGCGCCCGCCGCCCCGCGCCCTCGCCCCGCTGGCCGCCCTGGTGGTGGCGGGCGGCATCCTCGTGGGGGCGGCGCTCGCGGACGGGGGCCGCGACCTCGGCCGCTCCACGCTCACCGACCCCTGCGCCCAGCGCACCGGCGACCGCGGCAGCGGCTTCGACGCGACCCTCCAGGGCATCGTGCTCGACGGCCTGGCCGGCGCGGCGTGCGAGCTGGGCGTGTCCCGCGAGGACCTGGTGCTCTCGTTCGGCTCGGACGTCGGCACGACGGAGATCCCGTGGGACAACGCGACCATCGAGACGGCGGTGCGCGCCGGGCTCGTGCGGGCGATCGACGACGCCGAGGACCGGGGGTCCCTGCCCGGGTGGGTCGCGGACGTGCTCCGCGCCGGGGCGCGGCGGGCCCCGGTCGAGGAGCTCATCGAGGGGGGCGGCGCCCTGAACGATCTCATCGACCGCGCGGGCGACATCGACCCCGGCTCGCTCCTCGACCGGGCCCGGGACCTCCTTCCCTAGACAGAGCCAGGAGCGAAAGTCGGTCGCACGATCCGCCGGCTGCAAACCTTCGCGCTCCGGCGCCCGCGTCGCCACCGAGGCCCTCCGGGCATCGGCGGTGGCCGCGGCCATCCGGATCACTCGGTTTTCGCGGCGGCTCGAACGACCTTTGTTCCGCCCCTGGCTCTAGGGCCGCATCCCGGGCGGGCCGCCGCGGAAGCGCTCGCCCCGCTCGGGGCGGGTGTCGTCCGCGATGTGCGCCGCCAGCGCGGCGGTGCGCGCGGCCGGCACGCCCTCGGCCTTCAGGGCGGTGCGCAGGGTGGCGATGAGCTTCGCCCGGGTGACGCCCTCGGCCTTCGCGACCTGGGTGAGTGTCTTCCCGTCCTGGAGTCGCTCCCGGATCTGCGCCTCGGTGATCCCGAGCAGGTCCGCCACCTCGTCCATCACCTGGCCGTGCGGGCCGTGGCCCGGACCTCCGGGCCCGCCGAAGCCGAACCCGGCTCCGGGGATCCCGGGGCCGTCCTTCGCCCGCTCCAGCATCTCGTCGGCCCGCTCGCGGGTGAGCTTCCCGGCCGCGACGGCCTCGTCCAGCCGCTGCGACAGCAGGTCGAGGTAGGCGCCCTCGACGTCGTCGGCCGTGATCTGGGTCCCGGCCCGCTCGTTGATGGCCGCGGCGAGGTCCTCGGCGGTGTCGCCGCCGCCCCCGCTCGTCGCGGCGTAGGCACCGGCCGCCAGCCCTGCCGTCGCCACGGCGCCCGCCGCCAGCGCGGCGATGCCACGTCGTCCTCGGATCATCCCTGAAACCCCCTCCGGTCGCGTTCCTCGGGTAGTGCCACGGGACGCTAGGAGGCCGTCATGTGGGCCGGTTCGGCGGCGGATGGGAATCCGCTGTGAGTGCGGGGAGGAGTCCGCCCGCGGGCATCGAACACATGTTCTGTCGGGGCGGCGGGATAGGATCGCCGCCCATCGCCGGAGGAGGGACGATGACGGACGAGACCCGCGGGACCACGGAGCGCCGGCTGCGCGCCGTGCACGATGCGCCGGTGCACGACCCGGCCGCGCTCGCGAACGCGGTCGAGGCCTGCGTGCTGGCGGTTCCGGGCGGGCTGCCGCGCCGGGCGCTGGGCAGGGCGGTGGCGGAGTGGCTGGGCGTGCCGGTGGAGGCCGTCCCCGCGGGGACGCTCACCACGGCGCTCGGGCTGCTCATCGCGACGGGCCGCGTGGACGAGTCGGCGGGGCGCCTCGTGGGCGTTACGCAGGAGCGGCGCGAGGCCGGATGACCCTTCGTCGCCCCCGCCGGGGGCGGGGCGCCGCCGGATAGCTACGATGCCGTCCGTGCCGACCCGGGACGACCTGCGCAACGTGGCCATCGTGGCCCACGTCGACCACGGAAAGACGACCCTCGTCGACGCGATGTTGTGGCAGTCGGGGGCATTCCGCGAGAACCAGGCCGTGGCCACGCGGGTCATGGACTCCATGGACCTGGAGCGTGAGAAGGGCATCACGATCCTGGCCAAGAACACCGCCGTGAGGCACGGCGGCCAGACGATCAACATCATCGACACGCCGGGCCACGCCGACTTCGGCGGCGAGGTGGAGCGGGGCCTCCACATGGTCGACGGGGTCCTGCTGCTGGTGGACGCGTCCGAGGGGCCCCTGCCGCAGACGCGCTTCGTGCTGCGCAAGGCCCTCGCCGCGCGCCTGCCCGTGGTGCTCGTGGTGAACAAGGTCGACCGGCCGGACGCCCGGGTGGCCGAGGTGGTCGACGAGGTCTACGAGCTGTTCCTCGACCTCGACGCCGACGAGAGCCAGATCGAGTTCCCGATCGTCTACTGCGTGGCGAAGGAGGGGAGGGCCTCGCTCACGCCGGACGACCGCGGCGAGGACCTGGAGCCGCTGTTCGCGGTGCTGCGGGACACGATCCCGGCGCCGACCTACACCGAGGGCGCGCCGCTGCAGGCCCTCGTCACGAACCTGGCCGCCTCGAGCTACGTGGGCCGCCTGGCCATCTGCCGCCTGCACGAGGGCGAGATCCGTGCCGGGCAGACGGTGGCCTGGTGCCGCGCCGACGGAACGGTCACGCCGGCCAAGGTGACCGAGCTCTACATCACCGACGCGCTGGAGCGCGTGCCCGCCGAGAGCGCCCGTGCCGGGGACATCGTGGCGGTGGCCGGCCTGCCGGACGTGACGATCGGCGAGACGCTCGCCGACCTCGACGACCCGAAGCCCCTCCCGGTGATCTCGGTGGACGAGCCGAGCCTCTCACTGACGATCGGCATCAACACGTCGCCGCTCGCCGGCCGCGACGGCTCGCGCCTCACCGCCCGCCAGGTGCACGACCGCCTGCAGCAGGAGCTGATCGGCAACGTCGCGATCCGGGTGCTCCCCACCGAGCGGCCGGACGCCTGGGAGGTGCAGGGCCGCGGGGAGCTGCAGCTCGCCGTGCTCGTGGAGACGATGCGCCGCGAGGGCTTCGAGCTGACCGTCGGCAAGCCGACCGTGCTCACCCGCGAGATCGACGGCGTCGTCCACGAGCCCCTGGAGCGCGCCTCGATCGACGTGCCCGAGGACTTCCTCGGCGTCGTCACCCAGCTCCTGGCGCTGCGGAAGGGCCGGATGGAGCAGATCGTCAACCACGGCACCGGCTGGGTGCGGCTGGAGTACCTGCTCCCCGCGCGCGGCCTGGTCGGCTTCCGCACCGAGTTCCTGACCGAGACCCGCGGCACCGGCCTGCTGCACCACGTCTTCGACCGCTGGGAGCCGTGGGCGGGGGAGATCCGCACCCGTCCCCGCGGCAGCCTCGTCGCCGACCGCACCGGCGTCACGACCTCCTTCGCGCTCTTCGGGCTCCAGGAGCGCGGCACCCTGTTCGTCGGGCCGGGGGAGGACGTCTACGAGGGGGCGATCATCGGGGAGAACGGCCGGGGCGACGACCTCGACGTGAACCCGACGAAGGAGAAGAAGCTCACCAACATGCGCTCCTCGACCTCCGACGAGCTCGTCCGCCTCGTCCCGCCGCGGCGGGTGTCGCTGGACCAGGCGCTGGAGTTCGTCCGCGACGACGAGTGCGTGGAGGTGACCCCGACGGCCGTCCGGCTCCGCAAGACCGAGCTGGTCGGCCACGCCCGGGCGAAGCTCGCCAAGCGCGCGGGGGCCGCCCCGAAGGGCTGAGGGCTAGGAGCGCCCGACCCGGGTGCGCCTGCGCACGACCGGGATGGCCTCGGCCTTCCGCCGCCGCCTGGAGCGCATGGCCATGAAGGCGACGACCCCGACGAGGATCGCGGGGCCGCCGATGGCCTGGAGGATGTCGAGGCCCCCGAGGGATCCGTCGTCCGCGCCCGTCCCGGCGCGTGCGTCGCGGGCGTGGGCCGCCTCGGCGGAGGTGATGTGGTCGTCGAGCGCGTCCGCGTCGATGCGCCCGGCCGCGTGGTCGGCGAGCGCCTGGGCGATCGCGGCGTCGGCGTCGAGGCGGGCCTCCACCGCGGGGCCGGCGGCCCCGCCGGCCGTGGCGCGGAGGGCGTCGGCCAGCGAGGCGAGCCGCGCCCGGGCGTCCGCCGCGGCGCGGCGCGCGTCCGGGGAGCCGGGCCCGGCGGCCGTGATGGCGTCCCGCGCGTCGGCGATCGCGTCGTCGCGCTGGGCGGCGTAGGCGCCGATCAGCTCCGCCGGGGTCGCCGCCGAGGCGACGGCGGGACCCAGCAGCGAGAGCGCGAGCGCGACGACGATGAGGATCCGGGCCATCGCGCGCGCTATCGGCCCGCGCCCGCCCCGCCCTGAGCCCCGGGGCGGGTCCCCCGTTCCGGCCCGGCCCCCTGCGGGAACCGCCATGGGTGTCCGGAAGGAGGGCACCCATGGCGACCACCCCCGCGCCCCTGCGCGCGCTCATCATCAACTGCACCCTCAAGCCGTCGCCGCAGGAGTCGGCGACCGAGGCGCTGTCCGGCGTCGTCGCGGACGCCCTGCGCGGCCGCGGGGTGGAGGTCGACCGCGTCCGGGCCGTGGATCACGACATCCGGCCGGGGGTCACCTCGGACGAGGGCGACGGCGACGAGTGGCCCGCCATCCACCGGGGGATCCTGGCCGCCGACATCCTGGTGATCGCGACGCCCACCTGGATCGGCCAGCCGTCGAGCGTCGCCAAGCGGGTCATGGAGCGGATGGACGCCCTCATCTCCGAGACCGACGACGAGGGCCGGCCGGTCGCCTACAACCGGGTCGGCGGCGTCGTCGTGACGGGCAACGAGGACGGGGCGCACCACGTCATCGCCGAGATCGCCCAGGGTTTCGTGGACATCGGCTACACGGTCCCCGGGCAGGCCTGGACCTACTGGAACAAGGGCCCGGGGCCCGGCCCGAGCTACCTGGACACGGACGAGGGGCACGAGTGGTCGCACCGCACCGGGCGCACCGCCGCGGCCAACCTCGTGGCCGTCGCCACCGCGCTCCGCGGGGCCCCGATGGGCCCGCCCCCGCAATGAGCGGACACGTCGCACCCGGACCCCGTTTGGGCCGGCGGGGGAGGGGAACGAGGCTCCCGAGCGATGCGGCGGCGACACCAGGCGCCGCATCGCGGTGGGGCTCCCTGCGGGCCGCCGCGAGGCGGCCGGCGCCGTGCGAGGGGAGGCTGACCACGAGGGGCCGGGCCGCGGGTGGCCCGGCCCCTCACGCGTCAGCGGTCAGCGCGGCTTGAGGTCGTGCTCGGGGCGGCTGGGGCTGCCCGGGCCGCGCGGGCCCTTCCCGGTCCGCTGCTCCACGCGGCGCTCGATGCGCCCGTCCTCGCGGGCGAGCGTCAGCAGCGCGAAGAGCATCGCCCCGACGATCGCCGCGGCGACGCCCAGGCCGATCATGTAGCCGACCGTCCCGGCGGCCGTGTCGGTCTCGACCGGCCCCGGCGTGAAGCTCAGGATCAGCGCCGCCACGGCGCCGATGACGAACCCGACGGCCGCGCCGATCGCGAGCACGCCCCAGAGGGTGCGCTGCACGCCGCGGCGGGTGCTCGGGTCGGGCGAGCCGCCGTACTCGGCCCCGGCGGCCTCCTCGTCGCCGGCGACGCGCGCGATCGTCTCCTCGCGCGTCTCGACGTCGGGGATCGCCGGGAGGTCCTGCTGGACGCTGTGGACGGACGTGCCGTCCTCGTTCCTGTCGGGCATCTCGCGCCTCCCATCCGTGATGAGGGTCGGCTACCCGGGCCCCGGAGGCCGCAAACTGCGGATGCCCGGTGGTTTCGCACGGAGCGCCGCGGGGAATCGGGCGCGCATGTGCGGCGGCGCGGACGGGCGCCGTCGTTCAGGGGAGGGGCGGGACAGCACGGAGGCCGGCCGCCGGGTACGCACCCCCTTGGGTGCCCGGCGGCCGTCCCGTACGGCTACTCGCCCCCCGGGCAGGTCGCGACCCCCTCCTCGGCGCCGGGCAGGCGGCCGAGCAGGTCGATGAGCGTCGCCACCTCGTCCCCGGAGAAGAGGCCCGCGAACACCGCGTCGAGCCCCGCGAGGTGAGTGTCGAGGGCCGTCGCGAGCAGGGCCGTGCCCTCCGGGGTGATCTTGGCGTAGGTGACGCGCGCGTCGGACGAGCAGTGCTCCTTGCGCACCAGCCCGGCTGACTCGAGCCCGTCCAGGAGCCGCGTGACCCCCGACGGCGTGAGCCCCACCGCCGTGGCGATGTCGACGCGCCGCATGAGGCCGCCCTCGGCCGTCCCCAGGCGCCGCAGCACCTCGAAGTCCGTGACGGTGATGCCGCAGCGGGCCTGGAGCTCGGCGTTGAACGCCCGCGTCATGGCCGAGTGCGCGCCCATCAGGCGCGCCCACGCGCCGATCGCCGCATGAGCTTGTGGACTCAACACTTGACTACTCAAGGGACACCCGCTAGCGTTGTTTGCGCAGTCAATGATAGCCGATCACACGGGAGCCGACACGACATGAGCACCACCGCACAGCAGGCCACCACCGCGGTCCCGGTCGGGACCTGGCAGAGCGACCCCATCCACTCCTCTTTCGGCTTCTCGGTCAAGCACATGGTCGTCGCGACCTTCCGCGGCACGCTCGACGACTTCGACGCCACCCTGACCGGCGCCGAGGACGGCACGTCCGAGCTGCGGGCCACCGGGCGCGTGGCGAGCGTCGAGACGCAGGACGAGAACCTCACCGGCCACCTCCAGTCGCCGGACTTCTTCGACGCCCAGCGGTTCCCCGAGGTGTCGTACGCCGCCACGGACATCGTCCGCGACGGCGAGGCGGTCACCGTCCGCGGCGAGCTGACCCTGAAGGGCGTCACCCGCGCCGTGGAGCTCACCGGCACCCTCGCCGGCCCCATCACGGGCCTCGACGGGGTCGAGATGCTCGCTGTCGAGCTCCAGACCGTCATCGACCGGCGCGACTACGGCCTCAACTGGAACGCGCCGCTCCCCACCGGCGGCCTCGCCGTGGGGTACGACGTCACCCTCACCGCCCACCTCGAGCTGAAGAAGGCCTGAACCATGACGATCCTCGGCATCTCGGGGAGCCTGCGCAGCGACTCCCACAACAGCGCGCTCCTGCGGGCGGCGGCGACCGAGCTCCCGGACGGCGTCGAGCTGCGGATCTTCGACGGCCTGAGGGAGATCCCGGCCTACGACCAGGACGACGACCACGACGCGCCCCCCGCCGCCGTCACGCGGCTGCGGGAGGAGCTCGCCGCGGCGGACGGCCTGCTCGTGGCGACGCCGGAGTACAACTCCTCCGTCCCGGGGGCCCTGAAGAACGCCCTCGACTGGGCCTCGCGCCCCCGCGACGCGAGCCCGCTGCGCTTCCTGCCGTCCGCGGTCGTGGGCGCCAGCACCGGGGCCTTCGGTGCGGTGTGGGCCCAGGCCGAGCTCCGCAAGGTGCTCGCGGCCTCGGGCGCCCGGGTGGTCGAGGGCGACCTCGCCGTCGGCCACGCCCACCAGAAGCTGGGCGAGGACGGGGCCCTGGACCCGGAGCTGCGCGAGCAGCTCCGGGAGCTCCTGGGCCAGCTCGTGGCGGAGATCCTGCCCGTCCAGGCGGCCGTCTCCGCCTAGGAGCGAGCCTCGCTAGCCGCAGGTGGAGGTGGGCGCGGCCCCGGTGGCGGCCGGGCGCGTCCCGAGGGTGACCTCCACCTGCCGCTCCCGCCCGTCCGGGCCCGACACGGTGAGCTCCACCGTGTCGCCCGGGCGGTGGGAGTCCACCGCCTCCTGTAGGTCGGTGCCGTCCTCGACGGGCGTGTCGCCGAGCGCGGTCACCACGTCGCCGCCCACGCACACCTGGGCGCCGCCGTCCGTGGCCGTCGTGTCGCCGCCCTCCAGCCCGGCCCGCGCCGCCGGCCCGTCCGCGGACACGCCCGTGATGAGGGCGCCGCTGCCGGCCCCCACGCCTTCCGTGCCCGCGAGGCCGGCGTCCACGTCGGCCGTGGAGACGCCGAGCCAGGCGTGGTCCACCTCCCCGTCGGCGAGGATCTCCTCGATCACCGTCCTCGCCGTGTCCACGGGCACCGCGAAGGCCACGCCGACGTTCGCGTCCACGCCGGAGTCGGCGATCTGGGCCGGGATGCCCACGAGGTTCCCCTCGGCGTCGAGCAGCGCGCCGCCCGAGTTGCCGTGGTTGACCGCCGCGTCCGTCTGGATGGCGCCGGTGATCGTGAAGCCGTTCGGGGCCTGCATGGTGCGGTCGAGGCCCGAGACGATCCCGGCGCTCGCGCTCGCCTGGTACCCGAACGGGTCGCCGACCGCGAGGACGGGGTCGCCCACCTCGAGCGCCGACGAGTCCCCGAGCGGCACGGGCTGCAGGGAGTCCGCGTCCGCGTCGATGTGCAGCACCGCCAGGTCGGTCGACGCGTCGGCGCCGACGACCGTCGCCTCGTGCGACGTCCCGTCGGCGAGCTCCACCCGGACCGCCGTGGCGCCGTCCACGACGTGCGCGTTGGTGAGGATGTGCCCCTCCGCGTCGATGACGACGCCGGACCCGGTCGCCGTGCCCTCGCCGCCGCCCGGCGCGCCCGGCATGCCGCCGGACGACGCGATCGTGGCCGTGATCGAGGCCATCCCGCCACGCCGGCGCGCGTAGACCTCGCTGAAGTCCACGGCCGTCGCGCCGCCGCCGGTGACCGCGACCGGGGTGGTCGCGATGACCGGCGCGGCCGCCACGGCGGCCGGCGCGGGATCGGCTCGGAGGTCGACCGCGGCGACGGTGCCGCCGCCGATCACGGCGGCCGAGAGCGCGATGGCGGCGGTGCGGGCGGGCGCGCCGCTCAGGGCGCGTCGGAGGGATCGGGCACTCGGCATGGGGCGTCTCCGGGGGTCGGGTCCGTCGTCGCGTCCCATGCAAGGGCGCCCACCTCAGAGGGGCCTGTGGACCCCGTGAAGGCCGCGTGAGCGTTCGGGGAAGGCCCGGTTGCCCCGCCCGCGGTCAGGCCCGGCGGCGCTCCGCGAGCGCGGCGGCCCGCTCCCCGATGCCCGGGGCGTCGAGCGCCGCGCACGTGTCGGCGAAGTCGTCCCGGGGGCCGGTCCACCGCAGGGCCTCCATCCCGTCCTCCGCGACCCCCGCGACGTCGTCGCGCAGGGTCGCGAGCACCCGGAAGAGCTCGGCGGCGTCCCGGGATCCGGCCAGCGTCTCCGCCAGGCGGGCGGCGCCGCGCACCGTCACGTCCCAGGCCCCCGGGTCGTCCGGGATCGCGTCGATGCGCCCGTACCGCGCGAGGACCGTCGCCGCGCTCTTCGCGCCCCAGCCCGGCAGCCCGGGGAAGCCGTCGGCGCTGTCGCCGACGAGGGCGAGGTAGTCCGGGATGGAGGCCGGCGCGACGCCGAACCTCTCCCACACGCCTGCCTCGTCGCGGAACGTCCCGTGGCGGCGGTCGTGCTGGATCACCCGCTCGCCGGTGACGCACTGGGCGAGGTCCTTGTCCGGCGTGCAGATCACGACCCGCTCCACCGCCGGGTCGGCCGCCAGGCGCGCCGCCGCGGTGGCGAGCGCGTCGTCCGCCTCCACCTCGACCATCCCCCACACGGTCACGCCCAGCGACTCCAGCGCCCGCTCCACGAGGGGGAACTGGTCCTTCAGGGCGGGCTCGATGCCGGCGCCCGTCTTGTATCCCGGCCAGAGGTCGTTGCGGAACGACTCGATGACCGTGTCCGTCGCCACGCCCACGTGGGTCGCGCCCTGCTCCAGCAGGTCGAGCACGGAGCCCACGACCCCGCGGGTCGCCGCGCGCGGGGAGCTCGCCGCCACCTCGGACGGGAGGCCCATGTGGTGCCGGAACAGCTCGTAGGTGCCGTCGATCAGGTGGGCCTGCACCCGGGCATCATCCCTCATGGGGATTCTGTGACGCCGGACGACCGCGGGGGACGGTACATTCGCCCGACCACGGGGAGCGAGAGGGGATGGCGACGTGCGTCAGGGTGACCGGGCGGTGGACGTGACGCGCGACGGCCCGGTGTCCACCGTGGTCCTCGACCGGCCGGAGCGCCGCAACCCCCTCTCGCTCGGCACGATGACCGAGCTGCGGGAGGCCCTGGAGGCCGAGGGCGCCGACCCCTCCGTCCGGGCCGTCGTCCTGGGCGCGCGCGGGCCGGTCTTCTCCGCCGGGCACGACCTGCGGGAGCTGCGGGACGCCGGGCCGGACGAGACGGCCGCCGTCTTCGACGCCTGCGCCGCGCTGATGCTGAGCGTCCACCGCCTGCCCGTGCCGGTGATCGCGCGGGTCGGCGGCCTCGCCACGGCGGCGGGCTGCCAGCTCGTCGCCGCCTGCGACCTCGCGGTGGCTTCCGAGGGCGCGCGGTTCGCCACGCCGGGGGTGAGGATCGGCCTGTTCTGCACCACGCCGAGCGTCGAGGTGATCCGCGCCGTGGGGCGCACCCGGGCGATGGAGATGCTCCTGACGGGCGAGCCGGTGGACGCGCCGACGGCGCTCGCCTGGGGCCTCGTGAACCGGGTGGTGCCGGAGGAGGACCTCGACGCGGCCGCCGCGGGCATGGCGGGCCGCCTGACGGCCTCGAGCCGGGCCACGATCGCCTCCGGCAAGCGGGCGGTCGCCGACACCGTGGACCTCCCCCTGGACGAGGCCTACCGGGTCGCCTCGGCGGCGATGTGCGACGGTGCCGCGTCGCCCTCGGCGCGGGAGGGGATCGACGCCTTCCTGGAGAAGCGGGCGCCCGCCTGGCCCGACGGGGACGCCCCGTGACGGCCGGCCGCACCCCCGAGGCCGGGTTCGGCGCGCTGCGCCAGGACCTGGGCGAGCTCGCCGCCCTCGTGCTGGCCCAGGTCGAGCGCGCCGTGGCCGGCTGGGACGAGTCCGACGCCTCCGTCGCGG
Organism: Thermoleophilia bacterium; assembly: GCA_050249835.1. Classification (GTDB taxonomy): domain Bacteria; phylum Actinomycetota; class Thermoleophilia; order Miltoncostaeales; family Miltoncostaeaceae; genus Miltoncostaea. Next base: position 102,183 of record JBFWPT010000003.1, read on the forward strand.
CGGTCGTGGAGGCCGCCGACGCCGAGATCGACACGCGCAGCACCGAGATCGAGCAGAGGATCCTCGACCTGCACCGCACCTGGACCGCGTTCGCGGGGGACCTGCGCCTGCTGCACGTCGGCCTCATCGGCGCGGTCGCCCTGGAGAGGGTGGGGAACCTGGCCGTGCAGATCGCCCGGCTCGCCGGATCGGTGCCGCCGCCCGAGCCGGCGCTCGACCCGGTGCGGTCGCTCATCCGGCGCATGGGCGACCGCGCGGTCGACGCCCTCGCCGACGCCGTGCGCGCCATCGCCAAGGGCGACCTGGAGGCCGGCGAGCGCGCCGTGCGGGACGCGCGGGGGGTGAGCCCGATGCTTGACGAGGTCCTGCGCCAGGTGACGGCGGTGGCCACCGGGGCGGGGATGCGCTCGTGGTCGGCGGCCGCGGTGCTCGTCGCGCGCCACCTGGAGCGCGTGGCCAACAACGCCGCCGAGCTCGGGGCTCGCGTGCGGTTCCTGGTCACCGGCGAGACCGTCGCCGCCGAGGAGTGACCGGCGGCCCGCTGCTCATCGCGCATCGCGCCGGCAACGCCCCGGGTGACGTGGCGCCGGCGGTCCGCGCGGGGGCGGACCTGGTGGAGGTCGACGTCCACCTGCGCCGCGGGGTGCTCGAGGTGCGCCACCCCCGCCGGCTCGGCCCCGTCACCTGGGAGCGCGCGGGCATCCGGCGGGCGCCGGCGCGGCCCGTGCGGCTGGAGGACGTCCTCGCGCGGCTGCCCGCGGGCGCCGGGGCCATGCTGGACCTCAAGCAGGGCCCGGCGGACCTCCCCCGCGCCGCCCTCGCGGCGTGGCGCGCGCGCGGCGGCGGCCCCGTCACCGTCTCCTCGCGGCGGTGGTCCCTGGTCGACGCGATCGCCGGGGAGGAGGACGTGCGGCCGGTCCACTCGGCCGCCGGCCGCCGCGAGCTGGAGCGCCTGCTGCGCCGCCCTGTGGCGCCCCGGACGGTCTGCGCGCGGCGCGACCTGCTCGACGCCGGCGCCGTCGCGCGCATCCTCGGGGTCGCGGAGCGCCTGTTCACGTGGCCGGTGGACGACCCGGCCGACGCGGCCCTGCTCGCCGGGTGGGGGGTCGGCGGGCTCATCTGCGACGACCTCGGCCTCGTGGCCCGGCTGGCCGGGGGACAGCCGGATCCATCCCCCGGGGACGATTGACCGAACATACGGGCGCCGGTACCCCTTACGGACTAAGGGACGGATGGGGTACCCTGTCCGGCGTCGGTAAAGCAAAGGAGACGGCCATAGAGACCGCAGAGAACGGGGCGACTCCACCCAAGCGCAAGCGCGGCCGTCCGCGCGACCCGGGCGCCGACCGCCGCATCCTGAACGCCGCGCGCGCCGTCGCGGCCGACGTGGGCATCGCGGGGTCCTCGATGTCCGCCATCGCCGACCGCTCCGGCGTCGGCAAGCCGACCATCTACCTGCGCTGGGCGAACCGGCGCGAGCTGATGATCGCCGCCGTCGCGGACCTCCGGGCCGCGGTGGTCACGGAGCACACCGGCGACGTGCGCGCCGACCTCCTCCGCAGCCTCCTCGACGACCGGGGGATGCTGGTCACCGGGCCGGAGGCGCGCTTCCTGCGCTCCGTCCTGTTCGAGACCGAGTCCGACGCCGACCTCGCCCAGGAGTTCGAGACGAGCATCCTCGGCCCGCGCCGCGAGCGGCTGGTGGCGATCCTCGGACGGGGTGTCCGCGAGGGGCAGGTGCGCGCCGACGTCGAGCCCGAGGGCCTCGCCGACGTGCTCTCCGGGCCGCTGCTGCGGGCGATGGTGGTCGGTGGCCCGTCCGCGGTGGACGACGCCTCCCTCGCCGCCCAGGTGGACGTGATCGTCGACGGCATCGGGAGCGAGGACGTCCGCTCCGCGGAGGCCCGCCGCCCCTGACGGGCCGGCCCGGCGCCGCCGGGCCCGCATCGTCCGCACCGCCGCCGGAGCGCTCCGGCGGCGTCGCCATGCCCGGGTGCCACTTGACTACATATGTATTTGACCTATAGTGACCGCATGATGATGAGACCACCACACGGACCACCACGGGGCCCCGGGGGACGCCGCCCGCCGCACGGCAGGCGCTCCGTCCGCACCCGCACCCCCGTCGGGCCCGGGGAGTGGGAGGTCCACGCCCGCGTCGAGCGCTTCGTCGAGCCCGTCCTGCTGCTGCTCCTGTCGGAGCGGCCGATGCACGGCTACGAGCTGCTGGAGCGGGTGCCCGAGCTCTCGGGCGACGACCGCCGGGTCGACCTCGGCAACCTCTACCGCCTCCTCCGCTCCCTGGAGGAGGAGGGCATCGTCACCTCCGAGTGGGACTCCGGGGTGCCGGGGCCGGCGAAGCGCGTCTACGCGCTGACCGACGCCGGCCGCGGGCTCCTCGACCGCTGGGCGACGGCGCTCGGGGAGGCCCGGGCCCTCATCACCACGTTCCTCGACCGTCACGGGAAGGGGGTGAGCACATGAGACGACGACACCACGACGGGCCGTACCACGGCCCTCGTCACTGCGGGCCGAAGCGGCGGTTCCCCGGCAACCGGGAGGACATGATCGCCCGGCTCGAGGAGCACCAGCGCGACCTGGAGCAGCGCACGGCCGACGTGGCCGACATGATCCGGCGCCTGCGCGAGGAGCCGGCGGCCGCGCCCGGCGCGCCGGAGCCCGCTCCCGCCTGACCCGCCCGTCCACGTGCCCCGGGGCGCCCCGGGGCACCGGGTCAGGGTGAGGGCGGCGTGCCGAGCGTGTGCTCGAGCGCCTCGGTCAGCAGGCTCACGTGGGCCCACACCGCGGCGGCCTCCTGCACGCGCAGCTCGTCCGCGTCGGGGGCGGCGCTCATCCGCTCCCCGCCACCCGGCGGCCCGCTCGCCCACGCCGCGCGCGCCCCGGCCTCGACCTCCCGGCGCCGGGTCTCCTGCGCCCGTGACCACGCCGCCAGGCGCGCCGCGAACGCCGGGGGCGCCTCAGGGTCGGCCAGGTCCGACGCCGTCGCGAGCGACTCGGCGAACAGGCGGCACCACGCGGAGAGCTCCGCATCGCGCGCGTCGGCCTCCGGATCGCCCGAGGCGCCGCGCCGCTCGTAGGCGGCCCGCTCCTCCAGCACCAAGGCCTCCAGCCGCTCCCGCCCGGAGCTCACCAGCCGCCCCACCGCATCCCCGGTGCCGGCCGCGGCAGGCGCCTCGGCCTCCACGGCGCGGGCGAGGAACCGCAACCACGCCGTGGCGCTGGCCGACCGCGCCCGCGCGACGCGCGCCGCCCGGTCCGGCAGGGTGCCGCCCTCGGCGAGGATGAACTCCTCGTGGATGGCCCGCGAGCCCTGCTGCGCCATCAGCTCGTCCAGGACCGGCCGGTTGGCCGCCATCCAGGCCGTCAGCCGGTCCGCGAGGCCGGTCACGCGGCCCGCGCGATGCCGCGCACCATGCCGCGGAAGACGTAGCCGTGCAGCGGCCAGACCGCATACCAGTAGAGCCGCCCGGCCACGCCCATGGGGTCGAAGATCGCCGTCTGGCGGATGAGGGACCCGCCGGGGACCTCCTCCACCTCGAACTGCAGCCACGCCCGCCCGGGCACCCGCATCTCCGCGGCCAGGCGCAGCAGGCGGCCGCGCTCCAGGGCCTCGACGCGCCAGAAGTCCACCGTGTCGCCGGGGCGCAGGCGGTCGGGGTCGCGCCGCCCGCGCCGCGAGCCGGCGCCGCCGATCGGCAGGTCCAGGAACCCCCGCAGCCGCCAGAGGGCGTCGCCGTGGTACCAGCCGCGCCGCCCGCCGATCCCCTCGATCGGGACGAAGGCCCGTTCCGGCGGCACCGCGACGCGGGCCGTCCGCGAGTCGACCAGCCGGGAGCCCACCGCCGCGCCGCCGAAGGCCCGCGGCGAGGGCCCCGACGACAGCGCGTCGGACCACCGGGTGGCGGCGAAGGCGCGGTCCTCGTTCACCAGGGCGCGGGCGACGGCCTCGCGCACGCCGCGGGGGCGCACGCGGAAGCGGCGGGCGGGCGCCGGGTCGGTGACGACGGTGGGGTTTCGGAGCCCCTCCACCAGCTCCCGTCCCACGCGGGCGTACACCGGGGTCACCAGCCCGAGCCACAACGCCGAGATGCGGGGGGAGAGGACCGGGACCGGGATCATCAGGCGCCGCAGGCCTCGCCGCCGCGCGTACTCCTGCATGAGCTCGCGGTACGACACGACGTCGGGGCCCCCGATCTCGACGACCCCGCCCGCCGGCAGCTCCACCTCGGCGGCCTCGACGAGGTACGCGATCACGTCCTCGATCGCGATCGGCTGGGTCGGCGTCGCCACCCAGCTCGGGGTGATCATCACCGGAAGACGGTCGACGAGGGCGCGGATCATCTCGAAGGACGTGCTGCCGGACCCCACGACGATCGAGGCCCGCAGCTCCACGACCGGGACCCCGGACGCGGCGAGCACGCGGCCCACCTCCTGGCGGCTCTCCAGGTGGTCGGAGAGGCCGGGCCCCCGTCCCAGCCCGCCCAGGTACACGATGCGGCGCACCCCCGCCGCGGCGGCGGCCTCCCCGAAGGCGGCGGCCCCCTCGCGGTCGGCGCGCCGGTAGTCCGCCCGGCCCGCCATGGAGTGGACGAGGTAGTAGGCGACGTCCACGTCGCGCAGTGCCGCGGAGAGCGAGTCGCGGTCGGTGACGTCGCCGGCGACCACCTCGGTCCCGGCCGCGGTCCGCGCCGCGAGCTCGTCCGGGCGCCGGGTCATGCAGCGCAGCCGCCGCCCCGTGCGCTCGAGGCGGGTCAGGAGGCGCCCGCCGACGTAGCCCGTGGCGCCCGTGAGGAGGATCCGCGGGCCTCGCGCGCGGCGGGGCGGGTCGTCGACGTCACCCATCCCGGCCAGGGTAACCTCGTCCGCGCCGGGCAGGCCGGGGATCGGGAGGTGGAGCGATGGGGGTGACGGTGGACGCGGGCACGGCGCTCCGCGGGGCGGCCGCGGGGGCGGTCGCCGCCGCCGCGTGGGCGTCGGTCGAGCCCGCCGCCGCGCGGGCGCTCGGCACGGACTACACGGACGTGCGCCTGCTGGGCCGGCTCGTCACCGAGCGCGGCTGGGCCCCCGCCGGGCTCGCGCTGCACGTGGCGAACGGCGCCGCGTTCGGCGCCGCGTTCGCCGTCGCCGGCGGGCGGGGGCCGCGAGCCGGCGCGGCGTGGGCGCTGGCCGAGTCGGCGGCCGCGTGGCCGGCGATGGCCCTGATGGACCGTGTCCACCCGGACCGGCGCTCGGGCCGGTGGCCGCGGCTCCTCACGAGCCCGCGCGTCTTCCTCCAGGAGACGCTCATGCACGGGCTCTTCGGGGTGGTGCTCGGCCTGCTCGTCCCGCGGCGCCGCTGAGGCCGGGCGCCGGCCCCTGGGTCACCACCGGGCGGGGACCCGGGCGACGGTGACCGGGGGGGCCGCGGGGCTGCCGGGCGTCTTGACCTTCCCCAGGCGCACCTTCTTCGCCGCCCGGCGGTCGGGCACCAGGTCGAGCAGGTGCTGCATCAGGTTGAGGCGCGCCCGCTTCTGGTCGTCGGCGTCCACGACGTACCAGGGGCACGCCGCGCTGTCGCTGCGGCGCAGCATCTCGTCGCGGGCCGCCGTGTAGTCGTCGTACCGGTTGCGGGCCTCGGCGTCGACCGGGCTCAGCTTCCAGCGCTTGGCGGGGTCCGTGGCCCGTTCCTGGAACCGCTTCTCCTGCTGGTCCGGGCTCACCTCCAGCCAGTACTTGACCAGGATGAGGCCGTCCTCGACGAGCATCCGCTCGAAGTCCGGGACCGCGCGCAGGAAGCTCTCGGCCTGCTCCTCGGTGCAGTAGCCCATCACCCGCTCGACGCCCGCGCGGTTGTACCAGGAGCGGTCGAACAGGGAGATGCCGCCGCGCGTCGGCAGGCGGTCGACGTAGCGCTGGAAGTACCACTGGCCCTGCTCGGTCTCGGTCGGCACGCCGAGGGCGACCACGTCGTAGTGGCGCGGGTTGAGGTGGGCCGTGATGCGGGAGATCGTGCCGCCCTTGCCCGCGGTGTCCCGCCCCTCGAACAGGATCGCCAGGCGCAGCCCCTCCTGGCGGATCGCCTCCTGCATGTCCACGAGCTCGAGCTGCATCCGCTCCAGCTCGGCCTCGTAGACGTCCTTGTCGATCCTGGCCACGCGCGCCCCCCGGTCGGGTCATGTCACACGACGACGATAAGCGCCGCCGGGGCCAGGAGTCACGCCGCCCGGCGCGAACACAGCGGGGGTGACCTCGGACGGACCCTCGACCCGCACGGTGCTGCGCATCGTCCTGGTGCTCGTCGCGGTGGCGCTGCTCGGGTGGTTCGTGTGGCTCTCGCGGGGCGTGATCGTGTGGGTGGCGATCGGCGCCTTCCTGGCCGTCGCGATCAACCCGGCCGTGACCGCCCTCCAGACGCGCCTGCGGATGCGGCGCGCCCCGGCGATCGCCGTCGTCTACCTCTGCGTCGTCGGCGTGCTCGCCGGCGCGGTGCTGCTGTTCGTGCCGCCGCTCATCGACGCCGGGCAGCAGCTCGCTGAGGAGGTCCCGGGCTACGTCGAGCAACTCCGCGACTCGGAGCTCGTGCAGGACCTCGACGAGGAGTACGACATCCTCGACCGGATCGAGGAGGAGGCGACGTCGGCGCTCGAGGGGATCGCCGGCCCGGACACCGCCGTCGAGCTCGCGACCCGCGTCTTCAACGGCCTGATCGCGCTCATCTCGATCGTCGTGATCGCGTTCCTGCTGAGCCTCTACGGCCCGAAGGCGCACTCCTGGTTCATGGCCCAGCAGCAGGGCGAGCGCCGCGAGCGCCTGCAGCGCGTGAGCGACCGCATCTACCGGGTCATCTCGGGCTACGTGGTCGGCATATTCCTCGTCGCGATGACGGGAGGCATCGCCGTCTGGATCTTCCTGACGATCGTGGACGTGCCGTTCGCCCTGCTCCTGGCGTTCTGGGCGGGCCTCGCGTCGCTCGTGCCACTCGTGGGCGCCACGATCGGCGGGGTGCCGTACATCGTGGTCGCGTTCTTCCAGGGCTGGCCGATCGGCGTCGCGGCGATCGTGTTCCTGATCGTCTACCAGCAGATCGAGAACAACGTCTTCCAGCCCGTGATCCACCGCTTCACGGTGCAGCTCAACCCGCTCTGGATCATCCTGGCGGTCCTGATCGGCGCGAACGTGCTCGGCCTGGTCGGCGCGCTCATGGCGATCCCCGCGGCCGGCATCACCCAGGTCGTGGTGCAGGAGTGGTGGGCCGCCCGCCGCGGCACCACGCCCCCGCCGCTCACCCAGGAGCCCGCGGCCGAACCGTAGGATCGGGCCGTGGACCCGCGCAGCGCCGACCTGCTGGAGCTGCCCGCGGTGCGCGAGGCGCTCGCCGGGCTGACCTCCTTCGCCGGGGGCCGGGACCTGGCGCTGTCGCTGACGCCCTCGCCCGAGCCCCACGAGGTCGCGGCCCGGGCGGCGCTCACCGAGGAGGGGGTGCGGCTGCGGGACCTGGGCCTCTCCGGCCCCGGCGGCGCCCACGACGTGCGCCCCGCCGTGGCGGAGGCCGCTCGCGACGCGGCCCTCGACGCCCCGGCGCTGCTAGAGGTGCTCGTCACCATCCGGATCTGGGACGAGCTGCGCGACGGGGTGGCCGAGCACCGGGAGGAGGCTCCGGGCCTCGCCGAGATCGCCGAGCTGCCGGACGCGGCCGCCGCCCGCCGCATCGCCGGGGCGCTGGAGCGGGCGATCGACCCGCGCGGCGGCCTGCTCGACACGGCCTCGGCCGAGCTGGCCTCGGTGCGGAAGCGCCTCGCGGGCGCGCGCCGATCCGCGTCCGACCTGCTGCGCGACCTGGCGGTGCGCCTGAGGCCCCACCTGCAGGAGTCGTTCACCACCCTCCGCGGCGGGCGGCCCGTGCTGGCGGTGAAGGCGTCGGCGCGCTCGGCGGTGCCCGGCATCGTCCACGACTCCTCCGGGTCCGGCGAGACGATCTTCGTGGAGCCCATCGCGCTGGTGGAGGCGAACAACCTCGTGCGCGAGCTGGTGGCCCGCGAGAACGAGGAGGTGGAGCGCATCCTGCGGATGCTCTCCCGGGCGGTGGGGGAGGAGAAGGCCGAGCTCGACGAGATCGTGGGCGCCCTCGCCCGGATCGACCTCTGCATCGCGGCGGCCGCGTTATCGCAGAGGTGGAACGCCTGCCCCGTGGAGCCCGCCGGCGAGGTGGACCTGCGCGCCGCGCGCCACCCGCTGCTCGACCCGCGCACCGCGGTGCCGATCGACCTGCCCCTGGGCGGCGTGCGCGCGCTCGTCGTGTCGGGCCCCAACACCGGCGGCAAGACCGTCGCCCTCAAGACGCTCGGCCTGCTCGCGATGCTGCACCAGTGCGGCCTGCGGGTGCCGGCCGGGAGCGCCCGCCTGCCGGTCTTCGACCGGGTGCTGGCGGACATCGGCGACGACCAGTCCATCGCCGAGAGCCTGTCGACCTTCTCCGCCCACGTGCGCCGGCTCATCGCCATCATGGAGGCGGCCGGTCCCCGGTCCCTGGTGCTGCTGGACGAGCCCGCCGCCGGCACCGACCCCGACGAGGGCGCGCGCCTCGCCCAGGCGGTCGTGGCGCGGCTGGTGGAGCAGGGGGCCCTCGTGCTCGCGACCACCCACCACGGCGAGATGAAGGCCTGGGCGAGCGACGCCGAGGGCGCGGCGAACGCCTCGGTGGGCGTCGACATGCGCACGCTGCGTCCGCTCTACACGCTCAACATCGGCGAGCCGGGGGCCTCCCACGCGCTGGGCATCGCGGAGGGGCTCGGCCTGGATCCCGCCGTGGTGGAGGCCGCCCGCCGGGCGGGGCCGCCGGAGCGGCGGGCCCTGGAGGCGCTGCTGGCGGAGGCCGGGGCGGCCCGGGCGGCGGCCGACGAGGAGCTGGAGGCGGCCCGGGCCGCCCGCGAGGCGGCCGAGGAGGCGGGCCGGGCGGCGCGTGGCCGCGAGGCCGAGCTGGCCCGGCAGGTAGAGCGGGTGCGCGAGGGCGCGGCGAAGGAGCGGGAGGCGGCGCGCGAGCGGGCCGAGGCCGAGCTCGCCGGCCTGGGGCGCGAGCTGACCGCGCTGCGCCGGGCGATCGCGGATGCGCGCCGGTCGGAGGCGTCGCGGGCGGCGGAGGCCGCGGCGCCCGCCTCGGAGGCGGCGCGCGATCGCGACCGCGGGCTCGACCGGGCGTCCCGTGCCGCCGCCCGGGCGTGGGAGGGCCTGGCCCGGGCCGCGCAGCCGGACCCCTCGGAGGCCGTGGAGCAGCGGCCGGTGGTGGTGGGCGACCACGTCCACGACCCGCTCATGGGCTTCCGCGGCCGGGTGCTGGCGATCGACGGCGGCCGCGCGGAGGTGCAGGGGGGTGCCGCGCGCATGCGCATTCCGCTGGAGCGCCTGGTGCTGGACCGCGCCGCCGCCCGGCGGGCGGAGATGGAGGAGCCGCCGCCCCCGGTCGCCGTGGTGTCGGCGCCGTCGGCGACCCTGGAGGTGGACGTCCGCGGCCGCCGGGCCGAGGAGGCGCGCGGCGAGGTTCGCGAGCGGATGGATGCGGCCGCGATGGCCGGCCTGCCGCAGGTGCGCGTGATCCACGGGCACGGCACCGGGGCCCTCCGCACCGTGGTGCGGGAGGAGCTCCGGCGCCATCCCCTGGTGATGCGTGCCGAGGCCGCCCCACCCGACCAGGGCGGGGACGGGGCGACGATCGCCTACCTCTCCGACGACGACTAGCGCCGCCGGGGGCTGCTACGGCTGGGGCAGCTCCGAGAGGCCCTTCAGCACGCCGACCGTGGGGGCCATGGTGCGGAAGGCCTCGTCCTTCTGGAGGACGCCGACGACGTACACGGGCGTCTCCTGCATACGGGCGAGCATCGAGGCCGCGTCACGCGAGCGGGGCGTGGCCTTGTAGGTGGAGACCAGGATGGCGTCGTACGAGCCGCCCTTGGCCGCCTCGAGCGGCTTGGGCCAGGTCGGGTCGACGACCTCGACCTCCCAGCCGGACTCGGTGAGCTTGGAGACCGCGCCCTCGGAGCCTGGGAAGCGGACCTTCCCCTCCTTGTTGAGGACCTGGTCGGTGGGAACGGTTGCGAAGAGAAGTTTTGGCATGGCGCGGGAGCCTACCGAAGGACCGCCCGCTCCGCCGGGATGGCACTTCTCACAGGGTGGGACAGGTGTCGGAACATGAGATCGCAACGGTCGCCACGAACCGCCGACGGCCTGTAGATTGCCGACGCGGCGGGTCCCGTGTGCAACCCGCCCGAAGTCACACGACCACGTTCGACCCCAGGGGGGCCAATGTCCGTAACCGCAGCCGATATCCCCGACAAGAGCTTTCTTCAGACGGTCGGGGACCGTCGGAGCATCCGGTACTACGACCCGGACAAGAAGGTCGAGGACTGGAAGATCCAGACGATGCTCCACGCGGGGCGTCTCGCCTCCTGCCAGGGGAACATCAACGCCACCGAGGCGATCGTCGTCGAGAAGGAGACCTGTGATCTCTGGGACGAGATCGAGGAGTGCGTCTCCGGCTTCAACGTCCAGATCATCAACCAGAGCTCGCACCTGATCTTCTGGCTGACGAACCTGAACGCCTGGTACGGCCGCGCGAACGACGGCCTCTCGACGCTCGCCCTCTCCGGCGCGCTCACCAAGTACCACGGCTGGAACTACGAGTTCACGATGACGCAGACGGTCCCGCGTCTCATGAGCTTCCCGACGGAGCGCACCGAGAACCTCCTGCGCTTCGAGACCGGCCTCACGGTCTGCCAGGCGATGCTGACCGGCGTCGCGCTGGACGTCGGCTCGATCCTCATCGCCTTCGGCCGCAAGCCGGGCGGGATCGAGAAGGCCTTCGGCCTTCCGCCGCACTACAAGCTCACCTGGGGCCACGCGGTCGGCTACCCGCTCGAGGACCCGAAGGGCGGCGGCCAGCGCCCCCGCCTCAAGTTCGAGAAGCTCTACTCCAAGGACGCGCACGGCACGCCGTACACGCCGGACGCCGACCTGGTGGAGGCGCTGAAGGGCAAGGGCCTCATCCAGGAGCAGGCCCCGACCTCCGGCCGCATGGACGAGATCGAGGCGCTCGCCGCCAAGTTCTCCCGTGAGCCGGGCGTCGTCTCGTGGCCGGAGAAGGAAGTCCGCCGTCTCATCAACGACGACGACTGGGACTTCGGCCCGAACATCAAGGCGCGCGCCGAGGAGGTCCTCGCGGCCGGCGGCCTGCCGGACTACCCCGAGGAGATGCGCGAGACGTTCACCAAGCTCATGGAGGAGCACGGGATCGACGCGAGCAAGTACCTGAGCTAGCACCACCTGGTACGAGCGTCACCTCGCGGCCCCCGCCTCCTCCGAGGCGGGGGCCGCGGTCGTTGGTGGGCCCTCCCGGCTCCGTCCGGGTCGCCGAGCCGCTACGGTCACCCCGGGCGCCCGTAGCTCAGCTGGATAGAGCGACGGCCTTCTAAGCCGTTGGTCGCAGGTTCGAATCCTGCCGGGCGCGCCTAGAAAACCCCTGCTAGTGCGGCACTTCTACCCGTCCGGAGCGGGGTTGCGTTTCCGTAAGCCTGTGCGTCTGAGGGCGTCGGAATACGGTGGGGGGACGACCAAGACGGTGGGGGAGACGGTGGGGGGCCCCACCCCGTTGGTCGCCCCGACGCCGATCGGGGAAGGCAGGCGATTCAGGACCGGTAGCGAACAGAACGCCACGATGGCGGCGACGGAGACCCTCCAGGATTGGGCGCCGGTCGTCGTTGCAGCGGTCGGCGGATTGAGCCTCATCGTGGCCGTGGCGACTCTCGCGAGGCTGCGTAAGCGCGCCTACGAAGACCGCACCTACGAATACTTCCGGCGGTACGTTGACTGGCAGTTCGCCATCCGACTGTCAGCAGCAGCCGGCCACGCTGCGTGGGGGAACGCCAAGGCACTCACGCGCGTTGAGAAGGACGAGGTGATGCTGGCCGCCAACTACTTCGACGAGATGGCTGCCCACTACGTTCGCGGTCGACTCGACGAAGACCTCGTCCAAGAGCACTTCCGCGAACTGTCTGAAGGCTACTTCCAGCTCTTCGAGTGGTTCCTCCGCGACACCCAGAAGCGCGTGCCTTCGGCGTTTCGGGAATGGAAGGAGATGAACCGTCGGTTAAAGGCAGCCTGGCGCCCCGCCGATGGTTGGGAGAACCTCTTCGTCCGTACCCTCGACGCGGGCACACGGACGCGACTAGTGTCAACCTCCATCGAAGACGCTTCGAGTGCAGGAGGATCCACTTGACGACGGACGCTCTACTCGGTCCAGGCCCATACGGACCGTTTCCGGGCAAGGGCGGAGGCGGGAGGTAGCTCGGGCCGCGGCGCCCCACGCCGCGGACCACTGATGTCCTTGGCCTGCCTGCCGGCACCGCCGGGGGTGCGAACGAGTCAACCTTGCCTGAGCAGCTCCTCTAGACGCTCCAGGGCCGCTGACGCCGTGCGGTGGTCAGCCTTGGCTTCCTCGCGCTGCGAACGGCGATCGTCGAAGTCGTTCGCCAAGTAGTCCCGGACGATCCACCCGGCTGACATGAGGGCGTTCCCGACGGCGACGCTTGCATCCCTGAACGCCGTCCGGACCTCTGCGGAGGGGTGCATCGTCGCGACGGTCAGTGCCTCGGTGTGGATCGTCTGCCAACGGCTCCAGCGATCCTCGTGGGCCTCACCTGAGCGGGGTCCGAGGTTCATGGAGACCCGGTCCGGGTTTCCTTCCTGGAGCAGCTTCCAGAGGGGGCCGATGACGGCAGCCGACCGCTCCATGAGCCGTTCCCGGCGTTCGAGGCGGCTCTGTTCCCGCTGGTGGCGGGTCAAGAGGTAGACGCCCCCCAGGGACGCGACTGCTGTGAGCAGCGCGGCGCCGAGCGCGACGGTCACCGTGGCCCATGCGGGGAGCACGTGGGCAGACTAGACCGGGAGGCGGACCTACCAGTCCCTGCTCCTGGGACTCTCCCTCGCGAGCGGATACGAGACCGGCTCGCCGCGGCGGCCGGCGGTCGCCCGGTTGCAGGCGCGGTGCTCCGGCCCGCTGTAACGGGTGCGGTCGTGGTCGTCGTGGCCGAGGTCCCACGGCTCACCAGGCTCGATCGGCAGGCCGCAGCGGGCGCAGCAGACGCGGCCGGTGGCGACCGACACCGCCCACCTCGCCCGGACCTGCTGGTGCACCCAGCCGTAGCCGCGGGCGGTGGTCGACTCTCTGGCGGGGGTCAACGGGTGACCCCGTGGGCGAGGGGGCGCCGGGTGGGAGTGGCCGATGGTGGCCGGTGGGCGCCCCGGCGCCCCGCCCCTTCGCCCACCGCTACGACGGCGTCGTCCTTCACGCCGCGGGTGACGTTGACGGCCCAGGAATGGTCCCGGAAGTGCCGGCGGATCTCGCCGAGGATGGTCGGGGCCGCGAAGGACCGGAAGTCCCCCCGGGCGGGATCGAACCGGTCGGCGGCCTTGATGAGGCCGATCATCCCCGCCTGGACGACGTCGTCCATCGGCTCACCGGCCGCCACATAGCGGCGGGCGAGGCCCTCGACGAGGCCCATGTTCTGCACGATCAACTCGTCGCGCGTGCCGCGGCCGAGGCCCGGGGGCCTCTCCGCGCGCGCCGTCGTTGCCAGGGCCATCGCCCGACCTCCGTCCGTCATGTCATGGGGCACGACTGCGGCTGACGGGGACTGGGGCAGCGACAGGTGTCCCACTAACTGCCCGCCGCGGTGCGATCGGGAACATGTGTACCCCCGCCCCTGCGGTTTCGCGGGCGGGAGGCCGGGTACCGCTGGCCGACGTGTCCACCTCCGACCAGCCTCGCCTGCTGCGGGCATACCTGGCCGACCACCTGCAGCTCCTCCGCTCGGCGCGTGAGCTCGCGGCCCGGGTGCGGCGGCGTGAGCGGGGTGCCGCGGGGGTCGCGCTGCTCGACGACGTCCTCGCCGAGCTGAGCCGCAACGAGGCCGTCGCCATCGCCTTCCTGCGCCAGCTCGGAGCGGGGCCTCCCGGACTGCGCCTCGCGCTGGGAACCGCGGCCGAACGGGTGGGCCGGCTGAAGCCGAACGGCCGTCTGTTCCGCCCGTCGCCGCTCGCGCTGGTCTTCGAGGTGGAGGTCCTGGAATCGCTCCTGGAGATGTCGGCGCGCTGCTGGCGGGCCGTGGACCGCGCCGGCGTCGCCGCGCCCGAGGTGGTGGCCGCACGCGCGGACGCGCTCGAGGGGCTGGTGCCACGTCTCGAGGCCTGGCGGCTGCAGGCGGCCGCCGACGCCCTCGGCGTCGGGGAGCCCACGTGACCCGCGGTGCGAGCCCCGGAGGCCGCGCGGCCGACGTGTTCGCGCGCACGTGGGGCGCGCTCCGGTGGCCCGTCGGCATGGCGATCGCCGCCTACCGGGTCGCGCGGAGGGTCGATGTCGTGCGGACGTCGGAGACCCGGCCGGGCGTGGACCCCGGGGTCACGGACCGTCCGGTGCCCGGCCCCGCCTCCGACGTCCAGCCCCGCGCCGACGGCGCGGGGCCATCCATGCGCCGCCGGTACCGCCTCCGCGTCGAGGGCGCCCGGCTGACGCCGGAACGCCTCATCTCGACCCTCGCGCTCGATCCCAACCTCGCGTCGCCGTTCGAGGTGGCCCGCTTCGTGAAGACGGCGGGACGCCTGGGAGAGCTGGTCGAGGGCGACGAGTACCTCGTCTGGATGCCCGGGCCGTGGAACGGCCCGGTCCGGGTCGCGGGCCGTACGCCGACGTCGTTCCGTCTCGCGACCCTCCAGGGGCACATGGAGGCCGGCGAGATCGAGTTCTCGGCCCGACGCGAGGGCGAGGAGCTCGTGTTCGACATCGAGTCGTCCGCGCGCAGTGGCGACACGCCCTTCCGGCTGCTCTACGGCCCTCTCCGCCTCGGGCAGGAGTTCCAGCTGCACATGTGGGTGGAGTTCCTCCAGCGCTCCGCGCGCCTGGCGGGTGGCACGCCGGCAGGCCCCGCGGAGGTCACCACGATCCGGTACCCCGACGACCGCGGCGAGCCGTCGCGGAGGGCCTCGCGACGGACGATGCGGGCCCTGGACTCACTGCGCGCCCGGTCGCCCAACTACACGCCGGAGGACCTCGCGAAGCTCGACCGGGCGGTCGGGTGGCGGGTGGACGACCACCGCGTCGAGCTCCCGGCCGAGGAGCCCGGTCCGCCCACGGATCACGGGTCGTGGGCCGCGGCGGTCGAGATCGCACGCCGGTACGAGTTCGCCGACCCCCGCCTCATCCAGGCCGTGTACTACACGGGTGGTCCGCTCGACGGCCGCGACATGCTCCTGGAGGGCCGGTTCCTGGGCATGCGGTTCATGCTCGGGGTCCGCGTCGTCGCCTCGGTCGACGAGACCGGCTCGCTCGACGACCGCCCGGCGCGGCTGTGGGGCTGGAGCTACGGAACCCTCGAGGGCCATCTCGAGACGGGGCGCATGGACTACCTGGTGGTGAAGTTCCTCGACACGGGCGAGGTCGAGTTCCGGATCCACGCCGTGTCTCACGTCTCGCACATCCCGAACCCCTTCGTGCGGGCCGGGTTCCGCATCTTCGGCCGTCACCTCCAGCGCCGGTTCGCCCGGACGGCGACCGCGCGCATGAAGCTCCTGGTCGAGGCGGAACTCGGGCCCGGCTGAGCGCGGCGGTTCGACCGCGGCTCGCGTTTCGCAGCGTTCCGACCGGGTACCGCCCCGGCTCGCGGACACGATCCCGGCCCAGCCGGAGGAGGACGTCGAGCAATGGGAGTGATCGAATCGGTACGGGGCGTGCTGTGGGCGCGCCGAAACCAGCCGGACGACGTCGCCTACGTCCTCGGGGCCTCACACGAGCGGTTCGCCCCCGCGGACCTCGTGCGTCACGCGGTCCTCGCCGAGGAGGCCGGGTTCGACGGGATCGCTGCCTCTGATCACCTCACCCCGTGGTGGGAGCCCGGCGAGCCGTCGCCCGCCTACTGCGGTAACGCCTGGGTCTGGCTCGGCGCGGCCGGCCAGGCGACCCGGTCGATCTCGATCGGCACGGGCGTCACGGGGCTGGTCTGGCGCTACAACCCCGTCGTCGTGGCGCAGCAGCTCGCGACCCTCGAGAGCCTGTTCCCGGGGCGGGCGTATCTCGGCGCCGGGTCGAGCGAGGCGATGAACGAGGTGCCCGCGGGGATGTCCTGGCCGGACACCGCCGAGCAGCTCGCCCGCACGACCGAGTCGCTCGAGATCATCACTCGCCTGCTCGACGGCGAGACCGTCACTTACACCGGCGAGTTCTTCCGCACGCGTCGCGCGCGGCTCTACCTGACGCCTCCGCGCCGCCCGCCGGTCTACCTGTCGGCCTTCCACGAGGACATGGCCGAGGTCGCCGGCAGGCTCTGCGACGGCATCTGGACGCTCGCAGATCCGACAAGCGCCGGACCGGTGCTCGCGGCGTACCGGCGCGGCTGCGAGGACGCGGGGCGGGAGCCCGGCGAGGTCATCCTCCAGAGCCTCGCGTCCGTCGCCGGGACCGACGACGAGGCCCTCGAGACCAGCCGCGAGTGGAAGGCCACGCTGCCCGGGGAGCTCTACACCGACGACATCCACGAGCCGCGGGACATCCAGGCGAAGGCGGACGACGTCTCCGACCGGACCTTCACGACGGCGAACCTCATCTCCGCCGACCCCGACAGCCACGTCCGGAAGCTCAAGCTGATGCGCGAGCTCGGCGCGACCGCCATCGTCATCGTCAACGCCTCGGGGGCCTCCCCGGAGGCCATGATCGGTCTGTACGGGTCCGAGGTGCTCCCGCGCATGCGTGACTGACCCCTCCCGCGCGGCCGGCCTGAGGTTTGGGCCGGCCGCGCGGGCGGCAGACGACGGATCGTGAGCACCGCGTCCCGGGCAGTCGCCGGCCCCGAGAGCTGGCGTCAGGAGGGTGCCGACCTCGTGCGGGGGGTCTCCGGCGGGCTGCTGTTCGGCGTGCCCCTGCTCTACACGATGGAGGTCTGGTGGTACGGGTCGTGGGTGGATCCCCGCTGGGTGCTGGGGGCGCTGGCGATCTCGTTCGTCGTGGTCCTCGCGCTCAACCGCAGCTCCGGCTTCCGCGACACGCGCATCACCCACTGGCGCGAGGCGGCGGCCGACGGGGTGGAGATGGTCGCCATCAGCCTCGTGTGCGCCGGGGCGGTGCTCGTCCTGCTGCGGCAGATCACGCTCGACTCGTCGCTCGAGGAGGCCGTCGGCGTCACCGTCTTCGAGGCGATCCCGTTCGCGTTCGGCGCCGCCCTCTCGCGGCAGCTGCTCAAGCACGTCGAGGGGGACGATGGGGAACGGGATGCGGCGGCCCATGACCCGCAGGCGATCGGCCGGACGCTCGCCGACGTCGGTGCGGCCGCGGTCGGCGCCCTCGTGCTCGCCTTCAGCATCGCGCCCACGGATGAGATCCCGATGGTCGCGCAGGCGGTCACCCCGCCGTGGCTGCTGCTCATCGTCGCCGCGTCGCTCGTGATCTCGTACGCGATCGTCTTCGCCGCGGACTTCCTGGACCAGGACGCCCGGCGCCGGCACGAGGGCCCGTTCCAGCGCCCGGTCCCGGAGACCGTCGGCGCCTACATCATCAGCCTCACCGTCTCAGCAGCCATCCTGGCCTTCTTCCAGCGGATCGGCCCCGACCAGTCGTGGGAGACCTGGCTCACCTACACGGTCGTGCTCGGGCTGCCCGCCACGATCGGTGGGGCGGCGGGGAGGCTCGCCGTATGAGCGGCAGAGATCGCGCCGAGCGCCCGCCGCGCACCACCGCCGAGTGGGTGACCCTCGGCGTGTCCATCGTGCTCGTGGGCCTGGTGCTCGCGGTGATCGTCGTCGCGTGGGTGACCGGGTCGGAGGGCCCTCCCGACCTGGTCGTCGAGCGTGACGGCCCCGTCGTGGTGGAGGGCGGCAGGTGGCGCGTGCCGTTCGCGGTCCACAACGACGGCGACGAGGCGGCGGACCAGGTGCAGGTCGTCGCCGATCTCGTGATCGACGGCAGGGTCGAGGGGGAGGGCGAGCAGACGTTCCCGTTCATGTCCTCCGGCGACACGGAGCGCGGCGAGTTCCTGTTCGGCAAGGACCCCGCCGACGGCACGCTCACGCTCGAGGTCGCGAGCTGGTCGCAGCCCTAGCCGCCGTCGACCGGATCCAGCTCCGCCGTGCCGCCGGGGCCGATCACGAGGTTGCGCGCAAGTGGCATCTGGTGGGACGAGCTCTCCAGGATGTGCATGAGGTAGCCCGCCGTGTTCGGGAACACCACGAGGTCGCCGATCCCGACGCCCTCGGGAAACCGGAGGCGCCGCCAGGTGAGGAGCTCAGCCTCGATGCAATAGGCGCCGGTGAGGAAGCCCTCTATCGGCTCGCCGGCGTCCTCCCCGGTGGGGAGGAGAAGCGGGTCCACCAGGAAATCGTCGGAGGTCGAGCGGCACTGGGTGCGGTTCATCTCGACACCGATGAGCCAGTCGCCGTCGCGCCGTGGCTTGCGGTGCACCACCCGCGCGACGGTCATGCCGCAGCCGTCGAGCAGCGCACGGCCAGGTTCGCAGCGCAGCTGGAGGCGGCGCTCGCGGAGCGCTCCGGCCACCGTGCCGGACCCCTCGGCGAGGGCCGCCCCGAGCACGTCCGTCAGCCACTGCCCCCGGACGGGGGATTGGTGGTACGGGTACGTAGGCCCGATGGGGTGGCCGTCGTAGGTCAGGTTCCCGCCGGCCGCGGCTGCCCCGAAGCGTTGCCACTGCCCGCCGTCCTCCAGGTAGCTCATCGGAATGCCGCCTCCGATGTCGAGGAAGGTGGCGTCGTGGCCCGCCGCGCGGAGGGCGTCGACGAGTGGGAGGGCCTGGCTCATCGCCAGGACGCGGTCCGCCGAGGCGTAGCCGTCCAGGTGGAAATGGACCCCGTCGAACCGGATCCCGGCGCGCGGCTCTCCGCGGGCGATCGCGAGCGCCTCCTCCGGCGCGAAGCCGAAACGCGACGGGGGGCGGCCGGGGCCGAGGTCGGCGGTCAGCCGCAGGGCCGCGCGGGCCTGCTGGCCGAGCGCCGTGGCGACGGAGGACAGCGCGCGCAGCTCATCCGGGTTGTCGAGGGCGACCGTGACGCCCGACCGGACGCAGAGCTCCAGCAGGGAGCGCGGCTTCACGGCCGCGGTCATCACCATCCGGGACCCGGAGACGCCCCGCTCGAGGGCCTGCTGCAGCTCCGGCTCGCTCGCCAAGTCCACACCCAGCCCCAGCCGCCGCGCCTCGTCGACGAATGACAAGGCCTTGTTGGCCTTGCGGGCGAAGAAGATCCCG
Source organism: Thermoleophilia bacterium (assembly GCA_050249835.1). Classification (GTDB taxonomy): domain Bacteria; phylum Actinomycetota; class Thermoleophilia; order Miltoncostaeales; family Miltoncostaeaceae; genus Miltoncostaea. The sequence continues at coordinate 121,472 of JBFWPT010000003.1, forward strand.
AGCTCGACCCCTGCGCGCGACGCTGCGTCCGCCAGCTCGGCGGCGTTGCGCGCCATGGGCCCCGGAGCGATGAGGTTGAGCGGCGACCCGTGGCTCTCCACGAGGTCGCGCAGCCGGTCCGGCGTGCCACACAACACGACCTGCCAGTCCTCCAGCCGGGCGTCGAGAGGCACCATGCCGCGGCAGCGGGCCCTCACGACACGTGGACCAGGTCCGCGGCGGCGGCCGCCCCCGCCACGCGGCGCGCCCAGCAGTCGGTCTGGGGGTGCAGGCGGCGGTTGAGCGTGTCGTTGCCCACCACGGAGTCTTCCGCGAGCCGGCCGACGACCGCGAGCCCTTCGCTGCGCCCGCCGTCGCGGGCGATGCAGGTGCCGTCGCAGTCCACCTCCAGGCCCCGCCGGTGCGCCGCGATCCGCACCGCCCCGTCCTCCAGCAGGCCGGACACGAGCGCCGGCCGCGACGTCGGGACACCCGGCGGGGCCAGCACGGCGTTGACCACCGCGTCGACGGGGCGCCGGCGACCGTCCAGCGCCAGCGCGGTGACCCCGCCGGCCGTCTCCGGGCGGCCGCCGGCGACCCAGCCGAGGTCCACCCGGCGCGCCTCGACCAGGGCAAGGAGCCTCCACGCGTTGAGCGGGGGCGGGCCGAACGCGAGGCGCTCCATCTCGGAGGCGACGGCGAGGAAGGCCGGCCAGTCGGCGGTGGCGAGGCCGTCGCCGCCGAGCCGCGCGACGAGGGACGGATAGAGGCCCTGCCATGTCTGGCCGAGCGCCCACGGCGTCCCGGGCGCGCGCCGCCCCGCGCCCACCTCGAGCGACCGCCGGATCTCGTCGGCCGGACCTGCCGGCGCCGGGGTGGTGGCCGGGCCGCCGGCGGCCCGCAGTACCGCGGCGGCGGTGGTGTGGATGACGGGCAGGAGATGATCGCGCAGGCGCAGGGGGGTGGGCATCGCGTCGAGCATGGCCGCGCCCCGCTCGAGGATCCCGGGGAGACCGGGGATCGAGCGGGCGAGCGCCGGGTCCGGCTTCGCGAGCATGGGCCGTCCGGTGCGGGAGTACGGCAGCAGCACGCCGGGCTCCTCACCCGACGGCTCGTACGTGACCGGTCCGTGCTCCGCTGTCGGCGCGAAGGCGCCACCCCGGCCCTCGGTGAGCGCCAGCGCAGCATCGAGGAAGGTGAGCGCGAAGCCGCGCACCGCGACGGTCGCGCCCGCGGCGATCCCCTCGGTGAGAGCCGGCCCGGTCGGGAGCACGGCCGGCACGAGCGGCGCGGCGTGGTGCCAGGGGGACGGGGGAGCCGCGGCGATCGTGGTGCCGTGACCGACCGTGAGCAGCACCTCGTCGTGGGTCGTGACCCCGCCGTCCGCGTCCACCACCGACCAGGCCGCCCCGTCGCGCCCCATCCTGCTGACGGTGCGGGGGACGATCCGCAGCGTCACCTCGGGGGGCAGGGCGTCGCGCAACCGTAGGAGTCCGTCCGCCAGGTAGGAGCCGACGAGCCCGCGGGGCGGGTAGCGCTCCTCCTCGGCGGTGACGGTGGGCGGTCCGTGTCCCCGACGCCACGCGGTGTACGAGAGCCGCCGGGCCGCCGGTACCGCGGCGTTCTCACCGTGCCAGAGGTCCAGGCGGTCAGCCGCCAGGTTCATCCTGAGGTAGGCAGGCTGGGCGGGGTCGTAGACCGGCCCGGCACCCGGGACGGGGTGCGGCTCGAAGGCGACCACCTCGACTGGCGCGTGCCGCAGCGCGGCGTGATGCACGAGCCGCTCCAGGGCGAACAGCCCCTTCGGCCCGAGCCCGGCGACCGCGACGCGCAGGGGCGTCGTGCTCACGGGGCGATGCCGACGAGGGCGCCGTCCTCGTCGATCCGGGCGCCCAGCTCGCGGGCCACCCAGTCGTCGTCGTAGACGGTGCCGAGGTAGCCGGCGCCGCCGTCCGGGAAGATGAGGGCGCACCGACTGCCTTGGGGCAGCATCGGCGCGACGAGTTCCAGTGCCATGGCGACGCCCCCCGACGAGCCGCCGGCGAAGATCGCCTCCCGGGCGACGAGCCGCCGGCAGCCGAGGACACAGTCCAGGTCTGACACCCGCAGAAGGACGTCGTACGGGGCGGAGCGCGACAGGGCCGTCTCCACCCCGGCGCCGAACCCCGGGAGGCGGCGCGTGCCGCGCACCCCGCCGAACAGGGCACTCCCCACGGCGTCCACCGCGACGATGCGCGTGCTCCGCCCGTGGCGCGCGAGGTGGTCGGCGCACCCCTGCAGGGTCCCGGCCGTGCTCGTGGCCACGATCAGGTAGTCCAGGTCACCGCCGAGCGCCTCGTCGATCTCCCGCATGGTCCCGTCCTCGTGGGCGGCGGCGTTCGACGCGTTCGAGTACTGGTCCGGCCAGTAGGCGCCGGGGATCGTCCGCACGAGGTCCCGCACCAGCGCGAGACGCGCCGTGAGCAGGTCGCCCGTCTCCGGGTCGGGGTCGGTCACCACGCGCACCTCGGCGCCGAACGCGCGCAGGGTCCGCACGTTCGTCTCGTGCGCACGGCTGTCAACGACGCAGATGAGCCGGAGGCCGTGATACCGGCAGGCCTGCGCCAGCCCCACGCCCATGTTCCCCGATGTGGATTCCACCACCGTGCCCCCCGGTGCGACCAGGCCGCGGGTGAGGGCGTCTTCGATCATCCGGGTGGCGGGCCGGGCCTTCGCGCTGCCACCGGGGTTCGCGACCTCCAGCTTGGCCCAGGCGCGGAGGCGGTCGTCCGGGAGGTACCGGCACAGCTCCACGAGAGGGGTCCCGCCGATGGCGTCCAGCACGCCCGCGGCAGGCGGGGGTGGGGCGGCCTGGGCTGGCTGTGGGGGGACGGGGTCGATCCGCACGCCGTCCTGTTCCCCCGGGTCCCCGGGCCGCAATCACCCCCCGTCGCCACACGCGGCACGCCGGGGGGCAGATCGCCCCCAAGGCGTGCCGCGGCGCGGGCTCAGGCGGCGTCGCGGAGTGCCCTGACCTGGTCGTGCGCCTGACGCACCTGGTCGAACTGCCGCTGCACCACGGACCGCAGGCCGTCGGAGATGTCGGCGGAGAGAGCCTTCTCGTACTCCGCGACGGCGTGGTCTTCGCCCTGCTCCGCCGCGTCGAGCACGCCGCCCGGGCCCGACCCGGAGAGGGAGTCCTTCAGCGACATCCAGACCCGGTGGACGGTTCCCGCGACGCTGCCGGAGTCGTCCGCGTCGTCGCCGTAGTCGGCGGCGAGGGCGTCGAGCTCGTCGGCGAAGGCGGCGCGCTGCTGCGAGAAGTCGCGCATCTGCGTCGCCAGCTCGGGTCGGTCGGAGCCGGCCAGTTTCTCGGCCGCGTCGGCGAACCCCTCCTGCCCGTCGCGGAGGGTCTCGATGAGATCCTCGGTCACACGCTTGTCGTTCGACATGCCGCGCCCCTTCCTCGTCGTGGTCACCGGCGCGGTACCCGCCCCCGCCGGTCGCTCACGGGCATCGGGCGCTCGATGGCCATACCCGGTGATTGCGGGCCCGCGATCGGGTACGGCCTCTCCACGGAACGGATCAGAGGAGCGAGATGGCTGACATCAGGGTCGGCGACCGGGTGAGCTGGGCGACGCCGCAGGGGCGCACCCGGGGGAAGGTCATCAAACGACTCACGTCCCGCACGTCGGTGGGTGGGACCGTGATCGCCGCGACGCGCAGCGAGCCGAGGTTCCTGGTCGAGAGCGAGAAGACCGGTGCCCATGCCGCGCATCGGCCCGAGGCGCTGCGCAGGCTGAAGCCGGCCTCATGACGGGCGCCACCGACACGAGGACCGCGGCGATCGTGGACATCGACGGCACCTTGGTGGACTCGAACTACCAACATGCGCTGGCCTGGTTCCGCGCGTTGCGACGCCATGGCGTGACCTGCGAGATCCGTATCCTCCACCACCTCATCGGGATGGGCGGCGATCAGATCGTCCCCGAGGTCGCGGGTGACGAGATCGAACGGGACCGGGGCGACGCGATCCGGGAGGCGGAGGGCGAGGAGTTCCGCGCGATCATGGACGAGGTCACCCTCCTGCCCGGGGCGCGCGACCTGCTGGAGACGCTCGCCTCGGAGGCGCGCACCGTCGTCCTCTCGAGTTCCGCCAAGCCCGACGAGGCGGAGCGGTGGGTTGACCTCCTCGACGCCCGCGACCTACTCGACGGGTGGACCACCTCCGACGACGTGGACGCCACCAAGCCCGAGCCGGACCTCGTGGAGGCCGCGATCCGCCTCGGCGGCGGCGGGCCGGCCCTCATGATCGGCGACTCGAGCTGGGACTGCCGCGCCGCCGTCCGGGCCGGCATACCGTCGGTCGCCGTGCTGACCGGTGGCTACTGCCGCGACGAGCTGCTCCAGGCAGGAGCCACGGCGGTCTTCGGTTCGCTCCACGAGGCGGCGGCGGGCATCGTCGATCGTCGGCTCCTCCGAGGTGCGCTGCGCTGATGGCGTACGTCCTCCGGCCCGCGAGGTCCGTGAACCGGAACATCCCACGGATCGGAGTGCGCGAGCTCGACCGCGCAATCGCCGCTTTGGAAGACCAGTCCGCCGTCGGCACGGCGGAGTCCGTCCACGACGCGCGGAAGCGCTGCAAGAAGGTCCGCGGGATCATCCGGCTGGCATAACCCGCCTCGGATCCGACTGCTACGCCCTGAACACAACGGTGTGCGACGCTCCCCGGGCGCTGGGTGACGCCCGCGATGCCACGACGATCCGACGCGCGTGGGACGACCTTTGGGAGGCCGCGGGCGTGGCTGATGGCCTGTCGGCGGCTGTCCGGGGTGCCCTCGGCGCGTCCTCGGGAACGCTCCCGTGCGACCTCGAGGAGCCGCTCGGGTTCCTGTGGGAGGCGCGGCATGTCATGGGGCGCGTCACGATTGCGAACGACCCGTCCGTGCTCCTCCGGGGGTTCGCCGACAACTATCGCCTGGAGGACGCTGGCATCACGCGCGACTCCTGTACCCGTCGCGCCGAGCATGGTGGGGCGCTTCGCTGCGAACTGAAGGCACTCTCGACGGACTCGGCGACGACCATGACCTCGCGCTTCTCGGCGCCGCACTCTCGTCCCGGCCCGACCTCGACCCCGGCACGGCCCGTCGGCGAGATCGCGGACCTTGCTTCTCATCCGTCGGACCGGCCGTTCGGTTCCCAGGCCGCGAGCGCTGCCTGAGGCATCACGGCGTGATCTGACGGCAGAGCCGGAGGCGGGGAGGCTCTTGGCCTCGGGCGCTTGGACCACGGAGCGCCCCAGTTCGCTCGCGGTCGTCGAGGGATTCGCAAGACCCTTGCTCGTGCCACCCTCGCCCGGTGACAGCGTCCGGCTGGTCGGTCAGAGTCGAAGCCCGACGTCGGATGGGGTGAGGTCCATGGCGGCATGCGCTGGACAGGGTGGCGACGCTCCGCGGCGTGGGTGGCGTGAACGCATCGACGCCGGGCTCTATCGCTCTCATCGAGTCGGATGCCCGTCTTCGGCAGACCATCGGCCCCGGCGCCGGTGCGAGTGCCCCCTCCAGATCGTCGTCCCGGGTGCCCGCCCTGGAACGACGCGCTTGGTCTCGATGGTCGGCCCGGTCTCGCAGGCGCGTGCGATGCGCGATCGGCTTCGCGGAGCAGGGCGCCCGGCGATGCCGACACACGTTGCGGCAACGACCCTCGACGCGTTCGCCGGTGACTACTTCCGCGCCAAGGCCCCGACGCTCGCGCCGTCCACGATCAAGGCCCGGGAGGAGGCATATCGCCTCCGCATCAGCCCGTCACTGGGTGGCGAGGACCTCGTGAGGGTCGACCGCCGGAGGGTCGAGGTCTGGCTCGCTGAGACGCTCGCGACAGCAAGCCCCCACGCGGCGTGGAAGGCCGTGGGGTCGCTCCGCGCCATGCTGAAGCTCGCCGTCGAGTGGGGCTTCCTGGAGGACAACCCGGCGCCCGGGCTGCGCCTGCCGAAGCGAAGGATCGACCACGCGGCGGCCGAGCGGGTGCTCACCGCCGAGCAGCTCGAGCTCCTCGTCTCGGCCACGCGGCGGGCGCGGGTCGAGACGATGATCCGGGCGGCGGGCGAGGGAGGGCTCCGGCTCGGTGAGGTCATCGGGCTCCGCTGGCCGGACGTCGACCTCCCGAACCGGCGGCTGACCATCGCCCGGTCCGTCTGGCAGGAGGCCGCGCGCGGCAACGAGCCGCTGCGACGGATCGTCGGCCCACCCAAGAGCGGCCGGGAGCGACGGGTCGCCATCTCCTCGAGCCTCGCTGCGCGTCTGGGCGAGTGGTACGCCGAGAGCGTCGTCGAGGGCGGCGCCCCCGCCGACGGGTACGTGTGGCCTGCGCGCGCCGGCGGGCCCATGGACCGGAGCACCCCGGGCCAGGCACTCGCACGGCTCCTCGAGCGTGCCGGCCTCGTCGGCGCGGAAGGCCGGCCGCTGATCACCTTCCATGGGCTTCGGCACACGGCGGCCTCGATCATGCTCAGCCGGGACGTACCGCTCATCGTCGTATCCAGACAGCTCGGGCACGCGAACCCGAACATCACCGCCCAGGTCTACGCGCACCTGCTGTCGGACAGCCAGCTCGACGCCGCAGCGGCCGCATTCGAGCCCCGAATTCCCGCCGATACGTTGCGGGAGACGTTGCGGGAAGGCCTCGACCCAGCCGAGAAACCCTAGAAACAAGCTGTTTTCGGGCGTTTGGGAGGGCGGCCTTCTAAGCCGTTGGTCGCAGGTTCGAATCCTGCCGGGCGCGTCCTCGGAACCCCGATGGGGAAATGGGGTGTCGTGGTCCGCTCTGGCCACGGAAGCGGGACGGCCCCCGGGCCGCGCGCGCCGGTCAGATCCGGAGCGCCCGAGCCCGGGTGAGGGCGGTGCGGGCGAGTGCGTCGGTGAGCCGCATGTCATCGAGGGTGAGGCGACCGGTGTTGCGCTGGCGGGGGATCGTCACGGTGCGGACGGGTGCGCCCCTGCGCCGTTCGATGCGGGCGGCGCGGGTGATCGCGGCGCGGGCGATGCGGCGGGTGATGGTGAGTTCGCGGCGGGTGAGTGCCCGGACGGGGCGGGTGGTGAGGTCGTGCGGTGCGGCTCGGCGGGTGAGGCGGGCCTCGATGGCGGTGACGCGGCGGAGGGCCTGGACGGCGATGCGGCGGGTGGTCCGCATCTGGGTGAGGGTGAGGCGGACCCGTCCCCGGTCGGCGCGGGACGGGGCGGGTGGTGCGGTCCTGCCCACCCCGGGCCCGGTGGTGGGGGTGTCGGTGGGCTGTGGCGTCCCGGGTTGGGAGGGGATGCCGGCGGCTGCGAGGGCGGCATCGGCGTTGAGGATCCCGGCGCCGTAGTCGTCGTCGTGGCCGGTGGGGCCGCGGTCGGTGGCTGTGCGGCGGAGGATGTCGATGACCTCGGCGGGAGTGATGCCGGGGCGTGCCCCCGTGAGGAGGGCGGCGACGCCGGCGGCGTGGGGGGCGGCCATCGACGTGCCGCTCTTCTGCTGGTACCGGCCGCCGGGGACGGTGGAGGTGATCCCGACGCCGGGTGCGGTGATGTCGGGCTTGGCGAGGCGGGTGCCGGCGGTCGGCCCGGTGCCGTCGGGGTCGCCCCAGATGACGGGGCCGCGGGCGGAGAACGCCGCGATCCGGTCGGCCGGGTCGGTGGCGCCGACGGCGAGGGACTCGGGGTAGTCGGCGGGGCTCGAGATGGTGGTGGGGCCGGGGCCGGTGTTGCCCGCGGCGAACACGGGGACGATCCCGAGGCTGACCCACTGTTGGACCATGGGGCGGAACCAGGGGTCGCCGGAGGGGGATGACCAGGAGTTGTTGATCACCTGGGGGTGGTCGGCGGTGGCGGGGTTGCCGTCCGGGTCGGTGAGCCATTGGGCGGCGGCGAGGATGGCGCTGCCCCGTCCCTGGCCGTCGGCGCCGATCGCCTTGGCGACCACGACCCGGGCGCCGGGTGCGACCCCGATCGGGGTCGCGCCGGGGGCCTGGCCGACCATCGTCCCGATGGTGTGGGTGCCGTGGCCGTTGTCGTCGTATGGGGTGGGGGCGCCGTTGACGAAGTCCCGCCAACCGACGATCCGGCCGGCGAGGGCGGGGTGGGCGGCGTCGACGCCGGTGTCGATGCTGCCGATCACGGTTCCCGTGCCCGTCTGGCCGCGGCCACCCCAGGCCCGCGGGGCGCCGATCCGCGGCAGGCCCCAGAAGGATCCGGTGGACGCCGACGCGGCGGACGCGGGGGTTGCCTGGGTGCGGATGGGAGGGTCGATCGCGACCCGCTCCACCTGGCTGTGGCCGTTGAGCCGTTGGATCTCGGTGGGGGTGGCGCGGGTGGCGATCGCGTTGACGAGCCAGAACCGGCGGTCGCCGGCGCGGGTGAGCGCGGCGACCGGGTCCTGGGTGCGGGCGGCGGTACGGCGGAGGGACCTGATCCGGTCCCGCGGCGACGCGACGTCGGCGGCGGGATCGACCTGGGCACGTAGGAGGACGATCACCGGCACGCTCGCCTCGGCCGGCGCGGGCGTCGTGTCGGCACCCGCCACTGCGGTGGCGGGTGCGGCAGCCGCGGCCAGGCACAGGGCGGCGGCCGCGAGGATGCGGTGCGGGCGGGGTCGGTTCTCTCGGGTGGGCATGCCCCGCGCATCGGGGCCGGCGGGCACATCCCGTTACAGCCGGCGGCAGGGAATCCCACGGGGAGGTTCCCCGGCGACCCCCGTCGCGAGGAACCTGCCCCGGGGCGTCATGCCCGGCGGGGGTGGCGCCCGATGGGCCGCACCATGCAGACCTCATCGATCCTCCGTGCCCTTGTCCTTCCCGCCGTGGTCGCCGCTGCGGCTGTCGCGTCCGCGGGCCACGCCGACGCCGCCCCGCCGACGGGTGACCGTGCCGCCGTGAGCCCTGAGCGGGCGGTGCTGGTGGAGATCAACCGCGTCCGCACCCGCCACCACCGCAGGCCGCTCGCCGGGTCGCCGCTGCTCACAGCCCCCGCCCGGTCCCACAGCCGCCACCTCGCCACCACCGGCACCCTCACCCACGAGGACGCCAAGGGCGCCCCCTTCTGGCAGCGGCTGGTCGCCGCCGGCTACCCGCGCAACCGGCGGATGGCGGAGAACCTCGCCCGGCTGAGCGACTGCCGCACCAGCCTCGCCCGTCAGACGGTCCGGCTGTGGATGGGCAGCCCACCCCACCGGGCGAACCTCCTCGACCCGCGCATGCGACGCGTCGGCATCGGCGTCGCCCGCCTCGACGGCTGCCGCGAGACGGTCGTCACCGCCGCTTTCGGCTCCTGACGGCCCCGCCCCCCGGCAGGAGCCGGGGGGTCTGCCGGCACGTCACAGGTCGGCGTCGTCCCCCGCCGGGATGCGGCGGTGCAGGTCCGCGATGGCGTGCACCAGCCCGCGGGCGGTGACCGCCGCCGGCGCCGGCCTGCCGAGCTGCCCCGCCAGGGACGCGACCCACCGCACCGTCGCCTCCGGTGGGTCCGCGTCCGGGTCCTCGAACGCCAACTCCAAGGCCTGCGCGCCCGCGGCCCGCAACTCGCCCCGCACCAAGGTCAGGTCCACCTCCCGCGGCTGGGCGCGGCTCGGGCGGAGCCGCTTGCTGTAGTCCCGCAGCGGCCGCGTCCCGGCGCGCCGCACCAGTGCCCGCCCGTTCGGCGAGTCGCAGAAGCGCAGGGCGATCAGGATCGACCCGGTCTCCGACACCGCCCGCCGGACGATGTCGGCCTCCCGGTCCACCACCTCCCCCGACGGCAGCTCCACGCTCACCCCCACCTGGTGCTCGAGGAACGTGAGCGGCTCCCACAACTCGACCAGCAGCCCGCTAATCGACACGTCCCGGCTGCGGCCGCGGACCTCCCCCGCCCGGGCGGACAGGACCACCGGGGCATCCAGCGGCAGACGCGCCTCGGCCCGGCGTTCACCCACCCCCGCGCCGCTCACGGCAGCGGTCCGCGGTCCTCGCGGACGACAGCGGGCCGAAGCCGCCGAGGGAGAGCAGGGACACGGGCAACGGCAGACGACGACATCCGTCGCATACGGCCTCCTCGAATGAGCCCCAGGCGCGTGGCGGGGCGGTTGTCCGGATTTCAGGGACGAAAACGGCCTGAGCCGCCCGTCAGACCCTTACCACCCAGGGAGGAGTCGAAAGTTGTTTCTATCCCCGGCCGATCGCGTAAACACGATCACAAGGATCACGGCCTCGCCCCGACGATATCCCCCGCCCCGGACCGTTCAGCCCGCCGAACAGCCGCCCGATGGACGGACAAGTGCCCACGGACCACGGAGGACCCGCCCTCCGCCGTCCGGGCGTCGGGAAGGAACCCGGCGCGGGCGTCACGGACGGCGACGGGTGGCACGCCGGTGCCCTCGGTGTGCCACCCGCAGCAGGACCCGGAGCACAGGATCCGCGGCGGGCTCGACGGGCCGAAGCCGCTCGACACGCTCACACCCCCGAGGGTGGGCGAGCTTCGCTGGCTCACCTCTGAGGCCCTGGCGGCGACGATGGTGTGGACCCTCATCACGCTGGGGTCGGCGCAGGGTTGCGGCGGCGATCGGATGAAGGGCGACGGCGGGAGTCGCAACCCACGGCGCGGACGGGCGCGCCGCGCGTCCGGGTGGACCCTAGATTGCCGGCATGGCCGAACCCCGCGTGCTGCGCGGACTCCTGGTCGCGGCGGCCGTCCTGGCGGCCGCCGTGCCCGCCCACGGCGCCTCGCTCGGCGGCACGGTCTCGGACGTCGTGGACGGGGACACCATCAAGGTGGTCTCCCGGGGCTTCGAGACGCCGGTCCGGCTCATCGGCATCGACACGCCGGAGACGCGCGCCCCGGGGGTGGTGGTGCAGTGCTTCGGGCCGGCGGCCTCCCGGCGCCTGGCGAACCTCCTGCCGCTCGGTAGCCGGGTGATCCTCGTCACCGACCCGACCCAGGACGTCCGCGACCGCTACGGCCGCCTGCTCGCCTACGTGTACCGGCCGGGGTCGAAGGGGCCGGCGGGCTCGGTCAATTGGTCGCTGGTGCGGAGCGGGCACGCGAAGGTCTACGTGTACGGCGGCGTGCGCTTCCGGCACGCGGTGCCGTTCTTCCGGGCGCAGAACCGGGCGCGGCGGGCGGACGCCGGCCTGTGGGGGCCGCCGTGCCACGGGGACACGGAGAAGCCCGACCCGTCCGCCCGCCGGCGTTAGTCGCCGGCCCGGCCCGCGGGGACGATCACGACGGGGCAGGGGGCGGAGGCGAGGGCGGCGCGGGAGACGCTGCCGAGTACGGCGCGGGCGACGCCCCCGAGGCCGCGCGAGCCCAGGACCACGAACGCGGCGTCCCGGTCGCGGGCCAGGGCGAGCAGCACGGGTGCGGGCGCGCCGATCTCCACGTGCCGGTCGTGGCCGTCCGCGGGGAGATCGGCCAGCAGGTCCTCCAGGAGCCGCTCCCCCGCGGCCACCGACCCGGCGCGCAGCTCGTCGAGGAGGCCGGGCGGGTAGGAGACGCCGATCGGGGGCGGGCGCGGGACCATCAGGGGCCGGGCGGCGTGGGCCACCACGAGCCTCAGGTCCAGGGCGCCGGCCAGGTCGCGGGCGACGCCGAGGCCGGCGCGCGCCGCGGGGGAGTCGTCCACGCCGCAGACCACGGTGCGGGGGCTCGGGGAGGCGTCCATGCGCCCATGGTGGGGAGCGAGGCGGCGCGGGGGTATGGGGCCGCGCATCCATATCGCCCGCCGCGCGACCTGATTCCCCGGCCGGACTGCTGGAGCGCGGCGGGGCGCGTGCCGAGGGACGGGGCATGGCGACGACACGAGGGCGCGTGCGGGCGGCCGGGCTCGCCGTGGCGGTGCTGCTGCTGGCGGCCGGGGTCTACGCCGACCAGACCGACGCCACCCGGCACTGCCTCGGGTTCGCCCCCGTCGAGTCCACGTCCGCCGAGGACATCTACGCCAGCATCTGCGCGCTCACGACGTCCGGCCCCTTCACGGTGGACACGGCGCGGTGGTGGATCCTCGGCGGGGTCGCCCTCGCCGTGGTCACGTTCGCGGCGACCGCCCGTCGGCGTATCGTGCGCCGGTCCGCGTAGGCCCGCGATGGGAGCCGCCCGTCCCCCCGCTCACACGCCACGGATGGGCCCTTGTCGCGGTCGGCGTCGCCGCGGGGATCACCTACTGCGGGTTCCTCGTCTACGCGGTGTGGCCGGCCGACGGCTTCTCGTGGGTCACGTCGATCATCAGCGAGATGGAGGCGGAGGGGGCGCCCCACGGGCTCACGCTGCGCATCCTCGACGCCGTGTCGGCCGTCCTGACGCTCGTCCTGGTGCCCTGGTTGTGGTGGGCGTTCCCGGCGGACGTGTTCGGCCGGATCGCGGTGTGGGGGGTCGGCGTGTTCGGGGTCTTCGGGATCCCGGCGGGGCTCGTCCCGCTGCCGTGCCACGCCGCGGAGCAGGACTGCAGGCTCACGGCGGCCGAGGAGGTGCAGTCGAACATCCACGACGGGACCAGCATCATCTCGACAACGGCCCTCATCATCGGGGCGGCCGCGGCCGCGTGGGCGCTGCGCCGGACCGGGCCCCGGTGGATGGTGCGCGCCGGCTGGGTCACCGTGGCCGTCCAGATCCTCACCGGGCTGGGCTTCGCGGCCGCCTGGTTCGCCGACTCGGACGACGTGAGCGGCGTCCTGCAGCGCATCGAGGTGGTCGGGATCGGGGCCTGGGTCGCGTGCCTCGGGATCTACGCGGCCACGCACGGCATCCCGGCGCGCGCGCGGCGGCGCGGCGGGCCGGCGGGGGACGTCCGACCGGCGGGGTAGCGTCCGCCCCGATGGGACCGGGGGGCGGGGGACGACGACCGTGGTGACCGGCACGCAGGACGTGCGCGGCGGGGCGTGGAGCGACGCGGCCCTCGAGGCCGGGTGCTTCGCGATCGTCCCCGACGACGGCCCGCCCTTCGTCTGCCGCACCCGGCAGGAACTGCTCGCCGTGCTGGCGTGCGACTACATCGGGCGCAGCGACTACGGGGTCGCCTGGCGCACCTGGGAGGGCACCGTGGAGCGGCGACGCGCCGGCCGCATCGAGCCGTCCTGGGGCATCGCCCCCATCGCCTGACCCGCATGGACGCCTGCCCGCTCTGCGGCGGACCCCTGATGGACATCCGCGCGAAGGCCGTCTGCGCGCGCTGCGGCCGCATCGCCGAGGGCTGCTGCGAGGGCGCGCCCGAGGGGGTCTGCGCCCCCTCGGGGGTCGTGCGGGCCCCGGGGCCCGGGACCCATGACACGGACGGGGGCCCGGGCCGGCGCTAGGGTCGGTGGGTCCGGTCCGTCCCGACGCGGAGCCCCGTGCCACCCTCGCGCCGCCCCCGAAGCACCCGCGTCCTCGTGCTCGTCGCCTCGCTGGCGGCCGCCGTCGCGGCGCTCGGCATCGTGCTGCTCGGGGTCTCGTCCGGCGGCGGGGGAGGGGACGCCTACAACGCGTCGGCCATCAACCCGAGCCGGCCGGCCCCCGCCACCACCGGCACCGCGTACGACGGGACGCCCGTGGACGCGCCCACCCCGGGCCGGCCCGCGGTCGTCACCTTCCTCTTCGCCAACTGCCCGGACGTGTGCCCGACGATCGCGGCGGTGCTCGCCACGTCCCTCGACGACCTCGGCGCGGACGCGGACGAGCTCGATGTGATCGCGGTCTCGGTGGACCCGGAGGGGGACACGCCGGAGGCCGTCGGGGGCTTCCTCGACCGCTTCAACCTGGACGGGCGGATGCAGTACATCACCGGCACCCGCGCGGAGCTGACGCCCCTCTGGAAGGAGTGGTTCGTGCTGGCCCAGGAGGAGGGGGCGGACGCCTCCACGCACTCCGCCCGCGTCGTGCTCATCGACCGCGACGGCCGCCAGGTGGCGTCCTACGCGGCGGGGGTGCCCGTGCCCGTCGCCGACATGACCGAGGACCTGCGCACGCTCATCGCCTCCTGAGGGGCCGCGACGCCCCGACGGGGGTGTCGCAACGGGGCTGACGCCATGGCGGGGCGGGTGGCGGGATGGTATGAGAGTCCACCCCCCGGCGCCGGACGCCCGGAGGGCACCGACACGCACCGCCCGGAGGACCCGTGCCCGCACCATCCCCCCCTGCCCGTTCCCGTGTCCGCCGGGGCCCGCTCGCGCTGCTCGCGCTGGCGGCCGCCCTCGTCGCGGCCCTGCTGCTCAGCGCCGCGCCGGCCTCGGCCGCCGAGCCGCCCAACCAGAACGACCCGTGCTCCGAGGGCGGCCGTGACACCTGCGGCGGCACGGGCGTCGGCTCGTACGAGCGCTACCGCTACGGCCTCCGCTGGTTCGGCGACTTCCGCGGCGTGGTGCCCGGCGCCACGCACCCGACCTTCTGCATCGACCTGCGCTTCTGGTACCCGGACCGCGAGCACGACTTCCGCGAGTTCGACAACGCGGGCCTCCGCAACAAGGAGGGCCAGGGGGTCTCGATCGCCAAGCAGCGCCGGATGGCCTACGCCCTCTGGAACTTCGGGCGCAGCAACCAGCGTGCGCAGCAGGCCGCGGTCATGCTCTACGTCCACGGCCTCATGGGCGACGGCGCGCCGGGCGAGGTCGCCAAGGACGCCATCGGCCCGCAGGTCGAGGGGATCTACGACCGGATCGCCCGGGACGCGGCCCGGTACCACGGGCCCTACCGCCTCGACGCCCGCATCCCCGGCGGCCTGACCGCCGGCAAGCCGGCGACCGGCACGGTGCGCCTGCTGTCGGCCAGCGGGCGCCCGGTGCCGGGCGTGCGCATCACGCTCTCGGCGACGGGCGCCTCCGGCGTCCCGGCGGTGGTCCGCACGAACTCCTCGGGCGTGGGGACGATCCGGTTCACCCCGACGACCGGCACGGGCGTGACCATCGAGGCCCGCAGCGAGGAGATCGCCTCGACGCTGCCGCGCCTCTTCCGGCCCACGACCGGCGGCGCGCAGGTCAACGGCCAGCGCCTCGCCTCCGCCGAGAGCCAGCGCGTGTCCGCCACCGCCACCCAGGTCTCCTCGAAGGCGACGATCTCCGTCACCACCACGGCGTTCCCGGCGAAGCTCCTGGTGGGCCAGGCCAACCGCGACAAGGTCACCATCAGCGGCCTGCCCTCGGGCCGGCGCACGACGGTCACCTCGCTCCTGTTCGGGCCGTTCCGCACGCGCGAGTCCATCCGGTGCGACGGCACCCCGGTCGCGCGGAACACGGTGGAGCGGACCCGGTCCGGGACCTTCGGGACACCCGTGGTGCGCCCGACGCAGCCCGGCTACTACACCTACCAGCTCGTCATCGCGGGGGACCAGGCGTTCGACCCCGTGACGACACCGTGCGGGATACCCGCCGAGACCTTCGTCGTGGAGCGGCAGCCCACGGTCACGACGAAGGTGAGCTCGCAGTCCGTGACGCCGGGAACCGCCGTCACCGACACGGTCATCGTCAGCGGCCTCGCCGACGAGGACGCGGTCGTGCGCGCGGCGCTCTACGGGCCGTTCCCGAGCCGGGCCGCGATCCGCTGCGACACGCCGCCGGTCTGGGCGGGCAACCTCCCCGTGACCGGGGACGGGGAGTACCTCACGCCCCCGGTGACCCTCACCACGCCCGGCTACTACACCTACAAGGAGTGGCTGGACGCGGTGCCGTTCGTGCGCGCGGCGGAGACGCAGTGCGCCGAGGTCGCCGAGACCACGGTGGTCACCGGGACGCCGCAGGTGACCACCCAGGTCAGCGACCAGACGACGGCTCCCGGCTCGGTCATCACCGACAGCGTCGTGGTCACCGGCCTCGGCGCCCTGGAGGCGTCGGTCAACGTCTCCCTCTGGGGCCCCTTCCCGAGCCGCGAGGCCATCGTCTGCACCGGGACCCCGTACTGGACCGGCGCGATCACCGTGACCGGCGACGGCACCTACACGACGCCCCAGGTCACCCTCGACCGGGCCGGCTACTACACCTACACGGAGTCGATCGCCGGCACCGAGGCGCACGGCCCGACGGCCACCGCGTGCGGCGACGCGGCCGAGACCACCCTCGCCACGGCTGCCCCGCAGGTCACCACGGTCGTCTCCAAGGAGGTCGTGAGGCCGGGCGCCGCCGTCTACGACACGCTGCGCGTCACGGGGCTCGGCAAGACGAGCGTGGAGGTCGAGGCGGAGCTGTTCGGGCCGTTCCCGACGCGCGCCGCGATCCGCTGCACCGGCACCCCGGTCTGGCGCGGGACGGTGACCGCGAACGGCGACGGCACCTACCGGACGGCGACCACGAAGCTGCCCAAGGTGGGGCTCTACACCTACCGCGAGCGGATCGTGGGATCGGAGACGGTCACCGGCACGCGCACCGAGTGCGCCCTGGTGGAGGAGACCTCGCTCGCGATGCCGGCGGTCAACACCGGCCGCGGTGACGAGGGCTCCGGCGCCCGCCTGCTGCAGGCCGGCACGGCGCGGCCCACCCGGCTGCGGTTCACCCGCCTCGGCATCGACGCGCCGGTGGCGCCGGTCGGCATCGACCTGCGCAAGGGCGAGCTCGACGTGCCGGACGACGTCCGCCGCACCGGCTGGTGGCGCGACGGCGCGGCCCCGGGCGACGCCCGCGGCTCGGTGCTCATCGCCGGGCACGTGGACAGCCGCCGCCAGGGCGAGGGCGCCTTCTTCCGGTTCGACGACGCCCGGGTGGGCGACCGCGTCGAGGTCCGGACGGCCGACGGCCGCACCCGCACCTACCGGGTGACGCAGACCCGCCACCTGCCCAAGGGCAGGCTGCCCGCGTCGATCTGGTCGCTGAAGGGGCGCCACCGGCTCACGTTGGTCACCTGCGGCGGGCCCTTCGACCAGGCGGCGGGGCGCTACGTGGACAACCTGATGATCACGGCCGTCCCGGTCTGACCGGCCGGGCCTGACCGTCCACGGGTACTAGGCTGACGGCGCGCCGGCGACGGCCGGCGCGCCGACCGCCTGCCCAGCCCGCGGGGAAAGGGGGTTCATGACCGGCCCATCGCCTGCGCGCCTGCCCGAGCGCCTGCGCGACGCCCGGCGGTCGCTGACCGTCACCTTCGGCGTGCTCCTGGGCCTCATCCTCCTGCTGCTCGTGGTCGGGATCGGCGTGTCGCGGGCGGTCCACCAGAGCGCCACGGAGGAGTACGTCGAGGACGCGATCCCGCTGAAGGCGGCGGTCCAGGACCTCGTGACCCAGATGGTCAACCAGCAGAGCAGCGTCCGCGCCTTCCTGCTCACCGAGGACGACACCAAGCTCGTCGTGTACCTGGGCGCCCGGAGGGGGGTGGAGGCCGACCTCGCCTACATCCGCGACAACCTGGACGGCCACCCGGTCATGGCCAACCTGCTGGCGCAGGCGGAGCCGCAGATCGAGAAGCTGCAGGCGTTCTACGAGGAGCAGATCGCGCTCGGCCGCGCCGGGGCGCAGTCGCTGGAGCAGGCGCGCGAGGCGACGACGGTCGGCGAGCGGGACTTCGCCGCCTTCCGCGCGACCGCCGCGCGCATGGTCGCCGACACGGACGCCTTCGTGGAGGACGCGCGCGACGACCAGGAGCGGCTCACCAACGTCCTGACGGTCACGCTCGTCATCCTGGGCGCCCTCGCCGCCGTCGTCGCCCTGCGGCTGTCCTGGGTGATGCGGCGGCGGATCGCCGACCTGCTCTCCGACCTGGACGCCGAGCGCGCCCGCAGCGCCGAGGCCGCCGTCCGCGCCTCGGCGCTGCAGCGGGTGACGGCCGCCCTCGCCCCGGCCCTGGACGACGAGGCGGTGCTCCAGGCCCTCGCCGGGGAGGCCTCGGCGGCCGCCGGCATCGACGAGGTCGTCCTCGCGAGCCCGGGCCCCGGCGGCCAGTTCCTGGAGCGGCGCAGCCTGGGCGGCGAGACCGCGGAGCTCGACCGGCGGATCCCGATCGAGGAGGACCTGCCGCTGTCCCGGGTGGCGCGGACGGGCGAGCCCGAGTTCCACGCCACGGTGGAGGACCTCGTCGCGGCCAACCCGGAGGCCGTCGCCGTGACGCCGGCGATCCCCGGCGCGAGCTGGGCCGTCCTCCCGATCCGCGCCGGCGTGCGTGGCCGGGGGGCGCTCGGGCTGCGGTTCGACGAGGGACGGCGCTTCGACGAGGGTGAGCGGACGTTCCTGCTCACCCTCACCGACCAGGCGGCGCTGGCGCTCGAACGCGTGCGCCTGCACCAGCAGCAGCAGGAGATCGCCCACGTCCTGCAGCAGAGCCTGCTGCCGCGGGCCCTGCCCGAGCTGGAGGGGGTCGCCCTCGCCGCCCGCTACGTGACGGGCCAGTCGGGCCAGGAGGTCGGCGGCGACTTCTACGACGTGTTCGAGGACCGCTCGGGCCGCCTGTCGGTGATGATCGGCGACGCCTGCGGCAAGGGGCCGGAGGCCGTGGCCCTCACGGCGCTCGCCCGGTACACCGTGCGGGCGGTGGCCGACGGGGTCTCCGGCCCGGCCGAGGCCCTCGGGCGCCTCAACCGGGCGATGCGGGACCAGGGGTTCGGCACCCTGTTCCTCACCGCCGCGCACCTGACCCTGGAGCCGCGCGGCGACGGCGCGGTACGGGTGACCGCGTCCCGTGCCGGGCACCCGTTCCCGCTGGTCGTGCGCCGCGACGGGCACGTGGAGGAGCTCGGGGGGCCGGGGACGATCCTCGGCGTCTTCGACGACCCGCCCCTCGCCGACGTGACCACGGACCTCGCGCCCGGCGACACGGTCCTCGCATTCACGGACGGGCTCACCGAGGCGCGCCAGGGGACGGCCCTGCTGGGCGACGAGGACCTGCGGCGGGCGGCCTCCGCCTGTGCCGGGCTCGGGGTGGAGGAGGCGGCGTCGCACCTGCTCGGCGTGGCGGCGGCGTTCGCCCACGGGGCCCTGCGCGACGACGTCGCGCTGGTGGTGGTCCGGATCACCCCGGCCTGAGCCGGGGACCGCCCCTCCCGGGCGGGCGCCGCGGTCGGCATGATGCCCCGGTGAGCGAACGGGCGGACGTCGTGGTGGTTGGGGCCGGGCCCGGGGGCGCGACGACCGCCTACCGGCTCGCGAGCGCGGGCGCGCGCGTCGTCCTGCTGGACCGGGCCACCTTCCCGCGCGACAAGCCGTGCGGCGGCGGGCTCACGGGCCGGGCCCTGCGGGTGCAGCCCATCGACGTCTCGCCGGTGGTCGAGGACGGCGTCACGACGCTCGACCTGCGCCTGCGGTACGGGCGCGTCGTGCGGCGCTCCTTCGCGGAGCCGCTCGCCCTCATGACTCAGCGCCGCCTGCTCGACGCCCACCTGGCCGCGAGCGCGGCGGACGCCGGGGCGGACTTCCGCGACGGCGTCCGGGTGCGCGGCATCGAGACGGGCCCGGACGGCGGCGTCGTCAGCCTGGAGGGCGGCGGGCGCGTGGCCGCGGACGTTGTGATCGGCGCCGACGGGGCCAACGGCGTCAGCGCCAAGGCCATGGACCTCGGCGCCGACAAGTCCTTCGGGGTCGCGCTGGAGGGCAACGCGCCCATGACCCCCGAGCGGGAGGCCTGGCACCGCTCACGGGCGACGCTGGAGATGGCCACCGTGCCCGGCGGCTACGCGTGGGTCTTCCCCAAGGGCGACCACGTGAACCTGGGGGTCGGCGGCTGGGCCGCCGAGGGCCCCAACCTGCGCGTCCACCTGGACCGGCTCTGCCGCGCCCACGGCGTCGACCCCTCCGAGCTGAGCGAGGTGCGCGGCCACCGCCTGCCCCTGCGGCGCGCCTGGGACGGGGTGGCGCGCGGGCGCGCCGCGGTCGTCGGCGACGCCGCCGGGCTGATCGACCCCCTCTCGGGGGACGGGATGTTCGAGGCGTTCCTCTCGTCGTCCCTCGTGAGCGAGGCGGCCCTCGACGTGCTGGCCGGCCGGGCGGACGGCCTCGAGCCCTACGGGGAGCGGCTGCAGCGCGCCCTGGCCGGGCACGCCGCGACCGCCTGGGCGGCCCGGGCCGCGCTGGAGCGGATCCCGGCGACGACCTGGAGCGTCCTGCGCTGGAAGCCGTCGGCGCGCTTCCTGGCGCACCGCCTCGCCACGGTCCCGCCGGAGGTGCGCGTGCCCCTCATCGGCGGCGTGGAGCGCGCCGCCCGCCGGGCCCTGGGGCCCGCGGCCGCATGAATCCCCGATCGGGCGGGTAGACAAGATCTGATGGGCGTCCGCATCCTGGTGGTGGACGATCAGGCCCCCGTGCGGCGGGTGGTCCGCAGGCTGCTGGAGCGCTCCGGGTACGAGGTGGACGAGGCCGACGACGGGCGCACCGCGCTCGCCGTGTTCGAGGTGGAGACCCCCGACGCCGTCGTCCTCGACGTCGTCATGCCGGTGCTGGACGGTTGGTCGACGCTCGAGCGCATCCGCGAGCGGTCGAACGTGCCCGTGCTGATGCTCACCGGCCGCTCGGCGGAGCTCGAGCGCACCCGGGGGCTGCGCTACGGCGCCGACGACTACCTCGTCAAGCCCTTCGGGGGCGAGGAGCTGGTGGCGCGCCTGGACGTGCTCCTGCGCCGCGGCGGGGTCCCGCTCGAGGCGCCCTCCTACGCCGACGGCTTCCTCACCCTGGACGAGGACGGGACCGCGACGGCCGGCGGCCGGCCCGTGGAGCTCTCCCGCATCGAGGCGCTGCTGCTGCGCGAGCTCGTGTCGCGGGCGGGCCGGCTCGTCCCGATCGCGGATCTCGCGCGGGCGGGGTGGGGCCCCGAGGCCGTCAGCGCCCCCGGGCAGGTGGTGATCGCGGTGGCGTGGCTGCGCGCGAAGCTCGGCGCCGGCCCGGACGGCGGGTCCCCGATCGAGACGTTGCGCGGCTTCGGGTACCGGTACGTCCCGCCCACCGGGGGCTGACACCGGTCCGCACCCCCCGTCCGGGGGACTGATGGGCGGGCCCGGCGAGTCGTAGAGTGCCCGCCGTGGCGCCCAGGTCACGTCAGCAGCAGGGGCTCGAGCGCGTGCTCGGGGCCCCCGCGCTCTTCGCCACCGCCTACGGCAACGTGGGCTCCTCGATCTACTACGCGCTCGGCGTCACGGCGGCGCTCGCCCTCGGCCTCACCCCGCTCGTCTTCCTCATCGCGGGGCTCATCTTCGCCGCAACCGCGGCCACCTACGCGGAGGGGACCGTCCGGTACCCCGAGGCCGGGGGCTCGGCGTCCTTCGCGCGCCACGCCTTCAACGAGCTCGTCTCGTTCGGGGCCGCCTGGGCGCAGATGCTCAACTACATCATCACGATCGCCATCTCGGCGTTCTTCGTGCCCCACTACCTCTCGATCTTCTGGGAGCCGCTGAAGCAGAACCCGTGGGACGTCGTGGTCGCGGCCGGCCTGATCGTGCTGCTCGTCGTCGTGAACATCGTCGGCGTCAAGGAGGCCGCGAAGCTCAACGTCCTGCTGGCGGTGGTCGACTTCGCCACGCAGGCCCTCCTGGTGGTGCTCGGCTTCGTCCTGATCTTCTCGCCCGAGGTCCTCACGTCCAACGTGACCTTCGGGATCGCCCCGACCTGGGAGAACTTCTTCCTCGCCATCCCCGTGGCGATGATCGCCTACACCGGCATCGAGACGATCTCGAACCTCTCCGAGGAGGCGCGGGACCCCTCGCGCGACATCCCCCGCTCGATCCGCCTGGTGGCGGTGGCCGTGTACGCCATCTACTTCACCCTGCCGGCGATCGCCCTCTCGGCCCTCCCGGTCACCGAGGGCCCGGACGGCTACACCACGCCCCTCGGCCTGCCGCCGGAGGAGGGGGGCTTCGCCAACGACCCGGTGCTCGGGATCGTTGACAACCTGGGCATCGAGGGCTTCGCCCTGAGCGCCCTGGAGACCTATGTCGGCGTCCTGGCCGCGACGATCCTGTTCATCGCCGCGAACGCCGGGGTGATCGGCGCCTCGCGCATCACCTACTCGATGGCGAGCTACCGGCAGCTCCCGGAGCGCTTCCGGCGCCTGCACCCCCGCTTCCGGACCCCCTGGCTCGCGCTGGTCGTGTTCGCGGCCATCGCCCCGGTCATCGTGCTGCTGCCCGGCGAGACGGACTTCCTCGGGACGATGTACTCGTTCGGCGCGATGCTCTCGTTCACCGTGGCCCACGTGTCGCTCGTGGCCCTGCGGGTGCGGCGCCGCGACGAGGAGCTCGTGTACCGGGCGCGGCCGAACCTCCGCCTCGGGGGCATCGACTGGCCGCTGTTCGCGGTGCTCGGCGGGCTCGCCACCGGGGCGGCCTGGCTCGTGGTGGTCATCCAGGAGCCCCTGACGCGCTGGGCGGGGCTGGGCTGGCTCGCCCTGGGCTTCGTCGTGTACGTCGTCTACCGGCGGCGGGTGCTGCACATGCCGCTGCGCGAGACGGTCCGGGCGCCCGCGCTCGTCATGACGGACGGCCTGCGCATCGAGTACCGCTCCATCGTCGTCCCGGTCGTCCGGTCCGCCGAGAGCGAGGAGGCGCTCGTGGCCGCCGCCCGGCTGGCCGGTGAGCGCCGGGCGAAGGTCGCGGTCGTCCACGTCATCGAGATCCCCATGGAGCTGCCGCTCACGGCGAGCATGCCGGACGCCGAGCGGGCCGCCCACGAGCTGCTGGACGACGCCCGGGCGCTGGTCGAGAGCCGGGGCGTCCGGGCCGTGACCCGCGTCGTGCGCGCCCGGTCCGCGGGCCCGGCGATCGTGGCCGAGGCGGCCCAGCGCAACGCGGAGCTGATCGTGATCGGGGCGCCCCGCCGCGGCCTCGGCCGCCGGGCGCCCGTCTTCGGCTCCACCACCCGCCACGTGCTCAAGCACAGCCCGGTGCGGGCGATCGTCGTCGGCGGCCGGGTGACGGAGGCCGCCGCGTGAGCGGGCCCCGCGCCGCCGCGGTGCTGTCCGTCGCGATCATCCTGCTCGGGGTGCTCGTGGTCGTGCGCACCCTGTCGCTCGGGACGGGCGGTGGCCTCGGGCTCGTGCTCGGCGGCCTCATGATCGTCGCGGGCGCCCTGCGCCTCTGGATGGTGAAGCCGTGGCGACGCGGCTGAGCGCCCCCGCCCGGCGCCTGCGGGCGCGCTCCCTGGCGCTGGTCGCCTACGGGGAGATCGGTTCGTCGCTGATCTTCGCCCTCGGCATCGTCGCGCTCTACGCGGTCGGGCTGACCCCGTGGGTGCTGCTCGCCGTGGGCGCCCTCGTCCTGGTCGTGGCCCTGTCCTACGCCGAGGGCTCGTCGGCGATGCCCGAGGCGGGCGGCGCCGCCACGTTCGTGCGCCGGGCCTTCAGCGACCTGGCCGGCTTCGCGACCGGCTGGGTGCTGTTCCTCGACTACCTGGTCGTCATCGCCCTCGCGGCCCTCTACGTGCCGTCCTACCTCGGCGCGGCGTTCGGCTGGGACGCCCTCGACGAGCGTCCGTGGGACGCGCTCATCGCGATCCTCGTCGTCGCCGTGCTGGCGGGCGTGCGGCGCATCCGGCGCATCCGGCTGTACGCGATCGCGGTGGTGGCCGCCGCCGTGGCCCTCGTCGTGCAGCTCGCGATCGCGGTCCTCGGCTTCGCCCTGGTGTTCTCGTCCGACGCCCTGACGGTCGGGATGGACATCGGCACCGCGCCGTCGTGGACGTCGATCGCGCTGGCCCTGTCGCTGGCGATGCTCGCCTACACCGGGCTGGAGACGGTCACGAACTTCGGGGCGGAGGTGCGCGAGCCGGGCCGCACGCTGCCGCTCAGCATGTTCGTGGGGATCGGGACCGTCGTGGTCGTGAACGTGGCCGTCTCGATGGTGGGCGTCACGGCCTACCCGACCCACCCGGAGCCCGGCGAGAGCGACGGCGTCGCGACGGACCTCGCCACCGACTGGCTCGGCGCCCCGCTCGTGGGCATCGCCCGGGCGATCGGCGACGAGCTGCCCGGGGGCGCCGACCTCCTGGTGGGGATCGTCGGCGTCTCGAACGCGCTCATCCTGGTCACGGCCATCGCCACCTCGATGGCGGGCGGCGAGCGCCTGGCCTACTCGATGGCCCGGTACGACATGCTCCCGCACGCCTTCGCGCGCCCGGACCGCGGGGCGTCGCCGACCCCGGCGGCCACCCTGGCCGCGGCGGTGATCGCCCCGGTGTTCATCGTCGTGGCCGACGCGGTGGGGGACCCGGGCCTGTTCCTCGCGGGGCTCTTCTCCTTCGGCGTCCTGATCGCGATGACGGCGGCCCAGTTCGCCGTGGTGCGGCTGCGCGTCCGGGAGCCGGAGCTGGCGCGCCCGTTCCGGGTGCCCCTGGGCATCCCCTGGCGCGGCGCGACGATCCCGCTGCCGTCCCTCGTGGGCGGCGTCCTCACCCTGGCCCTCTGGATCGCGTCCCTGTTCACCCACGGGGGCGCCGCCGTCCTCGGGCCGCTCTGGCTCGCCGGGGGCCTCGTCGTCTACCTCCTGTCGCGGCGGGCCGGCGGCGAGACGCTCTTCGGCCGGGCCACGCCCGCGGTGCCCGACCTGGTGGGCGACGGGGACGAGGCCGGCGCGCAGCGCATCCTGGTGCCCCTCAAGCTCGCGGACATCGGCGAGGAGGTGCTGGCCACGGCCCTGCGGCTCGCCGAGGAGCGCGGGGCCTCGGTGCGGGTGCTCCACGTGCTGAAGGTCCCGTTGTCCCGGCCACTCGACTGCGCGATGGGGGAGGAGGAGGACCGGGCCCGCGAGGCCGTCGAGGAGGCGCGCGCGCTCGCCGCCGACCTGGGGGTGGAGGTCATCCCGCGCGTGATGCGCGCCCGGTCGCTCAGCGAGGCGATCGTGGACGAGGCCGAGGCCAGCGGATCGGACCTGGTGGTAATGGGGTCCGCGGCGCGCTGGCGGGGTCAGAAGCGCTTCTTCAGCCCGACGGTCGACGAGGTGCTGCGGCGTGCGCGTTGCGAGGTGATGATCGTCACCTATCCGCCCGGCGTCATGGACGACGAGGACGCGTCATGATCCGGGCATGAAGGCGATCGTCATCGGGTGCGGCCGGGTCGGCTCCACCCTCGCGCGGACCCTGGCCGACGAGGGCTGGAAGGTCATCGTCGTCGAGCTGCACGAGGACAACCTGGGGCGCCTCGGCCCGGAGTGGCGGCACCCGGTCGTGATCGGCCACGGGATGGACACGGACGTGCTCGAGGAGGCCGGCATCGAGCGCGCCCAGGCACTCATCGCCGCCACCGACGGCGACAACACGAACCTCGTGATCGCCCAGGTGGCCACCCGGCGGTACGACGTGCGGCACGTGGCCGCGCGCATCCAGGACCCGGCCCGCGCGGACGCCTACTCCGACCGGGGCTTCGAGGTGATCTCCCCCGTCAAGATGGCCATCGACGGCCTCGCGCGCTGGGCGCGGGCCGCGGCCGCGGAGCCGGAGGGGACGGGCTGATGTTCGCGATCGTCGTGGGCGGGGGGAAGGTGGGCGCCAACGTCACGCGCTCGCTGGCGGAGCGGGACCAGGAGGTCGTGCTCGTCGAGAGCCAGGCCGAGCGGGCGGACGCGCTGGAGGCCGAGTTCGGCCACCGGGTCGTGCAGGGCGACGGCACCGAGCTGTACGTGCTGGAGCGCGCCGGGGTCACCCGGCCGCCGGACATCGTGGTGGCCGTCACCGGCGACGACGAGGACAACCTCGTCATCTCCCAGCTCGCCAAGGAGCGCTACGGCGTCGCGAAGGTGATCGCCCGCGTCAACGACCCGCGCAACCAGTCCCACTTCGACCTGCTCGGCGTGTCGCCGACGGTGTGCCCGACCCAGCGGATCATGGCCCTCATCGAGCACGAGGTGCCCGAGCACGACCTCGTCCACCTGCTCGAGCTGCGCAACGAGAACCTGGAGATCATCGAGGTCGAGATCGACCCGAGCTGCCCGTGCATCGGCAAGGCGGTCGACGCGATCGACCTGCCCTCCGGGTCGCGAGTCATCTCCGTGGTGCGCGACGGCACCGCCGAGATCGCCCTGGGCACGACGATCCTGGAGGCGGGGGACCAGGTCCTGGCGATCCTGCAGCCGGGCCGCGAGGGCGAGGTGAGGGACATCCTCCTCGGCCGCTAGCGGGCCCGTGTTTCGTCCGGCGCCCGGACGGGTATGGCGCCGCCATGGCGGTGGAGCTGGAGCAGTCCGAGCGGGTCGTCCTGGTCCTGTCCCGGTCGCCCGTGCGCAGCCTCATGCGGACCTGGCTGGGCTCGGAGGGCTACGACGTCCAGGTGGCCCACGCCTGGGAGGTCGACCGGCTCGTCGACGAGGGCGCGGCGGGTGTCGTCATCACCTCCGGCGAGCTCGACGGCGAGTGGGGCTGGTCGTCGCGCCACGACGGCGTGCTGGTGCTGGCGCTCCCCGACCCCCCGCCGGACTGACCGGGGGACCGGCGCCGGTCCGGGGCGCCTTCGCCATCCTGCAGGTGTCCGACCTCGGCCGGGCGCTCGGGTTCTATCGGGACCGGCTCGGCTTCGCGATGGCGTACGCCTTCCCCGACCCGGACGAGCCGGCCTTCGTCAGCCTCGAGGTCGACGGCGGGTCGCTCGGGCTCGCGGCCTCCGAGGACGAGGTGATCCCCGGCACGACCGCGGTCTGGGCCTACTGCGACGACGTGGACGCCCTGGTCGCCCGCCTCCGCTCCGCGGGGGTGCCCGTCCTGGCCGAGCCCTCCGACACGGACTGGGGGGAGCGCATGGCGACGGTCGCGGACCCCGACGGCCACGTCGTGCACCTCGGGCGCGCCTGAGACGAGCCCGGCGCCCCTCCGCGTGACAGAGTGCGGGCGTGTCCGCCGCCGAGACCGCCGCCCGCCGCGAGCGCGTGCTCGCCGCCCTCGTGGAGGCCGGTGACGCCGGCGTGTCCGGGGAGGCGCTGGCCGGGGTGCTGGGATGCTCCCGGGCGGCCGTCCACCGCCACGTCGACGCGCTCCGGCGCGAGGGCGTCGAGGTCGTGAGCGCCCATGACGGCTACCGGCTGGGGGAGGGGGAGGACCCCGTCGTCCCGGCCCTGGTGGCGCCCCGCCTGGAGCCCCCGCTCGCCGGCCCGGTGCGCTGGTCCGCCGAGACCGGCTCCACCAACGACGACATCACGGCCCTCGCCCGCGACGGGGCCCCCGAGGGGACCGTCGTCGGCGCCGATCGCCAGAGCGCGGGCCGCGGCCGCCGCGGGCGCGCCTGGGAGGCCGGCCGCGGCGACGCCCTGCTCGTCTCGGCGCTCATGCGGCCCGCCGTCGCCCCGGTGGAGGCGGCCCTGTTCCCGGTGGTCGTGGCCGTCGGCGCCGCCGAGGCCCTGGGCCCGGACGCGCGCATCGTCTGGCCCAACGACATCGTGATCGACGGGGCCAAGGTGGCGGGGATCCTCTGCGAGATGTCGGCGGACCAGGAGCGGGTGGCCTGGGCCGTCGCCGGAATCGGCGTCAACGTGCGCGCGGCGCCGGCGCTGGCCGACGCCCGCTGGCGCCCGGGCGCGCTCGCCGACCACGGACCCGCCCCGGCGCGCGCCGACCTGCTCGTGGACCTGCTGAACGCGGTCGGGCGGCGCTACGCGGCGTGGGCCGTCGGCGACGTCGCCGGGGTGCTCGCGGCGTTCGCCGCGCGCGACGCCCTGGCCGGGCGCGGGGTGACCGTGTCGCTCGGCGACGAGGAGCTGACCGGCACCTGCGCCGGCACCGACGAGCTCGGCCGGCTGCGGCTGATGACGGCCGCCGGGGAGCGCCTGCTGGGCGCCGGCGAGGTGGTGCGCGTCACCGGTTAGTGAGGCGCCTCCACGGCGCGCTTGAGGCGGTCGAGGCGGGCGTCCCACGCTGAGGCCGTGCGCCCCATCCAGTCCGCGGCGGGCTCCAGGGCCCCGGGGCGCAGGCGGTAGCGCACCTCGCGGCCGGGGCCGTCCACGCGCTCCACCAGGCCGGCCTCGCCGAGGGTGGCGAGGTGCTTGGCCACGGCCTGGCGGGTGATCGGGAGGTCCCCCGTGAGCGCGGGCACGGTGGTGACGCCGTCGCGCAGCAGCGTCTCCACCATGCCGCGGCGGGTGGGGTCGGCAAGGGCGCCGAGGACCGCGCCGAGCGGGTCGCTCACGCGAACGCCGGGACGAACGCCGCCGCGAGCCGGGCCGTCGGGACCGACGCCGGGGCGGTCTCGGTCACGATCACCCGCGCGCCCGCGGGGGCCGCGACGACCAGGAACTCGACGCGGGTGGCCGGGGCGTCGCCCTCCCACCACCACCACACCAGGCGGTGCGGGGCGTCGGCGCTCTCCACGACGACCTCGCGGCCCTCCTCGCCCAGCCAGCGCTCGCGCCCCTCCTCGGTGGCGAGCGCCTCCCAGACCTCCTCGGGGGTGGCCTCGACCTCGGTCTCGCGCGTCACGGTCACGCCCGCCTCCTCATTTGACAACCGATCGGTTGCTATGGTGACACGACAACCATGCAGTTGTCGAAAGGATAGACCATGCCCCTCGTCCCCATGGTGGTCGAGCAGAGCCCCCGCGGCGAGCGCTCGTTCGACATCTACTCGCGCCTGCTCAACGAGCGGATCGTCTTCCTCGGCACGCCGGTGGACGACGCCGTGGCCAACCTCATCGTGGCCCAGCTCCTGCACCTGGAGAGCGAGGACCCCGACAAGGACATCTCGCTCTACATCAACTCCCCGGGCGGCGTCGTCTACGCCGGCCTGGCGATCTACGACACGATGCAGTTCATCCGCCCGGACGTGCAGACGATCTGCTTCGGCGTCGCGATGAGCATGGGCTCGCTGCTGCTGGCGGGCGGCGCCCCCGGCAAGCGGATGGCCCTGCCGAGCAGCCGCATCCTCATCCACCAGCCGAGCGGCGGATACCAGGGGCAGGCGACGGACATCGAGATCCACGCCCGCGAGACGATCGAGCTGCGGCGCCACGTGGACGAGATCTACGCCCACCACACCGGCCGGAGCGCGGAGGAGGTCCACCGCGACATGGAGCGCGACCGCTTCTTCACGGCCGCGCAGGCGCGCGACTACGGCCTCGTGGACCGGGTCATCGCGTCACACGAGATCGCGCACGTCCCCACCGGGTTCCGTGCCTAGGCTCCTAGTGGTGGTGCGGGGCGTCGCAGGAGTCGTGGTGGCAGTGGCACTCCTCGGCCTTCGGGTTCGCCTCGCAGAACGGCGAGCAGAAGCGCTCACCCTTCTTCGCGTCGCAGGTGCATGAGGTGTGGGCGCACTCGGCCATCGGGTAACCCCCTCGTCGTCGTGGACCGTGGTGGTCCCCTGCCCTGCGGGGGACCATCCCGAACCCTGGCAGTCTCCACGGCAATCCGTCCACCCCGGGACGGCACCGGAGGAGCGCCCGTGGACCCCGGATCGAGCGACATCCTCCTCACCGAGGACCTCCTGACCGACGCCGACCGCGCCGTGCGCGACCGCGTGCGGCGCTGGTGCGACGCCGAGGTGCTGCCGGCGATCAACGACCACTGGGAACGCGCGGAGTTCCCGTTCGCCCTGCTCCCGGGGCTCGCCGCGCTCGGCGTCTGCGGCGGCACGTTCACCGGCCACGGCCTGCCGGGGCTGTCGCCCCTGGCCGCGGGCCTGGTGTCGATGGAGCTCGCCCGGGCCGACGGCAGCGTCTCGACCTTCCACGGCGTCCACTCGGGCCTCGCGATGACGGCGATCGCGATGCTCGGCTCGGAGGAGCAGAGGGACCGCTGGCTGGGGCCGATGGCGCGGCTCGAGCTGATCGGGGCGTTCGCGCTCACCGAGCCGGACCACGGGTCGGACGCCGTGACCCTCGAGACGCGGGTCCGCCGCCTCGGTGACGGGTATGTCCTGGACGGCGCCAAGCGATGGATCGGCAACGCGATGTTCGCCGACCTGATGATCGTCTGGGCCCGGGACGCCGCCGGCGACGTCGGGGCCTACGTCGTGGAGAAGGGGACCCCGGGGGTGGAGGCCCGCCTCATCACCGGCAAGATCGCCAAGCGGGCGTCGTGGCAGGCCGACGTGACGCTCACCGACGTCCGCGTGCCGGCGGAGAACCGGCTGGCCGCGGCGGCCTCCTTCGACGACGCGGCCGCCGTGCTCGCCCGCGCGCGGCCCGGCATCGCCTGGGGCGCCCTCGGCCACGCGACGGCGGCGTACGAGATGGCGGTGCGGTACTGCATGGAGCGGGAGCAGTTCGGCAAGCCGATCGCCGCCTACCAGCTCACCCAGTTCCGCCTCGCCAAGATGCTCGCGCAGGTGACGTCGATGCGGCTCACCTGCATGCGCCTGGCCGCGCTGCAGGCCGAGGGCCGCGTGACGCCCCCCATGGCCTCGCTGGCGAAGATGCAGAACGCGGCCCTGGCGCGGTCGGTGGTGGCCGAGGCCCGCGACCTGCTCGGCGGTAACGGCATCCTGCTGGAGAACCACGTCGGCCGGCACCTCGGCGACGTCGAGGTCGTGTCGACGGTGGAGGGCACCGACGTCGTCCACGCCCTCATCGTGGGCCGGGAGATCACCGGCCTGAGCGCGTTCTCCTAGGGGGCCGACCGCAGGTCGGTCAGGGCCTCCCGCAGCGCCGCCATCCGGTCGGCGCCCAGGTGCTCGGTCCACGCCGCCTCGGTGCGGGCGGTGACCTCGCGCGCGAGGGCGAACACCTCGCGCCCGCGGTCCGTGGCGCGCACGAGGCGGGCGCGGCCGTCGGCCGGGTCGGGCACCTGCTCCACGTAACCGTGCCGCTCCAGGTGGGCGACCAGCTCCGCCATGGACTGGCGCGTCACCTGGGCGCGGTCGGCCAGCACGCCGACGCGGGTGCCGGCGTCGTCCAGGAACCCGAACACCGCGCCGTGGGCGGGGCGCACCTGCGGGTGGCCGGCCGCGGCCAGCGCGTCCGTCAGGCGCTCGGTGAGCGTCATGAACGGCTCGCGCAGCAGCACCGCCAGCATCGGCGGGGCGTCGCGCGCGGTGGTGCGGGGGAGGCGGCTTGACATATGCAGGTGGCCTGCCTTTCAATGGAGGAGAAATGCAGCCTGCCTGCCTATCTTACCTCCGGAGGTCCCGATGAGCACCACGACACACACGACCGCGGCGCCCGAGCGGCTGACCGTGGGCGGCGACGAGGTCGTCGTCCGCGTCGGCGCGGCCGAGTCGGGCGGCGCCCTGCTCGTGCTCGACGTCGCCATCCCGCCCGGCGGCGGCCCGCCCGCGCTGCACCGCCACGACCCGGCCGAGGTCTACCGGGTGGAGGACGGCGAGCTGGCCTTCTACCGGGCCGACGACGGCGGCGCGCCCCGGCGCAGCACGGGCGGCCCCGGGGACGTCGTCCACATCCCGGGCGGCGCCGAGCACACCATCCGCAACGAGTCCGGCCGCACGGCGCGGGCGTCGGTCACCTTCGTCCCCGGCGCGCCGATGGAGGCCTTCGTGCGGGCGGCGGCGGCCCTCGACCCCGGCCGGGCGACGATGGACGAGGTCGTCGCCCTGGCCGCCCGGCACGGGGTGGAGATCACGCGGCCGCTCGGGCGATGACCGCCGCGAGCTCGGCGGCGCGGGAGAGCTGGGGGATGTGGCCGGCGTCGAGCTCGGCGACGGTGCCCGCGTTGGCGGCCATCCGCCGCTGCAGCGCCGGCGAGAACACGAGGTCCTGCGTCGTGAGGACGTAGGTCGTCGGCCGGCCACGCCAGCCGATCGCCGTCGGCGCCTCGCCGAACACCGACAGCCGGTGGGTGCCGAGGGCGGCGATGACCGGGTCGGCCGTCTCCTGGCTCACGTCGTTGAACAGCACCCGCTTGGCGCCGGCCGGGTCGAGCGTGGAGAGGCCGTCGTCGGTCGCGCGGATGATCTCGCCGATCGTGCTCGGCACCGGGTCCTCGGCCATCATCCCGCCGGTCGACTGGCCCTCCTCGGGCATGATCGCGCAGACGTAGACCAGCCCCGCCACGCGGTCGCCCGCCGCCGCGGCCGCCTCGGTGACCGGGACGCCCGAGTAGGAGTGGCCCACCACCACGGCGGGCTCCGCCAGGGCGTCCAGGCCGGCGCGGATCGCGGCCGCGTCGTCGGCCATCGAGCCGGCGCCGGCCTCGGCGCACGGCAGGTCGATCGCCGTGCTCGCGATCCCCAGCTTCTCCAGCTCCGCCTGCACGAAGCCCCACGCCCAGCCCTTCGCCCAGGCCCCGTGCACCAGCAGCACCGGCGCGCTCATCGCTCCCCCCTCGGTCGTCGGTTCCCCCGCCCGACCCTACGTACCCGGGGGGAGCCCGGCTCACCGGCGCGGTTCGGGCCCGGCGCGAGCGGGGACCACTCCGGGGACGAGGGAGGGGGACGAATGGCGAAGGTCGCCGTCATCTACTACAGCGCCACCCGGCACGTGCACCGGCTGGCGGAGGCCGTCGAGGAGGGCGCCCGGTCGGCGGGGGCCGAGACCCGGCTGCGCCACGTCGAGGAGACCGCACCGGCGGAGGCGATCGCCGCGAACGAGGAGTGGGAGGCCCACGTGGCCGAGATGGAGGGGCGCCCGACCGCGACCCTCGACGACCTGAGGTGGGCGGACGCCTACGTCCTCGGGACGCCGACCCGCTTCGGGAACATGGCGTCCCAGCTCGGGGCGTTCATCGACACCACGGGCGGCCTCTGGGCCGAGGGGGCGCTCGCCGACAAGGTGGCCGCCGGGTTCACGAGCAGCCAGAACGCGCACGGCGGCCAGGAGTCCACGCTCCTCGCCCTGCACGCGACCTTCCACCACTGGGGGGCGATCGTGGCGGCGCCGGGGTACACGAGCGAGCGGGGCCTGGCGGCCGGCGGCAACCCCTACGGCGCGAGCAGCGTGCAGGCGCCGGACGAGGCCGAGCTCGACTGGGCGCGGTACGTGGGGGAGCGGGTCGCGACGATCGCGGGGCGCCTGGCCGGATAACCTCGGCCCGTGCGGGTCGCGGTGTACCACGGCGAGGGGCGGATCACCCTGGAGGAGGCCCCGGAGCCGGTGGCCGGCCCGGGGGAGCTGCTGGTGCGCATGACCGCCTGCGGCCTCTGCGGCAGCGACCTCATGACCTGGTACCAGGACCCCCGCGCACCGGTGGTGCTGGGCCACGAGCCCGTGGGGGTGGTGGTGGCCGCCGGCC
Source organism: Thermoleophilia bacterium (assembly GCA_050249835.1). Taxonomy (GTDB): domain Bacteria; phylum Actinomycetota; class Thermoleophilia; order Miltoncostaeales; family Miltoncostaeaceae; genus Miltoncostaea. The sequence goes on from JBFWPT010000003.1 coordinate 154,397, forward strand.
CCGGTGCGCCGATCGCACCCGGAACCCGGGTCCACATCCACCACCACGTCCCGTGCATGACCTGCGCGCTCTGCCGTGCGGGCCGGCACACGCTCTGCGACACCTTCCGGGCGACCCGCATCGACCCCGGCGGGCTGGCCGAGGTCATCCGCGTGCCCGAGCCCAACGCACGCCTGGACACCCTCGTGCTGCCCGACGACCTGCCGCACTGGGTTGCGACCCTCGTCGAGCCGCTCGGATGCGTGATCCACGGGCAGCGCCTGGCGGGGGTGGCGCCGGGGTCGCGGGTCGCGGTGGTGGGGGCGGGCGGGATGGGGCTGCTCGAGATCGCCGCGGCGCGGGCGGCCGGCGCCGTCGCGGTCGCGGCCCTCGACCCGCGCGAGGACCGCCTCGGCGCGGCCCGGGCGATGGGCGCCGCCACGCCGGAGCCGTTCGCCGGGGCCGTCCACGAGGCCCTCGGCGGCCCGGCCGACCAGGTCTTCGTCTGCACGTCCTCCGCGGAGGCCATCGCCTCGGCGCTCCCGCTCGCCGGCCCCGGGGGCGTGGTGCAGCTCTTCGCGCCGCCCCGCCCCGGGACCCTGGTCCCCCTCGACCTGGGGGCCGCCTTCTTCCGCGAGGTCACGATCCAGTCGACGTACTCCGCGGGGCCCCTCGACACCCGCGACGCCCTGGCCCTCTTGGTGGCCGGGGCCGTGGACGCCGGGGCGATCATCACCCACCGGGTCCCCCTGGACCGGGTCGTCGAGGCCTTCGACCTCGCCCGCTCCGGCACCGCCACGAAGGTGGTCGTCGAGCCCTAGCGGCGCCACTCTCCCGGTTGGACCGCGTGCCGGGTTCCAAGTGGAACACTTCGCCGAAAGGCCTGCACAGAGGCCGTTCCGCTCGTCCCGGATCCGGCGCCGCGGGACCCCTCCGACGCCCCGTCAGGCGGGGGGCCGGCCCCGTGACACGAGGGCCGTGCAGAGGAAGCCCAGGTCCTCGTCGCCGAGGGCCGTGAGCTGGTGCTCCTCGCCCGAGGCGACGAAGACGGCGTCGCCCGGGCCGACGTCGGCCACCTCGTCGCCGAGGAGCACGGAGGCGCGGCCGTGGAGCACCAGGATCGCGTGCTCGTGGGGGTGGCTCTCCCGCGCGGATGCCCCGCCGGCCGGGATGCGGAAGTACCGCATCTCGACGTCGCGGGCGCCCTCGCCGGCGCCGATCAGCGTATGCCGCTCGGCGCCCGAGGAGTAGGCCCGCGGCGCGACGCCGTCCCAGGCCCACTCCCCGGTCCGGCGCCGCACGAGGCCCACGCGGTCCCCTTCGGCCTCAGCCGGGGCTCACCCGGTCACCGCCGGCTGCTGCGGCCCCGGCCGCCCGAGGAGGCGGGTGCGCGTCCGGTCGGTCACCCGCGACGCGTTCGTCGCGACGGCGATCCCCTGGGGGGCGCGCACGGAGCCGGCCGGGCCGAGCAGGCGGAGGCGGAAGCACACGGTGCGGGTGCGGGAGGGCGCCAGGCGGGCCGACGTCCACACGATCCGGCCGCCCACGATGCGCGCGCCCTTCGGGCGCCCGGCCACCACGGTCCCGGCCGGGACCGGCACCCGGATCGTCAGGACGCGGGCCACCACGCGGCTCCGGTTGCGCACGGTGGCGCAGTAGCGCACCACCTGCAGGGGCCGGGCCCGCGCCGGGCCGCGCACGTCGATGGCGAGGCGCGCGCCCGCGGGACGGCCGCCGATCGCGACCGTGGTCGCGTCGCCCAGCAGGACGGTCACGGGATCGTCGGTGCGCACCTGCGGCTGGCCGTCGGCGTCGACCACGGCCTGGTTCAGCACCCGCGTCGTGCCGGGCGGCAGCGGGTTCACGACCTGCGCGGTGAACGCGATGGTCGCCGATGCGCCGGGGGCGAGGGTGCCGATCGCGACGCCGACCGCGGTGTCACCGGAGCCGTTGCCGGCCGTGACCGTGCCGGCGGTCGTCGTCACGCTCCCGTTCACCAGGCGGGTGTTCGGGTCGAGCTGGTCGCCCAGCCGCACCCCGGTCGCGGCCTGGTTGCCCGAGTTGGTGACCGTGATCGAGTAGCGGAGCGTGTCGCCGCCGGAGACGCCGCCGCTGCGGTCCGCGTCCACCTCGAGGGTGGCCGTCTTGGCGGCGCCGAGCCTCGGGGCGCCCACCACGGTCACCGTCGCCGGGGCGGTGGTGTCCTTGAAGGGCATGCCGGTCGTCGCGCCGGTGAAGTCGATCGTGGCCGTGTTCGGGATCACGGTGCCGGCCGGGGTGGACGCCCCGACGCGCACCCGGAAGCGCACCTCGGTGCTCTCGCCGATGCCGAGGGAGCCCCCGGCGGCGGCCGTCGCGCCGGCGCCGAGGCGGAAGGTCACCCCGCCGCCCGCGGCCTCGGCCTGGTCGTCGCCCGCGGCGTCGGTCTTCGGGCCGGTGTTCGCGCCGCCCGACACCTGGAGGGAGCCTGCCTCGTAGGTCGTGTTGGCCGGGATCGGGTCGGTGAGGCTCACGCCCACCGCGGCGTCGAGGCCGGTGTTCTGGAGCGCGATCGCGTACTCGAGCACGTCGCCGGGCTCGACCTGGCCGCCGTTCACGTCGGTGACCGTCTTGGTCGAGGTGAGCGTCGGCGCGAACAGGTCGATCGCCGCCGTCACCACGCCGGGGTAGTAGCTCTCGCCGCCGGTGATGAGGCCGATCGTCGTCGAGGTCTCGCTGTTGGCGATGAGGCCGTCGACCGCGAGGACCTTGGCGTCGAAGCCGAGCTGGTTCACGTAGTCGGGGGACTTCGCCGTGAAGCGCGTCCCCTCGCGCGAGAGGGTGCTGTTGAAGAAGTCGTTCGCGGGGCTGAGGGCGTCGGAGATGACCGACTGGGGCAGGCTGAACGAGTCCCCGAGGAACACCGACCCCGGGCTGCCCTTGTCCCCGTCGTAGGCGACCACGCCGAGGCGCAGGCGCACCGGCCCGGCGGGCGGGGCGACGAAGCCGCTGATCGGGATGTTCACGGCGGGGTTGGAGCTCGCGACGAACTGGTAGCCGTCGAACACCGTCAGGTTGCGGAACGGCGCCGCCGGGTCGCGGTAGGCGACCACGAGCGACCAGCCGCCCCAGGTGTTGGAGCCCCTGCCGGCCTGGACGTCCGCCACGCCGTAGGTGCCCGCGCCCGCGGCGGTGACCTGCGCGGTGACGTCCGCGAAGGCGTGGTAGTTCGTCCCGCTGTCCGGGGTGGTGCCGATGATCGTGCCCGTGATCGTCGAGTAGGCCGCCGCGCCCGGCGCCTGGAACTTGACCGACGCCTGCGCGGCCGCGTTCGGCGGCGGCAGCGCGCCGGAGCCGCCGCCGGCGACGCTCTTGGCGCCCCAGTAGAGGCCGGCGAACAGGATCGTGGAGCCGGGCGGGAGCTGAAGCGCCGCGCTGCTCGAGTTGAACGTCGCCGGATCGCTGTCCGCGTCCACGAAGCCCATCGCGAAGGAGTTGTTCTGGTTCGCGGCGCCGGCCCGGGCGGGCGCGCAGGCCGCGTTCGCCGCCGGGCAGGTCATCACCGTGTTGCCCGTGATCGCGACATCACCGGGCGCGTTCGCCGAGAAGCGCAGGGCGAAGGGGGCGGGGGCCGCGGTGGCGGCGGCCGTGCCGAACGCGAGGACGACGAGGGCGGCGAGCGCCATGAGGACGCGCGCCGGTCGGGAGACGATGTTCACGGGGGCACCTTCGATTCGGCCTGACGGGCGTGGGATCGCCGCCGCGGAGGCGGCGGGCGCGACCCTACCATCGACCCCTGGTCGAGGGATATCGGATCACGCCTGGTCCGATTTCCTCGCGACGCCCGCCTCGAATCGCGTCCGGTCGACCACGAAGCGCCGGTGGGTGCCGGCGCAGATGCGCTCGGCCGCGTCCTCCGCCTCCGCCGAGAACGTGAGCAGGCGCCCCGCGACGGCCTCCAGGCGCACCCGCGCCACGACCTCCATCCCCGGGGGCGTGGCGGCGTCGTGACTCAGGTCGACGTGGACGCCGAGGGAGAGCTCCCCCTCGTCGAGGTGCGGGCCGATCGCCCGGATGCAGGCCCACTCGATGAAGCCGACCATGAACCCGGTGGCGAAGACGGCGGGCATCGCGGCGAACTCGGGGGACTCGGGGTAGAGGGCGGGGACGGTCTTCGTCTCCGGGACCACGAACCGCAGCTCGTGCTCCAGGCCGGGGGCCAGCGACTCCTTCACGGCGCCTCCTCGGGCGTGGACGGGCGGGCCCGGCGATCATGCCCGTCTGTGGCAGGATCGGGCCATGGACGCCGGCGACAGGGCGATGAGGGCCTCGGACGGCGAGCGCGACGCCACCCTCGACGCCCTCGCGGAGGCCGCGGCCGAGGGGCGCCTGACGCTGGAGGAGCTCGCCGACCGCACCGACGCCGCCCTCGCGGCCACGACCCGCGGGGACCTGGAGTTCGTGACCGCCGACCTGCCCGGCGCGCCGGCCCCGGCGCCCGCCGGCCGGTCCCGCGGCGTCGGCTGGGTGCTCGGGATCCTGGGCGGCGGCGACCACCGGGGGCGCTGGCGCATCGCGCCGCGCTGCACGGTCGTCAACGTGATGGGGGGCGCCGACCTCGACCTGCGCGAGGCGACCGTCGGGGGCCGCGTCACCGAGGTCACGGTCTGGTCCCTGATGGGCGGCTCCACGATCACCGTGCCCGCGGGCGTCGAGGTGGACGCCGGCGGGTTCGCGCTCCTCGGGGGGAACGACGTCCGCCTGGAGGGGCCGCCCCCGGCGGCCGGCGCCCCCGTCATCCGCGTGCGCATGTGGTCGCTCCTGGGCGGCACCGACGTGGTCACCCGCTGAGGGCCGGGGCTTCGCCTCCGGCGGGCCCTCGGCTATGCTGGCCCCCGGGCCTCCGGGTCCGTCGTGGTGGACGTAGCTCAGCTGGTAGAGCTCCTGGTTGTGGTCCAGGCGGTCGTGGGTTCGAATCCCATCGTTCACCCCTCGACGCCTGTTCCCGCGGGTGTGGCGGAACTGGCAGACGCGCTAGGTTTAGGTCCTAGTGGGGCAACCCTTGGAGGTTCGAGTCCTCTCACCCGCATACAGGTGCACTGACACATGCCGCTGACCGCCGACGTGACCACCCTCGAGGACAACCGCGTCCGGCTGGACGTGGCCGTCCCGGAGGACGAGGTGCAGCGCCGGATGGACCGGGCGATCCGCCGCCTCGGCCGTGAGGTGCGCGTCCCCGGCTTCCGTCCCGGCAAGGCGCCCGCCGAGGTCATCGTGCAGCGCGTCGGCCACGACGCCGTCGTGCAGGAGATGCTCCGCGACGCGCTCGGCGCGTGGTACTCCGAGGCCGTCGCCGAGACCGGCATCCAGCCGATCGACGACCCGGACCTCGACCTCGAGAGCGTCCCGGACGAGGGCGACCTCACCTTCACGGCCACGGTGCCCGTGCGGCCGACGGCGACGCTCGGCGACTACGCCGGCATCGAGGTGGGACGCGCCGACGCCGAGGTGCCCGAGGGGGCGCTGGACGAGCAGCTCGAGCAGCTCCGCAAGCAGGCCGGCCGCCTGCAGCCGGTCGAGCGGGCCGCGGAGGAGGGCGACTTCGTCGTCATCGACTTCGACGGATCCGAGAACGGCAAGAAGCTCAAGAACGCCACCGCCCGCGACTACCTGGTCGAGATCGGCGGGGGCCGCCTGGTGCCGGAGTTCGACCGCGCGCTGCGCGGCGTCGAGACCGGCGGGACGGTCGCGTTCCCGGTCACCTACGGGGACACCGACGGGCGCCCGGAGCTGCGGAACCGCACGGTCGACTACTCGGTCACCGTCAAGGCGGTCCAGGAGCGCGTGCTGCCGGAGCTCGACGACGAGCTGGCGATCGGCGTCAGCGAGTTCGACACGCTCGACGAGCTGAAGGCCGACCTGGAGCGGCGCCTCCAGGAGTCCGCCGAATCGCAGGTCGACGAGCTCTACCGGCGCATGGTGATCGACGCGGTCACCGAGAAGGCCACGGTCGAGGTGCCCGCCGTCATGGTGGACCGCCGCATCGGCACGATCCTCCAGCAGACCGCCGACCAGCTCCCCCAGGGCGTCTCCTTCGAGCAGTACCTGTCGGCCACGGGCCGCACCCTCGAGCAGGTCGTCGAGGAGCTGCGCCCGGACGCCGAGGCCGCCATCCGCCGCGAGCTGGTGGTGGAGGCCGTCGCCGACGCCCAGGCCGTCGAGGTCACGGACGAGGAGATCGAGGAGCAGGTCCGCCAGGACGCGGAGGCCACCGGCCGCGCGCCCGACCGCCTCATGCACGACCTCCAGCACCACGGGGGCTGGGAGGCGCTGCGGCAGGACATGCGGCTCCGGAAGGCCGTGGACCACCTCATCGAGAGCGCGACCGCCATCCCGATGGCGCAGGCCGAGGCGCGCGAGCGGCTGTGGACCCCCGAGGACGACCGGAAGAAGGCCGCCGCGACCGCCGAGCCCGCGGAAGGGAAGGCGGCCCCCGCCGGGAAACTGTGGACGCCCGGCGACCCCCGATAGCCCGCACGACCGGAACGGAGCCCACCGCATGAGCCCACTGATCCCGATGGTCGTCGAGCAGACCTCGCGCGGCGAGCGGTCCTTCGACATCTACTCGCGCCTGCTCAACGAGCGCATCGTGTTCCTGGGCACCCCGGTCGACGACCAGATCGCCAACCTCATCGTGGCGCAGCTCCTGCACCTCGAGAGCGAGGACCCCGACAAGGACATCTCGCTCTACATCAACTCGCCCGGCGGGTCGGTGTACGCGGGCCTCGCGATCTACGACACGATGCAGTTCATCAAGCCGGACGTGTCCACGATCTGCGTCGGCATCGCGATGAGCATGGGCGCCCTGCTGCTGGCCGGCGGCGCCCCCGGCAAGCGGATGGCCCTGCCGAACGCCAAGATCCTGATCCACCAGGTCTCCAGCGGCTTCAGCGGCCAGGCGACGGACATCGAGATCCACGCCCGCGAGATCATCGACCTGCGCAAGCGGCTCGACGAGATCATCGCCAAGCACACCGGCCAGGACCTCGAGAAGGTCGCGAAGGACACGGAGCGCGACTTCTTCATGAGCAGCCCGGAGGCGAAGGAGTACGGCATCGTCGACCGGGTCATCGAGTCCCACTAGCCCGGGTCCCGGTCCGATGGCGAAGTCCCCCGAGTCGAACGAGCAGCTCCTCTGCAGCTTCTGCGGCAAGTCGCAGCGGCAGGTCAAGAAGCTCATCGCCGGCCCCGGCGTCTACATCTGCGACGAGTGCATCGATCTCTGCAACGAGATCATCGACGAGGAGCTCACGGCCCCGGTCACCTTCGACCCGGAGTCGCTCCCGCGCCCGCGTGAGATCTACGACGTCCTGAACGACTACGTGGTGGGGCAGGAGGAGGCCAAGCGCACGCTGGCCGTCGCCGTCTACAACCACTACAAGCGCGTCAACATGATGTCGTCGGGGGACAGCGACATCGAGCTGCAGAAGAGCAACATCCTGCTGCTCGGCCCCACCGGGTGCGGCAAGACCCTCCTCGCCCAGACGCTGGCGCGCATCCTCAACGTCCCGTTCGCCATCGCGGACGCCACGGCCCTCACCGAGGCCGGCTACGTCGGCGAGGACGTCGAGAACATCCTCCTCAAGCTGATCCAGGCCGCCGACTTCGACGTGAAGAAGGCCGAGACCGGGATCATCTACATCGACGAGGTCGACAAGATCGCGCGCAAGGCGGACAACCCGTCGATCACGCGCGACGTGTCCGGCGAGGGCGTCCAGCAGGCGCTGCTGAAGATCCTGGAGGGCACCGTCGCGTCGGTGCCGCCGCAGGGGGGCCGCAAGCACCCCCACCAGGAGTTCCTCACCATCGACACCACCAACGTGCTGTTCATCTGCGGCGGCGCGTTCGCGAACCTCGAGCAGATCATCGGGCGGCGCATCGGCCACAAGGGCGTCGGCTTCGCCGCCGACGTGCGCAGCCGCCACGAGCACGACCCGCACGACCTGTTCAGCGAGGTGCTCCCCGAGGACCTCATGAACTACGGCCTCATCCCCGAGTTCATCGGGCGCCTGCCGGTCATCTCGGCCGTCCACCAGCTCTCGCGCGACGACCTGGTCCAGATCCTCACCGAGCCGAAGAACGCGCTCGTGCGCCAGTACCGGCGCTTCTTCTCGTTCGACGAGGTCGAGCTGGTGTTCGCCGACGACTCGCTCAACGCGATCGCCGACAAGGCGCTCGAGCGCGAGACCGGCGCCCGCGGCCTGCGCTCCATCATGGAGGCGGCCCTGATGAACGTGATGTTCGAGCTCCCGTCCCGGGACGACGTCCGCAAGTGCGTGGTCACCCGCGAGACGATCGAGAAGGGGCTCCCGCCGACCCTCGTCACCGAGGCGCCCGACCGGGCCGCCGAGGCCGGCGGGGAGTCCGCCTAGCCACCCTGCGCCCGCGGCGCCCGTGAGCCAGTCGCCGAACCGGTTCGACCCTGCCCGGGTCGAGGCGCGGTGGGACGCCGCCTGGCAGGAGGCCGGGATCGGCCACGCCGACCCCGGGTCGGACCTGCCGCCCTACACGATCGCGATCCCGCCGCCGAACGTGACGGGCGCCCTGCACATGGGGCACGCGCTCAACAACACCATCCAGGACCTGCTCATCCGCACCCGCCGGATGGCCGGGTTCGAGACGCTCTGGATCTGCGGCACCGACCACGCCGGCATCGCCACCCAGGCCGTCGTCGAGAAGGCCCTCGCCGCCCAGGGCATCTCCCGCAAGGAGATCGGCCGGGAGGAGTTCACCCGGCGGGTCTGGGAATGGCGCGAGGAGTACGGCGGCACCATCATCGGCCAGCTCCGGCGCCTCGGCTGCACGCTCGACTACGGGCGCGAGCGGTTCACGATGGACGACGGCTACGCCCGCGCGGTGCAGCACGTCTTCGTGGACCTGTTCGAGAAGGGCTACATCTACCGCGACCGCTACATGGTCAACTGGGACCCGGGCCTCGGCTCGGCCATCTCCGACCTGGAGGTCGAGGACCGCGAGGTCGAGGACACCCTCACCTCGATCGCCTACCCGCTCACCGACGGCTCCGGCGAGATCGTGGTCGCCACCGTCCGCCCGGAGACGATGCTCGGCGACACCGCCGTCGCCGTGAACCCGGACGACGACCGCTACCGCGACCTGGTCGGCCGCACGGTCACGCTGCCGCTCCTCGGGCGCGTCATCCCGGTCATCGCCGACCACCACGTCCAGCCGGAGTTCGGCACCGGCGCCCTCAAGGTGACGCCCGCCCACTCCGGCGAGGACTTCGAGATCGCCCGCCGGCACGGGCTCGAGGCGATCAACGTCATCGGCGAGGACGGCCGCATGACCGCCGAGGCGGGGGAGCGGTACGCCGGGCTCACGCCGGCGGAGTGCTCCGTCCGGGTGGTCGAGGACCTGCGCGCGCAGGACCTCATCCGCGCAGAGCGCCCGTACACCCACGTCGTCCCGTTCTCGCACCGCTCCGGCGCCCGCGTCGAGCCGCTCGTGTCGCTCCAGTGGTTCTGCGACATGACGAAGCTGAGCGCGCCCGCCATCTCCGCGGTGGAGGAGGGGCGCGTCACCTTCACGCCGTCCAAGTGGGGCGAGGTCTACCTCAACTGGATGCGCGAGATCCGCCCGTGGTGCGTGTCGCGCCAGCTCTGGTGGGGCCACCAGATCCCGGTCTGGTACCGGGGCGAGGAGGTCCACGCCGGCCTGGAGCCGCCGGAGGGCGAGGGCTGGGAGCGCGACCCGGACGTCCTCGACACCTGGTTCTCGTCGGCGCTGTGGCCGTTCGCGACCCTCGGCTGGCCGGACCGCACCCCGGAGCTGGAGCGCTTCTACCCGACCCAGGTGCTCTCGACGGCTCGCGACATCATCTTCCTGTGGGTCGCCCGCATGGTGATGATGGGCGTCGAGTACATGGGCACCGAGCCGTTCTCGGACGTCTACATCCACTCGGTGGTGCAGGCGCCGGACGGGCGGCGCATGAGCAAGTCGCTCGGCACGGGCATCGACCCGCTGGAGCAGATCGAGCGGCACGGCGCCGACGCCCTCCGCTTCGGGCTGCTCATGATGTCCAGCACCCAGGACGTGCGGTTCAGCGCCGACCGCATCGACCAGGGTCGCCAGCTCGTCACCAAGCTCTGGAACGCCGCGCGCCTCGTGGTGGACCGGGGCGGGTCGGTGGTGTCCGAGGCGCCCCCGGCGGCCACGCTCGCCGACCGCTGGATCGCGTCCCGCATCGACGACGCCGTCTCCCGGGCGCGCGAGCTGACCGACTCCTTCGCGCTCTCCCAGCTCGCGGACCTCGTCTACCACCTGGTCTTCGACGACTTCTGCGACTGGTACCTGGAGCTGCTGAAGGCCGGTGAGGCCACCCCGGAGATGGCGGGCCACGCCCTGGAGCAGATCCTCGCCCTGACGCACCCTCTCATGCCGTTCGTGACCGAGGAGGCCTGGTCGCGGATGCCCGGCGCGGAGGGCCTCATGGCCGTCCACCCTCCGCCGGTCGCCCCCGGCCCGCGCGACGAGGCCGCCGAGGAGGAGATCGCCGCGGTGCGCGAGACCGTCACGGCGCTCCGCGCCTACCGCTCCACCCGGGGCCTGCCGCCGCGGACCCCCCTCGTGATGAGCCCCGCGCCGCACCCGGCGGTCGCCGCCCTCGACGCCGTCGAGGCCGCCGCGGACGACGTCGTGCCGACGCTGGTCGCGACGCTGCTGGGCGACGGCCGCTCGATCGCGGTGGGGACGGCGGCCGAGGCGGTCGACCCCGAGGTCGAGCGCGAGCGCGTCGCCGCGGAGCTCGCCCAGGCCGAGTCGGAGCTCGAGCGCGCGACGCGCAAGCTGGGCGACGCCCGGTTCGTGGAGCGGGCCCCCGCCCACCTCGTCCAGGCCGAGCGGGACAAGGCCGAGCGGTACGCCGCCGAGCGGGACGCGCTGTCGGCGCGGCTCGCCCGGATCGCCGGGCCGTGACCCCGGGGGAGGCCCGCGACTGGATCGCGGGGCTGGAGATCCTCGGCATGCGCTTCGGGCTGGAGCGCATCGAGGCCCTCCTGGCGGCGCTCGGCGACCCCCAGCGCCACGCCCCGGCGCTCCACATCGTCGGGACGAACGGCAAGTCCTCCACCACACGCCTCGCCGCGGCGGCGCTCGGCACGCTCGGCGGGCCGGTGGGCGCCTACCTGTCGCCGCACGTCGTGGGCTGGGAGGAGCGGGTCCAGGTGGACGGCGCCCCCATCGGGGACGGCGAGCTGGCCTCCGCCGCCACGGTCGTCCGCGACGCCGCCGACGGGCTGCACCTGCCCGACGGCGACCGGGTGACCCAGTTCGAGGCCCTCACCGCGATCGCGTTCACCGTGTTCCGGGAGCGGGGCGTCGCGGCGATGGCCATCGAGGCCGGGCTCGGCGGCCGCTGGGACGCGACGAACGTGCTGCAGCCGGACGCGGCCGTGATCCTCACCAACATCTCCCTGGAGCACACGGTGTTCCTGGGCGAGACGGAGGCCGCCATCGCGGCCGAGAAGCTGTCGGTGTGCCCCGAGGGGTCGGACCGGCTGGTCGTCGGGCGCCTGAGCCCGGCCGCCGACGAGGCCGTCGCCGGCGAGTGCGCCGCCCGCGGCCTGCGCCCGCTGCGGTACGGCGACGGGCTGTCGGCCCGCGCGACGCCGGAGGGCGTGGAGGTCACGACCCCCCGCGCGACCTACGCCGGGCTGCCGCTCGCGATGCGCGGGTCCTTCCAGCGGGACAACCTCGCCGTGGCCGTCGCGGGCGCGGAGATGGTGGCCGGGGGCCCGCTCGACGCGGAGGCCCTGCGCGCGGCGATCGCGGGCGTGGAGGTGCCGGGCCGCATGGAGGTCTTCCCGGGCCCGCCGGACGTGGTGCTCGACGGGGCGCACAACCCGGCCGGCATGGAGGCCCTCGCGGCCGCGCTGCCGGAGATCGTCGGCGACCGCGGGCCGGTGACCGCGGTCATGTCCGTGCTGGGCGACAAGCGCGCGTACGACATGGTGGCGTCGCTCGCCGGCGTGGCCGACCTGGTCTTCACCACGCGCTCGACCCACGCGCGGGCCATCGACGCGGTCGAACTGGCCGGGCTGGCGGGCGACGCCGGGGTGCCCGCGTGGGCCGTGCCCGACCCGGCCGAGGCCCTCGCGGAGGCCCGCGAGGCGGCGTCCCCGGGCGGCGTCGTGGTCGTGACCGGGTCCCTCTACCTGCTCGGCGACCTGCGCCCGCGGATGGCCGGGGAGGCCCAGGGACCCCCTGCTACACTCGCGCCCGCCCGGAAGGGCACCGACCCCACCGAGGCGAAATAGACCGCATGGCCAACGCGTTCAGCTTCGTGCTGCCCGTCCTCCCGTTGCAGTCGGGCGACGACGGCAGCGATCCCTTCGAGTCGATCTCGAACTTCTTCGACTCGGCGTTGTGGTCCGCGATCAGCGTGCTGCTGCAGATCTTCGTGGTGCTGCTGTGGTTCGCGCTCATCTGGTGGACCTACCAGGACGCGCGCCGCCGCATCGAGGCGCCGCCCCTCGTCGCCGCCTGCGTCGCGCTGTCGGTGCTGATCCCGTTCCTCGGGACGGTCATCTACCTCATCGTGCGCCCGCCGGAGTACCTGGACGAGGCGCGCGAGCGGGAGCTGGAGCTGCTGGCGCTGGAGCAGCGCCTCGGCGAGCTCGGCGACGCCGAGGGCCAGCAGATCGTGGGGCGGCTGCTCGCCCGGGAGGGCATGGCCTCGGGTGGGGACTCCATCAGCACCTCGCGGGCGCTGCGCCAGGCCGGCGTGGCGTCGCACGACGACGTGCGCGACCTCGACCAGCGCCTGACCGAGCTGGAGTTCCGCATGCGCATCTTCGACCGGGCGCCCGCGCCGGGGGTGGAGGCGGCGGACACCGGGACGCCCGCCGCGGAGCGGAGCGCCGCGCGGCGCCGTTCGCGGGAGCTGCCCGAGAGCACCGAGAAGAGCGGTAGTGGCGACACCGGGCGAACCGGGCGCTGGAGACGACCACGAGGTGACCAGGAATCGTATGAGTGAGCGATCGTTCGTGATGGTGAAGCCCGACGGCGTGGCCCGCGGGCTGACCGGTGAGATCATCTCCCGCATCGAGCGGCGGGGGTTCTCGATCGTCGCGATCCGCAAGGGCGTGATGGCCCGCGCGGCGGCCGAGGAGCACTACGGGGAGCACCGCGAGCGGCCGTTCTTCGGCGAGCTCGTCGAGTTCATCACCTCGGGCCCGGTGGTGATGCTGGCGGTGGAGGGCGGCGACGGCGCCGTGGCGGCCCTGCGCACGATGATGGGCACCACCAACCCCCTCGACTCCGCCCCGGGCACGATCCGCGGCGACTACGCGCTCGAGGTGGGGGAGAACATCATCCACGGCTCCGACAGCCCGGAGTCGGGCGTCCGCGAGCTGGCGCTGCACTTCCCGGACCTGGCCTGAATCCGTCGTATCTCGCGGCGCGGATGCACGAAATC